>NC_015564.1:3384863-4061836 GCF_000214175.1 Hoyosella subflava DQS3-9A1
CGACGGACTCCCGGTTGACCCGCGGATCTGGCACGGGCAGTACCACGACCTGCGCTCCCGCTGCTTTGGCCACAGCAGTCGCCGCGACGTGGTCTGCCCGCTCACCAGGCTCGGGAACACCGTTCGGTGAGGTGAAAACGACCACCTGCGTGTCCTGACTGCCGCGCCCGAAGCTGGGCAGGGTGGCATCGGTGGCCGCCACGGAGCCGTCACCGGTGTTCTCGCTCGGCTCCACCACGGCCGACGGAATGGTCAGCAGTACGTGCTCGCTCGAGTCGAGTGCAGCAAGCGCAGCCCCCGCTTCGGAGATGTCCGAGAGTTCCTCTGGCCTGAAGGTGAGTCCGGTGAGTTCGCTGAGCTGCTCTGGGCTCCCATCGATGGCAAGAATGTCTGCACCATCAATCGCCGGAACACTACCAACTGCCACGGCAGTGTCCGCATTGAGGCGACCGAGCTCCTGCGCGATCGACGCTTCATCGGCGGGGCCGACAACGAGAAGCGGCACGGATGTCGCCACCGCGAGCGACGCACCTCGCACTATCGCATCGTGGTCGTCCTCAGGCGCGAGGACGACGAACGGAGCCCTGCCGAAGAACTGCTGCGAGGCAGAAAGCGCGATACCGCCGTCACCATCGCCCACTACCTCCGGGACCGGCTGACCCGTTTCGGAGTCAGTTTCCTTCGGGACGTGCTCGTTCACTTGCGCTGGGGCATTATCCCCGGCCCGGCCTGGAATGGCGCACCCTGGGGACAGAGAGACGCCCACGACACATACTGCGGCAACTACTAGCCCCTTTACCCGACCACGCACAAGAACTCCCCCTACTTCGGCATCAGCACGCTGCCAAGGTACCCCGGATTCCTCGCCGAACCGTGGTCGAACACGCGGCTAGCTGTGCCGCTTTTGCCTGGTAATGACTGAGAACGTCACCACGCGCCCATCGGACCTTCACCGGCCCCCTCCGGTTGGCAACCAAGTCGTCCAGCTCAGCCAGGAGGCAGTCATCGAGGCCGGCGATCTTCGCAGCCAAACGGCCGGATTCACGCCCCACGTTCCATTGCTCAGCCAGAGCTGCCGAACCCGACTCGACCATTAAGGGTTCGGTACCTGGGTGACGCTTGATCGAATCAAGTACCGCACGTAACTGCGCATTATCTGCACTTCCGTACGAGTCCCCCGTTCCACTGGCGCCCGTATGGTCCACCCAGGACCACACAAACCGTGGACCTTCAGGACCTGCGTCCTCTGCCGCGGAACTCGCTACTGCGGTGCTCACGATGATCATGGCCGCACACTACGGACGGGGTATGACAAGTTTCGTTTGCAGAACCACGGGCACTCTTGGAAAACCTGAGAACCAGTTAGGAGGCTCGCGGCTCACCACCTAGTCCCGGAAAGTTCTCGTACTCTGGATTAAAGGCTGCTAGGAGCTCAACGGACGGAGGCCTGGCGTGGATTTGTCAGCGCATGTGCTCGATCGTGTCGCTGCTGGGTGTCGCCGCTACCTGGGCTCGCCTGAGGTGTGGCCAGCAGCAGAGTGGTACCGCCGGAGTCTCGGTCTCTGCGTGATCGACGCGATCCAGGCGACAGCGGGTCACTATCCCACCGCACTGTCAGTCGCAAGTCGTTACTGCGCATACAGGTCCGCTCAAGGGGTCCTCGAACACGACGATGGGATCCGTGCGTTGCTGCGAACATTCGAGGAATCCGGCTCGGCTCATGCCTGGGCCGGTAAAGTCGCTACTTACAAGCGCCGGGACTCCAGCCCAGCACAACGAGTAAAGGCCCGATCGATCGGTAAAGCAGCCGACGCGTTCTACGGTCTGCGTGTGGACTCGACCGCTGACCTCGCTGCTCTTCAGAGACATCCCGAAACGCGAGCCCTTCTAGTGCGGGCCTGGCGCTCAGTTGTGAGCCATGGCTTCGCTGCGAACTGGGACTATTTGCTGACAATCGCGGGCGTCATTCCCGTTGAGTCCACGTGGTCTATGGAAAGCTGCTTACCATTCATGCGCACGGTGCTCGACCTCCCCAGCGTGACTGGCGATGCCGAGGAATTGGGCTCCGTTGTGCATGCGGTCGCCCAGCGACTAGACGTCGCCAATGTTGACCTGGTCGTGTCGATCCGCAGATGGAACGCCTCTCACCGCGTCTTGCTCGAGCCGACGCTCGCAAATACCGCTTTCACCGAACTGGAAGATCCGATCGCGGTCAATTAGCGTCCCTCTTACGCGCAACCGCCCTGATACGCAGTGGCAATACGAACCACATTGATATGAACATCGCGACAATCCCGAGCGCCACGATTGCTGTGGGGACGGGTCCAAATGTCACCTTGACGATGAGGGCTATGACCACGGCGATCGCCCCAAAAAGCGCTGTGGTGCCGATTAGAGCAGCACGATTTCCTGCCGTCACCACTTCCCTGCGTAGACCCTCTCCGAACAGCATTCGGTGCCAGACCACCGGTCCAACAAGGCATGCCGTTGAGAGGGCAGTGAGGAGAACCGCGATGAGGTGCAGACTCTTTTCGAAGGTCGAAGCCTCACGGAAGCGCTCAGTAAATGCGACTGCCAGAAGAAAGCCGAACAGAATCTGAACCGACGCTTGAGCCACGCGCAGTTCGCTGAGTAGATCGGTCATATTGCGACTGAGCCGCGTGTAATGCGGCTCAGCGTCCGCCGCCGACCGACGTTTCGCCGACGGTGCGCGATCTTCGCTTTTCATAGGGATTCAATATTAGTCCGGGATCTGGCGTGCAGCCGCGATACCGAAGTTGCTGTTCATCGCGTATTCACGCATCGACCATCCCGGTACAACCCGGCGTAGGTGTCGCGCGCCGATCATCCACTGATGCGGATCGTGCAGTTGGCTAACTTCTACGGACCCCGCTCCGGCGGCCTGCGCACTGCGCTGAACAACTGGGGGGCTGCCTACGCAGCGGTCGGCCATGAGGTCACCGTTGTCGTGCCAGGCCCCCGAGATCGAGAAGAGGTGCTCCCCTCTGGCGTACGCCGGATAGTCCTCGCTTCCCTGCTGCTGCCGCGTACAGGCGGGTACCGAGTGGCAGATCCCCGGCGGGTCGCCGACGTGCTGCGTGGAGTCGGCCCAGACGCGATAGAGGTCTCTGACAGGTTGACCCTGCGTGGTTTCGGCCGCTGGGCACGCCAGCGGGGGATTCCGAGCGTCGTCGTTTCGCATGAGCGTTTGGACAGGCTGCTCGGCCAGATCATGCCAGTGCCGGCAGCACAGCGACTCGCAAACATCGCCAACGCACACATGGCACGGGACTACGACACCGTGGTGTGTACGACAGAGTTCGCTGCGGCAGAATTTCGGTCGATCGATGCCACCAACGTTCGCCGGGTGCCACTGGGCGTTGACATGCACCGCTACCATCCGGCCCAGCGAAGCGAGGAAATGCATCTCAGCCTGATGCCGAACGGGGGCGTCCTCCTCGTTCACAGCGGCAGACTTTCGGTGGAAAAGCACGTTGAGCGCAGCATTGATGCCACCCGGGCGCTGCGCGACGCCGGGTATTGCGTTCATTTGGTCATCGCTGGCGACGGGCCCCGGCGCGATCGACTCGAACGGAGAGCCCGCGGACTTCCAGTGACATTCGCTGGATTCATCGACGATCAGCAGCAGCTGGCCAGACTGCTCGCGACAGCAGATGTCTCCCTTGCGCCGGGACCACACGAGACCTTTTGTCTTTCAGCGCTCGAGTCACTGGCATCAGGGACGCCGGTCGTGGCCTCTCACTCGTCCGCGTTGCACGAGATCATCAGGCCGGGTTGCGGAGCGGTAGCCGCCGACACGGATGGCGCGTTCGCCGACGCTGTTATGCATATCGTGCAGCAACCGCGCGATGCTGTCCGCGCTGCGGCTCGCGAGCGTGCCGAACAGTTCGGCTGGGGAGCGTCCGCAGCCGGAATGCTCGACGCTCTCACCCGAACTGCTGGCTTGCCCCTGCTAGCTTCGGTCCCGAAATGACTTTCGCGGCCGTTCATCAGATTTCGCGGGACGATTCCTGTCAGCGCTGCGGTCGTTCCCGCGGGGAGCACCGTCGTCCTTGCGCAGGCCGATACGCACCCCGCCGATCCGGGTCGCACGCAACGCGTCGAAGACCTCGCCAGGCAACTCTGCGGGAAGCTCCACGAGGCTGTAGTCCGACCGGATATCGATGTATCCGAAGTCGTCGCGATTCAGTCCGCCTTCATTCGCGAGAGCACCAACGATCGCACCCGGAGCGACCTTGTTCTTCTTCCCGACGTTGATTCGGTACGTCGCCATTCGGCGATCGCCAGCTACCCTGCGGCGACCACCGGCCGGCTTATCTGAGAACTTGCTACCGGATTTTTCGCGGCCTTCCCGCCCAGGACGCTCGCTGCGCGGACGCTCCGGGGGGTCTGGCTTCAGGAAGAAGGTATCGCCGTCTGTTGACTGCACTGCGAGCGCGGCGGCGATATCCGCCATGCAAACGTCATGCTCACGCTCGTATCCTTCGATCAGGCGACGGAAGAGCGCGAGGTCCGGATTCGATAGGTTTTCCGTAATCGCGTCCTCGAATCGCGACACGCGCTGCGCGTTCACGTCCTCGACGGTGGGAACCTGAATCTCTTCCAATGGCTGGCCGGTTGAGCGCTCGATGGAACGCAACAATCGCCGCTCACGGGGTGTGACGAACAGCAACGCTTCTCCGCTGCGGCCGGCACGTCCGGTTCGACCGATGCGGTGAACGTAGGAGTCGTTGTCGGTAGGAATATCAAAGTTGACAACGTGGGAGATGCGTTCGACATCAAGTCCGCGCGCCACCACATCTGTGGCCACCAGAATGTCGATCTTCCCCGCGCGGAGTTCCCCGACAATTCGTTCTCGCACAGGCTGCGGAATGTCACCGTTCAAGGACGTCGACGCGAACCCGCGTGCTCGCAGTTTCTCCGCAAGCTCGTCAGTAGCCTGCTTTGTCCGCACGAAGATGAGCATCGCATCGAACGGCTCGACCTCGAGGAACCTGGTGAGGGCGTCGAGTTTACGTGCGTGCGAAACCAGAACCCAGCGCTGATTGATCGTGTCTGAGGTCTTCGTTGTGGACTTGATCGTGACTTCTGCGGGATCACGCAAGTACGTGCGGGAGATCTCGCGGATCGCGCGCGGCATCGTGGCCGAGAACAGCGCGGACTGACGCCCCTCGGGGGCCATCGCGAGGATGCGCTCGACATCCTCCTGGAAACCCATCTTCAACATTTCGTCGGCTTCATCCAAGACCAAGAATCTCAGCTGCGAGATGTCGAGGGTGCCGCGTGTCAGATGGTCGATGACCCGGCCAGGAGTGCCAACAATGATGTGGGCGCCGCGGCGCAGGCCGGACAACTGGACACCGTAGCTCTGACCACCATAGATAGGGAGCACACGGATGCCGGGCAGGTGCACCGAGTACCGGCCGAACGCTTCCGCGACCTGAATGGCGAGCTCACGAGTAGGCGTGAGGACCAGTGCCTGAGGCCGTGCGTGCTCTTCGTCAATTCTCGTCAGGATCGGGGTTGCGAACGCCGCAGTCTTTCCGGTTCCCGTTTGGGCAAGACCAACGACGTCACGACCCGCGACGAGGTGCGGGATGGTCGCCAACTGAATGGGCGACGGGGTTTCATAGCCGACGTCTCCCAGTGCCCGTAGCACTCGATCGTCGATTCCAAGACCGGCGAACGAAGCCTGGTCGGGTTCACTGTTACTCATTAGCTACTCAGTCTACTGCCTCGTGAGCAGCATTATTACCGCGTGTCCCCCATTGAGAAAAACCACCGGCGCGTCGGTTCCGTGATTCTTTCGTGATAGGTGCAACACTCAGGCTAGAGCGTGCGATACATCACCCAGGAAGGTCTTTGGCTAACCAGCCGGACCAGCGCGGAGCACCGGGAGGGATCGTGAGTGCTTTAGCAACGTCGTCGGCGCGACGTACCGAAAGCAGGCAGCCGCACAACGCCTCAGAAACGTCGCTGAACGGCGCCCTCGCTCCAAGTGCTCCAAACTACGTTGCAGGCGTCGCGGCAATCTGCCAGAACGCCCTCGGTCCCCGTTCTGGCTGGCTTGCCCGCAGCGCGCTCGCTCAAAGCCTCGCTCTGTGCACGATCGAAGCCGCCCAGGCAACATGCTCAGACTTCATCGCCGTGAGCAATGTGATCGATCGCTACCAGGCCTATCGCGCCACCCGCGGGTATCTCGGCAATAAGGACGGACTGCGGGATCTGCTCGAGACTTTCGATGACGTAGGTGGGCCAGCGATCTGGGCGGGCAAAGTCGGGAATTTCAGGCGGCGTTACACGGGTGACGGCCCAGCCGTCTGCGCGGCCGGGATCTTTCACGTTGCTGACGCCTTCTACCGCGCTGGCGTGAACTCTGCACTCGACCTCACAAAAGCGCTGGCGGACAGAAGCCGCCGAGCCGTGATAGAGCAAGGGTGGAGAAATGGCCTAGGCGATCCAGGCGACCGCTCGTGGCGACATCTGCTGGCCCTGACTGGCCCAATCGATCCGGCTCTCGAGGCCAGCGCTGTAATGGCATTGCTTGAGCTCACAGCAAGCCCATCCGCAGCGACATCTGCGTTCGATAGCGTGACGAATACCGCCGAGGCGTTAGGGGTACCGGTCGGTACGCTTCGATTTACGATTCTAAGATGGTATTTGTCAGACACGGCAACCATTCCCGAACAGCCGCTGCGCACCACTGCGGTGTAGTCACCTTGCCTTCCCCTGCGGGAACTCGAAACCTCGCTCCCAACCCTTGTGCGCCAGAAGCAGCAGGCCTGAGATAATGGCTGCGAAGGACCGGTGAGTGCCATGACGTACACGAACCGACAGCAAGCAGGCGCGGTTCTCGCCAGCGAACTGCGCCAGTTTATTGACGACTCACCCGTCGTCCTGGGGCTGCCGCGCGGTGGTGTGCCCGTTGCGGCCGCGATCGCAGACGCGTTGCACGCCGATCTGGACATCATCGTGGTGCGCAAACTAGGCGTGCCACATCATCGCGAGCTTGCGATGGGCGCGATCGGCGAAGGCGGGGTGGAGATACTCAACGATGACGTGATCTCTTCCGCCCGCGTAAATCCGCGCGACATCTCAATCACGGAGAACCGCGAACTCAAAGAACTCTCCAGGCGGGCCGAGGAGTTCCGGGAAGGATCTCCCCCAATTCCGCTGCAAGGAAGAATCGCGATCATCGTGGATGATGGCATCGCGACGGGCGCGACAGCCGCCGCGGCGTGTGACGTCGCCCGGGCCCACAATGCGCGAAAGGTTGTGCTCGCTGCTCCAGTGGCCGCCAGCCAGGCCATAGAGCGTCTGCACGATCATTGTGACGCTGTCGTGTGCCCCCTCATAACCCCCGACCTTGGCGCGGTGGGATTGTGGTTTCAGGACTTCCACCAGGTGCCGGATGCAGAGGTGATAGAGATTCTCCGTGCTCACCGCTAACCGGGCCTGATCCACCCCGCGCTTCGGGTAGCGTAAGTAACACCGTGAATACACTGACAGCAGGCACAATGAGTGATCAATTCGACGCCTGGCCAGGGCCGTTCGGCGCAGCCGGCCGGGCACAACGGCGACATGCACCGGTGCCCGCAGTACGGGATAGCAGCGACCTCGTCGTCGGGCTTGCCCTCGGCGGTGGCGCGGCTCTGGGCGCGGCTCATGTGGGAGTCTTGTCGGCGCTTGAGGACGCTGGCGTCAAGATCGGTGTTGTGGTGGGAACCAGCGCAGGCGCCCTTATCGGTGCCGGCTATGCCTCTGGAATGTCGGTCCGGCTGCTCGACAAGATCATCAGAAGCGCCGAGTGGCGCGACTTCGGACGTTTGACAGTTCCGCGCAAACTTGGCGTGCTCGATCCGGCTGCGCTGGCTGGCACTATAGAACGGTTCGTTGGGGAGCGCGAAATCGAAGCTCTACCACGCCGTTTCGCAGCGGTCGCGACAGACCTTCGCACGCTCGCACCCACCTTGCTCGATTCTGGCCCGGTGCCCACCGCACTGCTGGCGACGATCGCGGTTCCGGGACTGTTCCCCCCTGTCCGCATCGGTGACGCGTTGCTGATCGATGGTGCGTTCAGCTCGAACGTTCCCACTTGGGGTGCCCGACTCCTCGGCGCCGACCGCGTCATCACAGTCCGGCTGACTCCAGAGCGCACGATGCGCCCAATGGCGCTGTTACGGCAGGCCATGGGCGGGTTCGATGATGAGACGCCTGACATCTTGATCACCCCGGATACAACCAAACATTCCCGCTGGTCTGCGAGCGGCGTCCCCGCGCTCATTCAGGCTGGTCGAGACGCTACCGAAGCCGTCATGGACGACATCAACGAGTTGATCCTTCGGCGGTCAGCCGATGAGGAAGCCAGCCACAACCCGGATTTAAGCAGCAAGGTGCGGTAGAAAGAAACCGTGCAGCTCCGCAGAGGCCGTGACGGCGAAGAGTTTCCGTCTGAAAAGACCGAGCTCGCGGTCCCCGACGATAATCCGGGGTTCGCGGGACGCATCGTGATGCGAATGCTCGACCGGGGCGTACACATCCCCGGACCGGTTATCGCTAGCTTCGTGCAGAACCTACGAACGAAGCACCCTGACGAAACCCCCGCTCAGATCGTCGGCCGCATCGACAGCTTCTTTCTCAACACAGTCACCGCGAGCGGGGCTGCCGTTGGCGCGACCGCAGCAGTTCCTGGAGTCGGTACCGTCGCAGCACTTGCCGCGGCGGGCGGCGAGACCGCCGTCTTCGTTGCGACTAGCGCTTTCTACACGCTTGCGCTGGCTGAGGTCTACGGACTGCCACTCGATGACATTGAGCGGCGCCGGGCGCTCGTGATGAGCATCGCACTTGGAGGCTCTGGCTCTCTCCTCGCTGAAAAGACGGCCCTCAGAAGAGGAAAGAGCCTGGCTGATTCGGTCGCGAACTATCTGCCCGCGCCCTCTTTGGGAAAGCTGAACGCGGCGCTCGCCAGACGGATGCTGATCCGCATGGCCCAAACTCGGGGCTTCATGACACTTGGCCGCATCGTTCCGTTCGGAGTCGGCGCGGCTATCGGGGCCGCGAGCAACCGCACGCTGGGCAAGGCCATGGTCATCAATGCCCATCGCGCTTTCGGGCTGCCCCCACGACGCTGGCTAACGGTGATCCACGACACGTCCGGGAGCGAAGGCCCGCTGGAGCTACCGCCCGGAGAATGATGCCTTACCTGGTCCCTGGGTCAGAAAACTCTGAACCGCAGCCCGGAGGTCCTCAGTCTCAAACAGCTCACCCGAGATATCTGGTGTTAGCGCGTCGGCATGCTGAACACCGCCAGAGCGCCACGCCGCCACGATCCGTTTGGTCGCGCGGTGAGCGCGCGTTGGACCGTCAGCGAGTTTTTCAGCGAGTGTGCGCGCCGCAGTGGCCACGTCGTCTTCGACCTTGTTGACAACTCCCCAGGCCAGCAACGTATCCGCGGGGTACAAGTCGGCCGTCATGACGAGTTCACGCGCCCGGCCCGATCCGGCACGCTCCGCGAGTCGCTGGGGACCGCCCATCGACGGCGTGAGTCCTACCACCGTCTCAACTAGACCGAACTTCGCGCCGGGCGACGCGACGATGAGGTCGCAAGCAAGAGCGATCTCGAAGGCGGCCGTCAAGGTAAGACCGTGAGCTGCGAAAACAACCGGGCAGGGAAGCTCCTCGATGGGATGAATGATTCTGCCAAACAGTTCTTCCCAAAGCTCCGATCCGGCAGTCGCGTCAAGTCCCTCAAACACTTGCACGTCAACCCCGCCCGAGACGACCTTTCCGGCAGCCTCGATGAGTACAGCGCGAGGTGGATCCGCCCGCAAGGACTCAAGGTGCTCGATCATCTGCGCGAACACCGGCCGGCTGAACAAGTTCAGCGGCGGATTGTCGATGGTGACTACGGCGAATCGCGCACCGCTAGCAGTGAACTCTGAGGTCAAATGAACAACGACGCTCTCTTTGCCGTCTATGCCGCGACTGTCATCTCCCACAGAAGCAGACTGCCACGCACGGGGCATTCTGGCGAGCCGACAGGCGACAGGACCGCCGTGTTTACGGCAAGATTGTCTGAGTCGTGCCAGTGTGGCCCCGCGAAGATCACGATCACGGTAGCGTCCTACTCGGTAGCAAATAGGCAGCAGCCCTGTGCACGGAGGAATGATGAACCGCACCCTCTTCGGCCCCGACCACCAGGCCTTTCGTGAATCTGCCCGGGAGTTCGTGCACAGGTACGTAGCGCCGCGCAGTGAAGAACTCATCGAGGACAAGGCTCTTCCGCGCGATATCTGGCTTGCTGCGGGGGAATCTGGCCTCCTAGGTCTCGAGATACCTGAGGCCTACGGAGGCAGTGAAGCTGGAGACTTTCGGTTCAATGCGGTCTTTGCAGAGGAACTCGCTCGCCACAGCGCCGCGCTGGCATCGTGTTTCGGCATTCACACCGATATCTGCGCGCCTTATCTCGTCGAATTGACTACGGACGAGCAGAAGCAGCGGTGGCTGCCAGGCTTCTGTTCGGGTGAAATTGTCACTGCGATCGGTATGACTGAGCCGTCGGGAGGTTCTGACCTCGCCGCGCTCAAGACCACAGCAGTTCGGGACGGATCAGACTGGATCCTCAACGGCTCGAAGACGTTCATCACCAACGGGTACAGTGCCGACCTAGTGATCGTTGCGGCGCGTACAGATCCTGCGAAGAAAGCTCGCGGAATCACGCTTTTCGGCGTGGAATCGGGAATGGCTGGCTTCGAACGGGGGCGGAAACTCGACAAGGTTGGCCAGCCCGAGTCGGACACTGCCGAACTGTTCTTTGACGCTGTTCGGGTGCCACAGGCGAACATCATCGGCGAGACCGATAATGGCTTCATCCACATGATGCAGATGCTCCCCCAGGAACGCCTCAGCGCGAGTGTAGCGAGCACCGCGCACGCCGTCGCGATCTACGAGGAGACGCTCGAATACACCAAGGAACGAAAGGCGTTCGGACAGCCGATTGGCAAGTTCCAGCACAACAAATTCCTGCTTGCGGAGATTCTCACGAAGCTCGAAGTGACGCAAGCGTACATCGATCAATGTGTAGACGCCCACACGCGACGCGAACTCACTCCTGTTGACGCTGCGAAAGCAAAGTGGTGGTCGGCCGCGATACAAAATGAAGTCCTCGATCATTGTGTACAGCTCTACGGCGGATACGGCTTCATGCGGGAGTATCGCGTTGCGCGCGCGTGGATGGACGCACGGGTGACGCGGATCTGGGCGGGAACCGACGAGATAATGAAGGAACTCATCGGCCGCGACCTAGGGCTATAAGGACAACTCGTGATGGACGCCGCTACAGAACACGCCGCCTCGATCCTCAAGGTCGCCTGGGCTCGCTCGCTTGGAATAGGTGACCGCGACATCGCGGCAGAACGAACGCACGTCTTGATACCTGAAATCACGCGGGAAATGACTTTTCTCAATCTCTTCGGAGCGAGCGTGTTTCTTGGCCCGGAGTGGGCGGTGGAGAGGGCCGCAAAGTTGTCGAACGAGGCACTGGGCAGCGAGCGCGGGCTACTCGAAGTCGCGAAAGACCGAGCTGCTCACCGGGCGCGTGCGGAGACAATTCTCTTCACACCCGATTACCTGCCCCCACCGTCGATGCACCCAAGTCAAGCTCCGCTTATCTCACGTGAGCGTGAAATGGCTGAGCGGCTCGAACGCCTATGCCCGCCTGACGATGTCGCCGCCGCCGATCTCGATGAACAGACCCACTGGTTCACACTCCTGGAAGAAACTATGGACCCCGTTGCCTGTGCGGCCTACCGGGAATGGCAGGGATTTGTGGCCAACATGACTGCGCTCACCGTTGCGGATGCCCGTAGGCAGGGCTACGCGAAGACGGTCGCTCTCATCGCCACAAACGTCGCACTAGACGAGGGCCTCGTGCCGCAATGGAGGGCACATCGCACCAACACCAGCGCCTGGCACCTAGCGGAAGCGTTGGGTTTCCATCGGATCGGCGTGCTTGCGACTGTGTCGTTCGGCTGACGCCACACCCCGCCTGTGGAACGCCGCGCTGTGCTCGTCGACACTGACGCCGGGGTAGACGACGCGGTAGCACTGGCGTTGTTGCTTTCTGATCCGCAGATTGAGATTGTCGGCATAAGTACAACGCAGGGAAACTGCTCAGCGGAGCAGGCCGCAATGAATGTCGGGCGGGTCCTTGAATGCGCGGGGGTCCGCGACATTCCCATCGCGGTCGGACGGCAGGGGCCGCATGACCTTCCCCCCTCCCCGCACGGTCGAGATGGGTTTGGCGACCTGCGATCCAGAATGCCGTCAGCCTCCAGCGCTTCCCTTGTTTCTCACGGTGGCGACGGTGACGCTGGTGCGTTCATCGCTCGAATTGGCGCAAGCCGGCCAGGCGAAGTCTCACTACTCGCGCTCGGACCGCTGAGTAACCTGGCGGGCGCTCTGGAACTCGACCGCAATGCACTGCGCAACTTCCGCAGCGTCGTCGTTTCCGGTGGGATGGGACTTGACGACGAGGTTGCCGCCGTCAGAGTCCGTTACCCGCAATTCGTCGACAAAGGAGACACCAACACGTTCATCGCCCCCCAGGCCGCAGCTCGGGTGGCTGCCGCGCCCGGCGTCTTCGTTTGGGCAGGAATGAACGTCACCGGGCTGTTTCGGTTTTCTGCCTCGGAGTTCTTCTCCCGCGGATCCGCGGATGGGACCCCGGAGCCGGTACCTGAGCTACTCCGCGCGATCCACGGAAAGTACGTCCGGTACTGCAGCGAGTACTACGGCAGCAGGGAACCGATATTCACCGCTCATGATGGCGTCGCGGCAGCGATCCTCGCGGAGCCTTCAGTTATACGGAGAAGTGCTGTCGGCGTCCCGTATGTCACTTCGCAGCCAAGACCCGCGCTCTGGGGACGACGGGCGGTGCCCCCGGAGTCCGGCCACCAATTCGTCACCGCGTTGAACGAACCTGGAATCCATAGCCGAATTCGCGCGGTGTTCGGGGGCAGCACGAACCGCGCGAGTACAGTGTAAGTGGTTTAGTCGTCAACAATTGAGGGATGGGATGAGCGAGAACGACCGCCTCGGAAGTTACGTCGAGACCGGCAAGGAATTCACCCGTGACATGCGCTATATCGCCACGCGCATTACCGAGGACGGTCGTGACGGCTTCCCCGTGGAGCCTGACCGCTACCGCCTCGTGGCTGCTCGTGCGTGCCCGTGGGCAAACCGCGCGGTTATCGTGCGGCGCCTTCTTGGGCTAGAAGACGCCATCTCGCTGGGCCTTTGCGGGCCCGTACATGATGCGCGGAGCTGGACGTTCGACCTCGATCCTGGTGGCGTCGACCCTGTCCTCGGCATCCCGCGTCTGCAGGACGCTTACTTCGCCAGGTTTCCTGAGTACGACCGCGGGATCACGGTTCCCGCGGTTGTGGACGTACCAACGGGCCAAGTCGTCACGAATGATTTCCCTCAGATGACGATTGACTTCTCGAGTGAATGGCGGGCACATCACCGCCCTGGTGCCCCTGACCTCTACCCCGAGTCTCACCGTGACGAGATCGATGAGGTGATGGAACTTGTCTTCCGGGACGTCAATAACGGTGTGTACCGGTGTGGCTTCGCCGGAAGTCAAGAGTCGTACGACAAGGCATACGCCCGGTTGTTCGACCGTCTGGACTGGCTCGAGTCCCGACTGGCTGGCCAGCGCTTTCTGGTCGGCGAGACCATCACAGAGGCAGACGTACGGCTGTTCACCACCCTCATTCGCTTCGACGCGGTGTATCACGGTCACTTCAAATGCAACGAAAAGAAGCTCACCGAGTATCCGGCGCTCTGGGCGTATACCCGAGACCTTTACCAGACGCCCGGTTTCGGTGACACCATCGACTTCGGCCAAATCAAGGACCACTACTACATCGTTCACACAGACATCAATCCCACGAAAATCGTGCCTCAGGGCCCGGCACTGCACTCATTGTCCACCGCCCACCACCGAGAGGAACTCGGTGGCAGACCCTTCGGCGATGGCACCGCTCCACCTCCGGTCCGCCCGGATGAGACACCGCCTGCAGTCACCTGACGATTGCGTTTTTGTCAGTAGCGCCGAGTAGCGTCGAACGACAATGCACGAACTATCGAGTCCACCAGCACCGACGGGGTGGCTGCGGCGTCTCATCGCTCAGTGCTTGCGGCATCCCCGGCTGGTCGCAGGTGCGCTCGGGGCTACGTTCATCGCCACGGCTATCGAAGTTGCGGTCCCACTCATCACGAAACTGGTTGTCGATGAGGCGATGGCCGGAAACACAGCAGTTGTCGGCATCGCGGCAGCGGCACTCGCTGCCATGGCCGTCGTTCGATTCGGTGGACAGTTCCTGCGACGGATGCTTGCAGGGAAGTTATCGCTCGACGTCCAGCACGATTTGCGACTCGAACTGCTTGCAACGCTGCAGCGGCTGGATGGCAAGAAACAAGATGAGCTCAGCACCGGTCAGGTTGTTTCCCGATCTATCAGCGATCTCCAGCAGCTCCAGGGGCTGCTGGCGATGGCACCGTTGTCCGCGGGCGCCGTTTTGCAGTTCCTGCTTTCTCTCGGCGCGATGGCCTATTTGTCGATTCCGCTCACCCTGGCAGTCGTCGCAGTGGCACCGGCAATCTGGCTGACTGTGCGGCACTACCGCCAGCGGCTGTACGCAGCGACATGGGCGGCGCAGCAGAGCGGCGCCGACGTCGCCCAGCACGTTGAGGAAACCGTCACCGGGGTCCGGATCGTCAAAGGTTTCGGTCAAGAACAGCGCATGGTTCAGGTACTGCGCACCCTCGGCCGGAAGCTGTATGGGGAACGCATGCGCGCGGCACGAATCAATGCTCGCTTCACCCCCACGATGTCCACCATCCCTCAACTTGGTCTGGTATGTGTCATCGCCGCCGGCGGTGTCCTGGCTTTCCGCGGCACCATCACGATCGGCACGTTCCTCGCCTTCGCCGCCTACCTCACCGCAATGACCGGGATTGCCCGCCTGTTGTCCGGACTGATCGTCACCGCGCAGCTGTCGCGCGCAGCAGTTGAGCGAGTCTTCGACTTGATCGACACTGAGCCTCACCTCGCCGACCCGCACCACCCCCGTGAGGTCCCGGCGGGTGCACTCGGGATCGAGTTCCGGGACGTGAACTTCGGGTTCAGCCCTGAGGCCCGCGTGTTGTCCGGGTTGTCGCTGCGCGTTCAGCCTGGCGAGTGTCTAGCCATCGTAGGACGCCCGGGCTCGGGCAAATCCGCCTTGGCTCAGCTCATTCCGCGTTTCTACGCACCTGAGAGCGGTTCGATCGAGCTCTACAACGACTCAGGCCGTGTGAGCGTGGAGGACGTCCGAACAGCTGAATTGCGCCAGCACGTCGCCCTGGCGTTTGACGAGCCGTTCCTCTTCTCTGACACGATCGCGTCGAATATCGCGCTGAGCGAGCCTGACGCTACGGTCGAATCCATCCGCGAGGCCGCCGAACATGCGCAGGCAAGTGAGTTCATCGACACGCTGCCTGATGGATATGACACGCATGTGGGCGAGCGGGGGCTCACCCTGTCCGGTGGTCAGAGGCAGCGCATCGCTCTCGCTCGGGCGCTGTATGCCCGGCCCCGGCTACTCGTACTCGATGACGCAACGAGCGCAGTCGATTCAGTCACTGAATCAAAGATTCTCGAGAGGCTCCGGAATGGAGTAGAGCCTCGGACCACGATTACCGTGGCACATCGAAAGTCCTCGTTGCGCGTCGCGGACCGGATTGCGGTGCTCGATGCAGGTCGTATTGTCGATGTTGGCACAGAGGATGAGTTGATCGCCCGGTGCGAGCTCTTCCGGACTCTGATGGACACCGAGCTCTCCGAGAAAGAGAGCATCGCTGCACGCCCCGCACTCCAGCCGACAGATACACCTGCTCAAGTGCCTCAGCCTGCGTCTCTGTGGACGCGCAAACCCGAGTCGGTGTACCTCAATACCCCTGCATCCAGACCTGAACTCGTGGACGCGCTCGCGGGGCTGCCCGACGTGTGTGATGCGCCGCCCCCCGATGAACGAGAAGGAACCGAGCCAGACCGCGAATTTCGTCTCACGCGCACTCTGCGTCCGGTGCGGGCCTTACTCGCGCTCGCGGTGGGGCTCCTCGCCGTCGACGCCGCAACGACGATGCTCCTTCCCACGGCCGCCCGCATCGCGATCGACAACGGCGTGCTGAACGACCGTCCGGAAATGATCTGGTGGTCGGTCGGCGCCGGAGTCGCACTCGTCGCGACGGGCTGGATCGCTGCGAGCATTATGATTCTTGTCACTGCCCGCGCCGGCGAACGAGTGCTGTACAACCTTCGAGTGCGTACCTATTCGCACTTGCAGCGGCTCGGCATGGACTATTACGAGCGCGAGCAGTCTGGCCGCATCATGACGCGCATGACGACAGATATCGATGCATTGTCGTCCTTTTTGCAAACAGGCCTCGCCACAGCGGTTGTCAGCGTGCTCATGCTGTTCGGTGTCACAACAGCCCTGCTTGTGACAGATCTCACACTTGCTGGCATCGCGCTCGTTATGCTTCCGCTGCTCATTGCCGCCACTGTTGTCTTCCGGCGAATCTCTAGCGCCGCATACACCCAGGCTCGCGAGCGGATCTCCGTTGTGAATGCGGACTTCCAGGAAAACATCGCGGGGCTGCGCACCTCTCAGGCGTACAACCGCGAGGAACACGCTGCGCAGCGCTTCTCGCACCGGGCCGAACGGTACCGCCGCAGCCGTATGCGGGCGCAACGCGCAATTGCGGTGTACTTTCCCGGCATCGCGCTCCTCAGCGATCTCGCCCTAGCTGTGGTGCTGTTCGTGGGGGCTTACCGGATCGCCGAGGGCACGACATCACCGGGAGTTCTGGTTGCGTTCGTGCTCTACCTGGGGCTTTTATTCTCCCCTATTCAGCAGCTCTCCCAGGTCTTTGATGGATACCAGCAGGCCCGAGTAGGTTTACGTCGCATCTCGGACCTACTCCGGACGCAGGAGTCGGTCAGCGCCGCACCAGTCGGGCGTGGTCGCGCCATCGGAACAAGCACGCAGGGCGACTTCTCTTTCGAAGACGTTGCGTTTACCTACGGCGGCGCAGGCGAACCTGTCCTGCGTGGCGTCAGCGTCAATCTCCCCGCAGGATCTACGACCGCACTGGTTGGCCCTACTGGGGCGGGGAAATCCACGCTGGTAAAGCTGCTTGCCCGGTTTTACGACCCAACTGCTGGCGCGGTCCGGGCCGACGGACAGGACATCCGAGAGTTCGCTCTTAGCGAATATCGGGGCAAGATTGGAATTGTTCCGCAGGAGCCACACCTTTTTACTGGTGATGTCGCAAGCAATATTGCATTCGCCCGGCCCGACGCACCCCCAGGTGCCATCGAGCACGCAGCCGCAGAGGTGGGTGCGATCGAGATGATTTCGCGATTGCCGTATGGCATGCATGAACCTATTGGCGAAGGCGGCCGTGGGCTCTCCTCCGGCGAGCGCCAACTCATCGCGCTCGCGCGGGCGGCGCTCGCCGCACCCGATCTCATGCTCCTCGATGAAGCCACCGCTTCACTCGATCCTGCGACAGAGAATCTTGTATTGCGGGCAAGCGAACGGCTTTTGTCAACCCGGACATCGGTCGTTGTTGCGCACCGGCTCGAAACCGCCGCGCGTGCAGACCGCATACTTGTAGTTGACCACGGCGCAATCGTCGAAGCTGGCACACATGAGGAACTGCGGAGGTGCGGAGGAACCTATGCCAATCTGTGGGAATCCGCTCAATCGCGCCCCGGAGGCCTCACCGTCAGACGACAATGCGATCGGGGAGTCGGTAACCATCCCGTAGCACTGAGGGACTAGCGTGCCAAACAGGTACACACTCCGGCGAGGGACTAGCCTCTACATGGGAGGCGCCAAGTCGGTGATCGAGAGGGAAACGAGGCGAGAACGGCCGTGACCAGCAGTTCACTTTCACAGTTCGGACAGAACGAGTGGTTGGTCGAAGAGATGTACCAGCGATACAAGGACGACCCCTCGTCCGTGGATCCCGCATGGCACGACATCCTCAAGGACTACAAGCCCGGAGAGAATAGCTCGCAATCAAAGAAGACGACGACTTCGTCGAGTTCACAATCAGCTGCCGCCACAAGCAAAGCAGCAACGAAAACCGCCCCCGCCAAGCCCGCCAGCAAGCCTGACGACGGAAAAGGCAAGTCAAGCAAGTCCGCCGACTCAAAGCCCGCCGACTCAAAGCCTGCTGCCTCAAAGCCTGCGTCCAAGTCGGGTTCTCAAACTTCGTCCCCAGAACCGAAGACCGAAGAGTCCAAGGTGCTGCGCGGCGTTGCCGCGACGGTTGCGCGAAACATGAATACGTCGCTCACCGTCCCCACCGCCACGAGTGTGCGTGCTGTACCTGCCAAGGCAATGATCGACAACCGCCTGGTAATCAACAACCATCTCGCCCGCACCCGCGGCGGCAAGATCTCGTTCACCCATCTCCTCGGGTACGCGATCGTTCAAGCGATCAAGAACTACCCGAGCCTCAACCGCCACTACGCAGAGGTCGACGGGAAACCGAATCTTGTCACCCCGCCACACACTAACCTCGGTCTAGCGATCGATCTGCCCGGCAAGGACGGGAGTCGCACGCTTGTGGTCGCGGCCATCAAGAAGTGCGAGTCCATGAACTTCCTGCAGTTCTGGCACGCATACGAGGATCTCGTCCGTCGCGCACGCGATGGCAAGCTCACTGCTGAGGACTTCCAGGGAGTGACGATCTCCCTCACGAACCCCGGCACGATCGGCACCGTTCACTCTGTGCCGCGGCTCATGCAGGGCCAGGGAACGATCGTTGGCGCGGGCGCGATGGAGTATCCCGCCGAATTCCAGGGCGCTAGCGAGGAAAAGATCGCTGAGTTTGGTGTCGGCAAGCTGATGACACTGACATCGACCTACGATCACCGCATCATCCAGGGTGCTGAATCCGGCGAGTTCCTGCGCAAGATTCATACACTGATCCTGTCGGACGAGTTTTACGACGAGATCTTCACAGCGCTTGGGATTCCCTACGAGCCGATCCGCTGGAGCCGGGATATCCCGCCTGGTGCGATTGACAAGAACACCCGCGTTCTTCAGCTCATTGCTGCATATAGGCACCGCGGCCACCTGATGGCGGACACCGATCCCCTGCGCTACAACGTCGAGTCGCTAGCGAGCCACCCAGACCTGAACGTCAAGACGCACGGACTGACCCTGTGGGACCTCGACCGAGAGTTCACAGTGGGCGGGTTCGCGGGCCGCGAGCGGATGAAGCTGCGGGATGTGCTTGGTGTGCTGCGCGATTCGTACTGCCGCAAGATCGGCGTCGAGTACATGCACATCCTCGAGCCCGAGCAGCTCCAGTGGCTGCAGGAGCGCGTCGAGGTGAAGCACCAGAAGCCACCAGTCGCCGAACAGAAGTACATTCTGTCAAAGCTCAACGCGGCCGAAGCGTTCGAAACATTCCTGCAGACCAAATATGTAGGCCAGAAGCGATTCTCACTGGAGGGCGCTGAGTCGGTCATCCCGATGATGGACGCAGTCATCGATCGCTCCGCTGACTATGCGCTCGACGAAGTCGTCGTCGGCATGCCACACCGCGGTCGCCTCAACGTGCTGGCGAACATCGTCGGAAAGCCGTACTCGAAGATCTTCACCGAGTTCGAAGGCAACATGAATCCGTCGCAGGCGCACGGTTCAGGAGACGTCAAGTACCACCTCGGCGCGAGTGGCACCTACATCCAGATGTTTGGCGACAACGACATCACCGTGTCGCTAACGGCGAATCCTTCTCACCTCGAAGCCGTCAACCCGGTCCTTGAGGGCCTCGTCCGGGCAAAGCAGGATCTGATCGACAAGGGCGAGGAAGGCTTCTCCGTCGTGCCGCTCCTGCTGCACGGCGATGCTGCCTTCGCTGGTCAGGGCGTCGTTGCGGAGACGCTCAACCTTGCGATGCTGCGGGGCTACCGTACCGGCGGAACCGTCCACATTGTCGTCAACAACCAGGTTGGCTTCACCACAAGGCCCGAGCACTCGCGATCCAGCGAATACTGCACCGACGTGGCGAAGATGATCGGTGCGCCGATCTTCCATGTCAACGGCGATGATCCTGAGGCATGCGTGTGGGTGGCACAGCTCGCAGTGGACTTCCGCCAGAAGTTCAACAAGGACGTCGTTATCGATCTCATCTGCTACCGCCGTCGCGGTCACAACGAGGGCGATGACCCGTCAATGACGCAGCCGAGAATGTACGACCTCATCGACACGAAGCGCAGTGTGCGCAAAACGTACACAGAGGCTCTCATCGGACGTGGCGACATCTCGCTCAAAGAGGCCGAGGATGCGCTGCGCGACTACCAGGGCCAACTTGAACGCGTCTTCAATGAGGTTCGAGAGCTCGAGAAATACCCGCCGGCACCCAGTCCCTCGGTCGAAGAGGACCAGGTGCTGCCCACGAACGTGCAGACCTCCGTTGACGAGGAGGTCGTCGAGCGGATCGGCGATGCTCACCTGAACATGCCTGAGGGGTTCACACCGCACCCTCGCGTCAAGCCCGTGTACGAGCGACGCCACGAGATGACCCGAAAGGGCAACATCGACTGGGCGTTCGGCGAGCTGATCGCGTTCGGATCGCTCGTCGCCGAAGGGCGGACTGTGCGCCTGACGGGACAGGACACTCGGCGCGGAACGTTCACTCAGCGCCACTCCGTGATCATCGACCGCAAGACCGAAGCTGAGTATTGCCCAATTACAACGCTCGCCGATGACGGTGAGGGCAAGTTTATGGTGTATGACTCGGCGCTAACCGAGTTCGCGGGTCTCGGCTTCGAGTACGGCTACTCCGTCGGAAACCCACAGGCACTTGTCCTGTGGGAAGGCCAGTTCGGCGACTTCGTCAATGGCGCGCAGACGATCATCGATGAGTTCATTTCGTCTGGTGAAGCAAAGTGGGGGCAGCTCTCAAACGTCGTTCTACTCCTGCCGCATGGCCACGAAGGTCAGGGACCGGACCACACTTCCGGCCGAATCGAGCGATTCTTGCAGTTGTGCGCCGAAGGCTCGATGACGGTTTCGGTGCCCTCTACCCCAGCGAACTACTTCCACCTGTTGCGTCGCCACGCTAAGGCTGGCGTACATCGTCCGCTCGTGGTGTTCACACCGAAGTCGATGTTGCGCAACAAGGCTGTTGTGAGCCCCGTCGAGGACTTCACGACAGGGAAGTTCCGCAGTGTGATCGACGATCCCACACTGGCCGGTGAGTCAGAAGAGCGGCGATCGAAGGTATCCAAGATCCTGCTGTGCAGCGGAAAGCTGTACTACGAGCTTGCCGCCCATCAGAAGAAGGAAAACCGTGAGGATGTCGCGGTGATCCGGATCGAGCAGCTCTACCCGGTTCCGCGGCACCGTTTGCGTGAGGCGATCGCCAATTACCCCAACGTGAAAGAGTTCCGGTGGGTCCAGGAAGAACCGGCGAACCAGGGCGCGTGGCCATTCTTTGGTCTCAATCTGCCCGAGGTTCTTCCCGATGTTTTCCCGAAGCTCAGAAGGGTCTCGCGTCGCTCGATGTCTGCGCCGTCATCGGGTTCGAGCAAGGTTCACGCAGTGGAGCAGCAGCACCTGATCGATACTGCGTTCGAGTAGTCGGCAGAACGTGAAGGCCGGGCGATGTGATCGCCCGGCCTTGACGTAGCAGTGGCGCGGTGGGTTATCCGGCGGCAGCGTCCGGAACTGGTGGCTCTATCGTGCCGGAGAACCCCGGGAAGAACTGTTCCAGCACATCGTGGCTGCCCAGCATCGGCGCAAGTACGACGCCAGGGAGTGCGCCAGTGAGCAGCTCCAGAATCTCTTCACGGTTGACGGTGCGCTCGTGCAACCATCGGATGACCGTTTCCTCGACGAGCGCGATCCAGCCGCGGACCGCGAAGTCGAGCAGCGGGCTGTGCTCAACCCCCAGCGCGGGCATGATGGTGAGTATCCGGCCCGCAATCTGGCCGCGGGACTTTTCGACTGCCCCTGACATTCCCGGGACGTCGCTCAACGCACCACGCAACATTGAGACATAGAGGTTGGGAGCTTGCTCGACAAAGTCGATGTACCGGTTCAGCGAACCGCGCAGAGCATCAACGGGAGCTAGTGAGAGGTCCGGCGCGGTCGCGGCAACGAGCTGTTCTCCGGCGTTTCGGACAAGTGCAGCCTGGAACTCGAGCTTCGATCCGAAGTAGTGGAAGAGCAACCCCTTGGACACACCCGCCTCGTCGGCTATGTCTTCGACCGAAATCTCCTCGATCGGCTTACGTGCCAGCAGGTCCATGCCCAGCTCAATGAGCTGTGCGCGCCGTTGCTCAGGCGATAGTCGTGTGCGTTTTGAACCTGCCATAGTCCCATTGTAGTTATTGACTGGAATTCAGCAAGCCTATTGACTCGCACTCAGTAGCGGGCTATGGTCATTGGCATGACAGTGAGGTCTGAAGATTCGGGTACAAAAACCGCTGCGCGCCATGTCGACGTTGCCGTGATCGGCAGCGGCTTCTCCGGCCTTGGCGCAGCAATCAAACTGAAGGAGCTCGGCACCCACTCCTTTATCGTTCTGGAACGCGGCCACGAAGTCGGCGGCACGTGGCGTGACAACACCTACCCTGGCGCCGCATGCGACGTCCCCTCGCAGCTGTACTCCTACTCATTCGCGCTGGGCGACTGGTCCCGCTCGTTCTCCCGTCAGCCCGAGATCCAGGCATACCTCCGCAAGGTTGCCGAGGACGCTGGCGTCGTCGAGAACCACCTGTTCGGCTGTGAGGTACAAGAGGCACGCTGGGACACCGCATCTGGCCAGTGGGTTATCGAAACCTCAGCGGGGCGCGTCACCGCGCGGTTCTTGGTTTCCGGCGTTGGAGCCTTGTGTGAACCGGCCCTTCCTGCCATCCCGGGTATTGGATCCTTCGCAGGGCAGATGTTCCACTCTGCGCGCTGGGATCATTCGGCTGATCTCAAGGGCAAGCGCGTTGCAATCATCGGCACCGGCGCTTCCTCAATCCAGATCGTGCCTTCCATCGCGCCCGAGGTCGCGCAGCTCGATGTCTATCAGCGGACAGCGCCCTGGGTGCTGCCCCGTTTCGACCGGCCATATTTCGGGATCGAGCGGTGGGCATTCCGCAATATTCCAGGACTGCAGCGCCTCGCCCGCGCCGGTGTCTACGCTGCGCGCGAAACCCAGGTTGTGGGTCTCGCAAAGGCGCCGAAGCTGATGGCCGGGCTCCAGGCTCTCGCGCAAGGCATGATCTTCGCGCAGATCCGTGACCCTGAGCTACGCAAGAAGGTCACGCCCGACTTCCGCATCGGCTGCAAGCGGATGCTGATCTCGAACGCCTACTACCCTGCTCTCGACCGGGACAACGTTGATCTGGTCACCGACGGGATCACAGAGGTCCGTGAGAACTCCATCGTGACCGCAGATGGAACCGAGCGGGAAATCGATGCGCTGATCATCGCCACTGGTTTCCACGTCACCGACTCACCAACCTTCAAAGGCATTTACGGCCGTGAGGGCCGCTCCCTTGCCGAGGTCTTTGACGAGTCCGGCATGCAGGGATACAAGGGCACTACCGTATCGGGCTTCCCGAACCTTTTCTTCCTAGTCGGGCCGAACACGGGCCTCGGTCACACCTCCATGGTGTTCATGATCGAATCGCAGCTCAACTACGTTGTCGACGCACTCAAGACAATCGAACGCGACAACATCGCGACATTCGAGGTCCGCGAGGAAGCTCAAGCCGCATTCAATGATGAGTTGCAGGCGCAGCTGGCGCCCACTGTGTGGATGACCGGCGGTTGCGCGAGCTGGTACCTCGACAAGCACGGGAACAACACCACGCTCTGGCCAGGTTTCACGTTCTCATTCCGCAACATGCTGAAGAAGTTTGATGCGGAAAACTACGGCATCACAGTCATGGCTGAAAATCCCGACCCCACCGCCGCCCCTGCTGACAGCGAGCCTGTCGAAGCCACCTCTACCGGAAAGAAGGCCCGCCGATGACCAAGTTCCAAGGAAAGGTCGCCGTCATCACAGGCGCCGGATCAGGTATCGGACGCGCGCTCGCGCTGCAGCTTGCCAAGGAGGGCGCAAAGCTCGCACTCTCCGACGTCAACACGATCGGCCTCGACGAGACTGCACAAGCTGCGCGCACGCTCGGTGCCGACGTGCACACCGCGGCCCTCAACGTAGCTGAGCGCGAAGCGGTCCTCGCATACGCGGACGAAGTAGCTGCGCATTTCGGCAAGGTCAATCTGATCTTCAACAATGCGGGTATTGCGTTCACCGGCGACGTGGAAGTCAGCGAGTTCAAAGACATCGAGCGCATCATGGACGTCGACTTCTGGGGCGTGGTGAATGGCACGAAGGCCTTCCTCCCCCACCTGATCGCGTCGGGCGACGGCCATGTCGTGAACATCTCGAGTTTGTTTGGCCTAGTGGCCATTCCGTCGCAGTCGGCGTACAACGCCGCGAAGTTCGCGGTGCGTGGTTTCACTGAAGCGCTGCGGATGGAAATGATCACCAACGGTCATCCCGTCAGGGTGACGTGCGTCCACCCCGGCGGCATCAAGACCGCAATCGCACGTACCGCGACGGCTGCGGAAGGTACGGACGCCTCATCTCTCGGCGAGTTCTTCGACAAGCACCTCGCCCGCACTAGTCCGGAAGCGGCGGCCCAGCGAATCCTCACCGACGTTCGCCGCAATCGTGCACGCTGCCTCATCGGGCTTGATGCACGCGCACTGGATCTTTTCCAGCGGGCTACCGGCTCGGGCTACCAGCGGATCTTCGCCGCAACGGCTGGCCGCGTAATGAAGAAGGCCGGACAGTCCACAGTCTGACGGTCAGCACAAACAAATCGTGGAGCTTTTTCCCTCAGTACGAGGGAAAAAGCTCCACGATTCTTTCGTCTGCTAAGCGACGCCCTCTTCTTTGGCCACACGCGCGACAGCCTCTGCTACCGCTGGAGCCACACGGGGATCAAGTGGGCTCGGCACGATCTTCTCCGCCGAGAGTTCATCACCGAGAACTGACAGAATCGCCTCTGCCGCAGCGATTTTCATCTTTTCGGTGATTCGCCGCGCACCTGCGTCGAGTGCACCCTTGAACACGCCCGGGAATGCGAGCACGTTGTTGATCTGGTTCGGGTAGTCGCTGCGTCCAGTTGCAACAACGGCCGCGTACTTTCGAGCGGTTTCGGGGTGAATCTCCGGATCGGGGTTCGACAGCGCGAAGACAATGGAATTCGGTGCCATAGTCGCGATAATCGCCTCTGGAACCTTTCCGGCTGACACACCGAGGAACACATCTGCACCATCAAGTGCTTCTGCGACTCCGCCGCGGCGGCCAGTTGGATTCGTCCGCGCCGCGAGATCCTGTTTCACCCCGTTGAGGTCTGAACGCCCCGGCTCGACGATGCCTTTTGAGTCCACCACGATAACGTCGGTGATTCCGGCTGCGAGCAGGATGTTCGCGCATGCGACGCCGGCTGCTCCCGCGCCCGCGATGACGATCCGCATGGGTGCAAGTTCACGGCCGAGTGCTCGCGCCGCGCCCGTCAGCGCGGCAAGCACGACAATGGCGGTTCCATGCTGGTCATCGTGCATGACCGGGCAATCGAGCGCCTCGATCACCCGCTGCTCGATCTCGAAGCATCGTGGCGCTGAGATGTCCTCGAGGTTGACCGCGCCGAACGAGGGGCGCAAACGGACCAGCGTTTCGACGATTTCGTCGGGATCCTTCGTGTCGAGAACAAGCGGAATCGAGTTGAGTCCTGCAAATGACTTGAATAGCGCCGCTTTGCCTTCCATGACCGGCAAAGACGCTTTGGGCCCGATGTCGCCGAGACCAAGCACAGCGCTGCCATCGCTGACAACCACGACGAGCCGACTGGTCCACGTGTACCGAGCAGCCAGAGTCTCGTCGGCGGCGATTGCGCGGGAAACCTGTGCCACGCCGGGCGTGTATGCGATAGACAGCGCACGCTGGCTATCGAGAGGCGCTGTGATTTCTACTGAAAGCTTGCCCCCCTCGTGGCTCGAAAAGATCTCCTGTTCGGTGATCGGGCCCGGGCCAGTTGCTCCCTGGTTACCCGCATCACCACCGCGGGGGCGGTCCGCTTCCGAAACGGTGGACACGTCAGCTACTCCTGCACAATTACGACCAGCACAACCGCAGCGGTTAGTGGTCTCTCCAACCCAAACCGGCAGACCGGTTTACGGCATATTGCGATCATTTGACACTACCCGCGTTACTTCACGGGTGTGCACTGGCCTGCCCGATGGCTGTTCTCGCTGCCTCTTCACTGAGTCTTCGCCGGCCCTAGCGAGGCCTAGACGAGTCGCGGCACAGGACAAATAAGGACCGGCCTCGGCGAGCGACGACGTGCCAGATGAGGGATCAACCCCGGGCCGCCACTCTACGTGTCTGCCGCTTCACCACGGCGGTAGCTGTGGCGCAAGCATTCATAGTCTGCCACCGCCGCCGCCACCGGATCAACCTGGCAACTTCGCCGGTGCGGCACGTTGCGCGCCTCACAGCCACACCCCGTCACCGGTGAGCATGCGCTGAACAGGGGAACGCTGTCAGCTCCACCACTGCGCGAAGAGAACGACACCCACTGTAGTGATAACGATCACGCTCCAGAGGAAAGCGAGCAGACCGCGGCTCCGGTCAGCGACAATTTGCGCGGCCACAGCAACCACCCCGCCAGTAACGTGCCAGAAGACCGACGCTGATCCCGGTCCGGCGAGGCCGCGCTCAGGCGCATAATGGCTCACTACGACCACCACTATCGTTAGTACCGCGAGCCCCGCGGCAAGAGCCCCGGACAGGCCACGGAGCGCGCGGACGACCATCCCGTCGCGCGCGGCGACCGCACCCGGATGGTCGTACCTGTGCAAATTCTGCGTGTTCTCGTACACGAACTTTCACTCTCCCACTACGACCTCTACGCCGGTGCCCGCGGAGACAATGGCATCGAGTTGAGCGGGAGCCGTCATGAAGGCGCCTAGCCTAACGTGCTTGTTCGCACCGTGATAGTCGGACGAGCCGGTCGTGATCAGCGAGTAGCGGTGCGCGATGTTTAGCAGAAGCTCGCGATCAGGCGCCGAGTGATCTGGGTGATCGATCTCGAGCCCGGCGAGCGCGCCGCTCGCCGCGAGCTTTTCGATGTGCTCAAGGTCGACCAGTCGGCCCCGCGCACTTGCGCGGGCGTGGGCGAGGACGGGTACTCCACCAGCTTCTCGCACCATGGCGACCGCAGAGCCGAGATCGGTGTTCCGCATCGGCACGTAGTAAGGACCGCGGGGGGAAAGCAAGTGCTGAAAGGACTCCTGCACCGATGAGACGACGCCCGCTTCGGTGAGTGCCCTGGCCAGGTGTGGCCGCCCAATCGCTGGTCCCGCTTCCGAGAGAATCCGTTCGGCGTCGATGGGGAGTCCGTCCGCCTGCATCCGTTCCGCCATCGTTGCGATACGTGCACGCCGCGCTTCGCGGAGCCGCTTCCGCTCGGCAGCAAGCGAAGGATGGTCCGGGTCGAATAGATATGCCAGCAAATGGACAGATACGGGATATCCGTCTTCTCCCCTGCCGACGCACGACATCTCCATGCCCCTGATCAGTACCATTCCAACTGGCAAGGCTGCGACAGCCTCTTCCCAGCCAGACGTCGTGTCGTGGTCAGTCAGTGCGAGCACGTCGATTCCGGCAGCAGCAGCATTCTCGATTAGCTGCGACGGGGAGTCTGTGCCATCCGACGCTGTCGTATGGGTGTGCAGATCGATGCGCGTCATCTCCGCATCATCCCATTCCGCACCGTCACGTCATCCGAACTGCAGATCGAGCGGGGTCAGTCGTGTCGATCGATGCCTCTGCCCAGGCTTCCCGCAGCGCCGACACGCCGCGCAGGCGCAGCCACGCCGCCTCCGTCGGAGTAATCGGAACCGCATCGAAGAACTCGATAGGTGACATGGGCTCCGACAGCGTGAGCGGTTGCACCTCACTGCGTCCCAGGACCACTGCGGTGAACGCGGAACCGGGCCACAACGGCTCACCCAGGTCGATGAGCGAATCTTCCGCGAGGATCAGTCCTTCCACGCCGGGCGAAGCGGCAATCACGGCGAGCGGGCGAAGGACCTGGTCGGCCCCGCCGCGCAGCCGCATGACAACCTCCGCGCGAGGGCCACGCACCGGGTCCGCCATAAGGTCCGCAGGATCGCCCATAGGTTGCTGGCTGCAGCCACACGTCGCGTAGTAAACGAGACCGCTTGGCGCGGGACCGAAGCGCAACACTTCGATTGGTTCTACGCCCAGGAACGTCACCGACGCGCCCGCGGGTTCGCCGATCGCGAGTTCAGTTGTGATGTGAGCCCGCACTCGGGCTGGCAGATCACGCGCGGACATGGCTCAGTGGCCCTCCGCGAGCCGCGCGAGCAAGTCACGCCCGCGCTCCGCATTCGCCGGATTGCACAACACGTCGTAGCGGCCGGCTACGAGTTGCATCGTCGACTGAAAATCGCGCTGCCCCCGCGAGGCGGCATATTGGACTGCCTGCATGACGACCCAAAAGAGAACGCCGAAGAATATTCCGGTGACGAGCGGCTCAAGCAACTGCCCGGTGAATATTCCGATGAGCAAACCAATAAAAACACCGATCCAGGCGCCGGTGACCACGGCACCACCGATCACGCGGGGCCAGTTCAGCCGACCGGTGACCCGCTCGACCTGCATGAGGTCGACTCCGACAATGGTGACGTCCTGCACTGGGAACTGCTGGTCAGACAGATAGTCAACCGCACGTTGGGCCTCAGCGTAGGTCGGGTACGCCCCGATTGGCCATCCAGTTGGCGGGGTGGGCAACCCAAACTTCTTCGCCCCGCTCAGCGGACTCGTCATCGTCACTCTCCTCGAGGGTGATGAGGTTTTCGGCCTGCCTGCACAGCACGGCCTGCCGTCCCGAATAGTTGCTTCTTCCCTATAACGCACAGCGCACGCGGTAAGTGCCGGACAGTGCTCAACTGTGACTCTAATCCCACGCGTGACATCCGGATCTTCGGCGCAAAACCGTCAGATCAAGACCAATGGTACGGGGTAGTTCCTGAGAGTTGATCGCTCCGCGGATCAACTTGGTCAATCGGTGCGCACAACTCGGCAACGTGTATGTAAAGTTAGTCACGTTTTGACAACGAAGGTGAGGAATTCGCCAGTGCCGACGAAGAAGCGCCGCGACACGTCACGCAACCGCCGCAGCAGCGTTCTCGCGATGGCCGGACTGCTCCCAGCCGGGCTGTTCGGGGTTGCAGCAGCATCCGACCTAGAATCGTCCGATTCGGCCGCCCAGGCTGTACATGAGGTCGAGATCAGCCACGCGGCAGCAGCTGCCTACAACGACTCGACTGTTGGCATGGTGACGCCCGTGCTGCGAAACCCGACAGTGTTGCGCAGCCAACAGACGGTCGCAGCGGACGCGATTGCCCAGCAGGCAGGGGAGGAACTTCTTGAGGGCCTCAATCTCGCCGTGGGTGAGGCGCTGAACAATGTGACCGTCAATCTCGGGGCGTTCGCGATTCCCGCCGTGATGCTCGAGGCCTACAAGAAGGCTGCGGCTCAGATGGAGGCGCTGCGCCCATCGTGCGGCATCTCCTGGACCCTCCTTGCAGGTATCGGCCACGTTGAGTCGGGGCACGCATCTGGGGGCGCGGTTGACGTAAACGGGCGGACACTGCGTCCGATCCTGGGTCCGCGGCTGGATGGGACCACACCGAACACTGCCGTGATCCGTGATACCGACGGCGGCGAACTGGACGGCGACAGCCAGTTCGACCGCGCTGTGGGACCGATGCAGTTCATACCGAGCACGTGGCGGATGTACGCCACCGACGGCAACGGTGACGGCCAGGCAGATCCTCACAATGTCTACGACGCGACAGTCGCGGCAGCGAAGTACCTGTGCGACGCCGGCGGGGATCTCACCGTGGCCGGCAACCAGGAGCGAGCCATCCTGCGTTACAACGCATCGCGCAGCTACCTGAATAACGTGCGGAACTGGGCAACCGCCTACGCGACGGGTGTACTTCCCACCCCGACCGACCTGCCGCCAGCCGGGGCGCTCCCCTGGGAGTTGCCAGATCCTTCAGCGGAGGCAGCTGCAGACCCGATGTCCTCGCTGATCGACGAGTTGCGACGCGGTGAGGATGGCGAGCTCGACGACAGGGACGAGGACGAGGCCCGCGATGAGGACCGCCCACGAAACCCACTCGACGAGCTGGCCGAGATGCTTCCGCCGCCGCCTCAGGTCCCATGCGTGATCTTCTGCGCGCCGCAGCCCGGGCCGGATCAGGGCGACGAGGGTGCACCGCCTCCACCGCCACCCTCGCTGCCTGAGATTCCCGGTCTCCCGGACCTCCGGCTCCCGTTCCCGTGATAGGAATCCGCCCCCAGCTGACACGCAAGTCGTCGCATGCTGGGGGCGGCGCCTATGATCGATGGTGATGTCCCAACTTACTGAATCGGCCATCCGGTCAGCGCTTGCCCGGGTGCAAGACCCCGAGATCCGCAAGCCCATAACTGAACTTGGCATGGTGAAAAGCATCGACATCACCGATGAGGGTGATGTCGCGATTGGCATATACCTCACGGTGTCCGGGTGCCCGATGCGTTCTGAAATCGAGAACCGCGTGTCATCGGCTGCAGCGGATGTTCCGGGAGTGCGCGATGTGAGCGTCACGCTCGACGTCATGGACGACGAGCAGCGCAGCGAGCTGCGAAAGAAGCTCCGCGGTGACTCCGCGGAGCCGGTCATTCCTTTCGCTCAGCCGAACTCACTTACGCGCGTGTACGCGGTCGCCTCCGGAAAGGGTGGCGTCGGAAAGTCCAGCGTCACCGTCAACCTCGCCGCAGCGCTGGCGGCACGGGGACTGTCAGTGGGCGTGCTAGACGCCGATATTTACGGACATTCGATCCCGCGCATGCTTGGGACTGACGCGAAACCAACACAAGTTGAGCGGATGATCCTGCCGCCCATCTCGCATGAGGTGAAGCTCATCTCGATCGCTCAGTTCACCACTGGCAACGTTCCAGTGGTGTGGCGGGGGCCAATGCTGCATCGTGCATTGCAGCAGTTTCTTGCCGACGTATTCTGGGGTGATCTGGACGTCCTCTTGCTCGACTTGCCGCCCGGCACCGGGGACATTGCGATTTCTGTCGCACAACTGATCCCTGGCGCTGAAATCCTCGTTGTCACTACCCCGCAGCAGGCAGCTGCAGAAGTGGCGGAACGCGCGGGCGCCATCGCTTTGCAGACGCGGCAACGCGTCGCTGGTGTCATCGAGAACATGTCGTGGCTCGAACTAGCTGACGGCACGCGTATGGATGTGTTCGGTTCCGGCGGCGGCCAAGTAGTGGCGGACCGGCTGACGCAATCCATCGGTGCGAACGTGCCGCTACTCGGCCAGGTGCCCCTCGATCCCGCGATCCGGGAAGGCGGCGACGCCGGAATGCCGATCGTGCTGAGCCATCCCGACTCTGCGGCCGGTGAGGCTCTACTCGCCATCGCCGAGAAACTCGCCGTACGCGAGCGCGGGCTCGCAGGGATGTCACTGGGCATCGACACCACGCGACATCTGCGCTGACCAAACACCGCGGGGCAGCCAGGAAGGGAGGGTCACGGTGCAGGCCGAAAGAATCCCCTATGACGATCCTTCGGAGGCTGCGCCTGCTGCGGATGCGGAGGGCCGCGCTTTCACCGTGCACCATGGTCCACCGAGTGCGCGCTCGCGGCTGATCTGGTGGTGTACGTGGTTGTTTGTGAGGCCCCTCTTCCTGCTGTGGCCGCTAGGGGTGCTCGGCTTCTCGCTGATCGTCGCGCTGTCGGGACGCGTTGACCGTCGTTTGACCGCGCGCGGTAAATCATCACGGTGCACATACACGCCAGCTGAACTGGGCGGCTGCCCTGCGGAATGGGTGTCACCCCGGAACTCGCGACTCACAGCGAACCGTCCGGTCATCCTGTACCTGCACGGCGGCGGGTTCTATTTCGGCGGCCTGGGGACGCACCGCCCGATCTGCACCGCGCTGGCTCTGGCGGTTGATGCCGATGTGGTGTCAGTCGCGTACCGGCAACTGCCGGACGGCGGTGTGGGCACATCGGTCGCCGACGCCATCAAAGCGTACGAGGAGCTCAACCAGACGGCGCGGCCGACGCGCAAGATCTTTGTGGCGGGCGACTCCGCGGGCGGCTACCTCACGATGAAGGTAGGGGAACTCGCCGCTCGGCGGAACCTGCACGTTCCGGACGGGCTCATCGGGTTTTCTCCGCTGCTGTCGATGTTCCCCGAGCGCTACCACGTGGCCCGGCCAGCGAAGGACGCGTACCTTCCAGCCAGGCGGGTCGTACGCGTCCGGCGGCATTGGCTGTCCGGAGATGTGCCCGTCGAGGGCGTCCTGTCCCCGCTGCACGCTTCAGACCTCATCACCTCGCCGGTGTTCCTCACCGCCGCGCACAATGAACTCCTTGCCACGGACATCTACGAGTTCGGCCGTGAACTGCACCGCCGCGGGGTGCGCGTCGAGGTTCATGCATGGATTCAGCAGCTCCATGCTTTTCCAGCCATGGTGTACTTGGTGCCCGAGGCTCAGCACGCGGTCGACGAAACCGCAGCCTTTGTCAGGTCAATTGTTCACCAGGAACGATAGGACAGACAGCACTACCACGAGTGACACGAGCACAGCCCACACCATAAGCAACCGGTTGTTCTGCATATCACGTCGCATCCGTGTCGATGGGTGGTTTTTCATTCATGCTGAGAGGTGATTTCTCTGGATTCATCTCAGGCTTGCTGCCGCCCGGTTTCCCGCCCGACGAACCAGAGGGTGCCTGACTTGGGGAGTCGAAGTTTCCGGTGAAAATCGAGTCATCACCGTCGAGCAAATGCTTCGTTACTGCTGCCCGCGGCGACATGTTGCGAAGGTTCCGCAACTCGTTGAGAGGCTCACGGAAATCGTCGAAATCGGTACCCATCTCGTCACGGATCTGTTTGCTTGCACCGGCGACATAGTCGCGTGCCTGACGCAACGCGCGAGCGGTCCAAGTCATGGCGCCAGGGAGCCGCTCAGGTCCCAGGATGACAAGGGCGGCGACCATGAGAATGAAGATCTCGCCCCAACCGATGTTGCTGAACACGTTGCTAGCTTACTTGCTTCGCAAGAAGAACGAACGCCAAGCGGGAGCTTGCCCACTCCTCACGGCAAAGCCTCGGGTGTGATCTCCACATCGATCAGCCTGCCGGTTCTGATCAGCTGCACTGTGACAGTTTCACCAATCGCGAGACTGTTCACTGCAACTGAAAGCTCGTCGGCGCTGAATACTTCGCGGTCCCCGACCCGGACAATGACATCGCCTTCCCGGATACCGGCGCGTTCGGCGGGGCTGTTGCTGTTGACATTGGCGATCTCGGCTCCCGTCGCTGCCTCATTTGCCACAGTTCGAGCGGTAACGCCAATGCTCGGGTGTTCTGCCCGACCGTCGCGGATGAGCTGCTCACTCACGGCGACCACGATGTCAGACGGAATCGCGAAGCCCAAACCAATCGAACCGCCAGTCGCGGATCGGATGGCAGTGTTGATTCCGATCACTCGCCCATCCAGGTCGACGAGCGGCCCGCCAGAGTTGCCGGGGTTGATCGAGGCGTCCGTCTGAATGGCGTCGATAACCCCGTCCGTGTCGGTCCCCTCCCCAATAAGCGGAACTGGGCGGTTGAGTGCGCTGACAATTCCCCTGGTCACTGTGCGATCAAGCCCGAGCGGTGCACCTATCGCGAGAACCTCTTCCCCCACCTGCACGGACTCGGACGTGCCAAAGTCAGCGACAGTGAGGTTGTCCGCCGAGGTCCGGATCACCGCAAGATCTGTGCGAGTGTCACGGCCAACGATGTCCGCCGGTGCCCTGCTGCCATCGAAGAAGAGGACTTCGATTTCGGTGTCACCACCGCGCGCAGCCATCGAAATCACGTGGTTGTTCGTGACGATGTACCCGTCGCCGTCAATCACGACACCCGAGCCTGTGGCTGACTGATTGCCCGCCCGAACACGGATAGAGACCACCGCTGGCGTGACAGCCCGTGCAACCGCAGAGATCGGCCCCAGCGGATTGTCCCCGTCGGGGGATTGCTGCGATATCGTCACGCGGGAACTCGTCCGCGCTTCGTAGACTTCAGCCGTTAACCGGCCGAGCAACCCGCCGGACAGGCCGATCACCAAGGCGATCGCGCCGAGGAGAGCGAGTCCGCGCACTGATACCCGGCGACCGAAGAGAACATCACGGGCGGTGAGCCGTGGCGCTGGAGGCTGATCAGCTGGATCCGTCTCCACCGTCTCGCGTGCCGGCGACCCCAGTTGCATCGCGGACTCTGGATCCCGCCAGGGATCTTCCTGAGTCGGCTCCTCGTGTGACCATGCGTATTGGTCCGGTGGGCGCTGCAACTGCTCAGAAGTGTCAGGCGGGCGGCCGAAAGCTTCGGCGAGCACCGGATCCGCCGGTTGAATCTGAATCTCAGGTGACTCACGGTCGCGAGCGTTCGCAGGAGTGAACGAACCAGACACCCCGTCCGGCCTGCGGAACACCCGCTGCGTTTGGGGGTCTACCTCCGGACTCGAGATCGGGCGGGACTCAAGCCGGGGGCGATCGCTGCGATCGCGGGACCGCCCGATATCACCGTCGTCCACTAGCCACCCAGTCTTCTCGGTCTTTCGCCACGACCCACTGACGGCGCTGCAGCACATTTGGCGTGGCAAGCAACCGCGAGTGCTGCCACTCTCACTGGCGCTAGCACCCTTATCGGCGCTTCCGCCGAGCTTGCGCAGAGTCGGTGGGTGACGCCACGGGGAATTCGCGCCTCAGTGCAGCACTGGCAGGGATCTGCGAGAGGGCACTCAGCAAAGATTCGGGGACACCCACGGGCCCGGACTGCCGCAACGCGGACCGGGCTTGTATCTGCGCGCTCACCTGATCGCGGCACTCGTCACACATCGACAGGTGCGCGCCCGCTCTGAGATAGGCAGACATCGGAAGTTCCCCGTCGACGTACGCGGCGATCGCTTCGTGAGCAAGGTGCTCGGTAGCCCGGAACGCACGCTGACGTGGAGCTCGCTGCATCGATGCTGGGGAAATCGGAGACATAGTCACCGGAAATGCCGAACCTGCACTCCAAACGGAGAAGGACGGAAGCCTCCAGCCAAACATCCGGCGCGGCACGCCGCCTGGTGACACCATCACACCTCCTCGATCGCTTCTGCTCTATCCAAGGTACGCCAGAATACTTGCTCGCGCGCCTCTCCACAGTACCGAAAGTCGCGCCGACCATCCGGTCACACAGACGTGGGTGCGAGCCCCTGAGTGCCCAAGACACCCATCTGCCTGAGGTTTTCACGCAACGCCTGGCGTCCGCGGTGAATCCGGCTACGGACAGTTCCGAGCTTCACACCCAGCGTTGCGGCGATCTCCTCATAGGACAGCCCTTCGATGTCGCACAGAACCACTGCGGCACGGTAGTCCGGAGCGAGCCCGTCAAGCGCGCGCTGCAGATGCGGGTCGAGTCGCGAGTCGTGGTAGATCTGCTCGGGATCAGGACCGCCCGAGGGCACGCGTTCGTAGTCTTCGGGCAACGCTTCCATCCGGATCCGGGTTCGCCTGCGCACCATATCGAGGAACAAGTTAGTGGTGATTCGATGCAGCCAGCCTTCAAATGTGCCCGGCTGATAACTCGACAATGACCGGAAAACCCGAATGAAAGTCTCTTGGGTCAAGTCTTCAGCGTCGTGAGCATTTCCGGAAAGCCGGTAGGCGAGCCGATACACGCGGTCGGCATGTTCACGGACGAGTTCATCCCAACTCGGCAAGGGGACCTGCCCGTCGGACGCGTCGAATGCACCGGTGCCTGATAGGTCCGGATCTATGTCACTGTTGTGAACTTCGGCTTCCTCACCCGTCGATGAGGCTCTCTTTTTGCTCGCTCCCGAGCCCAGTACGCGCATCAAGCTTTGTGCCGCCTCCCCGTCAAGACCACTGTCACGCGACATCATTGTCAGTGTCAACCTCCAGCTTCGCCGAGATTATTCCCGCTCGGACGATGCCGGAAACGTCCAGTCGCCTGAACGTCTGCGCATCGCGTTGTGCAGTCGCACCGGTACTACTTTGATCTGTCACTCTCGCCGGCCCGAATGTGCACCTACTATGAGTGCCCTGAGTACAGCCTGAGAAACCTTTTTCCGCGCGCCTGCCACAATTAGCTGCAGATCTGGCGATAACCTCGAAGCCGTGCTTGCAAATGCCGACCTCATGCTCTCCCACGCCGAATCGTCAACGATCGAGGACGACATCCTCCGCGCGGTACGCGAGCGAGCCGACGATCTCGGTGCACGCGCGGTCACGCCGGCGATCGGTGCGACGCTTGCCCTTCTTGCGCGACTGTCAGATGCTCGTGCTGTCGTCGAAATCGGCACCGGCGCCGGCGTGAGTGGCCTGTGCCTGATGCGCGGCATGCGCGCCGACGGCATTCTGACCACGATCGACACGGACACGGAGCATCTCCGGGCGGCCCGGCGCGCTTTCCAGGAAGCGGGCATTGCGTCCACGCGGACGCGTCTGATCAACGGCCGGGCACTCGACGTGCTCCCACGGCTCGCGGACGCGTCGTACGATCTTGTCTTCATCGACGCAAATGTCGTCGACCAGCCTCAGTATGTTGCGGCAAGCACGAGGCTGCTCCGGCCGGGCGGGGCGCTCGTCGTCAACGCCTCCATGCTCGGTGGACGTGTGGGAGATCCCAGCCAGCAGGACGCGGCGGCACTCAGCGCCCGGGAGGCCGCACAGTTGATCGCGGACGATGAGACGCTGACCAGTGTCCTCATCCCGCTCGGCGAGGGGTTGCTCTGCGCGGCACGGAAGTAATTGGGCCCGCGCGATCAACGAAACGGCGTCTCAGGCGTTAGACCCAGACACCTTTTCCAACTGCGACGACGCCACCTTGGCTGACGGCAAACCGTTCGCGGTCCTTGTCTTGGTCCACTCCAATGATTGCGCCCTCGCCCACCACAACGTTCTTGTCGAGTATCGCGTGGCGCACGATCGCGCCACGACCGATTCTCACACCCGGCATGAGCACGCTGCCTTCGACGGTTGCTCCCGCGTCAACGATGACATTGGAGCTCACCACTGATTGACGCACCACCGATGCGGAAATCACGCTTCCCGCGCCAACAACGGACTCCTGGGCGATCCCGCCCTCCACGAACTTAGCGGGAGCGAGGTTCTCGGCTGCGCCGCGAATGGGCCAGCGACGGTTGTAAAGGTTGAATACTGGCTGCGGCGATACCAGATCCATATGAGCGTCATAAAAGGCATCGATGGTGCCGACGTCTCGCCAGTACCCACGGTCGCGTTCTGTCGCACCTGGCACGTGGTTGTCATTGAAGTCGTAAACCGCGGCTTCGCCCCGTGACACGAGCATCGGGATGATGTCGCCCCCCATGTCATGGTCGGAGTCCGAATCTTCCGCGTCGCTACGCAGCGCGTCGACGAGCGCCTTCGTACTGAAGACGTAATTGCCCATTGAGGCGAAGGTGACGCTGGGGTCATCCGGTGTACCTGGCGGGTCAGCCGGCTTCTCGAGAAACTGGGTGATCTGGCCTGCACTGTCCGCCTCGATACAGCCGAAAGCCCGCGCTTCGGCTCGCGGCACGCGAATGCCCGCGACGGTGACTCCGGCGCCAGATTCGATGTGCTGCGCCACCATCTGTTCCGGGTCCATGCGGTACACGTGGTCCGCGCCGAACACCACGATGTACTCCGGGTCTTCATCGACGACGAGGTTCATCGACTGAAAGATCGCATCCGCACTTCCCGTGTACCAGCGGGGACCGAGCCGCTGCTGGGCAGGGACGGGAGTGATGTATTCGCCCGCCAGCCCTGACAGGCGCCAGTTCTGCGAAATGTGGCGATCGAGTGAGTGGGACTTGTACTGCGTAAGGACGCAGATCTTCAGATAGCCAGCGTTGACGAGGTTGCTAAGCACAAAATCGATGAGCCTGTACGCACCGCCGAAAGGTACGGCAGGTTTGGCCCTGTCTGCGGTAAGCGGATAGAGGCGCTTGCCTTCACCGCCAGCGAGAACGATCCCGAGAACGTGCGGCTGACTCCTCACGCTTCTCAACCTATCGTCGCGTGCTGAGCTTGCCAACCTTCGCCACGGCAAGGCTAGGTCACGTCTGCGTGAATACGGACACGTCAACCGAAACTGTCACGGAGAACACCGCATCCGCGTCCTGATCCCCGTTCGCCGTCTCGGCTGCCGCCATAATGACGCGGTGCCGCTCGTCGACGTTGAGATGGTGTGCTGTCGGACCCATTGCGAGCAGCAGTTCAGCCGCAGCGGTCGTAAGCGGGCACTGGAATTCGATGCGGCGCCGCACTTCCAGCGCAAATCTCGGCGCGACCACGCTGACGAGCTTGCCGGCCTTGTCTTCGTGCACGCTCACGACTCCAGGGACGGCAGTCAGTTCGCGCAGATGTTGTGGCGTTGGTGTGACAACGATCCAGGTGCCCGATTCCTGCAAGACCCGCGCGATCTCCGACACGTTGCGCGGCGCGAAAATTGACAAGACGACGCTGGCAGTTCCATCACGCAGCGGGATCTGTCGCCATGTGTCCGCAACGATCCCGCAGCTTCTCACGTGGTGGCGTGCGAGACGGCGTGCGGCGAACTTCGAGACGTCGAGCCCTATCCCCTGGGCGCCGGGACAGGCGGCAAGGACGGCCGAAAGATAATCTCCTGCACCGGCACCGACGTCCACCACAGTTGGCGACCCTGTGAGTGGTGAGGATGAACCTTGACAGTGTCGGGCTGTGACCACGTGGGCAACGTGATCCTGTATTGGCTGGTAATAACCCCCGCTCAGAAACTCATGTCGAGCCGCGAGCATCTCACTGGTATCACCAGCTATGCCGTGCAGCGGCTCCTTGAGCAGCGTGACATAACCCTGGCGCGCGATATCGAACGAATGGCCGACGGGGCACTTCAGCTGGCGTTCAGACTTCTGCAACGGTCCGCCGCAGTGCGGGCACATCAGGCATTTGACCGCAGTATCAAGCACGGTGTCTCACGGCTGACTAGGCAACATTCGCGAAGGTTTTACGTTTTGCGCACACCACTCTACGAAAGTTGTGAGGGTTCGTGCCCCGAATCCGCTCGCAACTGGATTCACTTCGTCGTACGCGTCCTCAGCCCGCGCTGGACCGGCGATGTCGAGGTGTACCCAGCGCGAGTCGCCAGCGAACTCCTTCAGGAACAGCGCAGCGGTGATCGCCCCCGGACCGCCTGGCGCCTGACGGAGGTCGGCGATCGTCGACTGCACGGCGTCGGCATGCTCTTCCGAGAGTGGTAGTCGCCACCACCGCTCACCAACTGCGCTGCCGCTGTTGCGAATCGCCGAGTCGAGTGCGGTGTCGGCTGTGAAGACGGCACCCGTCCGCATGCCGAGTGCAACTTTCATGGCCCCGGTCAGTGTTGCGATATCGATCAGGACGTCAGGGGCCAGTTCCTCTACCGCGTAGGCGAGCGCGTCGGCGAGCACCATGCGGCCCTCCGCGTCGGTGTTTGACACCTCAGTCGTCAGTCCGCCGTAATGCGTCACCACATCTCCCGGCCGGTACGCACTCCCGGAGAGCATGTTCTCCGCGCTGGGGACCAGCGCGGTAACACGTACGCGCGGTGCGAGGTCAGCTATCGCGCTAACTGCGGCGAGAACCGCCGCGCCCCCGGCCATGTCGGTCTTCATCAGGTGCATGTTCGCGGCCGGTTTCACCGATATTCCGCCGGTGTCGAATGTGATCCCTTTGCCCACAAGAACGACATGCGGGAGCTGTTCGCTCTCCGATTCCGGCGGTGCCCAGGAGATCTCGATGAGTCTCGGCGGCTCACATGAGCCGCCCCCCACCGCGAGCACTCCACCGAAGCCGCGGTCTGACAGCCAGCCTTCATCCCTGACGCGAATGTCGAGGCTCACGGATGTGAGGGCGCTGCGCGCGTATTCGGCAAGTCCGCGGGGGCTCTTCAGATTTGAGGGAAGGTTCGCGAGGTCGCGCGCGAACGCTGTGGCGCGGCCCAATACGTTGCCGCGACGCACAGCGCTGCTGACATCACGTTCACTGACGAGCCGCACGTGAGGAAGGTGCCTTTCCTCAGCACTCCCGCTGAGGCGCAACTCATGTGAACCCGCAACAAGCCCAATCACCAGCGCCTCAGCGGACGGGTCGTCCACGTCAGCCGGGAGCACGATGTCAACTCCGTCTGCGGAGCGCCGAGCGGCGTGCTCAACCAGGGCGTGTATCAGCGTGGCGCCCGCAGCACGCCACGGCTTGCCTGGGTCCGCGATGCCGTCACCAGAGCGGGCGTCTCCGGCGTGCCGGTCGACACACAACTGCCAGCGGCCACGCGGGTCCCCTGGGATCTCGACGTCAGGGCGATTCGAAGCGGGCGCCACGAACTCGACGACTATTTCCGCCGGTGCACTTTCCTTGGATTCGGCCGCCGATATCCACGTCACCGTAGCGAGCGGAGTCGGAATTGCGGGTCCTTCGGTCATTTCACCTCGCATGCCAGGGCCCCGTGAACCATTGGGTGAACCAGCGGAACACAGGGCCCAGATGATCGGGGCTGGCGATCAGCAATTCAGCTGGTCACAGTCTTCAGCGCCTCTCCCAGATTAGCGGCTTCGTCTGGCGTTAGCTCGACGACTAGTCGCCCACCACCCTCAAGCGGCACACGCATTACGATCCCGCGCCCCTCCTTGGTTGCCTCGAGAGGACCGTCACCAGTCCGGGGCTTCATCGCCGCCATCTCTGCTCCCTCCAAAATCTGTGCACATTCCGCTGACGGCGGAATAGCCGAGTCAGACACTTAGTCTAATCGTGCCGCCGCCGAGCCCGGGAACCTGTCCCGCCCTGGCGCTGGCGCTGTACGCTCCTCATTCTCCCCTGAACAGCTTAGTTCCGCGCAGCACGACACCGCACATCCGGCCGATCTGCATCACTCAGGGAGGGCTATTCAGTCGTACCGGGCAGGTTTCCAGGTGGTCGTCGACCATTCCGGTAGCTTGCATAAGTGCGTAGGCAGTAGTCGGCCCAATGAATGTGAAGCCACGGCTCTTGAGAGTTTTTGCCATTGCCGTCGATTCAGCCGTTACAGCGGGAATTTCCGCGATTTCACGTAAACGGCGCGGCCGCGGTGGTGGCGCAAATGACCACAGCAACTCGTCTAGATCGCAATCCAGGTCAAGAACACGGGAAGCATTATTTACGCAAGCGGCAATTTTTCGTTTGTTCCTGACAATGCCGGAGTCATCGAGCAAGCGTTCGATGTCATTCGGTCCGAATTGCGCAACTGTCTCGACATGAAACTGAGCGAATGCCACGCGAAAGGCCTCACGTTTTCGGAGGATGGTGATCCAGGACAGTCCCGACTGGAACGCTTCGAGGCAAAGCCGCTCGAAGAGCGCGTCCCGCCCATGCAGCGGCCTGCCCCATTCCTCATCGTGGTACTGCTCATAGAGCGGATCTCCTTGGGCCCAAGAGCAACGCTGCATGGGGATCTGCCCGCCGTTCAGCGACATCGCGACCCCCGCGCCTCGTCGAGCTCGGCGCGCAGGTTATCGATCTCCGCCGCCAGACGGTCGAGCGCCCAGTCCACCTCCGATGCCTTGTAGCCGCGTAGTACTTGCTGAAACGTCAGCTCGCGGACGTCATCTCCGTGAATTTCGGTCAACGGGAGCGCTGTAGGTGTAGTGCCCGGTGGTAGCGGTGGCAGCGCTTCGCCGCGCCCGAAGACGAGCGCGGCGAGCAAGAAGAACACACCCGCCACACCGGCGAGGATCAGGACATAAAGCAGAGCGGTTGTCACGCTCTCATCTTGCCCCGATCATGGAGTTCATGCGCAAGGCGTACGAGAGGGGGCCTGTCCTCGAGGTCCACAGTCGAGGTCACTGAAGAGAATGACTCTCCGGCCGGCAGGTACTGGGTGAGCCCAACTCCTGAATCCGTGACACCAACCCGCTCGAGCATCGTCGCCAGTATCTGGCGGCTCATAAAGCCCAGATCGGTTAGCGGCCGATTGCGATGCTTCCGGACACCTAGGTTCACCTGAGCTATCGCATCGATTCCCCATTGATGATAGGTGTCAAGCAGGAGCCCAATTTCCACACCGTAACCGGGGGCGAAGGGCACCGACTCGAGCAGTTCGCGTGTACCGGCGTACTCACCGCCTAGAGGCTGGAATACCGCCGAAAGCTCCGGGCGCAGCGCGGTGAGCATCGGTCGTGCAACAAGCTCGGTAACGCGGCCGCCACCGTGAAAATGCTCTGCATCGCCATCGAGCAGTGGCCGCCGGTAGAAGCCTTTCACAAGGTGTATTCCGCGAGTCGTCAGCAGCGGTCCTAACAGTCGCGGTACGAACATCGGGTCCGGGTCGATGAGGTCAGAGTCGATGAACACGATGATGTCACCGGTGCTTGCAGCCACACCGCGCCACAGCGCTTCACCTTTGCCCGGAAGCGGATCAAGATCGGGCAACGCCTCCTCCCGTGAGAACACGGTGGCACCTGCGGCGCGGGCTACTTCCGCCGTGTCATCGGTCGACCCAGAATCAAGGACGATGAGTTCGTCGACGAGACCGTCGGTCAGCGGGCGGATGGTATCGAGCACACCTGCGACTGAGTCCTCCTCATTGAGGGCAGGCAGCACCACAGAAACCGTCCGGCCGCGTTTCGCGGCGACAAGTTCCGCTACTGTCCACTCCGGCTCAGTCCAGCTGTTGGTCTGCATCCAATCATGGCGCAGCGGTGTGATTGTCATGCGAGACCCCTCACTGTTCGGGCGGGTGGACGTGTTCCTGCTATTGCAGCCACCATGTCGAGAACACGCCGAGTTTGGGCCACCTCATGCACCCGGAACATTCGCGCACCAGACCAGGCTGCTACAGCTGTTGCTGCCAAGGTGCCCTCCAATCTTTCGGTCAGACCCACATCTAGAGTCTCCCCGATGAAATCCTTATTGCTCAGCGCCATCAAGACTGGCCATCCGGAATTCACAAGAACGTCCAATCGCCGCAACAAATCGAGGCCGTGGAAAGTGTTTTTGCCGAAATCGTGTGTCGGATCGATCAGGATACCGTCTTCACGGACGCCAGCTGATAGCGCTCGATCGGCAGCGCGGGTCACTTCGTCAGCTACTTCCGCGGCAATGTCGGCATAGCGCACGCGGTGGGGTCTCGTGCGCGGTTCGGCGCCTCCCGTGTGCGAGCACACTATTCCCGCACCAAGCTCAGCAGCAACGACCGCAAGTTCGGGATCAGCACCCGCCCACGTGTCGTTAATCAGATCCGCGCCCTCCGCGCATGCCCTGCGGGCTACGTTCGCGCGCCAGGTATCGATGCTGATGATGACGTCTGGGAAGGTGTTCCTGACCGCAGCGACGAACGGCACTACGCGCCGCATTTCCTCCGCTTCGTCGACGTCCTGTCCGGGACCTGCCTTCACTCCGCCAATGTCGATGACATCGGCTCCCTCATTGACCGACCGACGGACCGCTTCCATGGCTGCGTCGTCCCTGAACGTAGAGCCGCGGTCATAAAACGAGTCCGGAGTGCGGTTGACAATGGCCATCACGAGTGCCCGATTCACGGGCACAGGTTTGCCACACAGTGTTGGCGAGAATGCGGGGCATCGGGAGCGCATACTCCCATCGTGTCACGGCGGTGACGTCAGACCCGCTGCTGCGCTGCGTAGATGTCGAGGACCGCGGCAGTGTCAGCCCCGGACTGGACGAATCGGTGATCAATGAGATCAGCCAGCCTGTCTAGCGCGTCTTCGAGGACACGGCCCGAGATGCGCACGTCAGCCAGTTCCGCCCGTTGCGCCTCACGCGCGAGTGACGCGACGAAGTCGAGCTTCGTGGCAAGGGTCGATTGTGCGCCGCCATCGCGGAAGTAGTACGTCTCGGCATACTGATCGAGATCAATCCGGACCTGTGCGAGACCGCCCGCGATCTCATCGAGCACCCGCGCTGCCGTACAGGCATGCATCTCATTGAGACTGTCCGCGAGACCTCCCGCAGCAAGCATCTCCAACCGCAGCGCAAGCACACGCCGCCGCGAGAGTGCGGGGTAAACCTGCAGCACCCACGAGACAGCCGCGGTAAGCAGCGCGAAGCCTACAAGTGCCTGGATCGGGGTTACTATGCGCAGCCATTCCGCGGTCGGAACGATGTCGCCATATCCGAGTGTCGCGAGAGTCACGAGAGACATGTACAAGGCGTCGAGAACCTGAGCGGGACGGTCTGGATCCAGTCCCACCTCATAGCTGAAGCTGTCCGGCATATGCGGGTAGTAGATAAGCGCCCAGCCGAGCACCACTAGCGCGCCCCAGGTACCGATGACACCGAACATGGCCAGCGGTCCGCTCAGCCTGCGCCCTCGACCGCCCAGCGCCGCGGTGGCCTTCCAGACCGCGAGCAGCACCACGTGTGCAATCCGGCCCTGGCCGCTCGTGTGCCACAAGGTGTGGAATATGTCCCAAAGCACCGTGCTTACCAGCAGAGCACCGACTGCAGTAATCGCCCAATCCATCCCTTGACCTTATCCAGCGGCGACTGGATTAGGCGGCTCCTGCACCAGAGTCCGTGGCGCACAGGTCAAGCGCCGCCCCGACTGACGTCGCTATCTGGATCCGGTCGAGCGAATGCTGACTCACAAACCCACTCGGCACGAGCGACTTGATCCAGTCGAAGAATCCGGCGAAATGGTCCATCGGGTCGAGTACGACCAGCGGTTTTCGATGCATACCGATGTACCCGGCGGTCCACGCCTCGGTAAACTCCTCCAGCGTTCCGATCCCGCCAGGCAACGTCAGGAACGCGTCCGCGCGTTCCTCCATGTGCTTCTTCCGCTGACGCATGGTGTCGGTGACGATCAGTTCGTCCGAGTCGGTATCGGCGACCTCACGGTGTACGAGCGCCTTGGGGATCACACCGACAGTCCAGGCGCCGGCTGAGCGCGCTGCAGTGGCAACCGCACCCATCATCGAGATGTTGCCGCCGCCCGATACGAGGCCCCACCCCCGATCACCGATTGCCTCGCCCACTTCGGCTGCGAGTTCGAGGTATTCCGCTGGGACAGGCCCAGAGGCACAGTACACGGCCACCATGAGCTGGCCTCGCCGTTTCATTGCAGTCACTGCCTATCTGCCGGAACTTGCTGGTGGAGCAACTGTTGGGCGGCGTCGATGAGTTCGACCACTTCGTCCACGCTGTCTGTGACGTGGATGAGCCCAACGTCGGTTACGCCGATCTTCTCAGTCCCGGCGAGTTGCTCGCGGATCCAGTCCACCAGGCCGCCCCAGAAAGACGAGCCGAAGAGGATTATGGGAAACCTCGTGATCTTGTTCGTCTGAACCAGGGTCAGCGCTTCGAAGAGTTCGTCCAGGGTGCCGAACCCTCCTGGGACACACACGAAAGCCTGGGCATACTTCACGAACATGGTCTTGCGAACGAAGAAGTACCGAAAATTGACACCGAGGTCCACCCACTCGTTGAGTCCCTGCTCGAACGGCAGTTCGATACCGAGCCCGATGGAGTAGCCTCCGGACTCGCGAGCCCCTCGATTGGCAGCCTCCATGGCCCCTGGGCCTCCGCCAGTGATGACGGCGTACCCTGCGCGCACAAGTGCTGCGCCGATGTTTCGCGCAGCTTCGTAATCCTCGCTCCCTGGTTTCAGGCGGGCGGACCCGAATACGGACACCGCCCGGGGTACCTCAGCGAGCGCGCCGAAGCCTTCCACGAACTCTGCCTGGATCCGCAGGACGCGCCACGGGTCCGTATGTACCCAGTCACTCGGCCCGCGGCCATCAAGCAGTTGCTGATCCATCGTCGTCACAGCTGATGTGCCGTCCCGCCGTTGGACAACCGGACCACAATATTGATCCCACCATTTACCCATCGAATCATCGGGACTCTGCGATGGGATCTTCTCTGACGCCATGCGGCGAAGACTATCGAATCTGCGCCGCCCCAGCCTCCCCGGTAGCGAGATTGTCTAGATGTGCGAGCAGTTGGAGAAGGAGCCTGCGCAGCTCACCGTGTTCCGGTAGGCCCGCCACCAGCCGTGGGTCGTCGCGTTCGAGGGCGTGCAGTTCCCGGTAGATCCGGTACCCGCTCTCGGTGATCTTGATCGTGCTCCGGCGCGCATCACGACCGTCGCGGGACTTGGTGATGTATCCGAGCTGACACAGCCGCTCGACGGTCCGGCTCATCGTCTGGTCCGTCACTCGGCACTGCTTGGCGATCTCCCGCTGGTACCGAGCACCTCGGGCGACGCAATGCAGGGCAACCAGCCCCGCGTGGGTCAGCCCACGTTCGTGCAGAATCCGCTCCCACGCGTGCTCGAGTTTTCGTGCCGCGGCTGACAGGAGCCGGCCAGTCGGCCAGGCTGAGAGTTCATCGCTGATTTCTCTGCTCATTTACCCCACCCAGTTGCAAAATGTTCAGCTTGCTGAATAATTGGCTGCATCATGAACACCGGTACCCGAAACATTCGCTGGCTCCTGCCCGCACTGCTCCTCGTCGCGTGGCTCGTGCTCGGAGGAGTTGCTGGACCCTTCGCCGGCAAGCTGGGCGAAGTACAGGTCAACGACGCTGCCGCTTTCTTGCCTCAATCGGCTGAGTCGACTGAGGTACAGGATTTGCAACGCCTGTTCTCAGACACCACCGCCATCCCTGCGATCGTAATCGCCGAGCGGGAGGGCGGCACCGAGGATGCTGACTTTGCCTTCCTCGCCGACACGGTCGAAGACGCCGTGCAGGGCGAGCGATTCGCAGGACCCCCCTCGCCGCCGATACCGTCCAGCGACGGTCAAGCCATCCAGATCATCGTGCCTGTCGACGCCAACGGGTCCGTCGCCGATGCCGTCGATGAACTGCGCGACGGATTCGTCGGCGCCCCCGACGGTCTCAACGTGTTCGTGACGGGCCCAGCCGGGTCAAGCGCCGACCTTGGAGCGGCTTTCGCCGGTATCGATGGTCTGCTCCTGATCGTTGCCGCAGTGGTCGTGATCGTCATCCTGGTCATCGTCTATCGCAGCCCACTGCTGCCCTTCATCGTCGTTCTGAGCGCTATCCTCGCCCTCGCACTGGCCAGCCTCGTTGTCTACCTGCTCGCGGATGCGGGGACGGTAACTCTCAACGGCCAAAGCCAGGGCATTCTCTTCATCCTCGTCTTCGGGGCAGCAACCGACTATGCACTGTTGCTGGTCGCACGGTTCAGGGAAGAGCTACGGACCTCCACTGACCGGTTCAGTGCAATGCTGCGCGCATGGCGTGCCGCTCTGCCTCCTATCGCCGCTTCCGCCGGGACGGTCGTTGCGGGCGTGCTATGCCTCCTTCTCTCCGACCTGAACTCCAACCGGAGTCTCGGGCCTATCGCGGCCATCGGCATCACCGCGTCATTCATCGCGACCATGACTTTTCTGGCAGCGATCCTCACCCTGCTCGGGCGCAGCGCCTACTGGCCCTCACGCCCGCGCTTCTCACCGAATGCGGACAGCGAAACCTTCCGAAACTACCGCTTCTGGGCGGCGCTGGCCAAGCGAATCGAGGCGCATCCGCGCAGATACTGGACCGTGCCACTCATTGTGGTTCTTGCGTTCGCTGCGTGCCTGCCATTGCTGCGTGCCGACGGTGTCGCACAATCCGAAATATTCCTGCTCCAAGTTGAGTCGCAGGAGGGCCAGCAAGCTCTCGAACGGCATTTCGACGCGGGCGCCGGATCGCCGGCCATCATCATCGCCAACGAGACCGCCGGCGATGAGGTCCTCGCTGCTGCGCAGATCGAAGGGGTTGCCGACGCGGTACTCCTACGGGACGGCGCGAGTGGCGAACCGCTCGTTAGGGACGGTCTGGTACAGATCGAAGCCACCTTCGCAGCGCCAGCCGATTCGGCTGAAGCCGAAGATGTTCTGCGAGAACTGCGCAGCGCCGTGGCCGGAGTTGAGGGCGCAGAGGCCAAAGTGGGCGGCCCTACGGCCGTCCAGATCGACACCAACGACACCTCCAAGCGCGACCGCGCGCTCATCATGCCACTGGTGCTGCTAGTCGTCTTCGCAATTCTCGCTGTTCTCCTTCGCGCCCTGGTGGCACCGCTTTTCCTGATTGGCACCGTGGTCATATCCTTCGCCGCAACTCTGGGCGTGAGCGCACTTGTGTTCAATTACGCCCTGGGGTTCCCCGGCGCTGATCCGGTGATTCCACTGTTCGCTTTCGTGTTCCTGGTTGCGCTCGGCATCGACTACAACATCTTCCTGATGACACGAGCGAGAGAGGAGGCGCTCCAGATTGGCACGCGAGACGGGGTTCTGCGCTCCTTGGTCGTCACTGGCGGTGTGATCACGTCGGCGGGGATCGTCCTCGCGGCGACCTTCGCTGCACTCTCGGTGATACCGCTGATCTTCATGGTGCAGATCGCGTTTATCGTCGCCTTCGGCGTGTTACTCGACGCCCTCATCATGCGTTCGCTCATCGTCCCCGCAGTGGTACGTGAAGCGGGACCGATGATCTGGTGGCCAGGAAGCCTCTCGAGAGAAGCCGTCAGTTCGCCAGATAAGACCGCAGCAGTGCCGTCACCGAGGTGATCTGCTCAACAGGTAGGTGCTCGTCACGGCGGTGAGCCAGATTCGGATCACCTGGTCCCAGGTTCACCGCCGGGACGCCGCGGGCAGCGAAACGCGACACGTCGGTCCAGCCGTATTTCGCGCGCACCGCTCCGGCTGCGGTGACCAGCTCGGCAGCTGCCGGATTGGACAAGCCTGGCAGAGCGCCGGGCGAGCTGTCTGTGATCTCGAAGTTCAGGCTGAGGCCATCAAAGATACCGGTAACGTGCGCCACCGCCTCATCCACGGACCGATCGGGAGCGAACCGGAAGTTGACATCTACCGATGCGTCATCGGGGACGACGTTGCCCGCAACTCCTCCGCGAATATTCACTGCGGACAGGCCTTCCCGATAGACACACCCATCAATGTCTACTGAGCGTGGGGTGTACTCAGCGAGACGACGTAACGCCGGACCGAGCTTATGGATTGCGTTCTCGCCCATCCATGATCGCGCAGAGTGGGACCGTACGCCGTTCGCGCTCAGCCGGGCGCGGAGCGTGCCCTGACAGCCCGCCTCGATCACGCCGGCCGTGGGTTCCCCGAGAATGGCAACGTCGGCGTCAAGCCACTCCGGCAATTCACGTTCAATGCGGCCCAGACCGTTGTGAACAGCCGCGATTTCCTCACAGTCGTAGAAGATCAACGTGACGTCGAAGCGCGGATTCTCCAGAGTGGCGGCGAGGTGGAGGAAAACCGCGTCCCCTGACTTCATGTCCACCGTGCCACAACCGTGAAGGATGTCGCCGTCACGCCTCGACGGAACATTGTCCGCGATCGGCACTGTGTCCAGATGTCCAGCGAGTATCACCCGCCTCGACATTCCCCCGTTCGTCCGCGCGAGCACGGCGTTTCCGTTGCGGACGATCTCGTATCCGGTGGTCTGCGCGCGCAACGCTGCTTCAACTTCGCCAGCGATCAACGCCTCATCGTGAGAGACGCTCGGGATGTCGACGAGCGCCGCGGTGAGCGCGATGGGGTCTGCACGAAGGTCAAGAGTCACAGATCCCAGGCTATCCGCCGCCGCGGTCCACTGGGGCCACAGGGTTGCCGCGCTCACTCCTTGCGGCAGATTTCCCCACGTGTCAGGCCGGGGCGGTAACCTGTCTGCCCGTGAGCACAAACAGTACTGCCGCAACGGGCGCACAAGCGATCGGCATCGCCAACATCACGACCGACGGCATCGTCCTCGACACGTGGTATCCGGAACCGGAACTCGGAACGTTCGGGGCGGCCGGAACAGAAACACTGAACATGGCGGACACGCCCTCAGACCTGATCAGTCTGATCGGGAATGACGATGAGCGCGGCGTCCAGAAAGTCGCCGTCAGAACGACCATCTCGTCCCTCGATGAGCCTCCTGTCGATGCTCACGACGCATACTTGCGTCTGCATCTGGTCTCGCACCGCCTGGTTCAGCCGCACGGACTCAACCTTGACGGTGTCTTCGGCAAACTGTCCAACGTGGTGTGGACCAACTACGGTCCGTGCGCTGTCGAGGGCTTCGAGAAGGTGCGCGCCCTGCTGCGCAGGCATGGCCCTGTGACCGTTTACAGCATCGACAAGTTCCCACGCCTGGTCGACTACGTCATTCCGTCCGGCGTTCGCATCGCCGACGCCGACCGGGTACGACTCGGCGCTCATCTTGCTTCTGGAACCACCGTCATGCATGAGGGTTTCGTGAACTTCAACGCAGGGACGCTTGGCGCGTCGATGGTGGAGGGCCGGATCTCGGCCGGCGTCGTCATCGATGACGGTTCAGACGTTGGTGGCGGCGCATCGATCATGGGCACGCTCTCTGGTGGCGGCAGAGAAGTGATTTCGGTCGGCAAGCGCTGTCTTCTCGGCGCCAACGCCGGCGTGGGAATATCTCTGGGCGACGACTGTGTTGTTGAAGCCGGACTGTACGTCACCGCAGGAACCAAGGTAACGGTCATCATGCCGGACGAGACTCAGACGGTCAAAGCGCGTGAACTCAGCGGCGCCAGCGGCCTCCTATTCCGGCGCAATTCACAGACCGGCGCTGTGGAAGTCGTTTCACGGGAAGGCACCGGAATCGAACTCAACGCCGCACTGCACGCGAACGACTGACAAAGAGAGAAATTGACAACAACATCTACTCAGACGCCACGGCCCGCACACCTCGGGCATGGCCTCAGGGTCCGCCATCTCACCATGATGGGACTTGGATCAGCTATCGGTGCCGGGCTATTTCTTGGCACCGGAGCGGGAATCGCCACCGCGGGCCCCGCAATCCTCATTTCTTACTGCATCGCAGGGATAGTTGTTGTCCTCGTGATGCGCATGCTGGGCGAGATGGGCTCAGCAATCCCCGCCAGCGGATCGTTCTCGCACTACGCGCGGATCGGAATTGGCCCTTGGGCGGGTTTCGTCATGGGCTGGCTGTACTGGGCGCTGCTCATCATGGTCATCGGCGCGGAGATCACCGGCGCATCCGCGATCATGCACAGCTGGCTTCCTGCAGTCCCCCAGTGGGTCATCGCGCTGGTCATCGTCGGTTTCTTCGCCGCGGTGAACCTCGCCCGTGTCGCGAACTTCGGCGAGTTCGAGTTCTGGTTCGCGCTCATCAAGGTCGCAGTTATTATCGGCTTCCTCATTCTCGGAGTGCTGCTGATCTTCGGCCTTATGCCCGGCACCGATCCCGTTGGCTTGACGAACGTGCTCGGCCATGACGGTTTCCTGCCCAACGGCATCGCAGGCATTGCTGCCGGCCTGCTCATCGTCGCTTTCGCATTCGGCGGGATCGAGATCGTGACGATCGCGGCAGCCGAATCCCGCGACCCGGAGCGCAGCATCGGAATCGCGGTGCGCAGCGTGATCTGGCGGATCAGCGTCTTCTACATAGGCTCTGTCGCGGTCATGGTGTTCCTGTTGCCGTGGAACTCGGAAAGCCTCGCGCAAAGTCCCTTCGTTTCCGTGCTCAGCCTCGCGAACATACCCGGCGTCGCGGGTTTCATGGAATTCGTTGTTGTAGTTGCACTGCTGTCCGCGTATAACGCCCAGATCTACGCCACCTCACGGATGGCGTACTCGCTGTCAAGCCGCGGTGACGGGCCGCGGATCCTCACACGGTTGTCCGCGAATGACGTGCCGATCTACGGGGTCTCGCTTTCCGTTTTCTTCAGCCTTGTCAGTGTCGTCCTCATCTGGTGGCTTCCTGACACCCTGCTCGGCATCCTGCTCAACGCCGTCGGCGCATCGCTGCTGGTGATCTGGATTTTTATCGCAGTCTCCCAATTGCGTTTGCGTCCGCGCCTCGAACGGGAGGGGAAGCTGCCCCTGCGTATGTGGGCGTTCCCCTATCTGACGTGGTTCACGCTGGTGCTTCTTGGTGGTCTCATCATGCTGATGCTTACCGACACCACGGCACGCGAGCAGCTGATCTCAACAGCGGCGCTGTGCCTCATACTGACCGCTCTCGCGTTCCTGAACGAACGCCGGCAAGGACGGAACCGGGATGAACCCGCGGCGAACGCCGTACGGTCATAACCACACGAAGCTAGCTGAGCTGCCTCTTCTGCACCTTGCCCATCGCGTTGCGGGGTAACGCGTCGACGACTCGGACTTCCCTGGGCCGCTTGTGCGCTGACAAGTACTTCGCCACGAACTCGATGACGGCGGCACCATCGTCGGACCTGTCGAGATCGCCCACAACGTACGCAACTAACTTCTGCCCGAGATCGTCATCAGCCACGCCGATGACCGCGGCCTCAGTGATTCCTGGATGAGCCAGCAACGCGGATTCCACCTCCCCTGCGCCTATCCGGTAGCCGCCTGATTTGATCAGGTCCGTGGACTCTCGCCCCACTATCCGGTGGAATCCGCTCTCGTCGATCGCGGCGATATCGCCCGTCCGGAACCACCCGTCCTCAGCGAAAGCAGCCGCAGTTACCTCCGGCTGACCGGTGTAGCCGCTAAACATCATGGGGCCGCGCACGTGCAACTGTCCGATGGACTCCCCATCATGGCTGACTTCACCGCCATCTTCGCCGACAATCCGCGTGTTCACTCCCCGCAGGGGCCGTCCAACCCAGCCTGGACGACGCTCACCGTCAGCGCGCGCGCTCACTGTGATCAGCGTCTCGGTCATCCCGTATCGCTCCACAAGTTGATGCCCGCTCAACGACTTCATACTCTCAAATACTGGTGCTGACAGACCGGCGCTGCCTGACACGAGGAGGCGGGCTCCAGAAAGCTGTTTGGCCGCTGAGGGATCCGCCGCAATCCGGGACCACACAGTTGGCACACCGAAGTACAGGGAGCCTTTCGCGCTCGCGTAGCTCTCAGGCGAGGGCTTACCGGTGTGGACCAAGCGGGAGCCCGTACGAAGCGGGCCAAGCATACCCAGAACCAGCCCATGCACATGAAACAGCGGCAAACCGTGTACGAGAGTGTCTTCCGCGGTCCACGCCCAGGCTTCAGCAAGTGCGTCGAGACCTGCTGCGATGGCACCTCGGCTGATCACCGCTCCCTTTGGCGGTCCGGTCGTTCCGGAGGTGTACATGATGAAGGCCGGAGTGTCCCGGGGCGGCTCGAGCAGTTGATGCCAGTCGCGCGCATGAATGCGCACGGGGATTGCGTGTAGTTTCGGTATACCGGGCAGGTCCGGTGCGGAACCGAGCCATGCCTGCGCACCGGAGTCACGAAGAATGTGGCTTACTTCTCCTGGGCCGGAATCCGGCGGTACAGGTACAACGGGCACGCCAGCAAGGAGTGCTCCGGTCACAGAGACAACGGTCTTCGCCGTGGGAGTGGCCAGGACCGCCACAGCCGCCGCTCCCTGGACACGAGCCGCAGCAGCCGTCGCTGCACCAATCAGCTCCTGCCGAGTGAGAGACTCACCGCCGATCGTGAAAGCAGGCGAAGTGTCATCACTGATGGCCGCGTCGTGCAGTGAGGTAAGAAGCACACCGCCAGCATAACGGGGTGGTGAGAGCTACTACAGCTCGCTCAGCCGTCTAGGGGGCTCGATTCCCAATGCTGCGCAGGCCATCTCAACCTGTTCGAAGCCTTCAGAGATGACCTCGCCTGCCGCGTCGGCGGCCTCGGGGGTGGTCGCCACATCGAGCATTACCCGAGCGCTGTCTAGGAGGTCCTTCGCGCGACCGAGGTGTTCGCTGGCAATAGGATCATCTTCCGCACGAATCGTGTCAACAGCGAATGCGAGCTGCAGGTACGCGCCCCGCGCCTTCGCCTTTGACTCATCGGCCAGGCGGGTCGTCTCCATGTTCTTGAGCAGTTTTCGCCCAGCACCGAACGCGGCAACACCCACCCCGATAGCAATGGGGATCAGTGGCAATGCCATCTCGCTCTCCTCTCGACACCAAACGGTACCGCGAAGGCGGACAACATGCACCCTGCCTGCGGAAACGAAACGGTATCAGTGGTTACCGTGCCGTAAATCGGACCGGTCGGGAATCATGCAGCCAATCGCTTCGCGGCCGCCTCGATGCGTTCATCGGTTGCCGTGAGCGCGATCCGGACGTGCTTAGCACCGCGCGGACCGTAGAAGTGACCTGGTGCCACGAGAATTCCCCGCTGGGCCAGCCACGCGACAGTGTCGGACGCTTGTTCACCACGAGTTGCCCACAAGTACAGCCCAGCCTCAGAATGGTCGATACGGAAGCCGGCCGCTTCGACAGCGCTACGCAAGACGTCACGCCGATGCCGGTACCGCTTCTTCTGTTCGGCTTCGTGCTGGTCGCTCGACAGGGCCGCCGCTGCAGCAGCCTGGATCGGCAGGGGCACCATCATGCCTGCGTGCTTACGCACTTCGAGGAGGTCACCGATCAGTTCGGAATCCCCAGTTACAAACCCCGCACGGTAGCTCGCCAGGTTCGAGGTCTTAGACAGCGAATGCACAGCGAGCAGCCCATCGAACACGCCATCGCACACGCGCGGGTCCAGCAGCGACACCGGATCGGTGTCCCACCCGAGGCCGAGGTAGCACTCATCGGAGACCACAATCACGCCACGCTCCCGCGCCCACTCGACGACCTTGCGCAGGTGCTCAACCCCCAGCACGCGCCCAGTGGGGTTGGACGGGGAATTGAGATAGATCATCTCCACTCGTTGCGGACCGAGCGCGAAAACACCATCCGAGCGGATCACCTCAGCACCCGCGAGCAGCGCCCCGACTTCGTAGGTCGGATAGGCGAACTCTGGAATGACCACTGTGTCGCCCGGCCCGAGCGCGAGAAGCCGGGGCAGCCAGGCGATCAGTTCTTTCGTGCCTATCGCGGGGAGCACCGCGGCTTCGTCGATACCAGTCACTCCGTAGCGGCGGTGGAGCGCGTCCGCAGCCGCCGTCCGTAAAGCCAGGGTGCCGTGCGTTGTCGGGTAGCCAGGCTGGTCAGCGACCGACAACAGCGCCTCACGAATGTGGGGCGCTACAGGATCAACCGGAGTACCAACCGACAGGTCGACGATGCCATCTGGATGTGCTTGGGCCCGGATCTTGGCCTCGAGGAGTGAATCCCAGGGGAAGTCGGGAAGTGTGCGCGCGACCGGAGTGCGGTGCACGTCACTCCTCGTTCATCGGCGGGAGCTCTTTGATGAACGGTGGATCGAACGGCTTCTGGCCCACCTTCGCTGCGCCACCGGGCGAACCGAGCTCATCGAAGAAGTCCACGTTGGCCGCCACGTAGGCGTCCCATTCGTCGGGAACGTCATCCTCATAGAAGATCGCTTCGACCGGACAGACAGGTTCGCACGCGCCGCAGTCCACACACTCGTCGGGGTGGATGTAGAGCATCCGCTCCCCTTCGTAGATGCAGTCGACAGGGCATTCTTCAATGCATGCCTTGTCCAGCACATCGACACACGGCTCTGCGATGACGTACGTCACAGCAGCTCTCCTGTCCTTCTCACCAGGCCCTCGCGATCTGGCCACCTGTCGGCTAACACGAACCGCGGGCTGTGCGGCACGTGGTGTTGTCTTCACTTCAGCGTCTGAAGTGCGTCTCGCTCAAGCTCGATCGTCGCGATCGCCCCCTCATTGCTGAAGCAGACCCAAGCCTACCGTCGTGCCTCTGGGAGCCCATAATCTGGGCGCCGATAAGGGTGGTCACCTCACCGCAATAGTCGCTGTACCGGCCGGAGCGACTCCGTCGTAGGTTGTCGTACGCTGGCGGGCGGTTCGGCCGATCCCCTCCGCGATGTCCCTCAGTTCACCGATCGTTTTCGCGGAGCCATGCTGGGAACCGGCCATCCGCGAGATCGTCTCTTCCATCAACGTGCCACCCAAGTCGTTTGCGCCGCCCTGCAGCATCACACGAGTGCCGGCCACGCCGAGCTTCACCCAGCTCGTCTGAATATTGGCGATACGCCCGTGCAGCATGATCCTAGCCAGCGCATGCACAGCGCGGTTGTCGCGGATCGTCGGTCCCGGCCGCGCGGCACCCGCGAGGTACAGCGGGGAACTCTGATGGACAAACGGAAGCGGGACAAACTCGGTGAAGCCGCCCGTTTCATCCTGAATACGCTGCAACACCCGCAAGTGCCCTACCCAGTGGCGCGGCTGATCGACATGGCCGTACATCATTGTCGAACTTGAGCGCAGGCCCACCTGGTGGGCGGTGGTGACCACGTCGATCCAAGTGCTTGCGGGCAGCTTGCCTTTGGTGAGAATCCAGCGGATTTCGTCGTCGAGAATCTCCGCGGCGGTGCCGGGAATCGTGTCGAGACCTGCCTGTCGCAGACCACCCAGCCACTCCCGGATACTGACGCCCGACCGAGATGCGCCGTTGACCACTTCCATCGGGCTGAAAGCGTGCACATGCATAGAGGGCACACGCGCTTTCACGGCTCGCACGAGGTCCGCATAGCCGGTGACAGGAAGCTCCGGATCGATGCCGCCCTGCATACACACCTCGGTAGCACCCGCGACGTGCGCTTCCCAGGCGCGGTCCCCCACGTCATCTGCTGACAAGGTAAATGCGTCCGCGTCACCTTTGCGCTGCGCAAAAGCGCAGAAACGGCAACCGGTATAACAAATGTTCGTGAAGTTGATGTTGCGGTTGACGACGTAGGTGACGTCGTCGCCGACAACGTCACGACGAATGCTGTCGGCGAGCCCCGCCAGTGCATCCAGGGCCGGCCCCTCAGCGCTAGCGAGCGCGACGTAATCCGCATCCGAAAGTCCAGCGGGGTCGGTTTCCGCCCGGCGAAGCGGTCCAGCCACCTCACGTTCCATCCGCTCTGGCACCCGCGACGCTAACGCCTGTTCGCGGATTGAATCCCAGTCGCCAAATGCGCTGGCAAGATCGCTGCGGTGTTCCGACGCACGGCCTGAGATGTCGATCTCCTCGTGAAGGCCAGTGCGGCCGCGCGATTCCCACGCGGGGTCCGGCTCCTGCCAGGGCAGGCCGGACGGGTGAACGTCACGTGCGAGCCCTGTTGCGGGGTCCGCGAGCGCGCTGACATGACGGGCGACGCGCGGATCAATCCACGGACTGCCCTGACGTACGAACGGTGCGTGGGCTGTGAGCCTCTCGGTGAGTGTGTATCCCGCGGCCGAGGTCAACTCGGCGAGAACGTCAAGCTGAGGCCATGGCCGTTCCGGGTTCACGTGGTCGGGCGTCAATGGTGACACGCCACCCCAGTCGTCAACTCCTGCGGAGACTAGAGCATGACACTCTTCCGGCGAGACAAGATTCGGCGGAGCCTGCACCCGCATTGCAGGTCCCAGAACCAAGCGGCTCACGGCTATAGCGGCGATGAACTCCTCAATATCCACGTCGGGAACGGCGCGCATCACGGTGTCAGGCTTCGCGCGGAAGTTCTGAACAATGACTTCCTGAATGTGGCCAAACTGCTTATTTACCTGGCGAATTGCGAAAATCGACTCAGCACGCTCCTCCACCGTCTCGCCGATTCCCACCAGAATTCCCGTGGTGAACGGGACGGAGTGACGACCCGCGTCTGTCAGCACTCGTAATCGCACGTCAGGGTCTTTGTCCGGACTCCCATAGTGGCACTCGCCAGGAGTCTCGAAAAGTCGGCGCGAACTGGTCTCCAGCATCATGCCCATCGAAGGCGACACCGGCTTGAGAGCCGCGATCTCGTCCCACGACATCACACCAGGGTTCGCGTGCGGCAGCAGCCCTGTTTCTTCGAGAACGCGAATCGCCATCGCCCGCACGTATTCGAGGGTGGAATGATAGCCACGCGACTCAAGCCACTCCCGCGCCTCGGGCCACCTGTCTTCGGGACGGTCCCCGAGCGTGAACAGCGCTTCTTTGCAGCCGAGTTGTGCGCCTTGGCGAGCAATCTCGATGACCTCGTCGGGATCAAGGAACAGTGAGTGCCCCGCGGCCCGTAACTTGCCCGGAACGGTGACGAAAGTGCAGTAGTGACACCGATCACGGCACAGGCGCGTCAGTGGGATGAATACTTTCCTCGAGTAGGTGATCGGCAGCGGCCCGTCGCCGCCATACGCCTCTCGCAGCCCCGCGTCACGCACATTCGCCGCCGCCTGACACAGCGCCGTGAGATCTTCACCCCGCATCCGCAGGGCTACGGCCGCCTCGTCGTGGTTGAAGGTCACCCCGTCACGTGCACGCCGCAGTACCCGACGAACAGCGGAGGGTGAGGGCAGGTCCGGCATGGGAAACGTCACCCCTCGATCATGCTCCATACGTGGGGCTGCGACCAGCGGCCAGCGGCCGCGAACCCGTAGAGTTGAAATGACAAGCGATGGATTTGAGCACGTCAACGTCAATACGACGGGCAATCCAGGCCGTCAAAATTGTCGGCGAGGAAGTGAGTGACTGTGTCGCTGCAGCAGCAGGGAAGCGTACGAATGGCTGATCCAGCCTGGCGTCCGAGTAAAAAAGCGCCCCTGCTGTGGGCCTTCAACGCGGCGCTGGGCTGGGTATTCGTCCTGATTGCTCAGTTCATCTGGGCGCTGGCGGATAGCGACCCGACAAGCTGGCCGCACATCGCCGCTCTCACTGCCACACTGGTTCTCGCACCGATGCACATCATCGGTGTCCCCATCTGGCGGTATCACGTCCACCGTTGGGAGATCAGTGACGAAGCCGTCTACACGAGGCAGGGCTGGTTTGTTCAGGAACGGCGCATCGCACCGATTTCGCGTGTGCAGACGGTGGACACCACACGCGGGCCGATCGACCGGCTCCTCGGCCTCGCCACAGTGACAGTTACCACGGCGTCATCAGCAGGCGCTGTGACGATCACGGCGCTCGATGAGGAAATCGCCGATCGGACGGTTCGGGACCTGACCGAGATCGCGGCGCGCACACGGGGGGATGCGACGTGAGCAGCCCACATCTGGGGCGCCACGATGAGCCACGTGACGTGTGGGCACCCCCCGCCGACGTGAACGGCGAACCTCCTGCCCAGCCAGTGTCTGGGGCGGAAAAGACCACGCCAGCAGATGAGGCTGTGCCCTGGAAGCAACTCGATCCCAGAATGCTTCTGGTCAAGCCCATCACGCAGGGAGTGCGCGCGCTGCCAGCGATTATCGTCCCCCTGTTCGTCGGCGCCCAAACCGGCAACCCAACATGGATCCTGGTTGGCGCTGCCGCATTCGTCTACGTCGCTGGCATCGACTGGCTCATGACGCGTTACCGGGTGGGCCCCGTTCATGTACAACTGAAAACCGGATTGATCAGCCGCAACGTGCTTTCGATCCCGCGCTCACGCATCCGCTCCGTCGATGTCCGCGCCACCGTGATGCACCGGCTGCTGAGGCTCGCCGTCCTGAGAATCGGCACTGGGCAGGGTTCGGGAGCAGGTACTTCCAGCTTCGAACTCGATGCGATCGCAGCAAGCGACGTCGACGCATTGCGCGAACAATTGCTCGCTGGCGTACGGGGTGATGAGGCGCAGATCGAGGGCGCTCCGCAAGAGCCCGGAGAGTCACCGGACACCAGTCACGACGGTCTGCCCACTCTCCGCGATCCGGGTCCGGAGCTCGCGCACTGGTCCCCAAAATGGACGTGGTACGCACCATTTGGATTCACCGGTGTGCTGATCATCCTTGCTGGCCTGGGTCTGATCTTCCAGTCAGGCGCGGTCTACGAGCGGCTGCTCAACTCAGATTTCATCACCGAGAGCGCCAACACGGTAAGGGATCTGAATCCGATCCTGGCGGGCACGGTGGCCGTGGTTCTGCTGATTGTGCTTGCAAGCCTGATCGCTATGACCCGCTACTTTCTGACTTACTCGGGGTTCACACTCCACGATGACGGACGGACTTTGCGCGTCCGGCACGGGCTGCTCAATACGCGTGAAAGCACGCTCGATCGCCGGCGCCTCCGCGGCGTCACGGTAGAGAATCCGATACTGCTGCGCTTCGTCGGCGGTGCGCGGGCGCGGGCAATCATGACCGGGCTCCGCGATGGCTCCGGGGAGTCGTCACTGATCCTTCCCGACGCGCCGCGCCGGCGTGCCCTGGAGGTCTTCGGGGCCGTGCTGCACGACGACGCGCTCGCCCAGGTGCCGTTGCGTCGGCACGGACCGAAAGCTCTCCAGCGCAGGCTTTTCCGTGCCCTTGCGCTACCTGTCGTGGCCATCGCGGCGCTTCTCGTCGTCAATGCCGCCTTCGTTAGTCTGCCGCGCTGGGTGTGGTTCCTCGCAGCGGCTGTCTTCGTTCTCTCCGCGCTCCTGGGAATCGACCGGTACCGCGGGCTAGGCCACGCTACTGTTCCTGGCTGGCTGATTTGTCAGAGCGGATCGCTTATCCGCGCGCGCGATTGTGTTGCAGCGCAAGGCATTATCGGCTGGACCGTAACGCAGACGTTCTTTCAGCGCCGCGCCGGTCTCGCAACCGTCACCGCGGCGACGCCTGCGGGCAGCGGCGGCTACTTCGTGGAGGATATGCCCGCAAAGGACGCATGGGACCTGATCGAGGCGGTAACGCCGGGTATGAGCCGCACCTTCCAGCACTAGGAGGTGCGGGTTTTCGCGCCTAAAGGTGCCTGCGGCGGGTCGCGCTGCACCACATCACGAAAGAGCCAGAATCCGACGGGAACCAATCCGCCGACAACGAGGAACAAGCCGCGAGCGTCGGCTGCCGGAACCACGATGTCGCCACCAGGCCCGCCCGCGAATGCGAGGAGGACCGCCACCACCCAGCCGACAACGGGCAATGCCGCGAGCGAACGGCGGAACCCGAGCCTGCGCGCAGCCTCCACCAGCAGAATGTTGCCGATCGCCGCTAAGAATACAGAGAACGGGAAGGGCACGCCGCCGAGGTAACTGGGCAGGTAAAAGACTGAGACAAGTCCGAGAACGAACCCGTCTACGCACAGGAGCCCGAGGATGATGTAGTCAATTCTGGCGAGATCAGCTGGGTTTCCTAGCGGCAGGCGAGCAGCGCGTGCAGCATCCGCTACCCCCCGCACGCTAAGCGTCCTGAGCTGAGGAGATCTACGACCGGGCTCGGTATCGGCGAGAGTTCGGTTCACAGCATCGTCCCGGCCGTCACTGGGTTTCCGGCTCGATTGAGCTTCATCCAACCGGCGGGTATCCCATCTGCGTCAAGTACTCGCTCACAGAGTCGACCCACGCGTAAATCGCATCCCAGTACGCTGCGGCGATATCCGCTTCGTAACGAACCGGATCCATGATCCAGGCGATGATGTCCATACTTACCAACCTCCCACGATGTTATGCACAGCGTAGCGCCTGATTCACCGTCACAGTCCGGCGAACAGGTCAGTTTCATCCCCGCCGCCGCCGGGCGGCGCGGGGGCGGCTTGTGAACTCACTCTGACCAGCACAAACTGCTCCTCGGCCAGTATCGGCTGGACGATACTGTTGGACAACGCGTAACACTGGCCGTCCCGGCTCACCGATACCTGCGTCGCATGCGCGCGCATAGCGCTGCGTTTCTCCTCCAGTACGCAGGTGACGTCGATCCTTGTTGTGATCGCCCCGTCTGGGTATCTGCCCAGTCCGCTTTCCGGGGAGTCGTCCCAGCCCGCTGGGATGTCGCGAAGAGCTTCGGTGGCTGTCCGTGCGAATTCCCTGCCGACGACTGCCCAGTACAGCTTGGGGACATCCCATTCCGTCGCGGCCGCGTGGTCAATCGCCGCGTGAGTGACAGCGTGTACCCGAATGTGGTCGGGGTGCCCATATGTCCCGTCAGGGTCGTATGTGACCACAACATGGGGCCTGAACGCACAGATCAGTTCAGAGAGGGTGGCCGCCACACGAGCGATGTCGGCATTCACGAAGGCGCGGGGATTCTTGCTCGACGGCATGTCGGCCATCCCTGAATCCCTGAACCTCCCAGCGCCGCCCAGAAAAGTCGGTCTCACGGTGGGGCCAGGTGCCGCCGCGCTCAGCGCTTCAAGAGCCCGTGTCAGTTCAAGGATGCGGTAGCCACCTAGCTGATCGGCTTCGCCGGAACAGAGCAACGCGTACTCGTCGCCGATCACCTCACCCTCCTCACCGAGGGTGCAGGTCACCACCTGCACCTCTGCGCCCTCACGAAGGCAGCGCGCAATCGTTCCCCCGGTAATCAGAGTCTCGTCATCGGGATGCGCATGTACGAACATCACACGCCGCGTCTCTATGCTCATTCGGGAAGCCTGACCCATTCAGAAGCGGAAGTGAACACCCCGACAGGCACCGGCACATCGAGTTGGACTCCCGCCACCGAATCGGTTACCGCGAGTAGGGTGACGTCCTGCAAGATCGGCAGGACCGCGCCAAGCTGCCACAGTTGAGATTCAATGCCTGGCAAAACATCACGGATATCCTGACGACCGGTAAGGACTGAATCAATGAGGCCGGCGAGCTCTGGGACACAGGCACCCGAGAGGTTGCTCGGCGCGCGCGCCACGTCCCGCGAGGACGTACGGTCGTCACTTTCAGCTGGATCGTTGGATTCCTGGCCGTCAAGGCTGGGCGCTTCATCGGCTGGCGCGGGTGGCGGGCAGGCCCACCTAGACGCTAGGACTGTCGCCGGATCGTATCCCGCCTGCACCCAGCCCACAACGGCGTCAACCTCACCGCCGCTGAGCGCTTCGCCATATAGCCGAGCCGGTGCCATTTGGGTCACGCGCGGCCGCACACCGACCTGCCGGAGCTGGTCGGCAGCCGTATTGGCAACCGCACGTGCTGCTTCATCACCGGACGGTACGCCGATAACGATCGTCAGCGCAGGCCCGGTAGGGATGCCGCCTTCGCGGAGAACCCCGTCGACCATCTCGTACCCAGCACTGTTCAGCGCGATGAGCGCGTCTTCATACCTCCACCGCGCCGGCGCGGTGGAGACGTATGCGGGCGAGGAGGGCGGCAGGATTTGCGCCTGATCCGGTGCGACCGTCGCCGCTCCGCCTCCGCCAACTGTGGCGAGCACATCCGGATCGAGAAAACTGAGGAGCGCGGTGCGAACATCGGCGCTGTCTAACGGCGTGACGCGGGTATTCAGGACGAGTTGCAGCGACCGGGTCTGGTAGCTGCGAGCAGTCTCAAGGCCGGCAATCGCGGAAAGCTGTGCCTGGAGTGCGCCGCCGCCATGCACGTCGGCGATCTGTGCGTCTTGGCTGCGCAGGGTGTCGGCGATCTGTGCCGAGGTTCCACCGCGCCGCAAGTGAATCTGGTCGAGTTGCGCAGGAACACCCCAGAACCGGTCGTTGCGCTCTAATCGGATGTCGTCGCGTCCTCGATCGACTCGGTCAATGTGGAAGCGTGACCCAGACACCGGGATGGTATCGGTGAGGCCTGCGTCAAAACCACCCGGCGAATCCTTGATCAGATGCGCTGGCAGCAGGTACGTGAATAGTTCGCGCCAAGCAGGGTACGGCTCCGTGAAGCGGACGTTTACCGTTTTTCCGCCGGAAGACGAGGTGATCGACTCGATCAGGTCGTATCCGGCGGGGTCGACGACACCCGGCTGGGTGGTCATCTGGCGCCATAGATACTGAAAGTCCTCCGCGGCAATGGGTGCTGCATCGGACCATTGCGCCTCGTTGCGGAGGACGTATTCAACCGTGAATGGCAATTCGCCAGTCTCGTCGTCGATCACATCGGCTGAGACGATCAGCGACGGATCCGGCTCCCACGCCACTCCACCGGCCACTGCGGGATCATGTACCGGCCGGAATGGACTCGGTAGCACCAAGTCGGCGACTGCACGGCTCACCGGCGAAAGGTGTGAAAGCAGATGCGGATTGAACCCGAGGCCAATGTCGTCGATAGCCACGACAACCTCGTTTGTCATCTCGGCCGGGGGCGCCGCCGTGGGAGTGACAGTGCCCGTACTCTCGATTGGCGGCGGCGGACTCGCGGTACAACTCGTGATCGCGAGCACCACCGCAGCACTACCGGCAGCAAGAACCGGCATATACCTGTCACGCTGCGGCGCCCCACCCGCCTTCCGGGGTTTTCGCACTGAACCTCCCCTGCCCCCTGCACGTCTCCTTGCAATCGTGCCATGCGTCGCATGGAGCGGCACGCAACCCGGCAACCTCACTGCGTGCAGCGTGGCGCGGGGCGTGAATCAGGTGACGGCGTTGTCGCGGGCCTTCGCGCGAGAGCGTTCACGAGCGCGTTCTGTGCCACCGAGGACGACCTTGCGCACCCGGACCACATCAGGTCCGACTTCGACACACTCGTCACCGGCACAGAACTCGAGGGCTCCCTCAAGGTCAAGCCTCGTGGCACGCTGCAAACGCTCGAGTTCGTCTCCAGTCGACGAACGCATGTTGGTGAGCTTCTTTTCCTTGGTGATGTTCACATCGAGATCTTCGGCGCGTGGATTCTCGCCGATAACCATGCCTTCATAGCAGGCGTCGCCAGGCTCGACGAAGAAGGTGCCACGGTCCTGTAGCTGAAGCAACGCGTAGGATGTCACGGCGCCCGCTCGGTCTGAGACGAGCGAACCGGTGTGGCGGCTGCGGATTTCACCCGCCCACGGCGCGTATCCAGATGAATGGCTGTTCGCTATTCCCGTACCCCGCGTTTCGGTGAGGAACGCGGTACGGAATCCGATAAGGCCACGTGCTGGCACGATGAATTCCATTCGCACCCAGCCTTGACCGTGGTTGGTCATGTGCTCCATGCGACCCTTGCGCGCGGCCATCAACTGGGTGATCGCACCGAGATACTCTTCGGGCGCGTCAGTGGTCAGGGCCTCGTACGGCTCGTGCAGTTTGCCGTCGACAACGCGCGTGACGACCTGCGGCTTTCCGACCGTCATCTCGTACCCCTCGCGGCGCATCGTTTCGACGAGGATGGCGAGAGCGAGTTCTCCCCGGCCCTGCACCTCCCACGTGTCGGGACGCTCCGTCGGGAGGACACGCAGCGACACGTTGCCTATTAGCTCCTGGTCGAGGCGCGCTTTCAGCATGCGGGCGGTCAGTTTCGTACCGCCATTGCGGCCCGACAACGGGGAGGTATTGGTACCCATTGTCACCGAGATCGCAGGTTCGTCGACCGTGATACGCGGAAGCGCCACCGGATTGTCCGGTGCAGCGAGCGTATCGCCGATCATGATGTCTTCGATGCCGGCGACGGCGACGACGTCGCCCGCCTCGGCCACCTCGGCGGGCACGCGGGTCACGCCTTCGGTTCGCAGCAGTTCCGTCAGCCGCACCTGCTTGACGTCACCGTTTCCGCGCAGCCAGGCGACGGTCTGGCCTTTGCGCATGCGGCCGTTGTGGATACGGACAAGCGCGATGCGGCCCAGGAATGAGGACGCGTCGAGGTTGGTGACGTGCGCCTGCAGCGGAGCCTCAGGATCCGCCTGCGGCGCGGGAACGTAGTCAAGGAGGAGGTCGAACAGCGGCTGGATATCCGGTGAATCCGGTTCCTCACCGTCCGCGGGAGCAGTCATGCTTGCCTTGCCACTGCGTGCGCACGCGTACACCACGGGAAGCTCAAGCGCGTGCTCAGCCGCAGCTGCAGCTTGCTCATTCTCGAGGTCGCTGGCGAGATCGAGCAGGAGATCGTGGACCTCGTCGACGACCTCAGCGATGCGCGCGTCAGGACGGTCAGTTTTGTTCACCACGAGGATGACGGGGAGTGCCGCTTCGAGGGCCTTCCGCAACACGAATCGAGTCTGGGGCAGGGGCCCTTCACTCGCATCGACGAGCAGCACGACCGCGTCCACCATCGAGAGCCCGCGTTCGACCTCACCGCCGAAATCCGCGTGGCCGGGAGTGTCGATGACGTTGATGACGACCTCAGAGCCGTCGGGGTTAGTCCGGCGAACCGCAGTGTTCTTCGCGAGAATGGTGATGCCCTTCTCGCGCTCCAGATCGCCCGAGTCCATGACTCGTTCCACGAGCTCGGCGCGCTCAGCGAAAGCGCCTGACTGGCGCAGCATCGCGTCGACCAGTGTCGTCTTGCCATGGTCGACGTGGGCGACGATAGCGATGTTCCGGAAGGCGGCGTTGCGGAAATCCGCACTAGACGACGACACAAAAGCTCCTGTACGTGGTGGGCTGGCCTGTCCCGGCAGTACGAGCGTCGGGACCACCGACACGTCCCGGAACGACGCGAGAGTCATAAACCAAGCGAACCCAGCAAGGATAGCCGGACTTCGCCGATTCCGCGGAATCGGCGTATCTCGCCGGTGCAGACGAAGTTGATCTAGTTAGGTGATCCTTCGCTAATTGGGTTACCCTGACCTCACTACGACGTTGGGACGCAGTCAACCCCCTGGAGAGTTTGCGTATGGGCAAGGTGAAGGCCTCGAAGGTGAGCAGCCTCAAACCTAAGAAAAAGTGCTGCCGCAGCAAAACACGCTGCCTGCGCTGCCCTTATGTCGTCGCGAAGATGAAGAAGTACGAAGCTGCTGGTGTCTCAGGCGGCGAACTGAAGAAGTGCCTGAAGAAGGCTCGCGCTGCCTGAGATTCCCGTGCTTCACACATGCTCCCTCATCGATCTGACCAGATCGTCGATCCAGACCCGATCGTTCGGCACGAGATCAGCGTCACGCAGTTCTCCTACGGTGAACCACCGGATATCGGCATGCTCTAGCGGCCGCGGCTCACCTGCGATCAGCTGCACCAGGTAGGCGCGCAGCACGTACCTTTCGCTGTCGGCACCTGTAGCCGCAAGGTGGACGTCCACACCGATGCGCGGGCCGATCGCGGTTGTTACCCCGAGTTCTTCCTCCAGTTCCCGCCGCAGCGCTTCGGCGGGCAACTCCCCGTCATGGACTTTGCCCCCAGGCAGCTCCCACAGACCGGCGAGCTCCTCCGGGTAAGTACGTTGTGCCAGCAGGATTGATCCCGCCGAGATGATGGCCGCCGCCGCCACCTCCTGGGCGTGATCCTCACCTGCATGCCCGGAGAATCGTTCATCAGACATGGCTGCCTGCACGGACGTCGGATACGACACCGGCACGACGGCCATCCAGACCGAGCCTGACCGAATCTCCAGGCGTAACGGAATCATGCAACGTCCCCTTTGCAGAGAACTCGCCCTGCCCCTCGATCACGACGCGCAGTCGCAGCCCATCGGGAAGGACAACCACGGAACTCACCGTGGCGCTGATCGGGCCGTGCCGTGCGAGGACGAGCGAATCGCTCCCAAGTGCGAGCTCCGCTGGGCCGTCCGCGGCGTCAACGCCGACCGCACCGAGTGCACAGCGTGCGACGCCGTGCTCCACATCCGCCGGAATGAGGCTCGTGTAACCGAGGAAAGCCGCGACATCGCGGTCCGCCGGGCCGCTCCACAATGATCGCGGCTGTGCGATCTGCCGGATATTCCCACCGATGATCACCGCGATCTGGTCGGCGAGGAAAGCGGCCTCCGCTTGATCGTGAGTCACCACCAGCGCAGGAGTCGACGATTCCGCAACCACGCGCCGGATATCTGCGGCGAGGCGGTCCCGCAGGCCCTTGTCGAGCGCTGACAACGGCTCATCGAGGAGCAGAAGCCGCGGCCTCGGAGCAAGCGCGCGAGCCAGCGCGACACGCTGTGCTTCGCCGCCGGAGAGCTGATCGACTCTTCTCCCCCCGTAGCCTTCGAGACCCACCATTTCCAGCAGCTCGTGCACCCTCCGGCGGCGAGCTTCTCGCGGCATCGTGGCTTTCTCGCCAGGACGGCGGATCGCCAGCCCGTATTCGATGTTGCCCGCCACGGTGCGGTGTGGGAACAGCTGCCCGTCCTGGAAAACCAGGCCGATATTCCGGCGGTGGACTGGCAGTCCTGAAAGATCGGCGCCATCGAATTCTATTCGTCCATTTGCCAGCGGCTCGAGTCCCGCGATGGCGCGCAGGATCGTCGACTTTCCAGACCCTGAGGGACCGAGCAGTGCCATGATCGACGGCTGTGCCGGGAACGTCAGGCTCACGTCCTCGACAGCGGCGACGGCGCCGTAGCGAACCGTCACTGAGTCAAGAACTAGCATTTAGAACTCCCCCACATCGCGAATCCGGACGATCTCGATGATCGTGACGACGGTGGCCGTCACAGCCACCAACAGCACTGCGCCCGCTAGTGCGACCGACGCGTTCTCGGCTCCGGGGCGGGCAATCAGTCGCCCAATGAGAACCGGGAGCGTGGGATCACCAGCGCGCGCTAAGAACGATGTTGCCCCGAATTCCCCGACAGTGACAACAAACGCGAATCCGGCCGCTGCCGCGATGGAGCGCGCGACGAGTGGAAGATCGATGGTGAACCACACTCGCACCGGGGACGCGCCGAGCACCGCCGCACCCTCCCGCAGACGGGCGTTCACCGCCCGCATTGCGGGCAGCACAATACGCACTACCAGGGGAATCGCTACCAGCGCCTGTGCGATCGGAATGAGGATGGCCGAGCTTCGCAGGTCCCCGGGGAGTCGCCCCAGGGTGATCAGAAAACCGAATCCCACAGTCACGGCACTGATGCCGAGGGGAATGAGAATGGCGCCATCCGCAATCCACGCGAAACGTCCGCGCGCTTGCGCGATGGCAATCGCAGCTAGCACTCCCACGACGAGGGAGAGGATCGCCGCGTCCGTCGCCGTGCGCAGTGACAACAGTGTTGCATCCACACCACTCACGCCGTCTCGGGTCTGGGCAAGCAACCGGTAGCCCTCGAGGCTCCATTCGCCGCGCGGGCGCAGTGACCGCACGAGCAGCGCACAGGGGGGAACAATGAGCAGGCTCGCGACCAGAGCGAGGACCGCGCCCACGCCGATCCACTGACGCCCTCGCGGTGTGCGCGCCGTCGAGTCCATTGGCCGCAGCGACAGCGCGCGCTCCCGGCCGCGCCGCGCGAGCGTCGCGACCGCGATCGCACCCGCAATCGCCAGCATCTGCAGCAGTGAGAGCACCGCCGCCATGCGCAAGTCGAATACTTGAACCGTTTGCAAGTAGATTTCTGTCTCCAGCGTGCGGTACCGCGTTCCGCCGAGCACAAGAACGACACCGAAACTGGTGGCGCAGAAGAGGAACACAACCGCAGCCGCAGACACGATTGCCGGTGCAAGAGCAGGGACGGTGACCGTGCAGAACGCGCGAGCGGGCGATGCTCCGAGACTGCGTGCCGCCTGCTCTGTACGGGGATCCAGATGAGCCCACACCGAACCAACAGTGCGGGCGACGACCGCCACATTGAAAAACGCGTGGGCGAGCAAGATCGCCCACACCGTGCCATCCAGGCCAGTGAAACCGAGGAGGCCGCCGTCTGAGAAAAGTGCGCGGAACGCGATACCAACCACAACCGTAGGCAGAACGAAAGGCACTGTCACGACCACTCGCAAGAGCGTGCGCCCTGGGATGGCTACCCGTGCGAGCAGCCACGCCACTGGCAGACCAGCAGCGAGCGTCAGCACCGTCGACGCAGCAGCCTGCCCCACAGTGAATGCGGCAATATCCCAGACCGAGGCCCGGCCCAGCAGTTGCACCGTACCGAGCGGGTCGAATTGCCCGCTTTCGTCGACAAGACCGCGATACACGATCGCAGAAACCGGCCAGGCAAAGAAGACGGCCAGAAAAATGACCGGCCCTGCGCCGATGAGCAGCGCCGGCGGCAAGGCACGGCGCCGGCGCTGCTCCTTCGTGCTTGCGGTCATCCCAGCACAATGTCACGCCACTGCGTGATCCATGCGTCCCGGTTGGCTCCGATCTTTGCGGGGTCCATCGTTATGGGCGCATCGGGTTTCGGCGCATATAGGTCGAAAGCTTCCGGCAACGGTGTGCCCTCCACGGCCGGAAAGACGTACATGTTTTCGGGGAACGCGCTCTGCACGTCCGCGCTGAGCAGGAACTCGATCACTTGTTCTGCACCGTCCGGGTTGCTTGCGCCCGCAAGCACCCCGGCATATTCGACCTGCCGGAAGCACGTTTCTGCGAGTGCACTCGTCGTTGGTGCGGCACCATCCGGTCCGGCTTCCGCGGGCGGAGACGACGCGTAGGAAACGACAATCGGCCGGGGACCTGCCCCTTCGGAGCCGGAGAAGTCCACATAGTAAGCCTGCGTCCAGCCGTCGGCGACACTGACGCCGTTGTCGCGCAAGCTGGTCCAGTAATCCTGCCACCCCTCTTCGCCGTACTCCTCGATGGTCGCTAGCAGGAAGGCGAGGCCCGGCGAAGACGTCGCGGGGTTTTGCACGACCGTCATATTCTCGTATTCATCTGACAGCAGGTCATCAAGGGTTTCAGGCTCTGCGATACCCCGTTCAGCGAAGTAGCGAGTGTCGATGTTCAGGCAGACGTCGCCGTAGTCGATTGGCGTGAGCGCCAGAGAATTCGGGTAGCGCAGGTCGTCGGGCACGCTGATCGACGGTTCATAGTCCGCGAAGACATCGGCGTCCACTGCACGTGAGGCGAAAGTGTTGTCAACGCCGAACACGACGTCGCCGAGTGGATTGTCCTGGGTCAGTACCAGACTCGTCACCAGTTCACCGGCGTCGCCCTGCGCGCGGTGATCAATCCGGATTCCTGAGTCCTCCCTGAACTGCTCGAGCAACTCGGCAGGGAGAGTAAAGGAGTCGTGAGTGAGCAGGACGACGGTGTCGTCCCCTCGCTCATCCTCGCCGCCGCCGAGGACCGTACACCCCGAAAGCGCAGGCACAAGCACAAACAGTGACAGGATGCTGAACCTGCGCCGCGCGCGGTTGCACTGAGCCGATGTCATTGCTATCTCCATAGCTCGGACTCTAGCTTCCTCGCAGGAATGAATCGGACCGATATTGGCCATCACCACCACGCAGCCCCAGTCGGCTGAGACAATCTCACACCATGGCACACGTACTCGAGGACAAGGACGTAGACACTGCCCTGGAAGCTCTGGACGGGTGGAGTCGTTCCGGCACAGCTATCAGCAGGACCATCACCCTTCCCAGCTTTCCCCGCGCCATCGCGTTCGTGAGTGCGGTTGCGGAAGTGGCGGAGGACAAGAACCATCATCCCGACATTGACATCAGGTGGCGCAAAGTCACTTTCACGTGCAGCACACACTCCGAAGGCGGAATTACCCAGCTCGATCTTGATTTGGCCCGCACGATCAACGACCTCGCCGCAGAGCAGGACTGATACAGAAGTGCTGGAAGTCACATATGTGACTGCTGAGGTTGCGAATTAGAAATGATTCGGCACCCCTACAGCCAAGAGTTAATAACGCTCCGGATAACCCCTCTCCTGTAGCGCACAACAGCTGTGAATATGAAGCACGAAATGGACCGTTGGACCCATACCCGTGGCTAGTTAGACCAGCCGCGGAGTTTCAGCGGGACGATCCCGACTTGGAGGACGGAACCACAGTGCTTCGAACCCGCAAAGTGCGTAATGCAGTGGCGGCGCTGACCATCTCCGTTGCCGCAGTTCTGGCTATGCCGGGATCGGTTACGGCACAAAACCCGCCGCCCATTCCCCCCGATCTCAATTTCCTCGAGATTCTGCCCGCCATCATCGGGTCAGCTGTGCAAGGTCCCAAATCCGGAGTCGAGGCTCGTGATGAACTCCTCGACACTCTCGGCGGCCTTCTCTCCCAGCCTGGCGTACCGAAAGAAATGGCGGTAGGGGCCGAGCGGATTGTGTCGTTCATCAGCGCACCCGAACCCGGCTCACCCGGCGGCCCCGCAATCCCCACGGACGGGCCACCGATTTCCCAGTTCCTTTATCCCACCATGGGGTTTGACTGCCTTGGCGCTGGCCAGAATTCGATCGCGACGGCGCTCGCGGTATCCGGCCCCCAAGCGTTGCCGCTCCCCGGCCCGAAGCGCCGGGAGGCAGCTTTCGTCTTCACAGCTCTGGGCACTGGCGGTGCCACCGATCACAAGCCGCATGACCCGCTGACGGTTTCATGGCTCAACCTCGACACCAACCGGGCAGGCTCCGCCCAGCTCGACCGCTCGGCCGGAATCAACCCAGACGGCCCGGCAACCCTCACCGCGATCGAGCGAACCGGTAGCGGTCGCGTCATCGCGACGATCCATGGAAGCATGACCCACGCCGGACCCAGTGGTCACACGACGTGCGGATTTGCCCCAACAGTCGGCTTGCTGACCGTTGAGTAGCGAAACCCAATAAGCTCGCGGAACAACCGCTGTCCGGATGGTCCCTGTGGGTGCGCCAGGCGCCTCACAGGGACCTCACATTTGCAACAGCGGTGCTAGCCACCGGGGCTTCGCCGGCAGCTTCGACCATGTCCGCACTATGGGCGCTCAGAGAGTTCCTGCTGATAGTCGCGGATGCGTCCCGCGATCTCGTCAGCCTCGGCCTCGCGGCCGTCCTTCCGGGCCTCGGTCTCGCGGACGCGCAACTCCCGGATTGCCGTGCGGATATCGTTGATGCTCGTCACGTGATCCATACCACAATGATGCCCGTTCTTCGGTCGCAATTCCACACTGGGCGGTATCAAGATCGGTTCAGTGCCGTGCGAATCGATTTGGCAGCAGATTGCTACCAGCAGCTAACAATTCGCTGCTTTCGGCTATAGCTCGGAGCGTCCGTCGATTACGGTATTTGATATGACATTGTCCACTTAACGGGCAGTACGGAAAGAGCCGACATGGACGCACAGCGTGAAGTGTGGAGCGCACGGTCTGTCTTCATCCTCGCCGCAATCGGTTCAGCGGTAGGACTCGGAAACATCTGGCGTTTTCCCTACGTCGCCTACACCAATGGTGGCGGCGCGTTTATCATTCCTTACCTGATCGCACTGCTGACAGCTGGCATTCCCCTGCTGTTCTTTGACTACGCGATCGGTCACAAATTCCGGGCCTCACCGCCACTCGCCTTCCGTCGGATTAGCCGGTGGGCCGAGGGGCTTGGCTGGTGGCAAGTCGGGATCTGCTTTGTCATCGCCGTCTACTACGCCGTGATTATCGCGTGGGCGGCCCGATATGCAATATTCTCGATCGGCGAAGCCTGGGGCGATGACCCCGAGGGCTTCTTGTTCGGCACCTTCCTGCAACAGGAAGACGGCGCACGAGTCGGATTTGACCTCGTGCCCGGGGTCGCAATCACTCTGCTGCTCATCTGGATCGCCACCCTAGTGGTCCTCGCATTCGGTGTGCAGCGTGGCATCGGATCGTCCGCACGGATCTTCGTTCCGTTGCTGGTTGTGCTGTTCCTCGCCCTCGTCGTCCGCGCCCTGTTCCTCGATGGTGCTGTTGAAGGCCTCAACGCGTTCTTCCAGCCGGATTGGTCGATCCTGACTAATCCGACGGTGTGGATCGCGGCATACGGTCAGATCTTCTTCTCACTGTCTATTGCGTTCGGCATTATGATCACCTACGCCTCGTACCTGAAACTGAAGACCAACATGACCAGTTCAGGTCTGGTGGTCGCATTCTCGAACAGTAGTTTCGAAATCCTGGCGGGCATCGGCGTTTTCGCAGCGCTCGGCTACATGGCCGCTGCTGCCGCCGTTCCAATCGACGAGGTGGTCGGAGGGGGCATAGGCCTCGCGTTCATCGCATTCCCCCAGATCATCTCCGCAATGCCTGGCGGCTCGATATTCGGTGCCGTGTTCTTCACATGCCTCGTGTTCGCAGGTTTCACGTCGTTGATCTCGATCGTGCAGGTTGTGATCGCGGCGGTCGAAGACAAGCTCGGCATGAGTCGGCTTACCGCTGTCGCGATCGTCGGCGGTTCGATGACCGTCATCTCGATGGCACTGTTCCCCACCACCACGGGCGTCGGTGTGCTGGACGTAGTCGATAAGTTCGTCAACAATCTCGGCATAGTCGGCGTGGCGCTCGTAGCGATCGTCAGTGTGATCTGGTTCCTGCGGCAGGGACCGGCATTCGCTGAACACCTCAACGCAGTATCGTCATTCCGCCTCGGAATCATCTGGCGTATCTGCATCGGCGTCGCAACACCGGTCGTACTCGCATACATGCTGATCAGCGAGATGATCACGCTGGTGCAAGATGGTTACGAAGGGTACCCGGCAAGCTTCGTCCTCGGACTCGGCTGGGCTGTTCAAGGCGCCCTGATCGTCATCGCAATTGTGCTTTCGATGACACCGTGGCGGCAAGGCACCGATCTGACTCCACCCGAGGCCACTAAGTTCATCAAACAGGGAGGTTCCCGATGAACGCGTCCGCAATGATCATGATGATCGTCACGCTCGTCATCGTCTGGGGCGGGCTTGCCGCCAGCCTCTTCCACCTGTTCACTCATCCTGACGAGGGTGAGTGAACGCACCACCTGAAAAGGGCGGCGCCATTGCGCCGCCCTTTTACGTCTGCCTCAGGGCCTCAGCCAGACGGTCGAGGTCGCATGCGCGCACATCGACATGAGGACTGATGCGCAAAACAGCGCTGCGAGCTTGAAGCGGGGCACGCTCAGGCCCTGCGTAGGTGGCGACGATACGGCGCTCTGCCGCACTCCCGGAGGCGAGGGACTCCCGAAAACCGAACAGGTCGCTATCGGTCCATCCGACGGGCGGGCGGAGTGTCGTTACCGCCGAAGGCTCATCAGTCTGCTCAATCACTGACCATCCGCCAATGCCATCGAGGCGGTGCCGCGTGAGTTCCCCGATCGCGCCGAGCCTTTCGCGAACCTTCTCAGGCCCCAGACTGAGGTGTTCGGACAGCGCGACTGCCAGTCCGACGCGACCAGCTATGTTTGCCTCGTGCGACTCCAGTGCTGGCATACCATCCGGAAGCAAGCCTGGACGTACGGCGATGAGTCCGACACCGCGCGGGCCACACAGCCACTTGCGGCTCGTGGCATAGACCGCGTCCGCATCGAAAGTGGTCGGCAGGTGAGCAATGCCTTGCGCGGCGTCAACCACAAGAGGAACACCGAACGCACGGCAGATCGACGCGATCGGAGCCACGTCCAGCACCACACCGCGATGTGACGGGTGCACACACAAATGCACCATCGCGGGCCGTGTCGTTTCGATGCGAGTGGCCACCGCCGAGACGTCTATATGACCCGCTTCGTCCGCAACGGGCAACTGATCGACGACCAGACCGAACATGCCGAAAAGACCGAGATTCGGGCCGTACTCACCTGGGGCGACAAGCACAGTGGAGCCCCTGGAAACTTGCATTCGTGTGAGCAGTCCAGCCAACGCACCCGTTGCGCTTTCCGTGAACTGCACGTCGCTGGACGCGAACCCCAGCAAAGCAGCTGCCGCTGACCGTCCCTGCTCGATGGTATCGGCGGCCTCGGCCTGAGCGATGTATCCGCCCAGACGAGCTTCACGATCGAGGTGGTCAGTCATCGCCCGGAGCACGGAACGACTCGCCCTGCCGGCAGCAGCCGCGTCCAGATGAATAACGTCTGGTGGCATGCGGTCAGCGGCGAAAGCGTCACCAAGCTCTGGATACGGAAGCACAAGCGTCACACAGGAAGGCTATCCCGATCGGAGTGCTGTGGCTTTGGAGCGCGCCGCCCCGCGAAAAGGACCGTCGCGAATACCGCGAGCGCCCCGACAACGTAGACGAGAGCGACCCACACCAGCGCATAAGGCTCGACCGTCGACCAGATCGTGGGTTGCGCGAAGCTCAGCACCCAGGGAACACCAATCAGCGTCACAGCTGTCCAGAACAAAGCCAGCAGCCGCGCGAGGCGGAGGTCCCGGAGCGGGCCGTACACCAGCCACATCACCAACGGGATAACCCACACCCAATGGTGCGACCACGAAACTGGAGACAGGAGCAACCCCAGTATCTGAACGATGAGCAGCGTACCGAGCCTGTCGCCCTTAGTCAGCTGACGCCACGCCATGAAAGCAAGGACACAGCAGGCGACGACGAGCACCGCCCAGACCACCCGCGCCCACTCGTCGGGCACGCCGAAACGGTGCACGGCTCCAAACAACGATTGGTTCCATACTGACGCCACTGGTCCAATCCGGTCCGCATCACCGAAATAGGACGCGAAGTACTGTCTGGTCTCATCGGGGATAAGCAGCCAGCTCAGACCAACCGTGCCGAAGAACACCACGCCGGAAAACGCTGCGGCACCGTAACGCCGCCTAGCGAGAAAATACAAACCAGCGATCGCGGGTGTGAGTTTGATGCCTGCTGCGATTCCGACGAGTGCGCCGCTCACCCACCAGCGATGGCTCGCCACAGCCAGCATGATCAGGAGCACGAGGTAAACATTGATCTGCCCGTAGTCGAGCGTGGTCCGTACAGGTTCCGTCCATAGACCCACCGCCGTCCACAGCATCGCTTCGCGCACCCGCGCGGAATTAGCGGCAGGGCCCGTACCGAGCAGCATTCGCTGTGACAGCCGCACAATCGCGTACAGCGCGGCGGCGATTCCGAGCTGCCACACGACCGCCAGAGCACTGAAAGGCACCAGGCTCAACGGGAAGAAAACGATCGCTGCGAAGGGCGGGTACGTAAACGGCAACGGAAACTCAGGGGTGTTCTCCGAGTACCTGAACGAGTAGAGGTCACCAGTCAGCAGCTGACTAGCCCCGTCGACGTACACATGAAGATCGAGGAAGTTGGTCGCGTTGGGTACGAGCAGCGTCCACGCTAGGCGCGCCGCGACAGCGATAACCAGAATCACAGGTGCCCAGCGGAGCGCACGGGCGAGGAATGACCGGCGCGTCACCTCAGCACTCGTCACCCCATACCCCCGCGCTCGGCCGCACGATGCTCCGTGCGGCTCAATTTCTGCTGTACTCGCTGCATAAACTTGTCGTACTGTCCTTGCCACGGTAACGGAGACAGCCCGTCCTCTGGGGTATGCAGTTGGCGAGATCACGGTGACCAAAGACGATTTCCGGCGTATGCAACGAAACGGGCGACAGGGATACCGACCATGAAAGGAACATGCGGTGGCAGCCTGCTCATCGATTCCTGACTTCGCGCTACAGGTGGTGAAAAAAGCTGACAGAATCACCGTCCTAAGCGGCGCTGGAATGTCCGCGGAAAGCGGTTTGCCTACTTTCCGTGACGCTCAAACAGGCCTTTGGGAGCGTTTCGATGCCGCTGCTCTCGCAACACCCGAGGCGTGGAACCGCGATCCGGAATTCGTCTGGTCGTGGTACATGTGGAGGCATCATCTCGTCCGGGCCACCGCCCCGCACGCCGGCCACCTCGCAGTGGCGCAGTGGGAGCACAGCGCGGACGTCACGATCGTCACCCAGAACGTTGATGACCTTCACGAACGGGCTGGCAGTTCTCACGTACACCACCTGCACGGCAGCTTGTTCCATTTTCGCTGTGCGCAGTGCTCATTCGCCTATTCAGACGAGGTCGATGACTCCGAACCACATGAATCTCCGCGTCGCCCACCACGATGCCAGCGATGCGGGGGCCTGATCCGGCCCGGCGTGGTGTGGTTCGGTGAGATGCTTCCCAGCGAGCCGTGGGAGGCCGGTGTACAGGCCGTTGACTCCTGCGACGTGCTGGTCGTCGTCGGAACGTCCGGCCTCGTGTACCCGGCGGCTGGACTCCCACAGATCGCGCACGAAAAGGGCATACCTACGATAGAAATCAACCCAGATGAAACGCCGCTAAGCCGGGAGTGCACCGTTTCACTTCGGATGAGCGCCGCAACAGCGCTGCCAATTTTGGCCCGATCGCGTTAGCGGATTCAGAAGATTTTGGACGCCCCCGTGTCGCATAAACCAAGGAGTGAAAGAAGCCTGCACGGGGGCGCACGGACAACGTTACGCACCTCTGTGCAGGCAATCTTGGGATAGGTGACGATTCTCAGAGACTTCACAGTTGAAGTGTGAACTACGCCGCCCAGCTCTGGTTGATGCCTTTCGGCTCGGATGGAATGAAGAGCCACAATACGAGGTAGATGAGGAACTGAGGGCCTGGCAGCAAGATCGAAAGCACGAACACTAGCCTCACAATGTTCGGGTCCCAACCGTAGTGCCGGGCAATCCCAGCGCACACACCACCAATCCAGCGGCCCTCACGTGCACGAGTCAGCTGTGCCATGAATTTCTCCCTCCTCAGGGGCTTTCGCCCTAATCTCTATCTCGAAGGTACTCACCCAGGACACCCGAGCGCATCAGGAAAGACCCCGAACCGCACCCCGAGGTTTTCTCATTCCATTTCTGCGCGCACTCCAAGGAGCCGCACCGGGCGGTCAAGTGGAAACAGGTCGAGTACGGCGAGGGCAGCCTTCTCGACCTCCCCCAGGTCACGTGTCGGCTGCGGCAGCTTACGGGCATGAGTCCTCGTGTAAAACGTCGACGTCCGGACGGTCACCCCTACACGAATGATTCGGCGATCCTCCGCGAGCGCTGCCTCGCCCGCACTGCGCGCAAGCTCAGCCGTTCGCACCGCGATATCCGCGCGGTCAGTCAGATCTTGCGGGAATGTCCGGGAGTGACTGTGGGAACGTGCAGGTGCTGGCTGAGTCACGATCTCCCTGCCACCGAGCCCGCGTCCCAGAGCCACGAGCCACGGACCCGTCGTCGGACCGAAACGACTCGCGAGTTCGAACCGATCGGCGGCAGCGAGTTCAGCGACCGTCACCAAGCCGGCCTCAGCAAGCTTCTGCGACGTTTTTCGCCCTATCCCCCACAGCGACTCCGTTGACCTGTTCCCCATGACCGCCATCCAGTTGTCGACGGTCAACTGGTAAACCCCGGCAGGCTTAGCGAAACCGGTAGCCACCTTGGCTCGAAGCTTGTTGTCGCCCACACCAATCGACGAAGCCAGCTGGGTGCGCTCCGCGATCGTCTGACGGATCTGCTCCGCCAGAGCAAGCGGATCGTCAGACTCAGCTCCGACGAATGCCTCATCCCAGCCGAGCACTTCCACCGGCAAACCCATGTCACGCATCGTGCCCATCACCTCGACCGAGGCATCCTCGTAGGTCGCAGTATCGGATGGGAGGAAAACCGCGTCAGGGCATTTCTTAGCCGCAGTGCGCAGCGGCATCCCAGCGCGCACGCCATACGCGCGCGCCTCATACGATGCGCACGCTACGACTTGGCGGGGACGCTCAGGATCTCCCTCACCGCCGACAATAACCGGGACGTCTCTGAGCAGTGGGTCCCTGCGTTTCTCGACAGCAGCGAGGAACTGGTCGAGATCGACGTGCATGATCCAGTAGTTCATCAAGGCCACTCAATGTGGACTACGCAGGCATGCCCAAATCAGCGGAAAGCCACCGCTCTGGCCGCATCCGGATCCGGACCATCGAGCCCAGGGCACCCTCGAACCACTCCACATACTCCTCGAGCGCAGCACCCGAAAGGTACCGCGCAGCCATCTCCTTGTGCTCCGCGCTACTGACTGGCGACACTCCAGTGACCGGCCCTTCTACCGAAACATATTTCGGCGTCGGCTCCACGCGGTCAACCATGAGCGAGAAACGCCCCGCGGCAATGATCTTCTTGGCCTTCAGGGACTCGGCTTCCGTGTCGATCCAGACCTCACCACCGATCTCATACCCATACCAGATGGGCACGACCATTGGCCCTTGCCCATCTCCACGTGCGACTGCGACTGCTGCGACATGCGGTTCAGCGAGAAAACTCTCGCGTTCCTCTTCGGATAGCGCCATGCGAACCAGCGTAGCGGCGCGTTCGGGAGTGCTGTTGTGCGATTTGGTTTGATTTGACGCGGTATCCGCGTTAAATCAAACCAAATCGTCAGGGTCTTCCCCGGGGTTCCCGAAAGCAACCCACAACCGAGGACTCAACTACACGTTGAACTTGAAGTCGACCACGTCGCCGTCGACCATCACATAGTCTTTGCCCTCGAGGCGGACCTTCCCGGCGGATTTAGCCGCGGCCATGGAACCGGCAGCGACGAGATCCTCGTAGGACACGATTTCAGCTTTGATGAAACCGCGCTCGAAGTCAGTGTGGATGACACCGGCAGCCTTCGGAGCAGTGTCACCTTTATGGATTGTCCACGCGCGGGCTTCTTTGGGGCCGGCCGTGAGGTACGTCTGCAGCCCCAGCGTGTGGAATCCAGCGCGGGCCAGCGAGTACAGGCCAGGCTCTGTCTGCCCAATCGTCTCGAGCAGCTCGAGTGCTGACTCTTCGTCCAGCTCCTGCAGATCGGATTCGACTTTGGCGTCGAGGAAGACCGCGTCAGCAGGCGCAACTGCTGCCCGCAATTCGTTCTTGCGGTCCTCGTCGGTGAGCACGCCTTCATCCGCGTTGAAGACGTACAGGAACGGCTTGGTGGTCAAGAGGTGAAGTTCCCTCAGCATGCCCAGGTCCATGCTGCCCTTTTGTGAGAAGAGCGTCTTGCCACCATCGAGGACTTGCTGCGCTTCCTTCGCGGCTTCAGCCAGCGGACGCTTGTCCTTGTTGTTCTTCGACTCTTTCTCGAGCCTGGGAACCGCTTTCTCCAAAGTCTGCAAGTCAGCGAGGATTAGTTCGGTCTCGATGACCTCGATGTCGGAGAGCGGGTCGACGCGGCCGTCCACATGGACGACATCATCGTCAGTGAAGACGCGCACTACCTGACAGATGGCGTCGGCTTCGCGAATGTTCGCGAGAAACTTGTTGCCGAGCCCAGCTCCCTCGCTCGCGCCTTTCACAATGCCTGCGATGTCGACGAACGACACTGTCGCGGGGAGAATGCGCTGCGAACCGAATATTTCAGCGAGCTTGTCGAGCCGAGGGTCAGGCAATTCCACAACACCCACGTTGGGTTCAATCGTGGCGAACGGGTAGTTCGCGGCGACCACGTCGTTCTTCGTCAGTGCGTTGAACAAGGTGGACTTACCTACGTTGGGCAGGCCGACAATTCCGAGGGTTAGGCTCACGGGTTCCTAAGTCTACGGACTAATGGGCGCGGGTTACCACCCCGGTCCTCCCGCGCGAGTCGCTAACCGGGGTGGCTCTCGTTGTCAGATTATTCTTCGACGACGACCGACCCGGTCATGTTGGGATGAAGGGAGCAAATGTAGTCGTATTCACCTGCTTCAGTGAATGTGTAGGTCCAGGTGTCTTCTGACAGCGTCGGACTCACGAAATCTTCCGGTGCGCCTTCACCACCCGTGACGTCGTGGTCTACGGGCCCGTCAGCGAAAACCCATTCCACCGTGTCGCCGACGCTCACCGTAATGTTCGGTGGATCGAACGCGAAGTTCTCGACGCGTACCGTTGCGGCCACATCCTCGGACTCTTCCGCGCCGGGGTCGTCGGCATCCATCTCTGGATCGTCGGGCATCGCGCCTGGAACATCGAGAACGGTGGTCGTGTCCTCGGCGGTGTCCTCATCTGTGTCGTTTCCACAGCCCACAACCAGGGCACCTGCGAGGACTATCGCGCTGAATCCGGCTAAACGTCGCATTATCCATCACTCTCCTTTGTGCTTCACCACTTCACTGCCTGCCCAAGGATCGAGGGTAGTCACCCGGGTGTCACGACGTGGCAGTTTGCGCAACAGCGAGGCAGAGACGGTGCGCGAATCGGGGCAATGCGGGAGTGCCACATAGATCACATTTCCACGCACCTGCCGGACTCGAATGCGACTATCTCTTGTGGTCTTCACACCTATCGACGGAGCGGCACTGTGACCGAACAATTCAAGCCGGACGACAATCGCAGCACCATTGACAGCCGGGTCGGGCAGTCCACCGCGAAAACCGCCGTGGATCGCGGAACGCTGATCGGGCGTGGCGGCGCTTGGCTCGCCACATGGAGCCTCCGCCTGATTCTGATCGCCGCGGCTGTGTGGATCCTCGGTTGGGTCGTCGGCGAGTTCTGGGTGATTATCCTCCCGGTTTCCCTGGCGATCATTGTTTCGACGGTGTTGTGGCCCGTCACCCGTCAACTGCGTGATTGGCGAGTACCCGCTTCGCTTGCTGCTTTGGTCACAATCGTGGTGGCACTCGGGGGGTTCGTCGGCGTCATCGCACTCATCGTGCCGTCGGTGGTTGCGCAGGTACCCGAACTGGCAAACCAGGCCACGCAAGGTATCCGGACGGTCCAGGACTGGCTGCAGGGGCCTCCCCTCAACATTCGCGAGGAACAGTTTCCGGAATTCACCAATGCGATTGTCACGCGGATTCAGGAAAGCTCGACGGCCATCGCTTCCGGGGTGTTCACCGGTGTCAGCGCGGCAACGTCCGTGATCATCACACTGGCGCTGACGGCTGTCTTGACGTTTTTCTTCATCAAGGACGGGCCACGCTTCTTGCCGTGGCTGAACCGGTCGACCGGCTCTCCCGGTGCACGCCATGTTGAGGAGGTTCTGCGCCGTCAGTGGCGGACTCTCAGCGGATTCATCCGCACGCAGGCGATAGTCAGCTTTGTGGACGCGCTGTTCATCGGAATTGGGCTCGTTGTGCTGGGTGTGCCCCTGGCGGGAGCGCTAGCGGTGATCACGTTCATCGCGGGATTTGTGCCCATTGTGGGTGCGTTTGTCGCGGGTGCGCTGGCAGTTCTCGTCGCCTTGGTAGCGAACGGTCCCACCACGGCCCTCGTCCTGCTTGGAATCATCATTCTGGTGCAGCAACTCGAGAGCAACGTGCTACAACCGGTGCTCCAAAGCAAGAGTATGAATTTGCACCCTGTGGTGGTGCTGCTGTCGGTGACAGCGGGCGGCACCTTGTTCGGTGTTATCGGCGCGTTCCTGGCGGTGCCAGTCGCCGCTGTGGTCGCAGTTGCGGTGCGCTACATCGATGAAGTCATCAGCGAGCGTTGCGGTGAGGCCCCAGGGTCAGTGGCTATTGACCAGACGGGCGACGGGGACGCCTCCGTCGGAAGCCGACAGGAGCCGGATACTGGGGCCGAAGGGGGCCTGCCTGACGGCGTTCCAAGTACGGTCGCAGCACCAAAGCTCTAACCGACTGGTGCTTCGGGGAGCGCAGTGACGGACGAGCGCACGTGAGAACCAGTTCGAGTCTTCACGACATGGAGGCGGCAGGGGATGCGCTGGCGCATCTCATCGACATGGCTGACGATGCCGACGACTCGGCCGCCTGCGCGGAGTTCGTCGAGAACGCCCATCACCGCGTCAAGTGTGTCGCTATCGAGTGTGCCGAAGCCTTCGTCGATGAAGAGGGTGTCGAGCATCATGCCGCCCGCTTCGGAAGTCACCACATCGGCCAGTCCCAGTGCCAGCGACAATGACGCCATGAAGGTTTCGCCGCCGGACAGTGTCTTCGCTGACCGAACGACCCCGGTGTAGTCATCTCGGATGTCGAGGCCGAGTCCGCCCCTAAGGCCTCGTGGACCTGCTGCGTCTGAATGAATGAACTCGTACCTGCCGCCTGACATGATGCGTAGCCGCGCCGATGCCGCTACCGCAACTTCCTCAAGGCGAGCCGCCAGCACGTAGGACCGCAGCGACATTCGGCGCGTGTTCTGGCCTCGGCCTGCAATGACCTCAGACAACAGCGATAGTTGCGCGTACCGTTCCTCCGCTGGGCCCAGGTCCTCGAGAGCAGACTCGAGATCGCCTGCGAGCGAGATAACTCCGTCATTCGCCCGCTGAGCTTGCGCATGTTCCCGGACTGCCGACTCGAGCGCAGCGCGCGCTTCGGCGACATCGGTCTCCGCGGCCTCGACGTTGGCGGTCGGCTGATTGGCAGCATCTCTGACTAGTGGGTCGTCAAGGACCGCTTGGGCACGCACTTTGCGATCCCGGGCGTCCTCGAGGGCGGCTTCCGTGTCAGCTATCCACGGCACCGTTCGCACGGCGTTCCGCGCGTCCGTGAGCGACTGGAAGCCCGCCTCCCTCGCTAGGCTCTGCAGATAAGCATGGTGTTCCTCAGTGCGGAGCACCGCAGCTGCTGCTTTGCCCCGTGTCCCATGTAGGTGCGAGGCTGCTCGCGCAAGAGCGTCGAGCCGTGCCTTCCTCGAAACGACATCGGTGTCTTCCCCGCGTGCCGCGTCGAGGGTCGCCCGCAACTCCGCTAGCTGGGTGGTAAGCCCGTCGACCCGCTCCTCAAGTCCAGCCCGCTTCGACGACAGTTCGGAGATTCGTTCCTCAAGTGCGCGCGCACGGCCGAGCAGTTTCTCACGTGCAGATCGGAGCCCGCCAAGTTGACCGACGCATCGCTGAGCTTCGGCCAGCGAAGCCGTGGCCTCAGTCAACTCTGCGTCGATGTCCCGCAAGGAGCGACCGCCGGATTCACCGCCGAGCAATTCTGCGCGTTTCTCAAGGTCAGCGACCGCTACTCTCGCGGCCTCGAAAGCGTCTGCAGCGAGTTGCTCGGAATCGACTGCCCTCTGCTCGTCTTCTTGCGTGACGGCAGTCGGTGCGAACGGAGCGGGCTTCGGATGGATCTCCGACCCGCATACCGCGCACGGTTCACCAGCTTCCAGGCGATTCGCAAGTTCCCCTGCCATCCCGGCAATTCTGAGCTCGCGAAGCGCAACGAGACGCTCCCGGCTCTCAAGGTGATTCGATCGAGCGCGGATGAGCGCGTCCTGCGCATCGATGAGTGCTTCGCTCACACCGGGGAGTTCATGAGCCGCCGAACGAGTCTTCTTCAGTTGATGAATGCCGGTACGGAGACCCTCAATCCGCGCCTCGGCCGCAACGGCTTCGTCGATGTCCTGGTCGAGCCGACCTTTTTTGGCTGGTATTCCGTCGAGTTCAGTCACCAGCTGAGTGCGCTCATCGTCGATTGTTGCCAACGCTTCGTCGAGACGCGAGATGTCCCTCTCGAGGCGGTCGGCCTCGTCAGCGCGCTCGCAGAGCTTCGTCAGCCCACCGCTTTCCTCGGTCCAGGAAGTGACTGCCTCCTGCAGGTTCGTGTCGTCGCACGCTTGCGCTGGCCAGGAGAGTGCTTCAGCGACGGCGGCGCCACCGTTCAGTACTGTGAGTTCGTCTACGGCAAGTTTCATTTCGAGCACAGCATCATCGGCAGCCTGCTGGAACCGCATCAGATCTCTGTCCGCTGTCTCGAAAGGTTTAGCCCGCCGCGCTCGATGCAGTTCGGTCGCGAGATCACGACGAAGGGCCTCACCCGCGGTGAGCTTGCTCAGTGCGGATTCGGCATCGCGGAATCTCAGTTGACGTTCCGCGTGGACGCGGACACCATCGAGTCGGTGCTGCGCCTGGTCAAAAGCGGTTGCGGTCTGATCGAGACTAGCCGCCGCCGTCTTGACACGCTGGCAGAGAAAATCTCTCAGCTGTTCGATCCAGTCGCGCGGATTCCCATCCGGCTCGTCTTCAATGCCAGCGGCGTGAGTGATCTTTCCCAGAACGACGTCCACACACTGACGCGCACGGTCGAGACGCGCCTCAGCTTCCTTCCGGCGATCGGCGAACCAAGCCTCCACGGAGCCGAAACGTTTCGTTTCGAAGAGGCTTTCAAGTAGCTTCTCCCGCTCTTCATTCGACGCCCGGAGGAACTTGGCGAACTCACCCTGGGGTAGGAGAACAACCTGGAAGAACTGATCCTTGGACATTCCAAGGAGGTCACGGACCGTATCCGCGATCTCTTCGATCCGCGCCAGATTCTCACCGCGCCCCGGGGTCCCATCCGGTTCCAGCCAGGTGAGCACCGCCTTCGCCTTCTCCTTTACGGACCCATCACCCCGCTTCTTGGGGCGGTCATATTCGGGGTTTCTGACGATGCGGAACCGTCGGCCTTTGACGCTAGCCTCAAGGGTGACTCTCGGTATCGCGCCTTCGCGTGCGTGATCTGAGAGAAACCGCTTACTTTCAGTGCGTGCCCCTGGAACCGCCCCGTAGAGGGCGAAAGCTATCGCGTCGAGGATTGTCGTCTTGCCGGCCCCGGTCTGGCCGTGCAGCAGGAACAAGCCGTCGGCCCCCACCGAATCGAAGTCAATGGTCTCGACATCGGCAAAAGGCCCAAAAGCCTCGATGCGCAGCGTATGCAGCCTCACTCGTCCCCCATCCTCCTTAGATGTCTCACCACCACCCCGTCACGCACTCGCGCGCCGCTCGCGCGAGTCCCCCGCCGCCAACGCTTGTTCAACCAGTCGAAGGTGTTCCTCATCGGGGTCGGTCCACGCGTCTTCGAAGAACCTTCGGGCAATATCTAGGTCACTTTGACCTCGCAGACGCTCCGCATACCGCAGCGCGACACGCTCTGTGGGCCGCTCCCACCTAAGGTGGACAGCGTGCGGAAAGCGTTCCTGGAGCTTGCGCATCGCATCCACGGGACGGACTGGGTCTGTGAGTATCGCCGAAACGTAGTCATCCAGACAATTGGCGTACACCTCGCTGCTGAGCAGTTCGTCCAGCGGCCCAGTAATCTCGCTCAGCCCTCGCACTACGGGCAAGTCAACCTTTTCGATCGACTCCACACCAGCATCGTTGAGCTCGATGATCCACACCGACTTCCGGTGGTCACGCTCACCAAATGAATACGGGAGCGGGCTACCCGAATACCTAGTCGTTTCGTTCACGACCTGCGGGGTGTGCAGGTGCCCGAGCGCCACGTAGTCGACTCCACCAAAAATTGAAGCGGGAACAGTTTCCACACCACCGACCGTTATTGGGCGCTCGGATTCTGATGCAACCGCCCCAACGACGAACGCATGAGCGAGAACCACGCTACGCAAACCAGATTGCCGTCTCTCCACATCGGCGCGCACACGATCCATCGCGGCCGACAAGACATCCTGGTGCGAGCGGGCCTCGAAAACACCCAACTCGGCCTTCACTGCTTCCGGCTCCAAGTAGGGCAGCCCGTAAAAAGCTACGTCGCCATGCGCATCCGCCAAAACAACGGGCGCATCCACCTCGGCGACCGTCGTTTTGAGGTACAGACCACCCGCACCCGAAAATGCGGCACCGGCGCCCAGCCGCGGGGCGGAATCGTGATTGCCCGGGGTGGCGATGATCATCGCACCAGCAGCGTGAAGCTTCTCGAACGCGTCGTTACACAACTTGACTGCATCAGCGCTAGGCACCGCGCGGTCGTAGACATCGCCCGAGATGAGCACGACGTCGATTTCACGGTCAGCTGTGATCTTGGCCATTGCATCGAGGACGGCGCACTGGTCCTCAAGCAGGTCAACGCCATGGAATGTCCGGCCGATGTGCCAGTCCGACGTGTGCAAGATCTTCATGCCGCGAACCGTAGAGCATCCCACTGACAGTTTCTGGTACCTGCTGCTCAGACACGCGAACGCGGCCCCAGCGTCCCAGGTATCTCGCGCCCCTATTCTGCGCGCCCCGCAAAAATTGTCAGAGCTTTCGTGCACTATCACGCCCATGAACTTGCTCAGTTTCCTTGCCGTGCTTACTGCTTTGTGCCTTGGCTGCCTCCTAGGCTGGCTGCTGCATGCCGCACGAGATGGTGCGCGCGCAGCATCGGCGGAGGCGCAGCTGCGCGCAATGCACGATTCAGAGCGGCTCCTTCGGGAAGCGCTCACCGCCGCGAACGAGGACTCGGCGCGTCGTCACTCCGGCGCTCTCAATGAACAGGTTTCCAACGTCGTGACGCCGTTGCGTGAAGCAGTAGGCACGCTGGCCGAACAAGTTCGGCAGGTTGAACGCAGCCGGATCAGTGCGTACTCCGGACTTATGGAGCAGGTGGCGGGTATGAGTAGGACGTCGCAAGCACTTTCGGCACAGACGGGGCAGCTGGTGCAGGCGCTGCGGGCGCCGCAAGTGCGCGGACGATGGGGCGAACTCCAGCTCGAGCGCGTCGTTGAGCTCGCCGGTATGCGCGAGCATTGTGACTTCACAACACAGGCGCACACTACGCACGACGGCAATGACGGAGTGCGGGCCGTACGACCCGACCTTCTCGTCCATTTGGCAGGCGGCAAGAATGTCGTGGTTGACGCAAAGGTTCCGTTCGCTGCCTTCCTCGACGCGACCGAGGCACAGTCCGATGAAGCCCGTGCGGGTCACCTGAAGCGTCACGCAAGTCAACTCCGCGCACATGTCGATCAGCTCTCGGCAAAAGCGTATTGGACAGCTTTCTCGCCGTCTCCCGAGTTTGTCGTGCTCTTCGTTCCAGGGGATCCCTTCCTCGACGCTGCGCTGGGCGCTGACTCAGAACTGCTCGAGTACGCATTCTCCCGCAATGTTGTGCTCGCCACCCCGACGAGTCTGATTGCACTGCTACGAACGGTCGCCCATACGTGGCGGCAGGAGGCGCTGTCCCGGGACGCCGCGAAAATCCACACGCTCGGTGCCGAGTTGTACAACCGGCTAGGTGTGCTCGCGAATCACATGGACCGCCTTGGTGGGCAACTGGGCAAGAGCGTCGAATCATTCAATTCAACCGTGGCCTCCATGGAGTCCCGCGTACTGGTGACGGCACGCAAGCTTCATGAGCTTCCGGCATTTGACACCGAGCCTCCGACCGTTGACACGGTCGATCTCTGGCCTCGAGGTATCGCGCACACTGAGATTTACGCGACTCGAAGCCGTGAGAGTGAGGCCAGCTAACGATATGCCGGTATGGTGCGGTTGTGCCTGATCGACGATCCACTTCCCTGGGAGTCCCAACAGAGCTGCGGTCAGCATCGGCCAGCCGCGTAGGCGTGGCTTGGTGGATGGCCATCGTGATCGCTCTGGGCCTTTCGGCTGTCGGCTTCGCAATTGATGCAATGCGGGGCGACGAGTTGACGCTGGTATTCAGCGTCTTCTATTTCGCGGGATGCGTCGCGGCCGTGCTGGCGGTTCAGCAACGAGCTCTGTTCACAGCCATCGTGCAGCCGCCGCTCATACTCTTCGTCGGTGTGCCGCTCGCCTATCAGCTGCTGGTGCCCGAAAGCCCTGGTGGGCTGCGGACACGCATCATTGATCTCGTGCTGCCTCTGGTGACACGCTTTCCGCTCATGCTTCTCACTGCCGCCGTCGTCCTCGTCATCGGTGGTATACGGCTGTTCCTCAGCAACAAGCGATCCGCTCCGGCCCGTTCGCAGCGTCCACGGCGTGCAGCCACTACGCCTCGCCGGTCGGATGGCCCTGCTGCGACGCAACCCGGACGTCAGCCTGTGAGTTCCACCGAAATGCGTACTCCTCGAACTAGCCCACAAGACTCTGACCCAATGCGCTGACTGCCGCGTTTCAGATCACACCGCGGTTAGGGGCGCCGACTTGGGCGCAATTCGCGCGGCAACGCGAAGACGAGAGTCTCGTTCGCTGTAGTCACGGTCTGCACCGTGCCGAAGCCCTCTCCTGAGAGGAACTGGAGCACTCCGTCCACCAGAATCTCGGGGACCGATGCACCAGAAGTGACGCCGACAGTCTCCACACCCTCGAGCCACGCTGGATTGATCTCCTTCGCGTAATCCACCAGGTAGCTCGTGCGCGCACCTGCATCGAGCGCAACCTCGACGAGACGCAGGGAGTTGGAGGAGTTCCGGGACCCGACCACGATCACGAGATCGCATTCCGGTGCCATCGCTTTGACGGCGACCTGGCGGTTCTGCGTGGCGTAGCAGATGTCGTCGCTAGGCGGGTCCTGGAGCCCCGGGAAACGCTTCCGTAAACGCTCGACGGTTTCCATGGTCTCGTCCACGCTCAGCGTCGTCTGCGAGAGCCAGACAACGCGAGATTCATCGCGAACCTCAACTTTGTCGACCGAGTCGGGTCCGTCAACGAGCTGAACATGTGAGGGCGCTTCCCCTGCGGTGCCTTCTACCTCTTCGTGACCCTCATGACCGATGAGGAGGATGTCGAAATCGTCACGTGCGAAGCGCTTTGCTTCCTGATGCACCTTGGTCACCAGTGGACAGGTGGCATCGATGGTGCGCAGTTCCCGTGTTCCCGCCGCCTCGTGCACGGCGGGCGAGACGCCATGCGCGGAGAATACGACGAGGGCGCCTTCGGGCACCTCATCGACTTCCTCCACGAACACCGCACCCCGCTCGGAGAGGGTTTCCACCACATGCCGGTTGTGCACAATCTCTTTGCGGACGTAAACGGGAGCGCCATGCTTTTCCAGCGCACGCTCTACGGTTTCGACGGCCCGGTCAACTCCTGCGCAGTAGCCGCGGGGCTCTGCGAGGAGCACCCGCTTGCCCTGCGGTTTGGACACCGCTGAGTTCACCGCACCTGGAATTCCCATGTTTACAGCCGAAGACATGCCTCCAGAGTACGGGTCGCGCCAACCCAAACGCGACACGACGGGAAGGATCTGCTAGAGATGTACGTCAAATTAAGGCAGGCTGGAGACATGTTTCGCCCACCTTTCGCCGCACGGGTGATGGCCGGTCTCGCCGTCACGCTTGTCGAGGAAACACGCCGACTCCCTACCACTGCCGCGACGCTGCCGATGACGGCGGTCAGTCAGGTACTGCAGACCTCCATGCGGGTCCAGCAGAGGATGACCGAGCTCGCCATCAAGGGGGATGAGGCGCTGGCATGGCTTTACCCGCCGGAAGACCAGCCTGAGTGGGTCGTATACGACGAGGAACCCGTCGCGACAACCGAGCGCTCTGACGAGCGCAAGGCAGTAGCTGCTGGGAGCAGCCGTTCAACTGTGCAGGGGCGATTCGCTCTGTATTCGGCCCCGGTGACAGCCTCAAATGGTTCCGACGTCGAGACCGAATCCATCACAGACGCCGAATCGTCCGAAAGCGCGGCTGACGACGCAACCTCCGGTGTCCCGGCGGTAGCGGAACGCATCGACTACGGAACACTCACCCTTGCTCAGCTTCGTGCGCGCCTACGGCAATTGTCGATCGATGATCTGACTGCGCTGCTGCGCTATGAAGAAAGCCAGTTCGGCCGTGCCCCTTTCCAGACGATGCTGAGCAACCGGATCACGACGGTGTCGAAGTGACCCGTGGGCTCTGCTGAGGTCACCAGAGGGTCTGCACAGAAGCCTGTGGGGCCTGCGCCCGCCGGCAGCTCTCCGGAAACTCCGTGGCCGGTTCGCGTCGTCTCCTCGAAGATCACCCAATGGATCGACCGGCTTGGAGCAGTGTGGGTAGAGGGGCAGATCACACAAATCTCACGTCGTCCCGGGACGAGAACTGCGTTTCTCGTCCTACGTGATCCCTCGGCGGACATCTCATTGCCCGTGACGTGTTCGCCGAATCTGCTGACGGATTCGCCGGTGGAGCTGACCGAGGGGACACGGGTGGTCGTCCTCGGAAAGCCGGCCTTCTTTCCCGGCCGCGGATCGTTCTCCCTGCGAGTGACGGAAATCCGTCCGGTTGGTTTGGGGGAACTGCTCGCCCGGATCGAACGTCTGAAGGCGCTTTTGCGGGCCGAGGGCCTGTTCGATGACCGTCTCAAGCGCACGCTGCCCTATTTGCCGCGGTGTATCGGCCTCGTCACTGGTCGCGCGAGCGCTGCGGAGCGCGATGTCATGTCTGTCACCCAGCGCCGCTGGCCGGATGTCCAATTCAAAGTGCGCAACACCGCCGTTCAGGGTCCGGGTGCTGCGGCGCAGGTGATTATCGCTTTGCGTGCACTCGACGCAGACCCCGAGGTCGATGTCATTGTCATCGCCCGCGGCGGTGGCAGTGTGGAAGACCTGCTGCCGTTTTCCGATGAGGCGCTGTGCCGCGAAATCGTTGCCGCGGTCACGCCAATTGTGAGCGCGATTGGTCATGAACCCGACAACCCATTGTGCGACTACGTCGCTGATATTCGGGCGGCAACACCAACTGACGCCGCAAAGCGGGTGGTCCCCGATGTAGTAGCTGAGCTGGCGCTTCTCCGTGAGCTTCGCGGCCGCTCGACGACGGCACTGCGAACGTGGGTGACTCGGGAAGAGCGTCTGTTAGGTCAGCTTCGAACGCGTCCGGTGCTCGCGGACCCTGGCCGGGCGATCACAGACCGCGCAGCGGAGGTTGAGCGGCTGCGGTCGATCGCGCGGCGCGACGTCGACCGACTGCTTGTCGCGGCCCAGTCTGAGGTGTCGCATGTGCGGGCACGTTTATCCGCGCTCGGGCCGACCGCAACCCTGGCCCGCGGCTACGCGGTTGTACAGTCGATCAGCCGTGACGGCGAGCTCCACGTCGTGTCGACGGTGGACAACGCACCTGCGGGGACGGAACTGCGCATCCGCGTGAACGACGGTGTTTTCTGGGCCACCGCGGGCGAACGTGAGCAGCCGAAAGAAGGGGACGACGAATGACTGGGACGGAGAGCGCAGGCCCTCCTGGAGTCGATGGCCGCGCCGACGTATCTGCACTGGGTTATGAGCAGGCGCGCGATGAACTCGTAGAGGTGGTTCGCAACCTCGAACGAGGCGGGCTCGATCTCGACACATCGATCGCGCTGTGGGAACGCGGCGAAGCCCTCGCCGACCGTTGCGAAGAACACCTCGCGGGCGCACGGCAGCGCATCGAGACAGCGATCGCACGGCACAGCGGTGACGAGAACCGTGATCCGAGCGATTCCGTGGACTAGCTGAGGGGCTCGGCTTCCAGGATTTTGCTGGCCATGTCAGTGAATTGGGCGCGTGTGGCGCTGCCTGTCATACCGATGCGCACATCGCCGAGATCAGTCACCCAAATTGGCTCACCATTCGCAGCACGGTAAATCCGCCAGTCAGTCCCGCCGACAGCGTCTGAGCCCTCGGGCGCGGCCGGGTCGCCGGTGTGATAGCCGACGAGCTCCTCCTCGCTCATATCGGCCTGGCTGTACCGGAGATACAGGCTGTCGTCCGTTACATATCCAACCCACGTGACAATGCCCGGTCCGCCGTCCTCTGACTCGCCGCGCATCCCGGAGTTCGCCGTCCACTCGTCGCTCACGTCCGGTACCCGGATCGGGAAGTCGACGACCGTGGCGTCGTATTCGAGTGCGAGTTCGGCGTTGAACTGTGGTGGCGGGCCAGGTTCAGGGCCGCCCGGGTTGAACGAGCACTGACCGGCTACCGCGGCAAGGAGCAGGATGATCACGACCAGCGGGAGCATCGTGAAGAGCATGTCCCGGTTGTCTTGGAGGATCCTGGGTTTGTCGGCTGGCACGCGCACCAGTATGACAAAAAATTGGCGTACGCCCGATCTGCGGCCTATCGCGAACACCGATATGGGGAATTCGAGTGACCGGGTCGACATCTGTGGCCCGCTCTCTGCCACAATTACCTGAGCAGTTCGTGACGCCATCGGAGCCGTTCACATCAATCGGCACCACACCACGAGGAGGCATCTCGTCCATGACGACGATTTCCGGCGATCCCGGGACCCAGGCAGATTCCAAACGAGACAAGCCGGACCGGAACCTGGCTCTCGAACTAGTGCGCGTCACTGAAGCTGGAGCGATGGCAGCCGGCCGCTGGGTCGGTCGTGGCGCGAAAGAAGATGGTGACGGCGCCGCAGTTGATGCGATGCGTCAACTTGTCAGCACCGTGTCGATGCGCGGCACCGTCGTAATCGGCGAAGGCGAAAAGGACGAAGCGCCGATGCTGTACAACGGCGAGGTCGTCGGCAACGGTCTAGGACCGGAGGCGGACGTCGCCGTAGACCCCATTGACGGAACAACTCTGATGGCCAAAGGCCTGCCGAATGCGATTTCTGTCCTCGCGGTCTCGGAGCGGGGCTCGATGTTCGACCCCTCGGCCGTTTTCTATATGAACAAGATCGCCGCAGGCCCTGACGCCGCCGATGCTGTTGACATCACCGCACCCGTTAAGGCGAACATCCAGCGTGTCGCCAAAGCGCATAAGTCAAGTGTCGGCGATGTCGTTGTGTGTGTGCTCGACCGCCCGCGCCACACTCAGCTCATCCAGGAAATCCGCGATGCGGGCGCACGGTGTCGGCTGATCTCTGACGGCGACGTAGCGGGCGCCATCGCGACCGCCCGCCCCGATTCCGGCACCGACCTGCTGATGGGCGTCGGTGGCACGCCTGAGGGAATCATCGCCGCAGCTGCCATGCGGTGCATGGGTGGCGTCCTTCAGGGGCAACTCGCACCGAAAGATGATGAGGAACGGCAAAGGGCGGTCGACCGCGGCTATGACCTCGACCGCATTCTCACCACCGATGAATTGGTCGCAGGCGACAACGTGTTCTTCGTCGCGACGGGTATCACCGACGGCGACTTGCTCCGCGGTGTCCGTTTCCGTGCTGGCGGGGCGACGACACAGTCAATCGTCATGCGGTCAAAGTCCGGAACTGTCCGCATGATCGAGGCGTATCACCGGCTCACAAAGCTGCGTGAGTTCTCGAGCATCGATTTTCAGGGCGACGGAACAGCGTTCCCGCCGCTCCCCTGACCAACCTAAATTCCGCTGTCGCAGTTGCTGGCATCCGGTCGCGCACCTTCGCGCTCGTGCAAGCTATTAGGGTTTCGGCGGAAGCACATTGAGACGAGCGACAAGAACTCTCGGAGGAACCGTGGCTGAACAGCAGTACCGCATCGAACACGACACCATGGGTGAAGTGCGGGTACCCGTCGATGCTCTCTGGCGCGCGCAAACGCAGCGCGCCGTCGAGAACTTCCCGATCAGCGGGCGTCCACTCGAGCGGACGCAGATCCGCGCGATGGGCCTGCTGAAAGCGGCGTGCGCCCAGGTCAACAAGGACCTCGGTCTGCTCCCCGCCGAGCAGGCGGATGCCATTGTTGCGGCGGCCTACGAGATCGCCGAAGGCAAGCATGACGACCAGTTCCCGATCGATGTCTTCCAGACAGGCTCCGGGACGAGTTCGAACATGAACAGCAACGAGGTCATCGCGTCCATCGCCGCGAAGAACGGCGTGACTGTCCACCCGAACGACCACGTCAACATGTCGCAATCGTCGAACGACACGTTCCCCACCGCGACCCATCTCGCGGCCACAGAGTCGGCCGTCACCACGTTGATCCCCGCACTCGAATACCTGCACACGGCACTCGCCGACAAGGCTGCGGAGTGGAAGAACGTCGTCAAGTCGGGCCGCACACATTTGATGGATGCCGTGCCCGTGACTCTCGGACAGGAATTTGGCGGGTACGCGCGTCAGATCGAGGCAGGCATCGAGCGGGTCAAGGCGACGCTTCCTCGTCTCGGCGAACTCCCCATTGGTGGTACCGCGGTGGGCAGCGGCCTGAACGCGCCGGAGGGGTTCGGTGGCAAGGTAGTCGAGGAGCTCAAGAAGACCACGGGACTTGAGGACCTTCGAGAGTCACTCGACCACTTCGAGGCTCAGGCGGCGCGCGACGGTCTCGTCGAAGCGTCCGGTGCTTTGAAGACGATCGCGGTTTCACTGACCAAAATTGCCAACGACATTCGGTGGATGGGCTCGGGACCACTCACGGGTCTCGGTGAACTCCAATTGCCAGATCTTCAGCCTGGCTCATCAATCATGCCCGGTAAGGTGAATCCTGTTCTGCCAGAGGCTGTCACGCAGGTCGCTGCGCAAGTTATCGGTAACGACGCTGCGGTCACCTGGGGTGGCGGTAACGGTGCCTTCGAACTCAACGTCTACATTCCGATGATGGCGCGCAACGTCCTCGAATCGTTCACGTTGCTTGCCAACGTTTCCCGCTTGTTCGCAGACAAGTGCATCATCGGTCTTGTTGCGAACGCCGACCGTCTGCGGGAACTCGCGGAATCGTCACCATCGATCGTGACGCCTCTCAACAGCGCGATCGGCTATGAAGAGGCTGCGGCCGTGGCGAAGGAAGCGCTCAAGGAGAAGAAGACGATCCGCCAGACCGTGCTTGATCGCGGCTATGTTCCAGAGAAGCTTTCCGAGGAAGAACTCGACAAGCGCCTCGATGTGCTCGCGATGGCGAAGGTGAAGTAGCCTCCAACCTTCTTGGGGCAGAAGAAGATATCACCTCCGTTGCAGGTTGGTTGAGAAAGGGAACTCACTCTCTGCTTCGTGTTACGAATGGCTAGGCTTGCAGAACCCAGGACTGCAGCTCACGTGACTACGGAACGGAGTAACGGGTGAACTTTCTCGACGACCTAATTGGTGCTATCGGTGGCGGAGGTGATCTGCTCGAAATGATCCCCGGGGGCAGCGAGCTCTTCGGCCAGATCTTCGGTGAGCTTTCGACCAGCCTGCTTGATTCGCTGCTCACGACGTTCTCGGAATCGGGAAGCCTTGAGCAGCTAGACACCCTGTCATTCGGCGAGCCTCCGGAAGACGTGCCTGACGTCGATCCGGAAGTCCAGGATCCTGAAACTAACGGCGGCGACTGACGTGAGTGCCGTGCCCCAGGAGAATTAGCCATCCTGGGGCACGGCCGCTTAACCCCCTACTGCTCCAGCATCTCAGTTACCAGCGCGGCAACCGGTGATCTTTCACTGCGTGTCAGCGTGATGTGAGCAAAAAGTGGGTGGCCTTTGAGCTTCTCGATGACCGCAGCTACGCCGTCGAAGCGGCCTACACGCAGGTTGTCGCGCTGCGCGACGTCGTGGGTGAGGACAACGCGTGAACCCGTGCCGAGGCGGGAAAGCACAGTCAGCAGCACGTTCCGTTCCAGTGACTGTGCCTCGTCGACGATCACGAAGGAGTCGTGGAAGCTCCGACCGCGAATGTGCGTGAGAGGAAGCACCTCGAGCATGCCGCGCGACAGGACTTCGTCCACGACGTTCTGGCTTGCCAGGCCCTCAAGCGTGTCGAACACAGCCTGCGCCCATGGGCCCATTTTCTCGTTCTCAGACCCTGGCAGATAGCCGAGTTCCTGCCCGCCCACCGCGTACAGCGGCCGGAAGACGACCACTTTGCGATGGTTACCGCGTTCAAGTACCGACTCGAGCCCAGCACACAACGCGAGAGCCGACTTGCCGGTGCCCGCGCGGCCACCGAGCGATACGATTCCGATGGTTTCGTCGAGCAGCAGGTCAAGCGCGACGCGCTGCTCCGCGGAACGCCCGTGCAGCCCGAACGCTTCCCGGTCACCGCGAACAAGTTGCACTTGCTTATCAGCGGTGACGCGACCGAGGGCACTCGACGTGGGCGAGAGCAACCGGACACCCGTGTGGCAGGGCAGTTCGCGTGCCGCTTCGACGTCGGCCACCCCGTCGGTGAAGAGGTCGTCGATAAGGCTGCGCTCGACGTCGAACTCTGTCATGCCGGTCCAGCCGGAAATCACGACATCGTGCGCGTGGTACTCGTCGGCACTCAGCCCGACCGCCCCGGCTTTCACCCGCAGCGGAATGTCTTTGCTGACGAGGACCACGTCCTCGCCATCTGAAGCCAGATTGAGCGCGCACGCGAGGATTCGCGAGTCGTTCGAGTCTGTCCGGAAACCTGCGGGAAGAACAGCCGGATCAGTGTGGTTGAGTTCCACTCTGACGGTGCCGCCGCTGTCGCCGACGGGCACGGGGCTGTCGAGGCGCCCGTACTGGGTTCGCAGATCCTCCAGGAATCGAAGGGACTCGCGTGCGAACCATCCCAGTTCGGGGTGGTGGCGTTTCGCTTCGAGTTCGCCGATGACCACGAGGGGCAATACCACCTTGTGCTCATCGAAACGAAGGAGCGCGCGAGGATCGGACAGCAGGACTGATGTGTCCAGGACATATGTGCGGGCAGAACGCGCGGAATCGCTCACGGTCACGTGTGCTCCTCGGCCCACCAGGCACCCCAGCGAGCGTCTCTCGAGCGGCCGGTCCGTCCTTCGCGGGTGTTGTTACATCCCGCGAGGGCCGGGTGCCGGCCCCCTCGCGCTGAAAACCACAGTCACGATAGAACCTCCCGGGCAAGCAAGGAACCTGCCTGCATTTGCGACGCTACAGGCCACATTGTGCATCTTGCGGTAGGCGCGTGTGAACTTCGCGTGAACCGTTGCTGCCGTGTGTGTGGAGACCAGATTGCCCAGGACGAGCGGCTCAGCCCAGCAGCCGCCAATCCTCAAGTCCCTCGTACAACGGGAAGTCGCGTGCGAGCGCCGAGACTTCGTCGCGCAGCGTGGAGATCTCGCGCGCACCGGTGAGCGCGGCGGCGATGATGTCAGCGACCTTCTCAAACTCACTGTCACCGAATCCGCGCGTCGCGAGAGCGGCGGTACCGATGCGCAGCCCGGAGGTCACCATCGGCGGACGCGGGTCGAACGGCACAGCGTTGCGGTTGACGGTGATTCCAGCCTCATGGAGCAAGTCTTCAGCCTGCTTGCCATCAAGTTCGGAGTCACGCAGATCGACGAGCACCAGGTGTACGTCGGTACCGCCGGTGAGAACCGTGACACCTTTGCCTGCGACATCGGTGCTGGTAAGCCGGTCAGCGATGATCTTCGCACCGGACAGCGTGCGCTGCTGGCGGTCGCGGAACTCATCAGTCCCAGCAATCTTGAGAGCAACGGCCTTGGCCGCGATGGCGTGCATGAGCGGGCCACCCTGCTGACCGGGGAAGACGGCAGAGTTGATCGGCTTTGCCCATTCCTGCTTGCCGATGATCAGGCCGGAGCGAGGGCCGCCGAGCGTTTTGTGCACTGTCGTTGAGACAACATCTGCGTGCGGCACGGGTGAGGGGTGCAGCCCCGCCGCAACTAGACCGGCGAAATGCGCCATATCCACCCAAAGATGGGCACCCACTTCGTCCGCAATGGCGCGGAACGCCGCGAAGTCCTGCTGACGGGGGTATGCCGACCAGCCCGCGACGATGACCTTCGGTCGAAACTCGAGTGCCTTAGCGCGTACAGCATCCATGTCGATGCGGAAGGTCTGCGGGTCAACTCCGTAGAAGCCGACTTCGTAGAGCTTCCCGGAGAAATTAAGTCGCATGCCGTGGGTCAAATGGCCACCGTGCGCGAGGTCAAGTCCGAGCAGACGCTCTCCGGGCTTCATCATCGCGTGCAGCACCGCCGCATTGGCCTGCGCACCTGCGTGTGGCTGCACATTCGCGAAATCCGCGCCGAACAGCGACTTGGCGCGGTCGCGGGCCAAGTTCTCGACGACGTCGACGTGCTCACAGCCGCCGTAATAGCGGCGGCCCGGGTAACCCTCGGCGTACTTGTTGGTCAGCACTGATCCCTGAGCTTGCAGAACAGCGCGAGGCACGAAGTTCTCAGAGGCGATCATCTCGAGGGTTTCGCGCTGCCGGGCAAGCTCGCCTGCCATTGCCGCCGCAACATCAGGGTCGAGCTCCGCAAGCGGTGCGGTGAAACTCGAAGCGGCAACGGATGCAGCAGTCATCAGCCAATCTCCCGATAGTCGGTTTTAGTCTGTCCCTCACCCCGTCAAGCCCTGAAAGACTGCACCAGTGTACTTGGGTGAAACCTGCAGGTGGAAATGGCCGGAGCGGCTGCGCCAACGACGGCCCTCACCAGGGGCCATCAGCGTAGCTGGGAGGGAATGAGGGGTTCATCGAGCAGGCGACGGAATCGTTGCTCCTGGGTCACGCCGTCCGGACCCTGACCGAGCCACGTGCTAAGCAACCGATACCCCTCGACGTAGGTGCTGATGTATGCCCGCCAAAGTGGGGACGTCAGAAAACGCAGCGTCTGCCGTGCTCGCTGTGGCGTGATGAGCGACCATCGCTGCAGGAAGCGGGCGACGTCGTCGTGGCTGCGGTGCTGGTCGTGCAGCATGATTGCGGCATCCTGACGTACTCCCAGCAGGCCTGCTGCCGCAGCCGAAATGCGTTCAGCGAGTTCACCGTCGAATCGCAGCCCGAGGTCCGCGAAGATCTCCTGGGCCCACAGTCCCCAGACGGGGCCGACTGCGGCCTTCAGTGCGAGATCGGCGAGCCCCTCCGCCATCAGGCACTGTGGCGTGTTCACCAGGAAGATCGTCTGCTCGTGCTCGCCTTGAGCAACGATGCCGACTTCCTTGTGACAGTGCTCTGTGTGGTGGCCTGGGTACGCTTCGTGCGCGATCAGGTGCGGCAGTCCTGACATGTGCTGCTTGAGGTCGGCGTTGATCGCTACGCGCGACCTGAAGTCGCCGAGGTAGTAATTGAACCCGGACCACGGTTTGTCGGTCACGATCTCGAATTCGATCCGCTCCTGTGCGGGCAGGCCGAACCGAGTGCGGACACGATCGCGCAGCGCGCTAGCGAATGCGTCGACGCACTCATTGAGCCGCTCGGGCGGGATCTCTTCGGTTGCGCGGTGCGCACGCATCCGCTCGGCGAGATCTCCAGATCCCGGAAGCACTTCGTGGAGAGCGCGGTGCGCCGCACGGTAGGTGTCCTCATCTCCGAGTCCGATGCGGACGTCAAAGTAGTCCGCGACCTCGTCGAGAAAGCCGACGTCGTCACCCGCGAATTTGCGGGCCGAGCATTCCAGCGCCCGCAAGTGCACATCCAGGAAGGCGGTTCGCTCTGGGCCCAGGCCGCTCCCTTCGAGTTCGCCACGCAGCCGACGGGCCTGGGCTGCAAGCTCGGCCGGTTGCGGTGGCGGTTCGCTCGCAACGACTCGGCGCAAGGCTGGGTCGCCAGTGTAGGCGTCGACGAACCCCTCTTCGAGGCGATCGAATCTCAAACCCAGCAGCAGATAGTCACGCACCACCGGAAGCATGGCTGGTGTAGGAGAATCCATGCCAACCGACCTTAGTCGCAACAGGACCAGTGCCCTGAGGTTAGGATCCTTTGCGGAACGTTCGTCAGCGGCACAGGGGGTTTGATCATAAGTCCGATCAGTGGTTCCGGCTTCGACGGTTGCGCGGCCTCCGCTTCTTCTGCGGCGCGATGAGCGAGCCCAGTCCGTATGTCGCGCTTGAGCGCGATCAGTGGCGCGCGCTGCGCAAGTCGCAGCCTATGGTGCTGACGGAGAATGAACTGCGTGGCCTGCGTGGCCTCGGCGAGCAAATCGACCTTGCCGAAGTCGAGGAGGTGTACTTGCCGCTTTCGCGGCTCATTCACCTTCAGGTGGCTGCCCGGCAGCGACTATTCGCCGCGACCGCGACATTTCTCGGCGAGGCACACCCCGATCAGCAGGTCCCGTTCGTCATCGGTGTCGCGGGCAGCGTGGCGGTAGGCAAGTCAACCACCGCTCGTGTACTGCAGGCGTTGCTCGCACGGTGGGAACGCCATCCGCGGGTGGATCTCGTCACCACAGATGGATTTCTGTATCCGTCCCGCGAACTCAACCGTCTTGGCATCATGCACCGCAAGGGATTTCCCGAAAGCTATGACCGGCGTGCGCTGTTGCGCTTCGTTACTGAGGTGAAGTCGGGAAATCCGGAGGTATCCGCACCGGTGTATTCCCACCACTTGTATGACATCGTCGCGGGCGCGCGGCACGTGGTGCGTCAGCCTGACATTCTGATCATCGAGGGTCTCAACGTGTTACAGACGGGACCGACGTTGATGGTGTCGGATCTCTTCGACTTCTCGGTCTACGTGGACGCTCGGATCGAGGACATCGAACACTGGTACGTCCAGCGGTTCCTGACGCTTCGTAAGACCGCGTTCGCTGATCCGCGGTCACACTTCCACCACTACGCGAGCCTCAACGATGACCAGGCTCGAATTCAGGCAAAAGAAATCTGGGACACGATCAACAGGCCCAACCTCGTAGAGAACATCCTTCCGACCCGTCCGCGCGCGACGCTGGTGCTGCGCAAGGACAGCAGCCACCGCGTTAACCGGATCCGGCTGCGGAAGCTCTAATCCAGTTAGACCCCGAAACGTCGGTGGCGAGCGCCGTAGTCGCGCAGCGCCCGGAGGAAGTCGACGCGGCGGAACTCAGGCCAGTATGCCTCGGTGAACCAGATTTCCGAGTAGGCACTCTGCCAGAGCAAGAAGCCGGAAAGGCGCTGCTCCCCTGATGTTCGTATGACGAGGTCGGGGTCTGGTTGCCCGGATGTGTAGAGGTGCTCAGCGATACCTTCGACGCTGATCGATTCGATGAGTTCGTCGCCGGTGCGGCCCTCGGCGAGTCGGCGCCGTATCAGCGCACGCACGGCGTCGGAGATTTCCTGGCGGCCCCCATAGCCGACCGCGACGTTCACGTGGGTGCCGGATCTCCCTTGGGTGCGTTCGGCGGCCTCGGTGAGCCGTGTCGCCGCGGATTCCGGGAGAAGCTCCATTGCGCCAACTATCTGGACGCTCCAGTTTTTGTCGGGACCGGAGATTTCCTCCACAACGTCAGTGATTATCTCGAGCAGGGCGGCTAGTTCGTCTGGGTCTCGGCCGAGGTTCTCAGTCGACAGCAAGTAGATCGTTGCGTGCTCCACACCCGCCTCATCGCACCACTGAAGCATTTCGGCGATCTTGCGCGCCCCCATGCGGTACCCGTGGCTGACGTCGGTAAAGCCAGCAGCGCGGGCCCAGCGCCGGTTCCCATCGCACAGCACTGCGATGTGTTTGGGGCGCTGCATGCCCTCGAGCCGGTGCAGCAGCCGTTGCTCGTACAGCCGGTACACAGGGTTGGGCGGGATTTTCACGGAGCCATCACCATCACCATCTCCACGCCATGGGAGCCTACGCTTAACTAGCACCTCCTGGCTGCGAGTCACACGAAGGCAAGCAGAAGAGCACAATGTGTACCGGGCCACATTGCAGGTTACTGGTGCGTAACCTACGCTACCGTAGGTAGCAGTCGGCGACTGCCGCAGGAGAGAAAGAGAGGTGTCCTTTTGACCGCGATCACAGAGGCACTGTTTCCGGTAAAACCCCGGATGCGCGGCTGGATTCACCTTTACGCATTTGCCATCTCTGTCGTCACAGGCACCACCCTGGTCGCCGTGGTCGGCGCGCTCACCACGCCGCGGGCACTGATCGCCACCGCGATCTACAGCGCCACCGTGTGCGGGGTATTTGGCGTAAGCGCCCTCTACCATCGGGTCCACTGGAAGTCTGCTCGCGCGCGCATGTGGATGAAGCGGGCCGACCATTCGATGATCTTCCTCTTCATTGCCGGCAGCTATACACCGTTCGGCATGCTCGCACTCAGCCCTGAAACGGGCAGGACCGTGCTCGCTATCGTATGGGCGGGCGCCTTCGCGGGTGTGGCACTGAAAATGCTGTGGCCCACCTCCCCATCCTGGCTCGGCGTGCCCCTCTACATTCTTCTCGGCTGGGTCGTCGCGTTCGTCATCCCAGATCTTGTAGCGAACGCGGGAATGGCGCCGCTGATCCTGCTCGCCGTGGGTGGTGTGCTCTACAGCGCCGGAGCTATTCTTTACGCCACGAAATGGCCGAACCCGTGGCCCACGACATTTGGGCACCACGAGTTCTTCCATGCCGCAACTGTCATCGCAGCCATCTGCCACTACATCGCGGTCTGGCTGGTCGCTTTCAGCTGACCTGCGCCACGATCGCGCGGGTAGCCAGTTCCATCGCCTCGTCGAGCACATCGGCGAGGCGATCGCTGTATCCGGACTCAGCCCAGTGATAGAGAGCCGCAGTGAGGCACGACAGTAGCGTCGCCGCAGCCACCCGGGCATGAAGTGAGCCCGGTTCTTCATTGAGGTGCGGGGCGATGAGCTGGCGCAGCGCAACCTCGAATTGATGCTGCTCGCGCAGCATCACCGCGTGAATATCCGCCTCTCCCAGCATGTACCGCATACGGCGGGCGACATTGTCGGACTCGTCGTCGGGCCAGGCCCGCATGATTGCACCGATGCCCTCCCGCAGCCGCGCGAGAACGGCACCAATTCCGCCGCCGCCTTCGGTCATCAGGCCGAAAAGCTGCGGGTCGTACTCATCCCACAGCACGAGCCGTTCCTTCGTCCCGAAGTAGCGGTAGACAGAGCTCGGTGACACGCCAGCTTCGTCGGCGATCCGATCAATGGTGACGTTGCCGTAGCCATCGCGATCAAAGAGGTCCAGCGCCACCTGCTGAATCGTGTGCATCGCCGCGAGCTTCTTGCGCTCCCTGAGCCCCGCTCCGCGACCATCTGCCTGCGACATGACGTCATACTAGCGAATTCTGACAGTCACTTGCAGTTTCTCAACGCGTGCCGTACGTTTATTTAGACAGTCACTGTCATTTGGCAGCTACTATCAGGAGTGCAATGAACGGCGAATCTCCCAGCGCACTGAATGTGAGCGCGCTCCACAAATCTTTCGGCCACGCACAGGCGCTGCGCGGCCTCGACCTCGATGTGCCAGCGGGAACAGTGCACGGGTTCCTCGGCCCCAACGGTGCCGGAAAGTCCACCACGATCCGGGTGCTCCTCGGCCTTATACGGCGTGACAGCGGCGAGGTCACCGTACTTGGCGGTGACCCTGTCAAGGACGCGATGGAGATCCACCGCCGAACCGCTTACGTACCCGGCGATGTCGCACTGTGGCCTGGCCTGACCGGTGGCGAGACGCTCGACATCATCGCCCGCATCCGTGGCGGCTTCGACGCTCAGCTGCGCGCCGATCTCATCGAACGCTTCGCCCTCGACCCGACGAAGAAGGTGTCGAGCTATTCCAAAGGCAACCGCCAGAAGGTCGCATTGATCGGCGCGTTTGCCGCCGCCGCGGAACTGCTTATTCTCGACGAACCCACCACCGGCCTCGATCCGCTGATGTATGCGGTTTTCGCGGACTGCGTGCGCGAGGCAGCGCGTCGTGGGGCGACAGTGCTGCTGTCCAGCCATATCCTGAGTGAGGTCGAGCAGCTCTGTGACGCGACGACCATCATTCGTGACGGCCGCACCGTCCAGACAGGTTCGCTGCGCGAACTGCGGCATCTGACACGCACACACATCTCGGCGCACACGCAGCGGCACCCCGGTGCGCTCGACAGATTCAGCGGAGTAACAGGGCTGCGCGTAGACCGCGACGGCGCCGGCTTCGCCGTTCAGTGCGACGCGGAACCTGCGGCACTGTCCTCGGTGGTCGCCGAACTTGGCGCGGCAGACGTGCGCGAGCTGACGTGCGCACCGCCCACGCTTGAAGACCTGTTCCTTGCCTACTACTCCAGCGACGCTGTCGCCGACCCTGAAGGCTCACTGCGATGACCGGTACGGCTTCAGTCACCTCGCTCCTGATCCGCACCAACCGCATCCGGCTGGCGGTGTGGACAGTTGCTATTCCTGCGCTCCTTGCCTTCGGAGCCTTATCCGTCAAAGCGCTCTATCCGACAGTTGCCGATCGCGAGTCGTACGCGGCGATGGCGCAACTCGTGACAGCACAGATTGCGTTCAACGGACCGCCCGCGGCCCTCACGACACTCGGAGGCATCGTCGTATTCGAAGCCGGATGGCTCCTGATGCTTGCGGTCGCCGTGTGCAGCATACTCATCGGTGTCCGCGTCACTCGCGGCCAGGAGGAAACCGGAACGCTGGAGTTGCTCCGCTCCGGCCGGGTATCACGCGGTGCCACTCTGCTCGCGGCCGCGCTCGTACTCGGTTCGCTCCTCGCGGTCATCGCGGTCGCCTCTGGCGCGGCTCTCATCGCGACCGGTACGGCTATTACGGGTGCCCTGATCTATGCTGCTGCCCTCTTCTGCGTGGGCGTGTTCTTCGGCGCCGTCGCCGTCAGCGCCGCTCAAGTCACCGCGCAAAGCCGTGCTGCTTACGGTTTGGCGTTCGCGGTGCTGGGCACCTCATTCGCGTTCCGGGCCGCCGGAGACGCCGGAGGTAACACCCTTTCGTGGCTCTCGCCGCTGGGATGGGCGCAGGCCTCAGAACCGTTCGGCGCGAACAACCTTTGGCCCTTGCTGCTCCTTCTCGCGGCAGCGATCGGGATAGCGGGTGGCGCGTGGATGCTCAACCAGCGTCGCGACCTTGGCGCCGGCGTGATCGCCCCAAGGCCCGGACGGGTAAGCGCCTCAGCCTTGGCGTCCTCACCTTTGGGTCTGCAGTTGCGGCTGGCGCGGGCCACGATTCTTGCTTGGTCCGCAGGCATCGCAATCATGATGGTCGCATTCGGTTCAATGGCGACAACCGCCGAGGATTTCGCGGCAAGCTCGGACGGGACAGCTGAAGTGATCGCGGCATTCGGGGGGACCTCCCTGACCGATGCGTTCCTAGTCTTCTCGATCCTCGTCCTCGCGATTCTGAGCGCAGGATGTGCCCTATCTCTGACGATGCGCGTGCGTGCCGACGAAGACTCCGGACGCATCGCTGTGCTCGCCACCGCGCCCGTGCGGCGAACCACTATCTTTGCGGGTTATTTACTCAGCGCGCTCAGCGCCGCGCTGCTGTTGCTGGCATTCGGTTCGCTGATGCTCGGCGTCGGTTACGCGGTGGGAACAGGCGACTGGACGATCGTTGGCGGAGTGGTGGGAAGCGCGCTCGCTCACTTCCCCGCTATCGTCGCGCTCGCAGCCGCAGCTTTGGCACTGGCCGCGATCAGGCCTGAGAGCGCATCAGTTGCGTGGGCTGTGTACGCGGTGACGGCGACAATCGCGTTGCTCGGGCCTGCCTTCTCCCTTCCCGGGTGGGTGGCGAATCTTTCCGTGTTCGAGCACGTGCCTGAATACCCTTCGCTCGCGTGGCCCCTCACTATCGGCGGACTGGGATGCCTACTTGTCGCTGTCGCCCTGGGTGTGTTCGAGCGCCGTGATCTACGTACGTGACGGCCAGTCGTGTGAGAACCGCAATACCGGGAGAGAACAGTTCCCGCGTGACGAATACGTAACCCTGCGTTATCCTCACTAGCGTGAGTTCAACCAGATGGTATTGGCGCTTTACACCGGCTCCGGGTGGAGCTGGTGGTCGTCTGCGCTGACCATCACCAATCAATCCGGGGCCCAGAAGCAAGCGGTCAAGAACCGCTCGCTCAAGTCCGCTAGTCGGCGGGCACCGGGATGAACTTCCGCGCGTGGCCGCCGTGATCACCAGAAAGGCCACTCGTGACCACCCATATCGATGAGCACGCAAGCAAGCATGCCTCATCCGCCACGCCCACTCTCCATCCGACGAGCAATCTGCACGTCCGCTCGATGGCAGCGCTTCCGTCGCCCCGTCAGCTCCTAGATGAACTTCCACTTGGTGACACGCGCGCGGAACTCGTCGAGAGCAGCCGAATGGACATTCGTACCATCGTTTCCGGCGCTGACGATCGCCTGCTCGTCGTCACAGGCCCCTGCTCGGTGCACGACCCCGCCGCAGCGCTGGACTATGCGTCAAAGCTCGCGCCTCTCGCTGCACAGTTCGAGCAAGAACTGTGCGTCGTGATGCGGGTGTACTTTGAGAAGCCGCGCACCACGGTTGGCTGGAAGGGTCTCATCAACGACCCCGACATGGATGAAACCTATGACGTGCCGCGCGGTCTGCGCCTCGCCCGTGAGGTCCTGCTTGGCGTTCTCGATGCGGGCCTTCCGGTTGGTTGCGAGTTCCTGGAACCGACGAGCCCGCAGTTCATCGCCGATGCTGTGAGCTGGGGTGCGATCGGTGCCCGGACCACCGAAAGCCAGGTTCACCGGCAGCTCGCGTCAGGGCTGTCCATGCCGATTGGCTTCAAAAACGCGACCGACGGTGACATCCAGGTGGCTATCGACGGCTGCCGGGCAGCCAACGCAGCGCAGGTTTTCTTCGGATCGGATTTCGATGGGCGGGCAGCTCTCGTCTCGACGACCGGTAACCCTGACACGCACATCATTCTTCGTGGTGGCAGGGGCGGCCCCAACTACCAGGCGACAAACCTGGAAACGGCGACGGGGCTGCTCAGCAAGGCACAATTGCCCACACGGTTGATGGTGGACGCCAGCCACGCGAACTCAGGTAAAGATCATGTCCGGCAGGCAGGCGTTGCCGGGGAAATCGCTGACATGATCGCGGGGGGCACGGATGAAATATCCGGCGTCATGCTGGAAAGCTTCATCGTCGGCGGCCGCCAGGAGCCGGGTCCTGGACCGCTGGTATACGGCCAGTCCGTCACCGACGCATGCATGGACTTCGAGACCACAGAAGGCGTGCTCGAGCGTCTCGCTAACGCTGTCCAGAAGCGCCGTCAGCAGTAGACGAAAGCGCTGCAACCAGCGCCGGAACGTCAACGACTGGCCGATCGCACACGAACCCGCGGCATACGTACGCCGCGGGTTTGTTGTCGACTGGGGGCCGGTCGGCGAGCAGCGGCGATGAGTCCGCCTCCCCCGCGACGATTACCGCACCGCCGGGCGCATGGTGGCGTGCCGCGTCAAGCAGGTCGCTGCCGGAACCCGAAGGCAGTGAGATAGCAACCTGGATGGGGCCGTGCAGAGAAGCCTCGGCGAGAGCAAACCAGTTCCCCGCCGAGCGCGGTGCACGAGCCAGTGCGATAGCCGCGCGCTGCAGCGACGAAGCAGAAAGTTCCGCGTATGTGGCCGCCCGGTCCGGTTCACTGAGAGCTGCCAGCGTCACCAGCGCGTCAGCGAGCAGCGATGCGCCTGACGGGGTGGCGCCGTCAAGGGGATCACGTGGCCGCGCAATCAGCACTTCGGCATCATCCGCGGTGTCAAACCAGCTTCCTGGCGCCTGCGGGTCGGCGAAGTGCGTAACAGCGGTGTCGACAAGCCCCGTCGCGGCCTGCAGCCAGCGCGCCTCGCCCGTCGCCTGAAACAGTGCAAGCAAACCTGCCGCGAGACCCGCATAGTCATCGAGCGCACCCACCGCTTGACCAACGGCACCGCCCAGAGACGCCCTGCGGAGCCGCCCATCAACGAGGTGCAGGTCGAGCAGAAGCTCAGCCGCCCGCTTCGCGGCGATGATCCACTCGGGGAAACCGAGTGCCGCACCGCCCTCCGCCAGCGCGGTGATCGCGAAACCGTTCCATGCCGTCACGACTTTGTCGTCACGATCAGGCTGGGAACGCGTCCGTCGCGCTTCGAGTAGCGCAGTCCTGACGCGGTCAAATCGCACCATGTCGTCAGGATCCTGGAGCAGCTGGAGCACAGACTGCGATCCCTCGAACGTTCCGGTGGTGCCCACCCCGAACACCCCTGCAGCCCACAAACCCTCTTCGAGCCCGAGGGCATCGATCAATTCCTGCGAAGTCCACACATACGTGAGACCTTCAACGCCGTCGGTGTCCGCGTCGAAGGCTGACGCGAACCCGCCTTCCGCTGTCCTTAGATCCCGCAGAAGGAACGCCGCAGTTTCCACCGCAACACGCTTGGCGAGTTCCGACCCCGTTCGCCGCGCATAATGCGCGTAGAACCGCAATAGCAGCGCGTTATCGTACAGCATCTTCTCGAAGTGCGGAACGACCCACCCGGCGTCGACAGAGTAGCGGGCGAAACCACCTGCGAGCTGGTCGTAGATACCTCCGCGCGCCATCGCCTCCGCGGCGCGCTCAATCGTCGGAAGGTGACGGCCCGTTCGCTCGTAGTGACGCAAAAGCCCCTCGAGCGTCGCCGATGGCGGAAACTTGGGAGCGCCGCCGAAACCTCCGTGCTCGGTGTCTTCATCACTGACGATGGCATCGGCAACTTTGTCCAGAATGCCTGCGGTGATTTCGACCTCCGCCGTGGGGAGTGGATCGGCGTTGCGCTGCAGTGCATCCTGCACCGAACCGGCAGCCTGATCCACCTCGGCGCGTCTCGTGTGCCACGTCTCCGCGATCGCGTGCAGCACCTGGGTGAAGGAAGGCATCCCGCCGCGTGGCTGCCGCGGGTAATACGTGCCGCAATAGAAAGGCCGGCCGTCGGGGGTAAGGAAACACGTCATCGGCCAGCCGCCGTGCCCCGTCATCGCCATTGTTGCGTTCATGTACACCGAGTCCAGGTCGGGCCGCTCTTCACGGTCAACCTTGATGCACACGAACTCGCGGTTCATGACCTGTGCTGTCGCATCGTCCTCGAATGACTCGTGAGCCATGACGTGGCACCAGTGGCATGCGGCGTAGCCAATGGAAAGCAGGATCGGGACGTCTCGTTCGCGCGCCCAATTGAGTGCTTCTTCGCCCCATTCTTGCCAATGAACCGGGTTGTCCGCGTGCTGCCGCAGGTAGGGGCTAGCTGACTGCCCCAGCCTGTTCTGGTGGAGTTCGGAATCGTCGCGCCGGGGCGCCGTCACGAACCCTGCCCGGACTGAATTCCGCCACGGTCGGTGCCTTCATCGGCTTCCTGATCGGGCTCGGGATTTTCCGGCTCGAAGGTTTCTGGGAGCCTTCGAAGATGTTTATTCATGGACCGCAACAGAAACACCATCGATGCCATCAGCACGAGAATAACGACAAGCCCGATCGGTGACGCTTTCCCGAACTCCGGTCCGGTCGGCACAACCGCATCTTGCGCGATGATCAGTGCTGGCATCGCGCTCAGAGTGAGGAGACCGGAAAACTGCGTGGTCACGATCGCTCGTTCTCCTTAGAGGTCGTCTCATCGCCGGATGAAATACCGGTAAATAGATCAGTTTCCGGAATTGCTGTCTTTACCCGCGTGGCCGCTAGTTCAAACTCTTCCGTCGGCCAGAGGCGCTGCTGCATCTCCAATGGCACCAGGAAGAAGGGCCCGTTCGGATCGACCTGGGTAGCATGCGCGCGCAGCGCCTCATCACGGACTGGAAAGTACTCGCCGCATGTGATTTGCGTCGTCACGCGGCCCATGATGTCACCCTGCCGAGGCTTCCAGCTCTTCAGCCACTCTCGGAACGGGCTAGGTTCGCCGCGCGACTCGAAATCATCCTGAAAAATCTGGATACGATCACGGAGGAAACCGTGGACGTAATAGATCTTGAGTGGCTCCCACGGCTTACCTGCGTCGGGGAACTGTTCCGGATCGCCCGCAGCCTCGAACGCAGCCATGGAAACCTTATGGCACATGATGTGGTCGGGATGCGGGTAGCCACCGTTCTCGTCATACGTGATCATGACGTGGGGCCGGAACTCACGAATCACCTTAACCAGCGCTTCGCTCGCGACGTCGACGGGAACGAGCGCAAAACAGCCTTCCGGGAGCGGTGGAAGCGGGTCGCCTTCCGGCAGACCGGAGTCCACGAATCCGAGCCACCTGTGCTGCACACCGAGAATCTCGGCGGCGCGGGCCATTTCTTCCTTGCGGACTTCCGAGATGCGCTGATGCACGCCGGGGGTGTCCATGGCTGGATTGAGAATGTCACCCCGCTCACCACCCGTGAGGCTGACGACCATCACATCGTGGCCCTCTTTGGCGTAGCGCGCCATCGTGGCTGCGCCCTTGCTCGATTCGTCGTCGGGGTGAGCATGAACCGCCATGAGCCGAAGTCCGCCCACGTTCTCTCCTTAACTCTCCCCGTTGCACCACTCGGGCACGCACCATTCTGGTACAAACTCGCCCTGCCGTTCTACCACGTTACGGCAGCGGAACGACAACGCTAAGTCCGTCCCCAGGCCAGAGTGCGGTGATCCTCACTTTTCTGGCTCGCAGGCAGTGGCCGTTTCGTCTCCGCCGGCACAACGCAGCTATCGTGACTAACAGAGTAAGCGGCGGCCGCGGGAGCGTCACGCCGTGGCCGTCGACACCTCCCTTGAACGGATGTCATGAGTACTTCGCGACCAGCGCCCCTTGGCCGCTACCCGTCCGACCGGTCCGGACGCCGCATGCCCCGCTGGGCAGTAGTCGCACTCGCCACCGTTTTCGTCACCGTCCTCGGCGTCGTCGTCTACCTGGGCTATCGGCCACTCGTCAGCACGCCGATCACGGCCGAGCGTCTTGGATTCGAGATCCTCGACGAGTCAACTCTGAAGATTCGTTTCAAGGTGACCCGGGACGAGCCAGGGCAAGAGGTCGTGTGTGTGGTGCGAGCTCGCTCACGAGACGGTTCGGAAACCGGCCGGCGGGAAATATACGTCCCGCCGTCGGACAGCGATGCTGTAGAAGTAACCACGCACATCACCACTTCCCAGCCGCCGGGTATGGGCGACGTCTATGGATGCAGCGCGGACGTTCCCGCTTATCTGACGCGGTAGAACAGCGATGAGATTCGCGAGCCTTCGTTAACGCGCACTTCGCTTCGTATTACCGCGCTCGCTACCGCGGCGACGTGTATCCTGGCTCATACACGGCTCCACATGGGGCCGTGTATGCGCATATGTGGGCAAAACGCCTACCAGGCATGGCGGGCAGCAAAATGGCTGACCCGCCCGGCTTAGGCTGTGCGCTCGAAGCGCCAGCCGCAGTATATAAGGAGTGACCGACCATGACCGACACTAAGGTGACCTGGCTGACCCAGGAGTCATACGACAGGCTCGATCGCGAACTCCAGACGCTCATCGCCAATCGACCTAAGATCGCCGCGGAGATCAACGCGCGCCGCGAAGAAGGAGACCTGCGAGAGAACGGCGGTTATCACGCCGCTCGTGAAGAGCAGGGACAACAGGAGGCGCGCATCCGCCAACTGCAGGAGCTTCTGAACAACGCGAAGGTCGGCGAGGCGCCGAAGGAGTCAGGCGTCGCACTTCCGGGTTCCGTCGTCAAGGTCTACTACGACGGTGACGAATCGGATACCGAGACGTTCCTTCTCGCGACACGCGAGGAAAGCACCTCGAGTGAGCAGCTCGAAACGTATTCTCCGAGTTCGCCGCTCGGTTCGGCACTGCTCGACGCGAAGGTGGGCGACACCCGCGAGTACAAGCTTCCCAACGGCGGCACAATGACCGTCACGTTGCTCAGCGCGGAGCCTTACCAAGGCTGACAGCCGAGATAGTTAAGCGGGCAGCCCCGGCACCAAACGCCGGGGCTGCCCGCGTTTCACAGCTCATCCTTGTTGGCGATAAGCGCCTGCAATTCTTGCCACGCTTTGATGAGCACATCTGACTCCCGATCGACAATCGCCGCCGCGTCCTTGAGCCGGTCGTCGTCGCCATACGCGTCACGCAACGCGATGTTGACGCGTGTTTCGGCAAGCTGCATCCCGACCCGGCCGAGCACCTGGAGTAACTGCTCGTAGCAGCGTTTCCCTCCCCCGCCGCCATAGCTGATGAGCAGCGCGGGCTTGTCCTTCCACTCCTTGTACAGGTAGTCGACCGCATTCTTGACTGACGCCGGGTAACCCCAGTTGTACTCGGGTGTCAGAATCACCACTGCCGACGAACCGGCAACCTGTTCGGACCATCGTTTGGTGTGCTCATGCTCGTATTTGCCAAGAGCCGGCATCTTGGGCTCATCCAGGAATGGAAGCGCGAGTTCGCGCAGATCAACCATGGTGATCCGCGCATCACCCGCGTCCTCGAACAGCTTGACGATGTGTTCACCAAGCTGATCACCAACTCGAACCGGCCGGACACTGCCAACTATGAAGAGAACGTCGCCACTCATACTCCGCGACCCTAGCCGACCGGTCCGTCCAATTCACTAAGTCGTCGCTAGCCCAGTGCCTGTTCCAGATCGGCGATCAAGTCCTCAGCGTCTTCGATCCCCACAGACAAGCGCACCAGGTCGTCGGGAACCTCAAGGAGCGAACCGGCAGTTGATGCGTGTGTCATGGCGCCAGGGTGCTCAATGAGCGATTCGACGCCGCCGAGCGATTCAGCGAGCGTGAAGACTTTGGTTCGCGCGCACATGTCGAGCGCAGCGGCGCGCCCGCCCTTGAGTCTGATCGAGACCATCCCGCCGTACCTGCGCATCTGCTTCGCGGCGACATCGTGACCGGGATGCTCCGGCAGGCCCGGATAGAGGGTGCTTGAGATCGCGGCATGCCCGGAGAGGTAGTCCACGACCTTCTCCGCATTGTCGCTGTGCCGGTCCATCCTCACGGCCAGCGTCTTGATGCCGCGCATCGTCAAAAAGACATCGAATGGCCCGGGAACGCCGCCCGCTCCGTTCTGCAGGAAAGCCACCGCAGCGTCGAGTTCCTCGTCATCGGTAATCAGTGCGCCGCCCACGACATCGGAATGTCCGCCGAGGTACTTCGTTGTCGAGTGGAGCACAACGTCGGCGCCGAGAGGCAGCGGCTGCTGGAGGTATGGCGACGCGAAAGTGTTGTCCACGACGAATTTCGCTTGTGCTTCGTGCGCTATCTCCGCGATCGCGGTGATATCGCCGACGTTCAGCAGCGGGTTGGTGGGTGTCTCGATCCACACCAGTTTCGTTTCCGGGCGAATTGCTGCGCGGATCGCATCAAGGTCGGTGATCGGCGCCGGCGTGTAGCTGATGCCCCACAACGTGAAAACCTTGTCGATCAGGCGGAACGTGCCCCCGTACGCATCGTTCGGGATGACGAGGTGGTCGCCTGGACGCAGCGTCGCACGCAGCAGCGCGTCTGTTGCAGCCATTCCTGACGAGAAGGCACGGCCGTAAGTTCCCGCCTCGATCGCGGCGAGGTTGTCTTCTAGCGCCTTCCGTGTCGGATTCCCGGTCCGCGCGTACTCGTACCCGCCGCGCATTCCGCCAACGCCGTCCTGCGCGAAGGTAGAACTCGCGTAAATCGGCACATTCACCACGCCGGTTTGCGGGTCCGGGTCGAATCCCGCATGGATCGCAGTGGTGGAGAAACCTGCTTTTTGCCCCTGGTCGGCGCCGCCTCGCTGCACAGTCATGTTCTACAGCGTAGTGCGCTTTTTCGCCGCGGCGTTAAGGTCACAGAGGTAGGTCACATGTCAACGGTTGGGGGCAGCAGTGCAGTTCCGCAGAATCGCCGTCTACGTCGGCCTTGTGGTCGCCGCCGCGCTAGGTGTTCTCATCTACGGCGCGACGACGGTCCCCGACGGGTGCGAGATCGCCGATCCGTGCGGCGACACATCACGTCGCATCGTGTCGATCGGACCACCTGCCATCATGCTTCTGGGCGCCTTTGGCGCCGTCATTGGCACCTTGCGGACATGGTCGGCAGGCGCCGACTGGCGCCGCTGGTTCGGGGCGTTCTGGTTCTGCCTGGTCCTCATGCTCGTTTTCGTCGCGATGGCAGGGACGCTTACCAGGTAGCAATGAATTGAAGTTCATCCCTTGACGCAAGGTGTGAACTGGTGTTCACTCCTTATATGGCATACCGGCAAACTGATGCAGTGAAGGCGCGCCTGGCCCAAACCCGGCAAGACATCATCGCGGCTGCAACAAGTTTGATTCACGACGCCGGATACGCCGGGTGCACCATGACAGCGGTCGCCGAACGTGCGGGCGTGGCGACCGGGACGCTCTACCGCTTCTTCCCCAGTAAAGGCGAACTCTTCGCCGAGGTCTTCCGGATGACGTGCGCGAAGGAGGTCGCTGCGGCGTCCCATGGAGCTGCCCAACATACCGCGTCCCGCGATTTCGAATCCGCGATCCTCGCTGCCGCGGAAACATTCTGCACACGCGCGCTGCGCGCCCCCCGCATGGCCTATGCGCTGCTGGCAGAGCCAGTGGATCCCCTCGTCGAAGCGGAGCGCCTGAGCTTCCGCTCGTCCTATACCGACTTGTTCGCGACAGTTGTGCGTGCCGGCATCGCCGTCGGCCAGCTTCCCCCGCAGAATCCCCGCCTCACCGGCGCTGCCATCGTCGGCGCCATCGGCGAAGCACTTGTTTATCCCCTCGGACACAGCTCGCCTGCGCCTGAAGTGATTCCCGACGTGCTCGCTTTCGTTCGCCGCGCGCTCGGCGCGCCACACCCCTAAACTCACTCCTCAGCAAAGGCGCTGCCATGCCCACACACTCAGTCTTCAACCAGGTTCCGCCCCTCGCCGGTTACAACCCCGCCGACTATCCCGTCATCGCTGATGTGCTCGCTCAGGCAGGTGCACGAGGTGCCCTCGCGGAACTGCACGAAGTCGGCGCACTCGCAGGCAGCGACGCCGTGATCGAGCTCGGCGACCTCGCTGAAGCCCACCACCCCGTCCTCAAAACGCACGATCGATACGGCAACCGAATCGACGAAGTCGTCTACGACCCGAGCTATCACCAGCTCATGCGGTACGCCACGGGCTTCGGACTCCACGGCTCACCATGGTCCGAGGACCGGCCGAACGCCCACCTCATCCGCGCAGCGAAAATGCTCATCTGGGGGCAGGCAGATCCTGGCCACCTCTGCCCTATATCCATGACGTACGCGGTGATCCCCGCACTGCGCACCACCCCAGATCTCGCCAGGCACTACGAGCCAGGACTGACAGCGAAGGAATACGACCCCGGCCTTCGTGCGCCGCTGTCCAAACGCGCACTGATAGCCGGCATGTCGATGACGGAGAAACAGGGCGGATCCGATGTTCGCGCCAATACAACGACCGCGGTTCGGCAATCTGACGGCACCTACCGGATCACCGGGCACAAATGGTTCACGTCAGCCCCGATGTCCGACCTGTTTCTGACGCTCGCACAATCGGACGCAGGAGTGACATGCTTCCTTGTGCCGCGTGTCCTGCCGGACGGCACCCGCAACGCCTTCTCCCTCCAGCGTCTCAAGGACAAGCTGGGCAATCGGTCAAACGCGTCCAGTGAAGTCGAATACGACAACACCGTCGGGTTCCTCGTGGGCGAGGAAGGCCGCGGCGTCCCCACCATCATCGAAATGGTCAACATGACCAGGCTGGACTGCACCCTCGCGACCGGCACCCTGATGAGGGTGGGCGTCCAGCAGGCCGTCCATCACGCGGCGCACCGCAAAGCCTTCGGCAATTACCTCGCCGATCAGCCGTTGATGCAGAACGTACTGGCTGACCTCGCCGTCGAAGCGGAAGGTGCAACGCTCGCCGGCCTCTGGCTCGCCTCACTGGTCGACAATTCGGACGAACGTTCGCGCGCGCTGCGGCGCATCGGGCTCGCGGTGAGTAAGTACTACGTCTGCAAACGCGGCCCCATCCACGCGGCAGAAGCCCTCGAATGCCTCGGCGGCAACGGTTACGTCGAGGAATCGCGGATGCCGCGGCTCTACCGCGAGGCACCGCTGCTATCGATCTGGGAAGGATCGGGCAACGTCGCAGCGCTTGACATGCTCCGCGCCCTCGCGAAACAGCCAGACACCTTGTCGGTTTTCTTTGACGAGATCGAGCAAGCTTCTGGCTCTGACCATGTCCGCACTGCCCTCGCTGACCTGAAATCCCAGTTCAGCGACTTTGACACGCTGCAGTACCGCGCACGGCATGTCGTTGGCCGCATGGCACAAGTGCTCCAGGGCGCACTGCTCGTCCGGTACGGAAATCCTGCCGTCGCCGAGGCATTTACGCGCAGCAGACTAGGCGGTGAGCACGGTAACGTCTTCGGAACACTGCCTACCGGGATCGATACCGGAACGATCATCGACCGTGCGACACCGAAGGTGTCGGCATGAGCATCACCGTCAGCAAGCGCGGCCCCGTCACCATCGTGACGATTGACCGGCCCGACGTCCGCAACGCGATCGACCATCATCATGCGCGAGAACTGACCGAGGCGTTCCACGAGTTCGATCGTGACGACACCGCATCAGTTGCGATTCTCTACGGTGCTGGCGGGACCTTCTGCGCAGGTGCCGACCTCAAAGCAGTCGCACGAGGGGATGTGCAGATTTCCCAGCCGCACGAGTATGGGCCCGCTGGCATGGGACCCACGCGGCTGTTGCTGAGCAAGCCCGTCATCGCGGCCGTCGAGGGCTACGCTGTCGCCGGCGGACTCGAGCTGGCGATCTGGGCGGACCTCCGCGTCGCGGACCCTGCCGCGGTGTTTGGCGTGTTCTGCCGACGGTGGGGAGTGCCGCTGATCGACGGCGGCACCGTGCGCCTCCCCCGGCTGATCGGCCACTCACACGCGCTGGACATGATCCTGACTGGCCGAGCTGTGGAGGTCGAGGAAGCGTTGCGCATGGGACTCGTAAACCGAGTCAGCGAACCCGGCAACGTTCTCGACACCGCGATCGATCTGGCCAGCAAGATAGCTGCTTTCCCGCAAACCTGCATGCGTCAGGATCGATTGTCCAGCTATGAACAAGAGTCACTCACCCCGCAGCAGGCCCTGGTCAACGAGTGGCAGCGGGGCATGATCTCTATTTCTGCCGATACCTTCACAGGTGCTGGAAGGTTCGCTTCAGGGGAGGGCCGACATGGAAACTTCGCATAACGGTGATGCTTTCGGCAACAGACCCGCGGGATGGCGAGAACCGTCCAACGGGCTCTATGAAGGCAGACCGGAGCCCGCCGATGAGGCCACCTACCCCACACTGACCTACACGCGCGACGGACGCATCGCGCGAATTACCTTCAACCGTCCAGAGCGCGGAAACGCCATCACCGCCGACACCCCACTTGACCTCGCGCACGCCATCGAACGTGCAGACCTCGATCCGCGGATCCACGTCACGGTCGTGTCGGGGCGCGGGAAAGGTTTCTGCGGGGGCTACGACCTCGGTATCTTCGCTGAAGCGGGCTTTCAGGCCGAATCTGGGCAGCACACCGAGGGAACCGTGCTCGACCCAGTTGTGCAGGCACGCAACCATATTCCAGGCAACACCTGGGATCCCATGGTCGACTACGCCATGATGAGCCGCTTCAACCGTGGGTTCTCCAGCCTGCTCCACGCCAACAAGCCGGTCGTCGCGAAGCTGCACGGCTTCTGCGTTGCAGGCGGAACCGATATCGCGCTGTACGCCGATCAGATCATTTGCGCGGATGACACGAAGATCGGCTATCCGCCAACCCGCGTGTGGGGCATTCCCGCCGCCGGAATGTGGGCTCACAGGCTCGGCGATCAGCGCGCGAAGCGACTGCTGCTCACTGGTGATTGCCTCACTGGGAAGCAAGCTGCGGAATGGGGGCTTGCAGTCGAATCCTGCCCCGTCGAGAACCTGGACGAGCGGACGGAAGCGTTGCTGGAACGCATCGCCATGATGCCCATCAACCAGCTGATCATGGCGAAGCTTGCACTCAACAGCGCACTGATCGCTCAGGGAGTCGCAAACTCCACCATGATCAGCACCGTCTTCGACGGTATCTCGCGCCACACCCGCGAGGGGTACGAGTTCCAGATGCGGTCAATGACTGAGGGTTTCCGGCACGCCGTGCGTGAACGTGACGAAGCGTTCGGGGACGGGAAAACAGAGTCGCGCTCCGACCGATGATCGTTGCGCCCACCTCGCAGCGACAGAACAAAACCCGTCCATTCGACGTCTACTCCTCCAGCAACCGCGCGGCCAGGGCAGAGTCAGTCACGAGCGAGTCGATCAGGCCTGACGCCAGCGCGGCGCGAACCGCGCCGGTTTTCCGCCCGCCTCCCGCAATACCGACAACCTCAGGAATTCGACGCAACCCTGCTGCGTCGATAGAGATACATTGCTGCTGGACGTCATCAACAACCCGGCCTTGGCCATCGATGAGGATGGCACCAATGTCGGCCACGACGCCTTTGTCTTCCAGCGCGTTCCGTCGCGCCAGCGTGATTCCCAAGTTGTCGTAGAACTGCGAATCGGGAGGATCCCAGCTGCCGATCGCCACGAGCGCGACGGTTACTCGGTCGAACTGCCTAAGAGTCTGGGCGACGTCATGCTGACGGCGAATCGCCTCCGCCGCAGCGATGTCGGATGCAATCAGTGGCGCGTACAGCGTCCACGCGCGACCGTGCGCGACGCTGCTCACACGCCGGATAACCTCTACGCCCGTCGCATGCACCGGCCCCGCGACGCCAGCGAGTTGCACGACCTCCCCGATCGCGAACGACGACAGCGCCTGGCCGAGCTGGTTGAGGGTTCGCCCGGCCGTTAAGCCGAGAATGTCGTCCGGGCCCGCGATCTCTCGCAGCAAGTCGGCCCCGACGCGGCCGAGTTGTTCCTGAACTGCATCCGGCAGTTCCGTGGGCGTTCGCACAACCACCGCACGTTTAAGTGCGTACTGCCGCTGAAGAGCAGACGACCTCTCATCGTCGATCGGTCCTGGAACCGCGATCTCAAACCGGATAATTCCCGAGTTGATGGCGTCATCGAGGAGCCGCCCGACCTTGAACCGGCTGAGGCCGAGTTCCTCAGCAATCTCGATCCGGGTTTTTCCTGCTACGAAGTGCTGCCGAGCGATATGTGCGAGCCGGACAAGCTCGTCGGGTCCCATGCCTGACGCCATTCGGCAATCCTATCGTGCTCATATGAGCACAATGGTTGCACATATGATTCCCCCACCAACATACTGAAGTCGCCGCGAGGCTCAGCGACAGGCTTCTCCACACACAAGGCAGCCTCGCCCGCTCACCCCAGAAAGGTCTCTTGATGACATCCCCCGCCGATATCCCGGCGCTGACAGCGCGAAACGTCCCCACAGACTGGACGGCTGTGGAGACTCACACGGTCGACACCGCGCGTGTGCTCGCCGCCGACGCGGTTCAGAAGGCCGGGCACGGACACCCCGGGACTGCAATGTCCCTCGCGCCCTTGGCGTACACCTTGTTTCAGCGTGTGATGCGGCACGACCCCGCGGATCCCACGTGGGCTGGCCGCGACCGATTCGTTCTGTCCTGCGGGCACTCGTCGCTCACGCTGTACATCCAGCTCTACCTCGCTGGATACGGCCTCGGACTCGACGACCTCAAGTCGCTGCGCACGTGGGGATCTCTCACCCCGGGACACCCAGAGCTGCACCACACGGCAGGTGTGGAGATCACGACAGGGCCACTCGGGCAGGGCCTGGCGTCCGCAGTCGGAATGGCAATAGCCGCGCGGCGTGAACGTGGATTGTTCGATCCGGTTCCCGCTGCTGGTGAATCCCTGTTCGACCACTTCATTTACGTCATAGCTTCAGACGGAGACATCGAAGAGGGCATCACTGCGGAAGCTTCGTCTCTCGCTGGACGCCAGCAACTCGGCAACCTCATCGTCTTCTACGACGACAATCAGATCTCGATCGAAGACGACACGAGAATCGCCCTCAGCGAAGACGTCGCGGCGCGCTACGAAGCGTACGGCTGGCACGTGCAGAAGGTCGACGGTGGCGAGAACGTCGCGGGCATCCTCGATGCCATCACTCGAGCACAGGCTGAAACATCACGCCCATCCTTCATACAGCTGCGCACCGTGATCGGCTATCCCGCGCCGAAGCTAATGAACACCGGCAAAGTCCACGGCGCCGCGCTCGGCGAAGAGGAAGTCGCGGCGATCAAAAGGACACTCGGCTTCGACCCGTCGGAGTCCTTCGAGGTGGGCGATGCAGTCCTCGCGCATACACGCTCAGTCCGCGACCGCGGAGCCGCCGCGAAGACCAAATGGCAGCATGCCTTCGACGCGTGGGCAGCCGACAACCCGGAGCGTAAGGCACTGTATGACCGTCTCTGCAGCCGGGAATTGCCCGACGCATGGGCGAGCGTCCTGCCTTCGTGGGAACGCGACGCGAAAGGGATGGCAACACGCGCCGCTTCAGGCAAAGTTCTGTCAGCGCTCGGAACCGTACTGCCCGAACTGTGGGGCGGTTCCGCGGACCTCGCCGAATCAAATAACACCACCATCGCCGGTTCGGATTCATTCGGGCCGGCTGCAGCGGAGACGAGGCAGTGGAAAGCTCAGCCCTACGGCCGGACACTGCATTTCGGGGTTCGCGAACACGCAATGGGCGCAATCCTGACGGGCATTGCCCTTCACGGCCCGACCCGGCCGTACGGCGGCACTTTCCTGACTTTCTCGGACTACATGCGCGGCGCAGTCCGGCTCGCTGCAATAATGGAAGCCCCGGTCACCTATGTGTGGACACACGACTCGATCGGTCTCGGCGAGGACGGCCCGACCCACCAGCCAGTCGAACACCTGGCTGCGTTGCGGGGCATACCCGGCCTGGCCGTTGTCCGGCCTGCTGACGCCAATGAAACCGCATTCGCGTGGCGGGCGATCATCGAACGCCAAAGCGACTGGCACGCCGGACCAGTCGGGTTGTGCCTGACCCGACAGGCAGTCCCCGTCCTCGCTGACACCCACTACGACGGGGTGCGCCAGGGCGGATACATTCTCGCCGACGCCGACGGTGACCTCGACGTGATCCTGATCGCGACGGGCAGTGAGGTCCAGATCGCACTCGCCGCTCGCGATGCACTACACCGCGAGGGAATTGGTGTGCGTGTCGTTTCCATGCCGTGCGTCGAGTGGTTCGATGCGCAGGATCCGGATTACATCGACTCGGTACTGCCACCGTCCGTCGATGCGCGCGTCTCCATCGAGGCTGGCATCTCCCAGCCCTGGTGGCGCTTCACCGGGCGCCTCGGACGAACCGTCTCCCTCGAGCACTACGGAGCCTCAGCCGATTTCACAACCCTGTACCGCGAATTCGGCATCACCGCCGAGGCCGCGGTGGCTGCCGCGAAAGAGTCGCTCGCAGCTATTGACACTTCATCGAAAGGAACCTGGAACAATGACTTCCGTACTGCCCGCGTCTGACGCACTCTCCCGACTCTCCGCCCATGGCGTTTCGCTCTGGCTCGACGACCTCTCCCGCGGACTTATCCGCTCCGGCCGACTCGCGGAACTCGTAGCGACACGCAACATCGTCGGAGTGACGACGAATCCCACAATCTTCCAGGCAGCGATGTCCGACGGACCTGCGTATCGGGAGCAGCTGACCGCGCTCGCAGCCGCAGGCGCCAGCGTCGACGACACGGTTCGTCAAATCACAACCGACGATGTCCGCGAGGCCGCGGATGTCCTTGCTCCGGTCTTCGACGCAACTGGCGGTGTCGATGGCCGCGTCTCGCTCGAAGTCGATCCCCGCCTCGCTGATGACTCGGAGGCCACGATCAAGCAGGCCCTAGAGTTGGCACGCCTTGTCGACCGCCCGAACCTGATGATCAAAATCCCGGCAACCCTCGCGGGCCTGCCGGCCATTACCTCAGTGATTGCAGAGGGCATCAGTGTCAACGTCACACTGATCTTCTCGGCGCAACGTTACGCACAGGTAATGGAGGCGTACTTCGCTGGACTCGAGAGTGCTCATGCGAACGGGCGCGACGTGTCCACCATCCACTCAGTCGCGTCATTCTTCATTTCGCGCGTCGACACCGAAATCGATCGTCAGCTGAAGGAGATCGGCTCGGCTGAAGCAACAGCACTGCTGGGCAGGGCCGCGATTGCCAACGCACGCCTCGCCTATCAGTTGTATGAAGAAACGTTCGCTACCAGGCGGTGGGCTGATCTGGCTGCCGTAGGCGCGAACAAGCAGCGTCCGCTGTGGGCGTCTACCGGAGTCAAAGACCCCGCCTACGACCCGGCGCGCTACGTGACCGAAATCGTCGCGGCCGGCACGGTGAACACCGCACCGCTGGCCACGATCGATGCTGTCGCCAGCCAGGGCACAATTGCCGGCGATACCATCACGCCGAACTACTCGTCTGCTGCTGAAGACATGGAATCGCTCGCCGCGCTCGGAATTGCCCTTCCCGACGTCTTCGAGTTGCTGGAAAAGCAGGCCGTTGCGAAGTTCGAGCAGTCGTGGGAGGCGCTGCTCGGAGAGGTCCGCAAGAATCTCACTGTGCCGCAGTCACGCGCACCGGAACGCCACTGAAAGCCGCGTTTCCGCTGACATCGAGCAACTCCGGGTCAGTGAGATCGTTGATCGACACCCCCGGCAGTTTCTCGGCGTTATTCAGGTGGTTCACGTTTTTTGCGGCGTGGCCGTATCCGTGCGGCAGTGAGACGACACCCGGCATCATGTCGTCAGTAGCCTGAACTTCCACGGTCACCTCACCGACGCGCGACGTCACAGTGACCGATTCGCCGTCGATGAGGTTACGAGCAGCGAGGTCCTGCGGGTTGATCAGCAACTGGTGCCGCGGCCTGCCTTTGGTCAGCCGTTCTGTGTTGTGCATCCAGGAGTTGCAATCCCGCTGGTGGCGGCGGCCAATCAGCACGAGGTCGCCCTCACTCGCGACGGGTACTTCCGCGAGCCGATGGAGGTCATCGAGCAGCAGCTGCGGCGCGAGCTGAATGCGCTTGTCCTTCGTCCGGAGACGCCCCGGCAGGACAGGCCGCAGCGGGCCCAGATCGATTCCCTCGGGATGTGCTTTCAGCTGCTTGAGCGACAGTTTGCGTTGGCCCGTTCGCAGCAGGCCGTCCACGGTCAGGGTCGGCGAGAGCCTCAAGCGCACTTCCATCGTGAGCCGTTTTGCAAGCGTGGGCTTACGCTTGCGCCGATGGATGACACCCAGGGCCAGGTCTCGGAAAATTTCCCAATCATCGCGCGCACCTTGTGGTTTGGGGAACAGGGCTGGCGTGAAGCGGGCAGTGTTCCGCACCGCAAGCAGATGGAAGACGAGGTCGTAGTGGTTTCGCTCCAGCGCGGATGTGGGCGGAAGAATAAGATCGGCGTGCTGGGTGGTTTCGTTGATGTAGTAGTCGACGGCAACCATGAAGTCCAGGCTCTTCAGGGCATCCCCCAGGCGCTTCCCGTCCGGGGTCGACAGCACAGGGTTCCCCGCGATGGTGACGAGTGCCCGGACCTGACCGTCACCGGGGGTGAGGATTTCGTCTGCCAGCGTGGAGACGGGTAATTCGCCGCCGGCTTCGGGGAGCCCGCGGACGCGGCTGCGCCATTTGTCGAAGTGACCACGTGACAGCAGCCCACGTTCGATGAGGTCGATGGCTGGTTCGGTGAACATCGCGCCGCCGGCGCGGTCGAGGTTGCCGGTGAGGATGTTCAGGCACTGCACCGCCCAGGCGCAGATTGTCCCGAACGCCTGCGTGGACACTCCGATGCGGCCGTACGCGGCCGCCGCCCCGCTTTCCGCAAATTCGCGTGCGACGCACCGAATAACATCAGCGGAAACGCCAGTAATTTCGGCGGCTTTGTCCGGCGTAAAGCCGTCCACCGCGGCGCGCAGGGCATCCACGCCCTCGGCATGCAGCGGCGGCGTGGTAAGCCCTTCGGTGAAGAGCACGTTGAGCATCGCTAGCAAGACGAATGCGTCAGTTCCGGGGCGAACGAAGTGGTGCTCGGTCGCCACTTTCGCGGTTTCCGTACGCCGAGGGTCGAAAAGCACGATCTTGCCGCCTCGTGCTTTGAGTTCACGCACGCGCTTCGGGAAGTCGGGGACGGTCATCAGACTGCCATTGGACGCCATTGGATTCGCTCCGAAAACCAGGAGGAAATCGGTTCGGTCGACGTCGGGGACGGGGATCAGCAGCTGATGCCCGTACATCAGGTGACTGACCAGCTGATGGGGCAACTGATCCACTGAGGTTGCGCTGTACGTGTTCTTCGTGCGCAGCGCGCTCGCGACCTGTGTGCCGTGTGTCATCGCACCGAGGCTGTGCACGTTGGGATTGCCCAGGTAAACCGCGACCGCATCGTTTCCGTGGTTGTTCTGAACGTCAGCGAGCTTCGTCGCGGCGAGCTTCAGCGCTTCCTTCCAGCTGATGGGCTCCCACTCACCTTGCGACGTTCGGCGCACCGGGTTTCTCAGGCGGTCCGGGTCGTCGTAAATGTCCTGCAGTGCGACGGCTTTCGGGCAGATATGTCCGCGAGAAAGTGGATCATCGGGGTTTCCGCGCACTGAGACGATGCGTCCGGCGTCGATCGTGTACTCCAGGCCGCAGATTGCTTCACATAGATTGCAGACACCCAACTGCTTTCGCATGTGCTCAGTGTCGCACCCTCCTGCGGTGCCGCGACTGGAAGGGACACTTTTTGTGAGCACAGTCAAAACGTACGTTTCGGCCGGGAATCTGTACCGTTGACACGCCCAGAAAAAGCAACCCCACGAGTAGTGCCCGCGTCGGCCGACTACAGAATCGAGCCGGGATTCAGGATCCCCTGCGGATCGAGCGCCTCTTTAATACGTCTGGTCAGAAGCATGACGTCGTCTCCCACTTGATCCGGCAGCCACGCCTTCTTCAGGCGGCCGACACCGTGCTCACCAGTGATGGTGCCGCCGAGCGCGATCGCCAGATCCATGATCTCACCGAAGGCGAGGTGAGCCCGGTCCGTCATGTCGGCATCCGCAGGGTCGTGCACGATCAGCGGATGGGTGTTGCCGTCCCCCGCATGCGCGATCACAGCCACGGTGACATCCCGATTAGCCGCGATCTTCGCGATCCCGCTGAGCAGCTCCGGAAGCGCTGGGATGGGCACGCCGACATCTTCGAGCAGCAAGGGGCCCTTCCGTTCAACCGCCGGGATCGCGAATCGGCGCGCCGCAGTGAAAGCCTCGCCTTCATCCTTGTCATCCGTGGTGAAGACTTCAGTGGCGTTGTGCTGGCCGAAGGCTTCGGCGATGAACTCCGCCTCGCGGGTGCGGTCCGCGCCGGGCGAATCGGACTGCGCAATCAGCATCGCTTGTGCGTGCCGGTCAAGCCCCATTTTCAGCGCATCCTCGACAGCATTGATGGAGGTCTGGTCCATGAACTCCAGCATCGCTGGCCGCAATACCCGCGTCACCGCCAGAATCGACGCCGTCGCGTCGTCGAGGGAAGAGAAGGACGCAACAACTGTGCTCGCTGGAGGCTGCGGCGGGATAAGGCGAAGAGTGATCTCCGTGATAATTCCGAGCGTGCCTTCGCTGCCGACGAACAGTTTGGTCAATGACAACCCCGCAACGTCCTTCAGCCGGGGGCCACCTAAACGTACCGCCGTACCGTCGGCCAGAACGACCTGCAGGCCGAGGACGTAATCGGTCGTGACCCCGTACTTTACGCAGCAGAGCCCGCCCGCATTCGTGGCGGCATTGCCGCCAATCGAGCAGATCTCGAACGACGACGGATCCGGCGGATACCACAAGCCCTGCTCGGCAACAGCACGCTTGACTTCGGCGTTCAGCAGACCGGGTTGCACAACCGCGATGCGAGTAACCGGATCGACGTCGATTCTGCGCATCTGCTCCGTCGTGAGAACCACCCCGCCGTCGACAGCCGTCGCGCCCCCGGACAGCCCCGAACCTGCCCCGCGGGGGACGACCGGAATCCGGTGCGCCGACGCCCATCTCATCACCGCTTGAACGTCCTCGGTGCATGTTGCGCGGATAACGGCACGGGGGCGCCCCGCGCCGGGATCCTTGGCCCAATCACGCCGATACGGCTCGGTGACGTCCGGGTCCGTCAGGATCGACGCATTGGGGAGCTGCGTCTGCAATTCGGCGAGCAACTCGTCACCCAGGTTGTCCATGCCGGTCATGCCGCCTCTCATTCTTTGGGCGAGCCAGAAAGCTTCTTCTGATACCACCGCATCCCGCCGATCCACCGGTCGTGGTCAGCTGACTTCGCGCGGTACATCTCCAGCACTTCGGGGTGCGGCAAAATCAGGAACGTCCCGGTGCGAATGCCCTCGAGCACCGCGTCGGCTACGTCCGCCGGATCAAGGACGGCACCAGCAGTGGTAACTGCCTTGTAAGCGAGTTCACCCTCGTCACCACCGAGTTGGGCGTCGTTCAGCAGGTCCGTGTTGACTCCCATCGGACACACGCAGTGAACACCAATGCCGCGATCGCCATACGTCACCGCCAGCCATTCAGCGAATGCCACCGCGGCGTGCTTACTGACGGAATAGGGCGCCGAACCAAGCTGGGTGAGCAGGCCGGCCGCGGAGGCAATGCTGACGAAATGCCCGCCGCCGTTGGCGAGCCACTTCGGGATCAGTATTTTCGCTGCCCTGATGTGCGCCCGCACGTTGACGTCGAGGGAAAGGTCCCAGACTCCTTCGGACGCGTCGAGGCCACCTGGCCCAATGACGCCCGCGTTTGCGACGAACACGGAGACGGGCCCGAATTCTCTCTCGGCGCGATCACAAAGCTCCCGGAGGAAGCTTCCGTCCGAAACGTCACCTTCAGCCGCGAAAGCCGAGCCCTTCGGGAGATCGTTCACGACCTCGGACGCGGCCGCTCCGTCCAGATCCGCGATGACGACCTTTGCTCCCTCTACGCTCAGAGCCCGAGCGATAGCGGCCCCGATCCCTTTTCCCGCTCCGGTGACAACCGCGACTTCGCCGTCAAAATCCATGAGTTCACAGTACGGCGCGCCGTGGGCACGTGCGGCCCTCCAGCACGGCCGGCACTATAAATCCCATTTGCTCGCGCATCGACACCTCAGTGAAAGTGGTGCAGGTGAGCACACCCCCGGTTCCGTCCCAGGACGCAACCCGAAATCGCCTGCTGCCGCCGGCGCTGATGCTGGTCAGCGGCACGTCCATGTACGTCGGCGCGGCGGCCGGTGTCTTCCTTTTTAGCTACATCGCACCTGCTGGCGTCGCCTGGCTGCGCATCCTCGGTGCGGCGCTGATCTTGCTTGCTGTCGTTCGTCCCGCCCGTACCGCGTGGCAAGGTCGCGCGTTAGTACTCGCCGCCGCTTTCGGGACTATCACGGCGCTCATGAACATCAGCTTCTACGAGGCGATCGCGCGGCTGCCATTGGGAACGGCAGTGGCTATCGAGTTCCTGGGTCCGATTCTGGTCGCTGCCTGGGGGTCTCGGTCGCTGCGTGACGTTGTGGCTCTGCTCGTGGCCGGCGCAGGGATAGTGCTGATCGCGGATGTGCACCTTGCGGGTTCTCCGCTCGGAATTGTGTTCGCGCTGCTCGCGGCACTGTGCTGGGCGGGGTACATCATTCTTGGTAAACGCGTCGCGGGGGCGGGGACCCCGCGTGAGAGCCTGGCCGTCGGCTTCACCGTCGCGGCGGTCCTGACGTCGCCATTCGCGCTGACGATTGTGCTGTCGTGGCAGCCGGACACTCCTTTGCTGCCGGTGCTGACGCTGGGCCTTGCCCTCGGTCTCTTCGCGAACGTCATTCCGTACGGGCTGGATCAGGTGATTCTCCGGAAAGCCGGACAGGCCTATTTTGCGGTTCTGCTCGCGTTGCTGCCGGTGTCCTCTGCGGTCATCGGCTGGCTGATTCTCGATCAATCTCTCGCTCCCGCGGAAATCGTCGGCATCACCGCCGTCGCCCTGGCTGTGGCGCTTCGCCGGCCAGGCTAACCCGTCCCAAATCCATCTGCGCAGGTCAACAAAACTGGCGAAAAACCAGGGGTTTCGTTGACATGTGCAGATGGATTTCGGGGGGAACGGTGTAGATATAGAGCATGACGTCGCTCAATGAACTGTTCGCCCTCGACCCACTGCTCAACGAGGAAGAAAGAGACATCCGAGCCACGGCGCGCGAGTTCGCGAACCGGCATCTCCGCCCCCACGTCGCTGAGTGGTATGAGGCGGGCACCCTTCCCGCGCGAGAGGTGGCGAAAGAGTTCGGGAAGCTCGGCATGCTCGGGATGCACCTGCACGGTTACGGGTGCGCGGGTGTATCTGCGACCGCGTACGGCCTGGTCTGCCACGAAATTGAGGCTGCTGACGCGGGCCTGCGCAGCCTCATGTCGGTGCAGGGTTCGCTCGCGATGTACGCGATCTACGCCTACGGCTCTGAAGATCAGAAGCAACAATGGCTCCCAGACATGGCGCGCGGCGAGAAGCTCGGCTGCTTCGGGCTCACCGAACCGGACTTCGGGTCAAACCCTGGCGGCATGCGCACCCGTGCGCGCAGGGATGGCGACGATTGGCTCCTCAACGGGTCGAAGATGTGGATCACGAATGGCACGCTCGCCGACGTCGCGGTCGTGTGGGCACGCACGGAAGACGGCATACGTGGATTTCTCGTCCCTACCGATACGAGGGGCTTTGAAGCTCACGAGATGAAGCACAAACTGTCGTTGCGCGCCTCTGTCACGGCGGAACTTTCGTTCGACGATGTGCGACTGCCCCACGATGCTGTCCTACCCGAATCGAAGGGCCTGAAGTCACCTCTCGGGTGTCTCTCCGAGGCGCGGTTCGGGATTGTTTTCGGTTCGATGGGGTCCGCACGAGACTGCCTGGAGACGGCGATCGGTTACGCGAAGTCACGCGAAGTATTCGACAAGCCGCTGGCCGCGTATCAGCTGACCCAGGCGAAGCTCGCTGACGGTGCGCTCGAATATGGGAAAGGAATGCTGCTCGCCCTGCATCTGGGCCGGCTGAAGGACGCCGGGCAGATCACCTCTGAACAGGTCAGCATCGGGAAGCTGAACAACGTACGCGAGGCCCTGGAGATCGCGCGTACCTGCCGGACGATCTTGGGCGCCAATGGCATCACGCTGGAGTATCCGGTGATGCGTCACGCCTCCAACCTCGAGACTGTCCTCACGTACGAGGGGACGTCCGAGATTCACCAGCTCGTCGTCGGCCAAGCCCTGACGGGCGAGAATGCCTTCCGCTGATTCAGCACGTGCGAAGTGGCCTGCATGACTGACACTTAGATACCCTAGGGGGTATAGTTCTCGGTATTGCCTTCGCCCATCGCGACCAAGGAGCACCATGGCAACGGCCGCCGCCATCACCATCATCGGACTGGTTATCGGCGTGCTCCTCGGCCTCCTCGGAGGCGGGGGCGCGATACTCGCCGTCCCCGCACTCGTGTACATCCTCGGGCTGCCCGTTACCCAGGCAATTCCCATGTCGCTCATTGTGGTGGCAGCCGCAGCAACGACAGGCGCGTATCCGCGCCTGCGCAAGAAACTCATTAACTGGCGTCTTGCGGCGATCTTCGCTGCTGCAGGTATGCCAGCGGCAGCGCTAGGCACCATCGTCGGCCGAGCAGTGCCCCAGGACATGCTGCTAGCAGGGTTTGCCATCGTCATGATCGCGGCGGGTATCCGCATGCTCCGCAAACCCGATCATGTTGGGACGGCATGCACAGTAGTCGACCCTGGCACCGGTGTCGCGAAGGTCAATTGGCGCCGATGCTCGAGCCGATCGATCCCCGCAGGTATCGGTGTGGGCTTCGTGACCGGCATGTTCGGTGTGGGCGGCGGATTCCTCGTCATCCCCGCATTGGTTCTTCTGCTGGGGATTACCATGCCCGTTGCGGTGGGGACGTCGCTGGTTGTCATCGCGGCGAACTCCGTAGCCGGTCTGCTCGGGTATATCGGCAGCGTCTCACTGGACCTGAAGATCACCGCGCTCTTCACGGCAGCCGCCATCGTTGGCTCACTTGTGGCCGGCCGCTTCAGCACCAAAATCAGCGGCCAGAGTCTTCAGCGCTGGTTCGCCTACCTCGTCTTCCTCGTCGCCTTCGGTATCAGCGCGGAACTGATTGTCCGCACCATCCTCGAAGCCACATAATCAGGATTCCTCTATGAGTCCGTGCTGCCCAGCCTCGTCGAAGTCATCATCGATCAGAACGATCTCGCGCCCATCGCGATCAAGAATCGACGCAGTGATCGATGCGCGATATCCCGATTCACAATGCACCCAGATCTCCCCATCGGGCACTTCATCGCGCCGCGACAGCACCTCGTGAATCGGGATGTTGAGCGCACCAGGGATAGCCGAAGCATTGTGCTCATCCTTGCGTCGCGCATCGAGCACGACAAGCTCACGAGCATCCTTCTCGCGAGCGAGGTCAGCGAAGCTCGCGACACGATAGGACCGCACATCGCTAGCCGCGAGCGCGAGGTCCGCGAGATGCTCGTGACTGCTCACAGCAGCGCCGGTCACGTTGTCGATCCCGATACGCGCAAGGTCGCGGCGCGCGTCGAGCACCTGTTCTGTCGTACCGCCGATAAGCGTGATCGGCGCCCCCCACTGGTACAGCCAGCCCAGATAGGTGACAAACGATGTCGACAGTTCGAATCCCATCGTGCCCGCGAGATGCCCCGCCGCGAACGCACGACGCTGACGCAGGTCAACAACCCACTCACCGTCATCGATCCGCTGCCGTAACGCAGCTGCGTCGACCGGTTCGGGAGCGCGCAGGTCTATAGGCTCTGGCCCCTGGCTGTTGATGACCCCCATGTGCGCGTAGTAGGCAGGATAGTCACTGAGGCCCGCCATGAGGTCGTCGACGTAGGTTTGCTCGTCATGCGTCAGGGCGGGATTCGCTTGCCGTTCCTCGCCGATAGTGGAGGATTCGTTGCCTGATGATTGCGTCGCCGAACAGAAGCTGCCGAAACCGTGAGTTGGATAGACCTCGACGTTCGGCGGAAGCTCCTCGGCAAGCTTGCGTACCGAGTGGAACTGCTTGTGCGAGAGATCCGTAGTGTGCTCTGGCCCGAGGAGATCCGTACGCCCCGTCGTGCCATACAGCAGGGAGCCACCTGTGAAGACGGCCTTCGGTTCGCCTGCCTCATCGAGCAGGACGTAGCTGAGGTGGTGGTGGGTATGCCCAGGCGTATGCATCGCCTGGAACCGCATTGCTCCCACCTTCAGCACTTCCCCGTCGGAGATTGCCCGGTGCCGGAAATCGACGTCGTCCATCTCCGAGAGAACATACTGAGCACCGGTGACCCGGGACAGTTCGAGACCACCGGTGACGTAGTCGTTGTGGATATGCGTTTCGAAAACGTGCGTGATCGTGACACCGCGCTCGCCTGCCGCGCCCAGCGCGCGATCTACGTCACGCTGAGGATCGATCACAGCCGCAACCGCGCCGTCATCGACCAGGTAGGAACGATCTCCCAGACTCGAGGTTTCGATGGTTGAGATGTGCATCTTCGGCCTCCTGCTGTGGACTTCAGCTCCCTCGATACTATACACCCGGGGGTATTAAAAGCTCACACGGGAACTCGCTGATTACCCCCACGTCGTACCCACCTTCGGGTTCGTTTACACGCCGCAGAGCGCCGCTGCTATCCCCGTCTATCCTGTCGATTGTGAGTCCAACACCTCCGCAGGCGCCATGAGCGCAAGCCCCGATCAGGAGCGGTGGAATCGGCGGCATTCTCTGCAGGCACCCTCCTTTAGAGTTTCACCCCTCGTCAGCCAGTTGCGCGCCATCAACCCACCTGACGGACCGGTGCTCGAAATCGCCTGTGGCACTTCCGGCTCCGCACTCGAGTTCGCTCGCGAGGGGCGCCGAGTTGTCGCTGTCGATGTTTCTGACGTTGCACTCAATCACCTTGCGGCTGAAGCTGCGCGGCTCGGAGTCACTGACTTTATAGAATTCGTGGAAGCGGACGCCGCCGCCCACTCCTTCACGCCTCGGCACTTCGCGATAGTCCTCGCGACGTTCTTCTGGGACGCCGCCGCATTTGAGCACGCGTGCAACGCTGTCGCCCCGGACGGCGCGCTCGGCTGGCAAGCGCTAGCTTCTCCCGTGGCGGGATCACGGTGGAGAGTTCCGCATGGCCACCTCAGCGCCGCCCTGCCGGGCGATTTTGGCGCGGTGAGCGAGTTCGAAGGCGGCGCCGGACCCCATGCCTGGACGTGCCTCCTCGCCCGGAGGTTCGGATGACGAGGTGTGACAACCGACACACCTCATTGACCTCAAGTTAGCTTGAAGTTTTACGTTTGATCTCGTCGGAAGGAACAGACGACAGCTTCTTTCATCGACACGTCGATGTGCGGCCGCATCAATCGACCCACGTGCTACCGAGCCTCACACACAAGGAGCAGTCATGAGTCAAAGCACGCTGGTACGAGAACCCGCAACCACACCTCATCCCCTTCGGACTACCGGACGCTGGGCCCTCAGCATTCTCTTCGGCGCCCTTTTCGCGTACTCGGGGGCGGTGAAGTTGGCCGGTGATCCAGAACAAGTCGAAGGGTTCGAAGAACTCGGATGGGGCCAATGGTTCCGCTACTTCATTGGTGCCGCCGAGGTCGCGGGTGGAATCGGCCTCCTAATTCCGGCACTTGCCGCACTCGCGGCGGCGGGCCTGGCAGTCATCATGGCAGGTGCCACTTTCGTCCATCTCCTCGACGAACACCCGGCTTACTTCGCGCTGATACCGGCGGTGCTGGGTGTGGTCCTCGTACTGATGGTTCGCGCGAATTGGCACCGCACCCCAAGTGCTATTCGCGGGGCATTCAGACGCTGACCTGCCGCATACAGAGTTGGGGAGTTTCGCCTCTGCTACCAGGCGCGGAACTCCCCGATCCACGCCCAACGCTTGTCTCAGTTCCCGCAACGTCTGTGCAGCAACTTCAAGTTCACTCGAAGTCAGCGGTTATTCTGGATCGTATGGGCAGACACGAGCATTCGCTGACGATTGGAGAGCTCTCGGAGCGGTCCGGTGTCGCGGCGTCAGCATTGCGCTACTACGAATCGCTCGGGCTCATCCGTTCCGAGCGGACTTCTGGCAACCAGCGGAGATACGCACGCTCCACTCTTCGCCGGGTGGCGTTTGTCCGGACTGCGCAGCAGGTCGGCCTCGATCTCACAGAGATAGGCGACGCCCTCGCGGAACTCCCATGCGAACGTACGCCGACACGCGCAGACTGGGCCCGTCTCTCGCGGCACTGGCGGCAACGCCTCGACACGCAAATCCGTCAGATCGAGCGTCTCCGAGACCGCCTCGATGGCTGTATCGGCTGCGGCTGCCTCAGCTTGCAGCGGTGCCGTTTGTTCAACCCCGGCGACGAACTCGCCACCGAAGGCCCCGGAGCGGTGCGCCTGATTAGGGACTGAGGGCGCCAGGTCCGAGCGCACACAGATCCGCCACAGATACTTCGGATTTCCTCACGATGTTTCCTAAGGAAATCTCGGGTATCTGTGGCGGATTCTGCGAGTAGACGTCAGGCGCGGCCCGAGCTGTAGAACACGAGCAGATCGTGGCGTGTGATCACGCCGATTGGCTTCCCGTCTTCGACCACCATCAACGCATCCGTGTCCGCGAGCGCCTTCTGGGCGTCCTCAACGGTTTCACCTGTACCGATCAGCGGCAGCGCGTCGCTCATCACCTTGCTGACTGGATCCGCGAGGTGTGCCCGGCCCTCGAAAACCGCGCCGAGAAGGTCCCGTTCGTTGATACTGCCACGCACTTCCCCGGCCATGATCGGCGGTTCGGCACCCACAACAGGCATCTGGGAAACGTCGTACTCACGCATGATCTCGATCGCGTCGCGCAAAGTCTCCTGTGGATGCGTGTGTACGAGGTCAGGCAGCTTGCCCGACTTGCCACGCAGCACGTCACCGACAGTCGAAGCCGCGGTCGAGCCGTCGAGCCTGGTCCGCAGGAACCCATACGAGGACATCCACGCGTCGTTGAAGATCTTCGACATGTAGCCGCGGCCACCATCGGGCAACAGAACCACGACAACGGCGTCTGGGCCATCGCGGCGTGCCACCTCCAACGCACCGACGACGGCCATACCGCAAGAGCCACCCACCAGCAGTCCATCTTCGCGTGCGAGTCGACGCGTCATCTCAAAGGAGTCGGCATCCGATACCGCAATGATCTCGTCGGGAATCGCAGGATCATAGGCACTCGGCCAAAAGTCTTCCCCGACGCCTTCTACAAGGTACGGCCGACCGCTGCCACCCGAATACACAGAGCCTTCCGGGTCCACGCCGATGATCTTCACGGCGCCGTTGGACACCTCTTTGAGGTAGCGACCCGTACCCGTGATCGTTCCGCCCGTACCGACGCCGGCAACGAAATGCGTGACCTTGCCTTCGGTATCCCGCCAGATTTCAGGACCCGTCGTTTCGTAGTGGCTATCCGGGCCGTTCAGGTTCGAGTACTGGTCCGGCTTCCAACCGCCCGGAATCTCATCAGTCAGCCGGTCGGAAACGCTGTAGTAGCTATCCGGGTGGTCCGGCGGGACCGCGGTGGGACAGACCACAACCTCGGCACCATAGGCACGCAGAACATTGCGCTTGTCCTCGCTGACCTTGTCGGGGCAGACAAAGACACATTTGTAGCCGCGCTGCTGCGCGACCAGGGCGAGCCCCACTCCCGTGTTGCCCGACGTGGGCTCCACGATGGTGCCGCCCGGCTTCAACTTGCCCTCTTTTTCCGCCGCTTCCACCATCTTCAGGGCGATGCGGTCCTTAGAGCTGCCGCCAGGATTGAGGTATTCAATCTTCGCAGCGACGATGCCGGGGATACCATCGGCCACTGAGTTCAGCTTCACCAGCGGCGTGTTGCCGATGAGGTCGACCACGTGTTCTGCAATGCGCATACCTCCATCGTTCCAGATGTTGCGCAACATGTACGCATCGCGGTCCAACACCACCCACTCTGGAGGCGCGAGAACCAGGACAGCGGTATAAATTTGGGTGGGCTAGGCGCCTTGTTGGTGACGCTGTGAGGGAGGTGAGGGTGTGGCTGGACCTCACCCGCTACTGCCGTCGCGGACCAGGCTTTCCGATTCTCGAGGGCATGTGGCTGCCCGCGCGGCTGCGGCTGCGGTCATCGGTGCCACCTCGGCTGGCGCCGCAAGCTGGGCCACCTACAATTTCCTCGCTGCACAGGCCCGCACAGCTCGCGGGCGTATCGGCAAACTGCCGCCTTTCCCGCCGGAAGCTGACGGTGTGTACCACCCGGATGGCGGACGGCCAGAGCGCTGGAGCCAGACCCGCAACGCGGATATTCACCTGATGATCTTCGGCGACTCCACCGCAGCCGGGCTTGGAGCGACCTTCGCGGACGAGACCCCTGGCGTTCGCCTGGCCCGCGGTCTCGCGGAGGAATCCGGCAAGCGCGTGCGGCTGAGCACCAAAGCGATCAGCGGTGCTACTTCCAAAGGTTTGAAGGGGCAGGTCGACGCGGCGCTCATTGCGGGCAGCCCGCCAGATGCCGCAGTGATCCTTGTCGGAGCCAATGATGTGACCGCGCGCCAATCCGTGCGAAGGGCTGCCGGCCGCCTCCGGGAGGCGGTGCGGCGCCTGAAGGAGCACGGCGTGATCGTGGTCGTAGGCACCTGCCCCGATTTCGGCATCGTCAGTGAGATCCCGCAGCCGCTGCGCTTTGTGATCCGCCGCTGGGGCTTGCGGCTCGCTCGCGCACAGTCTGACGTGACGGAACTGGAAGGCGGGCACGCGGTGCCGCTTGCGGACCTGCTGACGCCCGAGTTCCTCGAAGCCCCTGACCGCCTGTTTTCGTCCGACCGCTTCCATCCGTCGCCCGCTGGTTATGAGCTAGCCGCGGAGAACATTCTGCCCGTGCTTTGCACCGCGCTCGGTGTGTGGAAGGGCGGCCCTCTCGAGGATTTGCCGGAGGTGTCGGTTGCGGCTGAAGCCCGCCGCCCGACAGTTCGGCTTTGGAATGCGATGAACCGCTTGTGGTTCCGGCATCGCAACCCGCCGCAACTGGCCACCCCGGCGCAGCCCGCCCCGAGTCCGTTTGGCGACGATCCCGCCGCGAGACTGACGCGTGTCGCCCAGGAGCACCGCAGACACAAGAAGTCGCCATTCCCTGACTAACGGGTGCTGCACACCCCCAGAAGTTGGCAGAATTGGGTGATGGACACGGATGACGATGTTGATGAGATGGGCATCCGAACTCGAGGTTCCGGAGTGGCCGCAATTCATGCGCGGGTGCATCGCCTACCGTGCTTCACTCGACCGCGAACTCCCTGACACACCACGGACCGCACGGGAATTCGGCGGATGAGAGTGGCCGAAAATTTCGCGGCGCAGCAATTAATCCAGACTAGTCTGGTATGAGGCACTATCCAGATTCCGCCAGTTGGTAAACAGAGGAGTTCTCATGCCTGAGGCCGTCATCGTCGCTGCCGCCCGATCCCCTATTGGGCGCGCAATGAAGGGCTCGCTCAAAGAGATCCGGCCCGACGATCTCGCTACCCAGATGGTCGGCGCCGCGCTCGCCAAGGTTCCCGAACTCGATCCCACAGAGATCGACGACCTCATCCTCGGCTGCGGACTTCCTGGCGGGCAGCAGGGCTTCAACATGGCCCGCAAGGTCGCCGTCATGCTGGGCCACGACTTCTTGCCAGGAACGACAATTACTCGCTACTGCGCATCATCGGTGCAAACCACCAGGATGGCGCTGCACGCTATCAAGGCGGGCGAGGGTGACGTCTTCATTTCCGCTGGAGTGGAGAGCGTATCGAGCTTCATACATGGCAACTCTGACTCCTTGCCCAACACGAAGAACCCGCTGTTCGCTGAGGCCGAGGAGCGAACAGCCGTCACCGCCCAGGGCGGGGTCACCTGGCACGATCCTCGCGAAGATGGGCTGCTGCCCGATGCCTACATCGCCATGGGGCAGACCGCGGAGAACGTCGCACAGCTGACCGGCATTTCCCGGGAAGAGCAAGACCGCTGGGGCGTGCGGTCCCAGAACCGCGCTGAAGCTGCGATCAATTCGGGTTTCTTCGAGCGAGAAATCACCCCAGTCACGCTTCCCGACGGCTCCAAGGTCACCACGGACGACGGCCCACGCCCCGGAACCACGTACGAGGGCATCAGCCAGCTGAAGCCCGTTTTCCGGCCTGATGGGACCGTCACCGCGGGCAACGCGTGCCCGCTCAACGATGGCGCTGCCGCACTCGTCATCATGAGCGACACCAAGGCACGAACGCTCGGACTGACGCCGCTTGCCCGGATTGTCGCCACCGGGGTGTCCGGGCTGTCGCCCGAGATCATGGGACTCGGCCCCATCGAGTCCACCAAGCGTGCGCTTGCCACGGCGGAGATGACGCTCTCCGACATCGACCTCGTCGAAATCAACGAAGCCTTCGCCGTTCAGGTACTCGGTTCGGCCCGGGAACTCGGGATCGACGAAGAAAAGCTCAACGTTTCCGGTGGCGCTATCGCACTCGGCCATCCATTCGGCATGACGGGCGCTCGCATCACCACCACGCTGATCAACAACCTGCAGTCCCATGACAAGCAGTTCGGCCTCGAAACCATGTGCGTTGGGGGTGGGCAAGGCATGGCGATCATCCTCGAGCGCCTGAGCTGACGGCCCCGGCTGGTGCTCCATACGTCGAGGTGAAAACCATTAACAGGCCGTGACTTAAAGGCGTGAAAATGTAACCTGTGACGCCCCGGCGCGGAGTACGATCTTCCTAGATGGCCGGGCGGATGACGCCCCACCATCATCGTGTTCACCGTGAAAGGTAGGACCTGATGGCTGGGGTTAATCTGCGTCCATGTGGTGGCGGTTATTCGCGAGCGGTGCTCGGAATAGTGACGGTCGCACTTCTGGTGCTTGCCGGATGCGGCAGCGAGCCGGAGTCCAACGGCAACGGAAACACCGGCTCAACAACGCAGAGCAGCCTCGACGGGGTCCGGCCCGCGACTGTCCGGATCGTCGCTGAAGGTACCTTCGTCGATCCTGAGGTCGGTTTGCAGCTCAATGCCGCAGGCAGCGGATCCGGCTTCATCATCGACCCCAGCGGCATCGTCGTCACCAACAATCACGTCGTCACTGGCGCCGCACTGCTGCGCGTGTACGTCGATGGTGAGGACCAGCCGCGCAACGCCCGCGTCCTCGGCTACTCCGAGTGCTCCGACCTTGCCGTCATCGATGTGGAAGGCGAGGGTTTCCCTTCCCTCGACTGGCATGACGGTGAGGCTAACGTCGGACTCGACGTGTACACCGCCGGCTACCCGCTGGGTGATCCAGAATTCACACTGACCCGCGGGATCATTTCCAAAGCACGGGCCGATGGCGACACCGATTGGGCTTCCGTCGATTCTGTCATCGAGCACGACGCGACGATCAACCCCGGGAATTCCGGTGGCCCGCTGGTTACGGCAGACGGAAAGGTCGTTGGGGTGAACTACGCGGGCAATCATGACGCTCGCCAGTATTTCGCCATCAACCCATCGGAGGCGAGGCCGCTGATCGACCGGCTCCGTGCAGGTGAGAATGTCACATCCATCGGCATCAACGGTCAGGCTGTGACGGACGGTGCGGGCCTCAATGGCGTCTGGGTGGCTGCTGTCGCATCGGGTTCGGTCGCAGCAGAAGCAGGTATCGAACCGGGCGACATTATCACCCACCTCGAGCGGCTCGAACTCGCCACTGACGGCACGATGGCCGACTTCTGCGACATTCTGCGCAGTCGCTCCGCCGACGACGTGATGGCCATCGAGGTCGTCCGATTCGCGAACGGCGAAGTCCTGGCGGGACAACTCGGAGGGAGTCCGCTCGAACAGAAGTTCTCGTTCGCGGACGAACTCGCCGACGAGGTCAGCACCGGTTCCGCCTCCTCGTACTCGAGTTTCGTGACGATCGCCGACGAGTCCGGTGCGATCACCGTCGAGGTGCCCGCTGAATGGTCGGACGTCGATGGCACCCCGTTCTCCCGGGATGGTGCGGAGTTCATTGATGTTCGGGCTTCGAGTGATCTCGAGTCGTTCACCAACAGCTGGGACACTCCGGGAGTGATCGTCACAGCGTCAGCCGACCTCGCGAGTTCCTACGACGAAGCGTCCTACCTGGATCGTCTGTCTGAGAACTTCGACCAGGTCTGCGACTATACGGGACGTTTCGACTACTCCGATCCCCTCTACTCGGGCGTGTACGACATGTTCGAAGAGTGCGGTGGCACCGGCGCGGTGTACATCATCGTGAGCGTGATGCCCGAAGACCGCAGCGCCGTCATCGGTGTGCAGATCCAGATCAACGACGAGAGGGACTTCGAGGCACTGGACCACGTCCTCGCATCATTTGTCCTGCACTAGCTTTCCCGGACCGGCAACGCCTACGCGGCCCCACACCCTGCGCGTTGCAGCCTGCTCGCAGCCGCTTTGTCCGCGATCACGGTGACATGATCGTGCAACTGCAGCACCGAAGCTGGACAGTCCGATGTGACGGGGCCGTGCAGCGCCGCAGCCAAAGCATCCGCCTTCGCTGCGCCAGTGGCGATGAGCAGGAGATGCCGGGCTTCACGGATCGTCCCAAGCCCCTGCGTGATGCAGCGCCGTGGTACGTCGTCAATCGATTCGAAGAAGCGGGCATTGTCGGTGCGCGTCTGCTCCGCGAGGAGGCCGACATGTGTTCGGGAGTCAAGGTGTTCGCCCGGCTCGTTGAAACCGATATGTCCGTTGCTGCCGATACCAAGCACTTGTACGTCGACACCTCCTGCGCTCCGGATCGCAGCCTCGTAGCGGGCAGCCTCCTGCTCGGGATCTGCTGCCTGACCCGCCGGAGACTGGACAGCTGTGTCAGCGAGGTCGACGTGCGAGACGAATTCGGAACGGATGACCGAGTAATACGACTCGGGATGACTGCGCGCGAGCCCCACGTATTCGTCGAGCAGGAAGGCGCGCGAGCGGGCGAAGCTCAGGCCTTCTTCGCGATGCCGGCGGATGAGTTCCCGGTACGTGGGCACCGGTGTGGAGCCGGTAGCAAGCCCCAATGTTACGGGGCCGGACCGGACGTAGCTTTCAAGCACATCGGCCGCTGAGACGGCGACGTGAGCGACGTGGGCTTCAATTCTTATTTCCATGAAGGGCTCTCCGTTATGGGTGGCTGGGAGCGGGGCGTGGGCCACCGGAGATCGTCCGGGTCCCGATTTCCTGACCCCTGAACCACACGCTGCGCGGTTCGAGGTGATCGTCCAAAGCGACGATATTGGCGGGGTATCGAGCAGCGATACTTCCAGCGTAAGCGCCAATGAGCCGGGCTGGGGTGACGGTCGCGGCCTGCACCGCACTGAGGAGGTCAACACCAGCGGCAACGGTGTGTTTGAGGATGTCGATCATGCTGGCCGTCCCCCCGGCAATTGGAAGCTTGCCATCCGCGCCGCAATGCTCGGCCTCACGCAGCCGCGCCACTCCCCCGTCGACCCTGACGTCGAGCGCGCCGAGCATGTAGTCACCGTCAGCCATACCGGCTGCGGCCATCGCGTCCGTGACGAGTGCGATCTGACTGGGGCCTACCAGATCGAACACCATGCGCACTGTGTCGGGCGCGAGGTGCACGCCATCGGCGATGAGTTCAACGACCATGTCGCCAGCGGCTGCGGCGCTCAGGCACGCGGCAACCGGTCCTGGTTCACGATGCAGCAGCGGCGGCATCGCATTGAACAGGTGGGTGGCGCACCACTTCCCTGGGGAGGTGAGCATCGCCGCGCGGGCTGTCGCGGCGTCCGCTGAGGTGTGACCGAGGCACGGCACCGCATCGTGGCTGCGCAGCAGGTGCGTCAACTGGCGGAAGTTGGCGGTTTCAGGCGCGAGGGTCTGGCTGCGCACCACTCCCTCGCCGGCATCAAGCACGCGACTCAGCAGGGCAGGGTCCCCGGGAACGATCGCCGCTGGGTCCTGTGCCCCGCACTTCGCGGCGGACAAGAATGGCCCTTCCAGGTGGATTCCGGCGAGATCTCCAGCGTGGACGAGTGGAGCCAGGTTCTGGACCTGGCTCTCCAGCACCTCCCCCGGTGCGGAGACAAGACTTGCGAGCTGCGTCGTCGTACCGCGTGCTCGGTGGTACCGCACCGCTGTGCGAGCGGCAGTGGGGTCGCCCGTGAATCCGGCGCCGCCACCACCATGGCAGTGCACATCGACGAAACCGGGAATGAGCGTGGCACCCGTTTCCGTCGCGTCGCCAGTGAAGTCCCGGGTATGCCCAACCCACGTGATGGTGTCGCCTTCGAACTCGACGACGCCATCGCCGATGACCTCGGTGCCGGTGATGATCCGGCCGCGCAGCGCCGTCATGCCAGACCGTCTTGCGTGAGACCCAGTTCAGCTACCAGCGCGGCGGGAACCAGATCCCGTACCGCACTGCGCGCCTCCCTCGCCGAGCGCGCCTTGCGTGCTGCTTCCGCGACTTGTTGGCATTGCGCAAAAGTCACCCCCAGCAGGGCAGTACGGACACCGGCGATAGCGCGCGGAGCCATCGACAGGCTTGTGACGCCGAGTCCGGCGAAGACGAGGGCCAGCAGCGGGTCAGCGGCGGCTTCGCCACATACCCCTACCGGCTTGCCGTCAGATGCGTTCACTGTCAGGGCCACCAGGTCGAGCAGAGCTGGCTGCCACGGGTCGAGAAGTGGTGCCACCGCACCAAGCATGCGGTCCGCGGCGAGGGTGTACTGCGTCAGATCATTCGTCCCGATACTGACGAAATCAGCTTCGCTGAGGATGTCGCCAGCCCGGAGCGCCGCGGACGGCACCTCGATCATTGCCCCGCACGTGCGGATTCCGTAGCCACGAGCGAGCACGGTGAACTCGGCGGCCTCGTCGAAAGTAGCAACCATTGGCGCCATCACCCAGAGGTCAGCGTTCGATTCCGCACCCGCCGCGGCCAGCGCCTTCAGCTGGTTCCCGAGCAGTTCTGGGAACCTCACCCGAGTCCGCAGGCCGCGGACCCCGAGCGCCGGGTTCTCCTCCGCTCCGAGTGGCAGGAACGGGAGCGGCTTGTCGGCGCCCGCATCGAGCGTTCGCGCGACGACTTTCTTGCCTGCAAACTGCGTGAGAACCGCGGTGTACAGGGCTTTCTGCTCGTCGAACGTCGGAGCAGTCGATCGGTCCAGGAAAGCGAACTCGGTTCTGAATAGCCCCACGCCTTCCGCGTCAGCCTCGAGTGCGGCGACTCCGTCAGCGGGTCCGGCGATGTTCGCGAGCAAACCAACCGGGTGCCCGTCCTGGGTTCGGCCCGCGCCAGAGGTGACGAGCGATGCGGCGCTCGCGGAAAGCGCACGCTGACGTTGCTCAGCAGACGGGTTCACGAGAACCACTCCGGACGCCCCGTTGACGAGGAGTTCCGTACCGTCGTCGAGTTCGCTAGCGCCGCTAGCAGCGACGACGGCGGGTATGCCAAGTGCCCGAGCAAGGATCGCGGTGTGGCTGGTTGGTCCGCCTTCCTCCGTCACGATCGCGACGACGTCACTGCCCCCAAGGGTCGCGGTATCCGCGGGTGTGAGGTCTTTCGCCACAAGGACGTAGGGGTAGCCAGGCTGAGGGACCCCTGGCGCTGCCACACCCTTGATGAGAGCGACCACGCGGTCCCGCACGCCACGGAGATCGGCGGCGCGTTCCGCCATGTAACCACCCAGTTTTTCGAACATCGCCGCGAACTCTGCGGCTGCCAGCGTCACCGCATGAGCCGCAGGCGTGCCAGCGTTCACATGTTTCTCCGCGGCCGCGTGCAGGGCGCTGTCGCCTGCTATCTGCGCCGCGACGTTGAGAACGTCACGTGCCTCACCGTCCCTGAGGTCGGCCTCGCTCTTGAGTGCGTCCGCGGCCTTCGTGAAGCCTCCGCGGAGCAGGGCAAGCTGGGTCGCAGTGTCCGATGCGGGGCCCCTGTCCGAGTCTTGCGGGCTGGTCGTGATCGGCGGTGCAAGGCGGAGGGCGGGTGCGACCGCGCTCCCAGAACTTACTCCGATTCCGGTAAACATGTGGCAGGGTCCAATCAGGAATCGAAATCGGTGCTGAGCAGGGCGGCGAGTGAATCGAGTGCCTCCGCGGCGCCGCTGCAGTCATCCGTGGAAAGAATGACGGCCTGCTGGTGCCCGGCACCGAGTGTCATGACAGCGAGCAGGCTGGTGGCATCTACTGGCTCGCCGCCTTCGACAGCGATGGTGACGGGGCGCCCCGTGTCCGCAGCGGCTCGGGTGAACTGTGCTGCGGGACGCGCGTGGAGGCCGACGCTGGATCCGATGACTGCGGTGCGTGTGATCATTTCAGGTGCTTTCCTTTGGTGTGGGCTTACTTGGTGGCGGAAGAGTCGGCCGTGGTGCCGTTTTCGTCGTCCCGGCCTGGGGTGCGGAGGTTCCACTTGCGGATCGCGAACCGGAACATCACGTAGTAGATGACGGCGTACATCAAGCCGATCGGTATCAGCAGCCAGGGCGTGGTGGCTTTACCCCAGTTGAGGACGAAGTCGAAGAGGCCTGCGGAGAATGTGAAACCGTCGCGTATCTCGAGGGCGTTGACGAGCGCGTGGGACGTGCCGGTGAGGAACGCGTGCATCAGGTACAGGGGCCACGCGATGAACATGAAGGAGTACTCGAGCGGCTCCGTGATGCCGGTGAGGAACGCGGTCAGCCCGGTGGAGAGCATGATGCCGCCGACAACCTTCTTCTGCTTCGGGCGTGCTTCGTGCCAGATTGCCAGTGCCGCCGCGGGGAGAGCGAACATCATGATCGGGAAGAAGCCGGTCATGAAGATGCCCGCGTCCGGGTCTCCGGCGAAGAATCGGGGCAGGTCGCCGCGGACTCCGTCATATTCACCGACGATGAACCAGACTACGGAGTTGACGACATGGTGCAGGCCGAGCGGGATCAGCAGCCGGTTGATCATGCCGTAGACACCGCCGCCGATGACGCTGTTCTCGTTGACTGTCTCACCAACCCAGGTGAGCCCGTTGTTGAACAGTGGATAGATGAGGGCCATGAGGACACCGACCAGCATCATGACGACTGCGGTGATAATCGGCACCAGTCGGCGTCCGGAGAAGAACCCGAGGTAGTCAGGCAATGTCTTCCGGTAGAAGCGCTGCCACAAGATTGCGGCGAGCAGGCCGGTGACGATACCGGCAAGCACACCGTAGTTGATCATTAGCTGGCCGCCGCCAGGCTCGGTCTGGCCGTCGAGCACGACCGGCGACAGCGCCTCGAACACCCCCATGAGGACCATGTAGCCGACCACCGCGGCCAGTGCCGTAGATCCGTCTGCCTTCTTGGCCCACCCGATCGCGATGCCCACCGCGAAGATCAGACCAAGATTGGAAAATAGTGCACCACCAGCGGCGGAGATGACGCTCGCTGGAATCTCGAGTGCGGAGAATCGTCCTAGAAGATCGTCCTGGCCGAGGCGCAGGAGCAAACCGGCGGCCGGCAGCGCGGCGATCGGCAGCATGAGGCTGCGGCCGATGCGCTGGAGGCCAGCGAGAGCCCGGTTTTGTTTGGGCGCCGTATCTGCGCCTTGCGTTGTTGCGGTCATGAGAAACCTCAGTTGGGGTGTCGGGTGGAAACTGAAATTGTGGTCTTGCCCACTCTGGTTGCGACAGGTACTGTCTGGTTATGACCAGTTGTTGATGACTTCAGAATGAGCAATCGCCTCATCGGTTGTCAATAGGTTGGTCAGAATTCAAGTGATCTGGGCCATACACAACAGGGAGTGACCATGTCCAAGGCTGAAAGCATCCTCACCGCACTCGGCGGCGCCACCAACATCGTCGAAATCGAAGCGTGCATCACCCGGCTTCGCACCGAAGTTAACGACGCGAGTCTGGTCGACGACAGCGCGCTGAAAGCGGCGGGCGCGCACGGCGTAGTGAAAGCAGGAACGATCGTGCAGGTAGTCGTCGGCCCCGAAGCCGAGAACCTTGCCGAAGACATCGACGACCTTTTGTGAGCTGACATGGACATCATCAGCCCCTTGCCCGGACAAGTCGTTCCCCTCGGCGACGTGACCGACCCCGTTTTCGCACAGCAACTCGTCGGCTCAGGTGCTGCGGTCAAACCGCAGCGCACAGGTGAGAAGCTCACCGCCGTTGCCCCCGTCAGCGGGACCATCGCCAAGCTCCACCCACACGCATACGTCATCGTCACTGACGACGGTGTAGGTGTCCTCGTCCACATCGGCATTGATACCGTGCAGCTCAAAGGGGAAGGCTTCACCCTTCTCGCTGCCGAGAAAAGCCGCGTCTCCGTCGGTGACCCCATCGTCACATTCGAGCCGGAAGCCATCATCGCGGCTGGCTATGACGATATTTGTCCGGTCGTTGTCCTCGACAGCAAGCCCGACACCGCGTCCATCGTGGCGTCTACTGTCGCCGGCGGCGACGTACTCCTCCGCTGGGAGTGACTCAACGCAAATAGTGTCGATCTACGTCCGGAAACCGGAGGTAGATCGACACTGTTTCAGCGAGACATCAGTCCTTAGAAGCGGTGGCGCCGCCCCACAGGTTGATCCCCGCATCGACGGCATGCGCCTCGATGGCAGCGATCTCTTCGTCGCTGAAGTCGAGGTTCTGCACCGACGCGAGACTGTCCTCCAACTGTTCGACACTTGAGGCACCAATTAGCGCTGAGGTCACTGAATGATCCTGCTTGCGGAGAACCCACGAGATCGCGAGCTGCGCCAATGATTGCCCCCGGGAAGTCGCGATCTCGTTGAGCGCCCGCACGTACGCGAGGTTTCCCTCGGAAAGCATGCTTTCAGACAAGCTCTTGCCTGCCGCCGCTCGGGAACCGGCAGGCACCCCGCCCAGGTACCGGTCAGTCAGCAGACCCTGCGCCAACGGCGAGAAGGCAATCACCCCGAGACCTTCGTCGTGGGCCGTTTCCAGCAAAGACGGATCACCCTGCTCCACCCAGCGGTTGAGCATCGAATACGACGGCTGGTGAATCAGCAGCGGTGTGCCCAGGTCGCGCATGAACTCAGCGGCTTTCCGCGTCAGCGACGGACTGTACGACGAGATACCTGCGTAGAGGGCTTTTCCGGACCGCACTGCCTGATCGAGCGCACCCATGGTTTCCTCGAGGGGTGTATCCGGATCCGGCCGGTGGCTATAAAAGATGTCCACGTAGTCCAGCCCCATGCGCCCGAGTGACTGGTTCAGCGACGCCAGCAGGTACTTTCGTGACCCGCCGAACCCATACGGGCCCGGCCACATATCCCAGCCCGCTTTGGTCGAGATGATCAACTCGTCCCGATATGGGCCGAAGTCCTCAGCGAGGACCCGGCCGAAGTTGATCTCCGCCGACCCGTACGGCGGGCCGTAGTTGTTGGCCAGGTCGAAATGGGTGACGCCGAGATCGAACGCCCGGCGCAGGATCGCGCGCTGTGTCTCCAGCGGCTTGTCGTCACCGAAGTTGTGCCACAGGCCCAGCGAGATCGCAGGCAGTTTCAGCCCGCTGCGACCGCACGCCCGGTATGGCATTGGCTCATAACGTTGCCCGGAAGCTTCGTACACCACGGCAAGTCCTTCCAGTCGTCGGTCAAGTTTTGCGCTAGCGCACCTGTCCAGTATTAGACCCACCTTGCGGGGACGTCTCATCCAGGCTCATCTGGAGCTGGTAGCGGTCTCCCCGATACGTCGAGATGGCGCGCTCGATGGGCAATTTCTCGCTGTAGGAAACCCGGTCGAAGACCAGGACCGGATCACCCTCAGTGATCTGCAGGTGGCGCGCCAGATCAGCGGGGCACGCACGTGCTGCGACTGACTGTTCAGCCCTGTTGATCGGCACGCCATATTTGCTATCGAACTGCTCGTACAGCGACGCTGTGAGATCTGCAGTCAGCAGCTCTGGCAGATAGTTCGGGTTGTACCAGCCGTCGTCCACACTGATGGGCTGCTCGTTCGCCAGCCGTAACCGGACGACGTGAAATGCTCTCTCGCCCGGCCGCAGTCGCAGCGTCTCGGCCGCCTCGAGCGGAGGGACAGCCTGCTCGGCGCTCAGCACGCGTGTTGACGGCTGCGCACCAGCGCGGCGCATGTCCTCGTGGAACGAGGCTAAGTGTAGATGTGACCGCACCGTTCTGCGGGCAACGAAGGTACCCTTGCCGGGCACCCGCTCGAGGACCCCGTCCGCCACGAGTTGCCCAACAGCCTCGCGGACAGTGATCCGGCTGACGCCATACTCGTCGACCAGCTTGCGTTCACTGGGCAGCATGTCGCCGGGACCCAGCGCCGTTCGGCAGAGATCGTGAAGGATGGCGCGGAGCTGCTCGTGTTTCGGGATGGGCCCGTCAGAGAGAACCTGGTGCACCGCACGGCCTGGCAGGGCTTGGTTCTCGGACACAGTCATACCTCTCACACATTCATCGTGGCGGGCAGCCTCAGTATAGGTGGTCATTGCTGGTTATGACCACCTGTGTCGAAGGATCCGGAAGGATTTTCCCTCCTGAAGAGGGGGAATCCTTCACGATTTCGCCACCCACATATGGCGAAGGCCCCCGGGGACATGTCCACGGGGGCCTTCGGGTCAAGCCAGGATCATTCCTGGTTGAAGTAGCTGAGCAGACGCAGGATCTCGATGTAGAGCCAGACCAGGGTGATGGTCAGGCCGAGTGCGACACCCCAGGCTGCGCGCTCAGGAGCACCCTGCCGAATCATCTCATCCGCTGCGTCGAAGTCAATCAGGAAGCTGAAAGCTGCCAGACCGATAACGAAGAGCGAGAAGATGATCGCCAGCGGCCCACCGTCACGGAGACCAAAGCCGCCTTCCATGAAGAAGCTCGCGACCAGGTTGCCGATCATGAGCACAAGCGCACCAAAGATGCCGGCGACGATCATGCGCGTCATACGCGGCGTCACGCGGATAGCACCCGTCTTGTACACGACGAGCATGCCGAAGAACACACCGAATGTGCCCAGGACCGCCTGGCCGATCAGTGCGCCCGCCGAGATGCCGGTCACCATGACGTTGCCGAACAACCACGAGAGGCCACCAACGAACAAGCCCTGCGCGGCCGCGTAGCTGAGCACGATGGCCGGGTTGTCCATCTTCTTGCCGAAGACGGCGACCAGCACGAGGACCAGACCGACGATCATGCCGCCGAACACGAGAATCGGAGCAAGACCCGGGTTTGTGTTGGTCAAGTAGTAGGAGAGAATCGCGGTGACGGTCAGCACCCCAAGGGTGGTGCCGGTCTTGGTGACGACATCGTCAACCGTCATCGCCCGTTCTGGCGCCGAAGGCGTGTACTGCGGCGCAGTCTGCTGACCGTACTGATAGGCGGCCTGCGAAGCGCCTGCCGCCCCGCTGCCGAATGTTGCGTAACCCCCGGGGCCTTTCGGCAGGTTCTTGAACACCGGGTTGCTGCTGGTGCGCACCGTGGACGTCCCTTCCATTCTCTGCTGGGCTTCTGCACATTGAACCGGTCCAGTGCCCGCTGGTGTCTCCCGTTTCTGCATCGTCAACGAACATGCCTGCCGGTGAGTTCCCCGTCTTCACGGGTGCACCTGGGCCGGTCGCTGATCGCAGGTATCGACGACTGGAACTTTACCTGGTCTTTGCCCCTGGTGTCTGTGTGGCGAGGCACACCGCGATGACGCCCTGGTGACTTCTTGGCATCATCAGCGAATCGGGAACTCATGAAAGATGTGAAAAGCTCTGTTCGAGTACACGAGTGGGAGCGCGGTCGATTCGTCCTGGGTCACGCCGAGAACTTCGGCGGCCACAATTGACGAGTTGCCCACATCAAGGTGCCCGAGTTGGCGGCAGCGGATCTGCGCCTTAGTTTCCAGCAAGAACGGCTCACCCGTCGGAAGGTAATCCCACGCCATATCGTCGCCGAACCGGACACTCCCCGGCGTCGCGAAGGTCCTGGCGAGCTTCAGGTCTCCAGCGTCGAGCAGGTGTACCACAACGGTGTCCGCGCTTCGCACAATCTGCGCGGACGACGTCAGCGTGGAAATCGTAAAGGAAAGCGCGGGCGGATCGAGACTCACCGAGGCTACTGAGGAAGACAGGATGCCTGCCGGACCGTCAGGTCCGGCAGCCGAGATAATCGCAAGCCCGGCCGGGTGGCGGCGGAAAGCATTACGGAACAGGTCACTCACCGACGGCGACGGCTGCGCCTCGTGACCTACTGACATCGCCCGTGTCCTTTCCGTTGCTGTCACTGCCCCATCGACCATAGAGCGAGCATGGTTGATTGTCTGCCGCAAGGTATACCCTCGCGGGAGTTCGAGTATCCGCCGCACGAGGAAATGAGGATCAGACACAGTGGCCGACGGGGACCGGAAGTACAGCCTGAAGCTGAAGCTGTGGGTTGCCTTTGGAGTCGCTGTGCTCGCGCTCACAACAGCTTTCGCTGTCATGTGGTCACAGCGGGACCGGGGAATACCGGAGAGCCTCGCCCACGTGTATTGCGAGGAGACGGTGCAGTCCCTGGTCGACATACCGGAGGACGCACGGTTCAAAGGAATTACCGCATCACAGAATGACGCGCTTGACTGGCAGATCCAGGGACAGGTCAACGGCGAGAATGCCGACGGCGAGGACGTCGACGCCACTTACCACTGCGATATCAGCGGCGATGCTGACGGGCTCATGCAGAGCATCACCGTCGACATCGATGGCGAGCGGTCGATGGAACACCCGTAGTCAACGCTCCGGTTGATCTGTCCGTCTGGCTGCGGTCCCACGTTTCACCTGCTATCCGCGATGCGAACCCAGCGAAACTGACTTCCGCGCTGGCGTTGCGAGACGCCATCGTGCAGGTCGCTCGCGCTTTCAGCCGCGACGAAACCGCCTCCCCCACCGACATTTCCGTCATTGACGAGGCCGCACGCGAAAGTGATATTCCACCTCAGCTACGGCGGACGACTGCTACCTCATTTCTTGCGATACCTCACGCCCCGGTACCACGAGATGGTGCTCAATGAAACGCTGCGGCAACCGCACGAAGATGCGCGCACGCAATGCCCGCAACGAACGATAGATAGGTGAGTTGCGCCTTCGGCTAGCCAGTCAGCGTCCGCTGAATCTCATCGGGTGACAGATCTCCACTCTTCTGGGCGACCATCCACACGTGCCCGAACGGATCCGCCAGGCGCCCAGCACGTTCCCCATAGAATTGGTCGCGGACCGGGAAGATCACGGTTGCGCCGTGCTCCATCATTCTGTCGGCCACAGCTTTCGCATCGTCGGTGTAGAGCGCAAGGATCACAGGTGTGCCATTCACGTTATCGGGCGACGGATCGGTACCGTCCGCATCTTTCACCGCCACCGTGACACCGCCAATCACGACCTCTGAATGGACGATCCTGCCGTCGTTGTCGGTGTAGCGGCACCGTTCCTCGGCACCAAGCGCCTTGACATAGAAACCAATTGCCGCCGCTCCATCGGACACCACCAGCCTGGGATATACAGTCTCGATCTTCGCCATATCCCCATGGTCCTTGCTAGGACTGCGCTGTGGCTTGGAAAATCTGGAACTATTCGCCGTCCCACCGCTGTTCCGGTGGCTCACGTAAACTTGTGCGCACGCGCGTTCGGGGGAAGTGAGTGATAGATGAGTGAAAGTGCTGACGACGAACTGCTTCTCAGCGATGACGAGCGCCTGCACGCGCTGAATGTCCTGAGCGAACACTACGCAGCCGGCCGACTGAACGTCGATGAGTTCTACGAGCAGTCCAGTACAGTCGCGTCGGCACGCACGCTTGATGGGCTCCGTGACAGCTTCCGCGGACTTCCTGGTGGGGTGCCTCTCGAAAGCGTTGAGGGGTTCATCAGGAAGATTCAGGACTCGGAACGACTGCCCGCCCCGAAACAGCACAGTGACGCAGCGAAGGTTTCCCCACAGCTGAGCGCCGAGTCGGAAATTGCCTCACTGAAACGGCGGGGCAACCTAGTCGAGTCACTTGACTGGATAATCATTGGCGTCACACTCGTGACATTCCTGATCCTCCAGTTTGTCCTGGACTTTGACTATGCGTGGATTGTCTGGCCCTCGTTGATTTTCACTCTCAGCATTCCGCGGATGATTCTCCACTACAGCGACAGCGACGAAGAGGTGTACGAGGAACTCAAGGAAGCTGACGCCAAGGAACGCAAGAAACGGCTCAAGAAAGCCGCCGCGCGAATTCAGGAGCTTGAGCGCCGGAATTCACGCACCGACGAGTGAAAGCAGGCCATGTTGTGCCCCCGGTGGGTGGTTCTCAAACCCGCGCAAGCCGTTGATGACGTTGATTCGTCGGGGGTTCTGCGGGTAGCACGGCGTTCGGCGTCGCCTCCTGAGCGTCAGCCTATCTAGGATGTGCGCGGTCCAGTGGCGGAGAATTCGCCCCGGTCTCAAACCCGTTTGAGTGTCTCGAATCGGGCTGCGTTGGCCGAGGAGTATGCCTTTCGATGAGCTAGTACGGCGGTTTGGGGTACATCGCGCGACGGTGCACCGGCTCGCTGCTCAGGCGGGTGTCGCGGTCCGCCGCTCGCGGTCTGGATAAGTCCGGGCGCCGGGAGGCTGCGCGGCTGTAGTAGCAAGGCATGACGCTGGAAGAGGTCACGACCGAACTGGGGGTCGGCGACGAGGCGGTGCGCTCCGCGGTCGTGGCCTGTGGCGGAACGATCCGCCCGCGCGGTCGCCGGCCATCTCTCTAGTCAAACCCGAAGATGGACTGTGTCATTTACGTTGGCGGCCGACCCAGGCTAGATGGCTGTTCGCGACCAGCTTTCCTTGCCGCTGGCGGCCGCGCAGGATGCCGACCCGAGTGCGTCCTTCAACCAGCTGGAGGCCGTCAGATGCAGGTGGCAGGAGAGCCCGATCTAAGACGATCGGCCAACGCTTCCAAGTGCCGTGAGTCTCCCAGGTAAGACGCACGCCCAGATGCTCACCTTGGTTACGTACGGCAACCCAATGATCAGGGGCGGCAGCGAACTCCTCTATGACGTCCCCGTCCGATGGCCCCGTTGGCATCGCCATGAACGTATCAATTGGCAGCGCTTCAACCTGCCAGCCGACCTGTGAGAGATCGACGTTCTCGTAGTCTCGGAGGAAGGAGATGTTGCCTGCGTGGTCGTAGACCCACTGTTCGAGGACGTCCGTGGGCCAACGCAGGCCGGCGACCATGTCTTGTCGTCGGAATTCTGTGAAGCCGTAGCCGTTCTCGCGGCACCGTTGCGCGAGGTCAGTAAAATTCGCAAGACGCATACAGATGTCCTTATCAATACTCCGGTGTCATCGGGTCTTGTGATCCGAGAAGGGTCATGCCCTGCAATGCCGCGTCTGAGGTCGTGATGGTTCTCGTCTTCAGTGGCGCATGTTGACCTGGATTCCACCGATCCATTTGGTTGGGCCGAAAGAGCTGACCCGGTTACGGCGTCGCAGTTCTTCGAGCAGTTCCTCGGTTCCGGCTCGATCCTTCAGTCGCGGACGATGGCGCCCGGTCCTGGTTAGAGGCTCGTACTTATCGCCCAATCCGAGCAGGATCTGGTCTAGCGCAACGAGTTCTATGCCTGGGAGATGCGGTTCTAGCAGGCCCAGAATGTGCTCGGCCGGTGCGCCAGCCTTGGCAAGCGTGACCAGTAGTTCAACTGAGACGTTGTTGCCCTTGGCTGCCCACTCGCAAACCGCGATCACGCTCTGCCGAGACAGACGGTCGCTGACAAACTTCGCGTCGTCGGCAATCGCGCGCTTCACAGCTGGTGCCAGGCGTCGGCTCCGCATCACTCGGGCCAGATCCTCGCTCGACAGCGGCAACTCGCACACGTACGATGCCAGCTGCTTGGACGCCGCGAAGTATTCCTCGCGGAATGTGAAGGGGTGGTCACTCACAAGGACGTACGTGTCGGCTGTATCAGGCACCAAGTCCTCGGCCAGCAGTGCTGGAAGTTGGGCGAGTCCGGCGTCGGATAACTGTGCGGGGTCCAAGCCATCGGGCAGGTTGAGCTGCCCGAGCAGTCGTGCGATCGTTGCCGCGTCCAGGGGGTCAGAGTTGGCCAGTGCATACCCAAGCCCCAACCTCGGCTCCTCTTCCACCTCCTCGGCCTTGGTGAGGTTGAGGGTGCCGAGGCTCTCGACTAGTTCCTTGCTGACTCCGAACTTGCTGACGAACTGACTCACGTTCCAAACGGTCGGCGTGAACCGCCCTGCCGAGACCAAAGGTCCCCATGCTTCGTCGCTGAGGTCTGTCAGGTCGATGACTTCGCAGGAGATTGACGCGCGTTCCGCGATGGGTCGCACGGCGAACTCGGCTGCATCTGCGACGTCGCCGAGCACAGCAACGAACTCGTGCGGGCTTTCAACGGTGACCTCGTCTTTTTCGAGGACATCAAGGTAGTCCTCCAGGTTCGCGAGCATGTGCTTGTAGACGGCCTCATCGGTGGCCTTCACGACGTCGAGCGCCAGTCCCGTATTTTCGTCGAGAGCGGCCGACAAGTTCGCCCGGGTGACCGGGTACAGCCCTACTGCCACCGCAGCGTTGCGCTGCGCTTCCCCGAGCACGCCGAGATCGCCTATCTGGGCGCCGAGACGACGGAGTAGAGCCATCACATCGGTCGCTTTCGCCGCATCCATCCCGCCGAGGAACGCCCGCATCTGAGCGTAGTGCTCTGATACGAACTCCGCGACCCGGTCCGATGATTCGTAATCCGTGTCGCACGCGGCGCTCCTGATCGCCGTATCGACGAGCGCGACGATTACTTCGAGTTCTAGTGGTGCCTTCTCGACAAGATGAACGAAGACGCCGTCCCAGCGTGTAGCCAATCGACTTATGAGCACCTCGTGAGCGTCACCGTCTATTAAGTAGGCGTCGAGGAAAGAGGAGTCATCGCCGGAACGCACGGCGAGCTTATTGATGGCCGTGTTGAGGCGTTCGGGGTGCGTAGTCAGGTAGTAGTCGAAGACGTCGACGTTGAAGATACTCTCGCCGTCGAGGAAGCGGGCTCCCATCTCCTTCTCAACTGCCTCGATCGAGCTCTCCTCATCGAACTGAAAGTGCGGAGCTGCGCGGTCGGCTTGGACGCAGTGAAGGATGAAGTTCATCGCACTCACACTGATCGCGATGTCATGGTAGTCCGAGCAGTACAGAGTGAAGTTCTCGTCGATGTAGCCCTTGGCCAGCAGATCTCGGGCCAGAGGAGAAACGAGATCGGTGATGATGGCATCCAAGTTGTGCTCGTCGCCGCCCTCGGTTGGCATGACGAGGTCGGTCCTGGCCATTAGTTCTGCCATCGTGGCCTTCACGACGAAGTCTTTGGTCTCTAGCGCCACTCGAGAATCGCGCTGAAGGCGCGCAACATCAACTTCTACGGCGACGTCCAGCCCATCCGTCCCGTTCCCTACCAGCGCGATCAGGTCATCGAACGACAGTTTCATGCCGCCGGCCCCAGGTCGGAGGAGTTGCACCTCATCGCGGTTCTCGTACAACGACCTCCAGAAGTCTCTTGATGTCAGGCTTGACAGATCGTAATCCTCCGACTGGTAGCGAAGGCCCAGCTTACCGCCGCGGCCCGTCCCCCTCGAGACGATTGGCAGCACCTTCTGTAGCCGCTCACCGGCTGCCATGGCGTGCTTGTCCCAGAGGGACTTCGCGCCCACCCGGTCCAGCGCTTTCTTGCTGTGTGCTGCCTGATGCCTAGTCTGATACTCCACCATCTTGTGGAACATCCGGTGCGCCTCGTCGATCTTGCTCTTTCCGAGCCGGATGGCCTCAAAGTCTTCCAAGTGGAGGTTCTTGTAGACCATCATCGCGAACAGCCGGTCTGCGGTGAGCCCTTTGAGGCCCTTTTCGCCGAGCACGGATGCGCGATAAATCTCGTACTCATTTCGGATGTTTCTAATCACGCGCATGTCGGTCAGATGCGCGCCGACAAGATTCACCAATGCGGTCGAGGGTCGGTGCTCCGCTTCGGCGAACTCGGCCGCGAGCAGGTCCCGTGCCGAACGATGCGTGATGAACGGAACCATCGGCACTACCAGGTCGAAGAACTTCGTCCTGTTCGCCGAAGGGGCAGATTCCAACGTCGAAGCATGAAGCGCCGATGTCTTGGCGTTGTCACCGTCGGATTCCGCATCTACTTCAAGTTCCTCGAAAATGCTGTCGCGGACCGCATAGACGAACTGGACTGGCCTTGACTTGATCTGCTCAGAGTTGTTCAGGACGGTGTTCAGTTCCCGCAGGGTCTCGAAGATGTGTGGGTCCTTGAATCGGTCCAGGTCTTCGAAGATTGCGACCTTAGTCCTCGTCCGCTGAAAGAAGTAGACGATCTCATCCAGGTACTCGTCGAAGTACGAGTTTTCCTTCGCACTCAGCTTGACCGCCGCTCCGCCCGCGGACACGCTCTCCACCCGTATCCGGCTCTGAAGGGCGCGAAGGCCTAGGAACCAGACCCCGCCCAGGAATGCACCGAAGGCGCCGACAGTGACCCAAGTCACCCAGCCATGGCTGTCGACCAGGCCCGTGGGCGCCATCTCCTCGACGCGATTGACCAGCCCAAGCAGGACCGCAATCACGAAGAAGCCGACCGCTACTACCCCACCCCATATCAAAGCCGGCCATGGCCTGAACGAGTCGATGCGGAAGTACCTCGACCCTGGCATGTCCGCGGGCGACTTCCGATAGAGGAGCTGCTTGACGATCTCCTTCTGTATGAGGTTCGTCAAGGGCGCAAGCGACCCGTCTTGCTGGACGCGCGCCCGTTTCGTGTCGTCGATGCCAAGGCTCGACAACGACAAATTGACCCAACTGATCTTACGTTCGTCCAGACTCCGCTGGACACCGAGGATGACGCTGCTCTTACCGCTGCCGTAGTGACCCGCAAGAGCAATGTTCTTCGCGGTGGTTGCTGGCTTGCCGGTCAGGACGTTGAGGAGGACAGCTGCGTTGCGCCCGTGCAGGTCCTCTTCGTACTTGGGTCCAAGACTCCGAAGGACGGGCACGGCAGACCGCGGTGTTGGCTGCCGAGCCGGCCGCTTGGATGACATGGATGAGATTCTATGGCAGGTGCGCGACCGGGCCGCGGACCTCGGACGCGCGATCGGCGCCGCGCCACTGGACCTACTCAAGACCGAGCGAAACGGCATCGCCCGCCAAGTTGCGTTCCTCGACTCCCGCATCGGAGGCCAGCGAGACCGAGTACGACCAGGCCCGCGCCCACCTCGATGACTGCCTGGCCCTTGGCAGGCAGCGCCCACGCGATCTACATGAGCATCGACGACTCGCTGCGCAGCATCGCCAACCAGGCCTTCTTCGAAGGACTGACCGTCACCGACGACGTCATCGACGCCGGACTAGGAGTGCCGTTCGACACCATGTTCAACCCCGAGGTGCAGGCCAACGCCTCGCCCACCAGCAAGCGAACACAAACGGGACAGCTCAACGGAAATGTCGTGGGTTCAACAACGACGCTCTTGTGCCCCCGGTGGGACTCGAACCCACACTGTGACGGTTTTAAGCCGTCTGCCTCTGCCGATTGGGCTACGGGGGCGTGTTTCAGTCTTTTGCCAGCGCGTACGCGATCCCGTCGAGGATGTCATGTTCGCTGACGACTAGCTCATCAATGTCGGTGACAGCTGACAATTCCTCGGCGAGCACGCGTGTAATGATCGCACCTCCCCCAATGACGTCTGCACGGCCGGGGTGCATCGGGCCGAGAGACATGCGGCGCGCACGAGTCATGTGGACGAGGTCGTCACACACTTCGAACAGGCGCGGGAACGGGACCCGGGACAAATGGATCTTCTCCGAGTCGTACGCAGACATGTCGTGCGCAAGTGCAGAGAGTGTGGTCATCGTGCCGGCCACGCCTACCCACGTGTGCGCAGGCGCGAGAGGGACAGCGCTGAATGCGTCACGGAGAATGCTGCGCGCGATGTGCGTGGCTTCCTGGACTTCATCATCAGTCGGCGGATCGTGGTGCAGGCACCGTTCTGTCAGTCGAACGCAGCCGACGTTCACAGACCGTGCCGCGACCACGCTGTCCGAACCGTAAACGACTTCAGTGGAGCCACCACCGAGGTCAACCACAACAAACGGCCCCTCGGCAGGGTCGAGGTCAGCTACTGCGCCGATGAACGACAGTTCAGCTTCCTCGTCACCGGAAATCACTTCTGCCTCTGAGCCCGCGACGACAGGGTCAAGAATTTCCCGCGTCATCGCGAAGAATGTGTCTCGATTGCTGGCGTCGCGAGTCGCCGAGGTGGCAACCATGCGAAGCCGCGTCGCGCCAGACTCAGCGATAAGACGCGCGTAGTCCTGCAATCCACGCCGGGTCCGTGCGAGCGCATCGACATGGAACTCACCCGTCGCGTCTACACCCTGGCCAAGGCGAACGACCACCATTCGGCGATCGACGTCGGTGAGTTTCTGCGCCCCGTCGGGGCCCTCGTCGACGTCGGCGATGAGGAGGCGCAACGAGTTGGTGCCACAATCGATTGCGGCGACACGTGTCATTGCTCGCTATCCTCCATGCTCGTCGTGAGGCCTGGCCAATCGGCCGGGAGTATTGCGCCGACCAGCTTTCTGTCATCCTGGGCGATCATAACGATGGCTTGATCCCCGACGGGATTGACGCCGGGTCCGCGGGCAAGCGAGTGGGCGATCAGGACATGCAGACACTTGACTCGGTCCGGCATACCGCCACCCGAGAATTCGGTGCCCAGAGACTCGATAGAGTCACGCTCACGCAGGTAGTCCTCGTGCGCGGACTCGTAGCCCGCAGCGAGCTCCGGGTCAGCACTGAGACTCTCCGTCATGTCTTTCATGACTCCCGCTGACTCCAGCCTGCTCGCGGCGGCCGTCAGCACCGGATGCGTCAAGTAGTACAGGGTGGGGAATGGGGTTCCGTCCGGAAGCCGCGGCGCGGTCTTCACAACGCCTGGTTCCCCGTTAGGACACCTGTATGCGATCGCGAGAACTCCGCGCGGAGTGCGGCCAAGTTGTTCCCCCACCGCGGCGAGGTCGTCCGCGGATACATCGTGCTGAACCACTACGGTCCGGCCTCCGGTTCAATTGGGGCGATCGGGAGGTTCATTTCGCGCTGCGGTCCCTGATCGCGTGGTACCGCCAATTCACCCCACAGCTGCGTGTACCAGGGGTCGGCGCTGCCAGGACGGACCACTTCATCCTCCTGCGCGGTACGCGGATCATCCTCAAATTGGACCTTGTACGCGGTCTCACCGGGGAAGACGAGGCCAAGACGCTCACGCGCTTCAGCCCGAATATAGGCAGGGTCGGCCTGAAGTTCCTTCTGCTGTTTGAGCTCCTCCACCTCTGCGTACACAACCTGATACTCAGCGGAGATGCGTCGTGCCTCCCCGAGTTGAGCGAAGTAGGTGCGCAGCGGCATCACCAGAGTCAGCACGAGGGCACCGGCCACGAGAACCAGAATGAACGTCCGCCGCGTCGACCAGCCCATATCGGCGGCGCCACCGGAGGGCCGAACAAGCTTCGAACCCGCTGGCGACCGCATCGCTTTCGTCCCGACCGCCTTGATCCGAGCGGCGCCTTTCACCTGAGTGGAATCGGACTTGAAGGACCGTGACCGCGAAGGCTGCGCAGCAGCACGAGCCGACCGGGAATCCCGTGCATCAGACGATTGCCGGGGTTCCCTGCCAGCTGGGCTACCTTTGGGGCGCCTGCCTCGCGGCCACGAGTCAGCCATCAGCTACCTGTTGATTTCCAGGAGAAGCGCGGGAACGCAGAGGCGCCAGCGTAGCGAGCGGCATCGCCCAGTGCTTCTTCGATGCGAAGCAGCTGGTTGTATTTCGCGACGCGCTCACTGCGCGCAGGAGCACCTGTCTTGATCTGCCCACTGCCAACCGCCACAGCAAGGTCCGCGATCGTCGTGTCTTCGGTTTCCCCCGAACGGTGGCTCATCATCGTCTTGTAACCGTTGCGGTGTGCAAGATCGACGGCGTCGAGCGTTTCGGTCAGCGTGCCGATCTGATTGACCTTCACGAGTAGTGCATTCGCGATGTTCCGTTCGATACCCGTCTGCAGACGTTCCGGGTTGGTCACGAAGAGGTCGTCGCCGACAATCTGCAACTTGTCGCCCACCTGGCTGGTCAGGGTCGCCCAGCCGTCCCAGTCGTCCTCACTCAGCGGATCCTCAACCGACACCAGCGGATACGCCGCAACGAGATCACCGTAGAAGTCAGCCATCTCAGCAGCGGAACGTGTGGTCCCCTCGAAACGGTAACCGGACCCTTCCTCGTAGAACTCGGTGGCCGCGACATCGAGCGCAAGCGCGACATCTTTCCCAAGCGACAGGCCTGTCTTTCCGACAGCCTCGATGATCAGGTCGAGCGCTTCCTTTGTCCCTGCCACGTCTGGCGCGAAGCCGCCCTCATCGCCAAGGCCAGTGGCGAGCCCCTTGGCCTTCAGGACACCCTTGAGCGCGTGGTACACCTCGGCACCCCAGCGCAGGGACTCCTTGAAGGTCGGCGCACCGATCGGCGCGATCATGAACTCCTGAACGTCGACACCCGTGTCAGCATGGGCACCACCGTTGAGGATGTTCATCATCGGTACGGGCAGAACATGGGAGTTCGGGCCGCCCACGTACCGGAACAGCTCAAGCCCGGACGACTCCGCGGCAGCGCGGGCCACAGCGAGGGACACCCCAAGGATCGCGTTGGCACCCAGGCGAGACTTGTCCGGCGTGCCGTCGAGGTCAAGCATCGACTGATCGACGGCGCGCTGCTCGATAGCATCGAGACCAATCAGCGCGGGCGCGATTTCGTCGAGAACCCCGTTGACGGCTCGCTGCACACCCTTACCCAGGTAGCGCTCACCACCGTCACGAAGTTCCACCGCCTCATGCTCACCAGTGGATGCCCCGGAAGGAACGGCGGCGCGGGTAACCGTCCCATCGTCTAGTGCAACCTCCACCTCGACGGTGGGATTGCCCCGGGAATCCAGAATCTCGCGTGCTCCGACCTGTTCAATGACGGCCACGAATTACTCCTTCGGCAAATGGCAAATACGTGCGGAGCTGTGTTCTCCGCAGTGGACAATCTTGCCAGGTTCGAGGGTAACCGGACCAGAGGCCTCTACGATTCAGGCACGCTCACGCGCCGCCCTTGGGTTCGCCATTGATTCCCAGCTTCGCGAGGAATGCCCAGATCTCGGCCGCCAGTTTCGCTAATACGTCCGGAACCATATGGCCAGGAGCACGTTCCGACGCTGGCACTCGCTGATCATCGAGTTCGTCATCGTACTCGAACCCCTCGCCATATTGCTCAGCAAACTCTTTCAGAAGTTCGAGGTCTTCGTCGTCGATCTCGCCCTCTGGAATGTCACGCAGTGCTGCCTCGCCCCGCGCGTCATGATGCTCAGGTGCGTGCTCGGCGTGCTCGGCGTGCTCGGCTTCGGGAAGTTCCGGCTCATGATGCTCGGCGTGCTCGGCTTCGGGATGTTCCGGCTCGTGATGCTCGGCCCCGGGATACTCCGGCTCGTGGACTTCTGGCTCGTGCATTTCGGCTTCGAGCGGTTCTCCCTCGTGCAGCTCCGAGTGGGCGAGTTCATGCCCATCGCGGTGCTCTTCCGGCGGCAGTTCGCCCTGAGGTAGTTCCGGCGGCAGTTCGCCCTCAGGGGGTGGCGGCGGCAGTTCGCCCTCAGAAGCTGGGGGCAGTTCCCCCTCTGGGAGGGCCTCTGGGAGCGGTTCAGGCTCGGGAGGCGGCTCCAGGGCTGGCTCCGGGGCAGGGGCCGGTTCTGGCACGTGCACGTCTGCCGAGTAACGCCAGGCTGCGTCACGCACGTCCAGCAGATAGTCCTCTGACTGGTTGTAGGCGAGGATCGCCTTGCGCCAACCTTCGGGGCTTTCGAGGTTGCCGCCTGCCGCGCACAGGTAGCGCGCAGCGGACATCACAGCGTCGTCGATGTTGTCGGGGTCGGCGTGTCCATTGCCGTTTCCGTCAGTACCGAAGAGCCGCCAGGTTTCGGGGATGAACTGCATGGGACCCATCGCCCGGTCGTGATCGGGGTCGCCGTCCATTTCACCGTTGTCCGTGTCCGGGATGTCGGCAAGCCCAGGGCGACCATCGAGCTTTACACCGCGGATCGGCGGCTCAACGCGTCCGTCGTCTAGGATCGTCGCGCCTTCATAGGTGCCGTGCCAGCTTTCGATGCCGCCGATACCCGCGAGGGTGGTCCAGCGGAGACCACATCCAGGCTGAGTTTCCTGCATGACGAGAGCCGCATGACCGTAGGCCTGCATTGCGGGACGGGGAATGCCGAGGGCATCAGAGTGCGCCTGAGCCCAGTCGGCTAGTAGATCGGAGGTGCGCCCTGGGGCGTGGTAGTCGATCATCGGTACGCCGGTGCCCGGCGCTGGTGGCATTGCTTCGAGAACTGCTTCAGCGATGTCAGTGAGAGTCTCTGCTGATGCAGCTGCTGCACCCGCGAGGGGCAGCGATGCGGCTGCCATGGATGCGGCGACGGCTGTTGCTAGCCGTCGCGATGTGTGCGGACGAGCGCTGCGTCGAGATGGAGAAGTCACGCGGCCATCATTGCCATGGGGAACGTTGCGGTGCAGCCGCTTTCACCAACCCTCAAGCAGACTGTGCCGTGTCCGTGACCCCTTCGTACGCCCCCGGTGACCTCATGTAGCACTATTGGAGCGTCCGGGCAAGGTTCCTTCCCAGGCTGCACGCCATTTTTCTGGCTCAGCAACGCTACGTCCGATTTTCTTCTCGGTTGCGACGATTGTCTCGATGAGGTCAAGGACGGCCTCACGCAGCGTAAGTTCGCTATTGCCCTGTGGCTGAAGCGAGACCTGTACCAGCGCTTCTGGGATCAAATCGGACGGAATTCCGGCTTCCGCGGCACGGCCGAGAACCTTCTCGGCGAGCGCGAGTGCGGGTTGCGCCAGTGGAATGCCTTCGGTGAGCGACTGCTTGGGTTTCTCGGCGGCCTTGCGCTCCTGCCAGCGCTGGTTTTGCTCTTCTGCGTTCATCGGCGCGTCGTCCGTGCCGAAGTGGGGCGGATTGCGATGCAGCAGTTTCGCGGTGAGGGCCGCTGCGACATCGTCGAGAGTGAACGGGTCAGCAGGGTCGTCCTCTGCGATGCGTGCATGGAAGAGAACTTGCAGCAACATGTCGCCGAGTTCTTTGCGGAGCTCGTCACGGTCCCCAGCCCGGACCGCGTCGAGCAGTTCGTATGTCTCCTCAAGCAGATAGCGTTGCAGCGACTCGTGAGTTTGTTCTCGTTCCCATGGTCCCCGAGTACGGAGATCGTCCATCAGATCCACTGATTCCAGCAGTCTGAAGCCCAGAAAGCCGTCAGCAGCGATGAGCGTTTCTCCCGCCACGAGCCTGGCGCTCACCTGTGGATGTGTGTCGCTCACCGCGACGAGCGTGTCGGCAGCGGAGACGACGTCAAGGAAATCGCGTATCGAAGCCGGAACATCGGGAGTAGCTTCCACGGGGCCCGCAAGGTGCTGAACAGCTCGGAGCGGGACGACCTCGGGACGCCGTGGGTCAAGTAAGACGACGGTCATGGGCGGTCACCTCACGATCACCTGCGTCTCGCCTTTTGGAAGCCCATCCAGCGAGGTCAGGAAGTCCGCTACAAACTGGACGACGTCGTTGTCACGCACCCGGGGGTCAGCTGGAGTTCCCCTGCCGCTGCGAGGCAGCGGAAGCTGTATTTGCGACGTCGTGGGGCGGTACTGGGCCGATGGGTACAGTCTTTTGAGCCTGACCTGTTTCGAATCCGGAAGCGTCATCGGCGTCAGTCTCAGTTGTGTGCCCACCACCGCGACATCCGTGAGTCCGCGTTCGCGGCACATCAGGCGCAACCTGGCCACGGACAGCAGTCGTTTGACCTCTTCTGGCAGCGGGCCATACCTGTCGAGTAATTCTTCTGTGGCGGCATCGAGTTCGTCGTCGCCCTGCGCGGCTGCGATCTTGCGATAAGCCTCGAGCCGAAGGCGATCACTGGAGACGTAATCGGGCGGTATGTGAGCATCGACTGGAAGGTCGATCTTGACTTCTTTCTTCTCCTCGGGTGCCTCAACCGGTCTGCCATCGGCCACTGCCTTGAATGCTTCGACAGCCTCGCCCACGAGTCGAATGTAGAGATCGAACCCGACCCCCGCGACGTGGCCGGACTGCTCGGCTCCGAGAACGTTTCCTGCACCACGGATCTCGAGGTCCTTCATCGCTACCGCCATCCCCGCACCAAGATCGGAGTTCTGCGAGATCGTCGCTAGCCTGTCGTACGCCGTCTCGGTCAGGACCCGGTTCGAGGGATACAAGAAGTAGGCATAGCCGCGTTCCCTGCCGCGACCCACGCGGCCGCGCAACTGATGCAGTTGCGAGAGACCGAGCGTGTCCGCGCGCTCCACGATCAGCGTGTTCGCGTTTGAGATATCGAGCCCAGTCTCCACAATTGTGGTGCACACCAGCACGTCGAATTCGCGGTTCCAGAAGCCCTGAACAGTTGTCTCGAGCGCTTCTTCGTTCATCTGACCGTGAGCGACGACGACACGAGCCTCCGGCACGAGATCGCGAATGTGTTTGGCTGCCTTCTCGATCGAGCTGACGCGGTTGTGAACGTAGAACACCTGGCCGTCGCGAAGGAGTTCCCGCCGGATTGCTGCACCAACCTGTTTGTCTTCGTACGCCCCGACGTATGTGAGGACGGGCAGCCGCTCCTCAGGAGGTGTCAGGATCGTCGACATTTCCCTGATTCCTGCCAGGGACATTTCCAGCGTTCGCGGTATGGGGGTCGCGGACATCGTCAGCATGTCGACGTGCGAACGAAGCGCTTTGATGTGCTCCTTATGTTCGACACCGAACCGTTGCTCCTCATCGACAATCACCAGTCCGAGGTCTTTCCAGCGCACACCTGTCTGGAGCAGCCTGTGAGTGCCAATGACGACGTCTACCGTCCCATCCGCAAGCCCAGCGATGACCGCACGTGAGTCCGTGGGACCGGTGAAGCGCGACAACTGTTTGATCTTTACAGGGAATCCCGCCATCCGCTGCGTGAACGTCTCTGTGTGCTGCTGCGCGAGCAACGTCGTCGGCACCAGAACTGCAACTTGCTTGTTGTCCTGAACGGCTTTGAAGGCCGCCCGTACGGCTATCTCGGTCTTACCGAAGCCGACGTCGCCGCAGACAACCCTGTCCATTGGGACGCCACGTTCCATATCGCCCTTGACTTCTGAAATCGCGGTGAGCTGATCGTCCGTCTCCACGAAGGCGAAAGCATCTTCGAGCTCGCTTTGCCACGGCGAATCTGGGCCGAATGCATGGCCCGGAGACGCCTGCCGCTTCGCATACAACTGCACAAGCTCTGCCGCGATCTCACGAACCGCTTTGCGTGCCTTACGTTTAGTGTTCTGCCAGTCGGAGCCGCCCATTTTCGACAGACCTGGCGCTTCACCGCCGACATAGCGCGACAACTGGTCCAGAGACTCCATCGGAACGAACAGCCTGTCCCCCGGGTGCCCGCGCTTGCTCGCCGCGTATTCGATGACGAGGTACTCGCGCCGCGCGCCACTGACTGTCCGTTCCGCCATCTCCACGAACCGTCCGATGCCGTGCTGATCGTGCACAACAAGGTCACCCGCCTGCAAGGCAAGCGGATCAACCTGGTTGCGCCGCTTCGATGCAAGCTTGCGCGTGGGCGTCGTGGTCGCCCGGTTTCCCGTCAGATCCGATTCGGTGAGCACGATGAGCTGAGCGTCCTCGAACACCACACCGCTGCTGAGCGTTGCGCACAGCAGGTTCACCACGCCTTCGGACAGGGGCTTGCCCGGCTCGAGAAGAGCTGCGGGCACTTCCGCGTCAAGTAGCCGCTCCTTATACCGCTGCGCGGTACCAGCACCGGGGACGACGATCGCGGCACGGCCGCCCTGCGAGATATGCGCGCGGAGCATGGCGAAAGTGGTCGCGATCTCCTGCTCACTTCCCCGCATCGCTGGCGCAGCCTGGACCGGCAAGACCAGTTCGTCGTCGCTTCCGCTCGCGAGCTGCGTGAGATCCCACCAGCCTCGTCCAACAGCTACAGCCCTTTCACGTACAAAGGGCAGCGGTTTGAAGGCTGATGCCGAAAGGTCGAGCGTGCGTGAGTCGATGGGGACACCCCCGCCGAAGGAAGCGGCAGCCCAGGAAGCCTCGAGGAACTCTGTGCCGGAACTGCGGAGGTCGTCCGCCCTAGCGTTAGTTTTCTCCGGATCGCAGATTACGACGACGGTCCCCTGCGGAAGAAGCTCAGGCAGCAGCTCAAGCGGACCTTCCGTCAAAGCAGGGATCAGCGCCTCCATGCCCTCAACTGGAATTCCCGAGGACAGCTTGTCGAACAGTTCCACCAACGAGTCGTTGCCCGCGTGGGCCGCGGCAAGTGCGGCGGCGCGTTCCCGCGCAGAGTCGGTCAGCAAGAGTTCCCGGCACGGCGGCGCGATGACAACCTCGACCGCACCCCCGGAAAGTGACCGTTGGTCGGCAACGGAGAACTCGCGCAGTTCCGTGACCTCATCGCCCCAGAACTCGATGCGTATTGGGTGTTCAGCAGTGGGTGGGAAGATGTCCAGGATCCCGCCCCGCACCGCGTACTCGCCGCGCTTAGCGACCATGTCAACGCGCTTGTAGGCGAACTCGGTGAGTTCAGCGAGTAAATCGTCGAAGCCGCGCTCCTCGCCGATTCTCAGCACAATCGGTGCGCGCTCACCGAGCCCGCGTGACATCGGCTGAATAACCGCACGCACCGGCGCGACGATCACCTTGAGCGGCGCCCCGAACGTGGCATCGTCCGGACGAGCAAGCCGCCGCAGCACCTGAAGCCGCTGACCGACGGTATCCGCTCCGGGGGACAGCCGCTCGTGCGGCAGCGTCTCCCATGAGGGAAACAATGCGACAGTGTCACCGAGGACGCCTTGAAGCTCACTCGTCAGATCTTCAGCCTCGCGGCGATTGGCCGTGACAAGCAGCACCGGGGCGACGCTGGCCAGCGCGGCCGCGATGAAAGGACGCGCCCCCAGGGGTGCGACAAGCGTGCGCTCGGTTCGGCCGACTGCGTCACGCACCTGCTGCAATGCCGCATCGCCGAGCGCGAAATCGAAGAGCGCCGAGGACGCACCTTGCCGTGACTGCTGAGCGGACACTCCCCGAGCTCCTCACGCGATAGATCAACGAATCCCACCAGCCGGTCTGACTCACAATTGACCAGCGCGCACGATTCTATGACCGACCACCGACAATTCGCTCACCCACGAGGTCAGCGGCCTGCGAACTTGCGTCAGGTCATGCCTCAGCAGAATCAGAACCGTGCAAACGTGGCTCCGGCTCAAGGTTCATCAAACCGTTCCAGCACAGGTTCACCAAATGCGCGGCGACGATCTCCTTCGGTGGGTTCCGCTCGTCGAGCCACCACTGAGCAGTGACCGACACCATGCCCACCAGCGCCTGCGCGTACAGCCCGGCCGACTCGGGCTGCAGCTCCCGCTTACCGAAGTCCGACGCCAGCAGATGCGTCACCTGACCGATCGCGTCATTCAGGAGACTCGAGTATGTGCCTGAACTTGCCCCCACTGGCGAGTCGCGAACAAGAATCCGGAAACCATCCGTGCACTCTTCGATGTAGGTCAAGAGCGCGAGTGCCACCTGCTCCACCCGCACCCGCGAACGATGCGAGGACAACGAGGACGTGATCCGGTCGCGCAGATCGGACATCTCCCGGTCGACTACGACTGCATAGATTCCTTCTTTGCCGCCGAAATGCTCATAGACGACAGGCTTCGACACTTGCGCCCGCTGCGCGATCTCCTCCACCGAGGTCGCCTCGTATCCACGCTCAGCGAACAGAGACTTTGCCACCTCGATCAACTGGTTTCGCCGCTCGGCACCGGTCATGCGCGCACGCGGAACTCTTTCAGTCGCGCTGTCCCTGTCCGGGGCCGCGTCCGAAGAACCCGAGCTCCTCGCGCTAGTCATTTGTCGATTCCACCCTTCCACTGCGGATCGCCGCGTATACAAGTCGACCAAACGCCCATCTGTATGTAAGGATCATTGCGCACATCTGCTGCCGGTCCTGCATCAGGGCCCGCGCCAGTGTGCCGCACAATCCGCCGTGGTGTAATCGGCAGCACCGCTGATTTTGGTTCAGCTAGTTCAGGTTCGAGTCCTGGCGGCGGAGCAACATGCAGGTAGCGGCAGGTTTTAACCTTCCGATACACGCTCTGAGGGGTCGATCCGGGGCCATTTGGGGCCGCGCAGACAAGGTCGTCGATCGCGTCTCCTATGCGGCCGTCCCTATCCATGAATAATTACGGTTTGGTGCTGGCGCTAGTGGCTAATTAGTTGGTGTGCTCGCTGATAGGACACGCCTAGTACGATCCCGATATCACGTACCGGAACGTCTGCCTTGGATAGTTCGCTTGCAAGGTGGCGGGACAACTCTTGCGCCTCCGCTTCTAGTTGTGCGGCTTGCTCGCGGACCTGCCGAATATGCATCGCTTCGCCGATGACGTCACGGAGTCCGTGAACCTCGACAGTCACCGTGACATCGACATCTGAGATGCGCGAGTCGTTCGCTAGCGCGATGAGTTCGCGTGCCATTTGCTCAACTTCGCTCAGACGGCGAGCCTGGGTGAGTTCATCTAGTTCCGGTACACGAACCATCCACCAGCGACCCTCACGAGTCACTTTGACTTCGTATGCTCTCCTGCTCATGTGCGCTTCTCCCCTTGGGTTGCTACCGCGTGGAGTCGATGGCTTCCAGGACCCTGCGGTAACACCGGGCAGATGGTCTGATGTCAGTCCGGAACGTTGGCGCCGACCCGCTCGAATCCTGCCTTCTTCAGTTCCTTGACCACTTTTCGTGTCGGCTGCCCCGCAATCACACGTTTAGTCTATCGTGATAGACATCCGCAAGTCAATCTAACTAGACACTCAGTGGGCGCCTCTTTTCACAGCTCAGGACACATATCGGCCACTGCTTCGTCGAAGAATATCGCAGGTAGCCTGAGATCATTTGCTTGTCGGAGGCGGCTACTTACTCAGTCCACCTCGTATCCGGCTTTGTCGCCGGACTCACCCCGTCGTACTGTTCGCAGCGGCATTAGCGGCAGGTTTGCAGTCCGCGCAACCTTGTATCCAGTGCTCGCATAAGCTCGCCCACCCGACCGCCGCCACCTGGGGCCCTTGGGTAACGTGTCAGGACGCTCACCACGGTGGGGCTAGCCAGACTTCCCGCCTTTTCGATGTACCCGTCGCCCACTGTGTAGTCGTCGCCAGCATCGAGTTCGAGTGCTCGGGCTGCATGGGCAGCTGCTCCGAGGATGTGCTTGACCTGGGTCGATTTGGCAAGCGGGTGCAGGTAGGCAGCGCCTCCCGCGTGACCAGCGGCGCGCGCCGCGTCGACTGCGGCTTCGAGGCCGCCCTCTTGTGCGGAACGCGCCGCCCGATGCGCTGCGAACGCAGTCATACGCAGCGCCTTGGTCCGGTTTCCCCCGGAGGCAAACCTAAGGGCCTCGTCGAGTGCAGACCGTGCGCGTGTATCACCTGCGCAGTGGCGCTCGAAGATCGCCAGCACCGGCTCCGCGCAGGCTGTGGCAAACGCTGCCACCTCGCGCAGTTCATCCATGCTGAGTTCAACCAACAGATCCTCATTAGCCACAATTTCATCCTCACGCGGGCTGCCCGCGCCGTCTCTGACGATGGAACCGCAGGTTCGGCATTCCCACGTGCGGCAGTACGGCTCGTTCGTCGTTTGCCACCCGACAAGCACCTCGTTTGGTCCGAGTCGATGGCCATTGGGGCAGTGCGGTGGTGCGGGCTCAATAAGCTGCACGGCGCTAGATTACGCGCTTGCGGTGACAAGTCTGAAGGCTTAGTCCGCACGGTCCATCACCTCGTCCTCGACAGCGCTGTCTTCCGCAGCGCCACCTGACGCGCGCCGATACAGCACGCGCCCGGAAGCAGCGGTGAGCCCGAACACGACGGTGCTCACAGCGATAACCAAGGTTCCGGCCGCGTAAAGCTCCGAATCGAGGCCGATTCGTTGGTCGATCAAGAGCAGGTAGAACAGCGCGGCAACTCCGATCGGCCCGAACCAGCCCAGGTAGACAGCGTCGCGCAGGCGCAGTTTCAGCGCTTTCGCTAACAACAGGATCACTGGCAGTCGCCGCAGCACAAGTACGGCCGCAGCGAAGATCAGTCCTTGCACTCCGAGACTCTTCCAGTCCTGCCAGGGCAGCGACATCCCCAGCAGCATGAAGAGCGGAAGAACCGCGAATCGGTTGACGGCCTCATCGATTCGTACCTCTGCTTCCCGTTCCCGGCCGGTAGTGGCGAAGCTGAAAGCGAGACCGCCAACGAAGACCGCTAGTACACCGTCGGTGTGAACCAGGTCGGACAGCCCGAGAATGCCCACCGCAAGTGTGACTGCAAAGAAGAGCATGGGCCCGCTCTCTGTCGAGCCATGCCTTTCACCAGCACGCAGCGCCTTTCCGCCGCACCATCCCGTGATGACGCCCACCACCACGGCCCCTGACAGTTGCCATAGGGATTCGATCGCCGTACTGCCCGCGGTAGCGACTCCCGTCAGCGCAATCGCTACGAGAACCAGCGGCAGCGCAAGACCGTCATTCGCTCCGGATTCCAGCAGAAGCAGCTGCCTGGTGCGCTGAGGCACATCGCGCTCGGCGAATCTCCCGCCCACCACATTGGACGCCAGGACGGGGTCTGTCGGGCATAAGGAGGCGCCCAGCAGAGCACAGGCGACAAGCGGCACGCCGAGGATTGCCCACCCGATTCCGGCTGCGATCGCTGCCATCAGCGGCATCGCCACCAGGAGCAGGATGAGCAGCGGGCGCGTATGAGTACGGATGGTCCGCAAGGGGAACTGTAACGCAACTCCCATTACGGATACGGCCAGCAAGAGATTCGCCGCCTCCCTTAGCAATGAGGCACTGTCTTCGGGCGCGTAGAGGGCGCCCACGAATTGCGGACCGAGCAATGCGCCTGCAAGCAGGCCAAGCATCGGTTCCGAGACCGGCCACTTTCGGAGGGACGCTGAAAAAGCGGCGATGATCAGCGAAAGTCCGCCGAAGACGGCAAGGTACAGGCTGATGTTCACGGTGCAATTTAACCGAACGAGCGCGCCTCTAAACACGGCTTTGTCGCATCGAGGCGGGCTGAACGGTCTGTGCGGCCGCGCCTTCCTGGCCCCGTAGACCGCAACTTGCGTCTCACCCGGCGCAGATGTGCACAGCTACCCGTGAATTCGGCGATGCGGTTCGGCGCACGGGCATATCCTGCGTATTATCGACGATCGGCGCACGGTCGCGCCACGCAACGTTGCAACCCGACTGAGACCTGACTCGCTGTGAGCAAGGGAGAAGAATGCCGCAGACTCCACCGGCTGCTGCAGTAGTTCCTGACTCGACGTCTGATCCATCAACGGCTTCTACCGCTGTCATCGTGCTAGCTGCGGGCGCCGGCACCCGCATGAAGTCGGACCTGCCAAAGGTGCTGCACACAATGTGCGGCCGTTCGATGATCGGGCACGCGCTCACGGCTGCGGACGCCATCGACCCTGGAGCACTAGTCGCGGTTGTGGGGCATCAACGTGAACTCGTCGGCCGCGAAGTCAAAGCCGTGGCTGAGTTACTCGACCGCGATATCGCGGTGGCTGTGCAGGAGGAGCAGAACGGCACCGGGCACGCAGTCGAGAGTGGACTGAAAGCCCTTCCGGACGATTTCGACGGAACAGTCCTCGTCACCGCCGGGGATGTGCCCCTGCTCGACGGCGCCACGCTAAGCGAGTTGCTCGCGACCCATCGAGCGGGTGCCGGGGCTACGGTGACGGTGTTGACATTCACTGTCGCCCAGCCCCGCGGCTACGGGCGGATTGTCCGCGAAGCCGACGGTTCCCTCAGCGCAATTGTGGAAGAAGCTGACGCGACAGATGAGCAGCGCGCAATTACGGAGGTCAACGCCGGGGTCTATGCATTCGACGCCCGACATCTTCGCTCGGCATTGCAGGATCTGAGTTCCGACAACGCGCAGGGTGAGCTGTATCTGACCGACGTCATCGAGATTGCCCGCAGCCGGGATCTCGCCGTCCGTGCGCTGCACGTTGGCGATGCTGCCCTCGTTGCCGGGGTCAACGACCGTGTCCAGCTCGCTGCGCTTCGCAAAGAGATGAACCGCCGAATCGTCGAGCACTGGATGCGTGAAGGCGTCAGCGTCATCGACCCCGATACAACATGGATCGACGTCTCGGTCCGTCTCGGGAGGGACGCGACCCTGCTCCCCGGTGTGCAACTGTATGGGGCGACCCTCATCGGCGATCGGGCTGAGATTGGTCCTGACACGACGCTGACGGACGTGACTGTCGGCGAGGATGCGCGGGTAGTCAGATCACACGGTGAACGTTCCACGATCGGCGCCTCCAGCATGATTGGGCCGTTCGCATATTTGCGCCCCAAGTCGTTGATCGGGGACCACGCGAAAATCGGTACATACGTCGAAACCAAAAATGTCGATATTGGCGCGCATTCCAAGGTCCCGCACCTGACGTACGTGGGTGACGCATCTATCGGCGAGCACACGAATATCGGCGCATCAAGCGTTTTCGTGAACTATGACGGCGTTAACAAGACCCGGACCATCGTTGGGTCGCACGTTCGGGCAGGCTCGGACACCATGTTCGTCGCACCACTGCATGTCGGTGACGGCGCGTATACAGGAGCGGGCACTGTGCTCCGCGAAGACGTCCCGCCAGGGGCACTAGCAATATCTGGCGGCAGACAGCGCAACATTGAGGGCTGGGTCGACGCGAATCGTCCAGGCTCCGCAGCAGCGAAAGCTGCGGTGAAGGCTCGCAATGCGGCGAGGAAACAACACAACGCAACCGAGGACGGCGGCACCGAGTGAGCGCATTTTCCGTTGACAACCAGAAGAACCTGATGCTCTTCTCCGGCCGGGCTCATCCTGAGCTCGCCGAGCAGGTCGCGAAGGAACTCGACATCGCGGTGACGCCGCAGACGGCGCGTGACTTCGCGAACGGCGAAATCTTCGTCCGCTTCGAAGAGTCCGTCCGCGGATGTGACGCCTTTGTTCTGCAAAGCCATCCGTACCCGCTGAACAGCTGGCTTATGGAGCAGTTGATCATGATCGACGCGCTTAAGCGGGGCTCAGCGAAACGCATCACCGCGATCTTGCCGTTCTTCCCCTACGCACGGCAGGACAAAAAGCACCGCGGTCGCGAGCCCATCTCAGCGCGTCTCGTCGCAGACCTGCTGAAGACCGCGGGCGCGGACCGGATCATCACGGTGGACTTGCACACCGATCAGATCCAGGGGTTTTTCGACGGCCCGGTTGACCACATGCGCGCAGCGCCTCAGCTCGCCGAGTACGTGCGGTCCAACTACTCGCTCGATCAGATCACGGTGGTCTCCCCCGACTCGGGCCGTGTCCGTGTCGCCGAGAAGTGGGCAGACTTCCTCGGCGGAGCACCGCTCGCGTTCATCCACAAAACTCGCGATCCGCTGGTACCGAACCAGGTGAAGTCGAACCGCGTTGTCGGCGACGTCGAAGGACGCACCAGCATCCTGATTGATGACATGATCGACACCGGCGGCACGATCGCCGGGGCCGTAGGTCTGCTCAAAGAGTCCGGAGCGGGAGACGTCGTTATCGCGACCACACACGGCGTACTTTCGGACCCCGCAGCTGAACGCCTCGCTAATTGTGGTGCCAAAGAAGTGATCGTCACTAACACGCTTCCAATCGCTGAGGACAAGCACTTCCCGCAGTTGACGGTGCTCTCGATCGCGCCGCTGCTCGCGCAGACCATCCGTGAGGTTTTCGAGAACGGATCCGTGACCTCACTCTTCGATGGCAGCGCCTGAACAGGTTGCGACTCAACAAGAATCGGATGACTCTCAGGCCATTGCTGAGCCGGACCATCGTTGGAGTGGCCGGCTACATCGTCGTGGACGCTAGGCACCTGCTGCCGTGATACAGAAGCCGGATTTCACACATCCGGCCTCGCACCGCTACCATAGTCAAGTTGTCTCGGCGAGGGTGGCTGCAATATGCCCCGTTATCGGCGCGACCGGGCAGAAATGCCCGATTTCACTGGCCAGGCGCTGGTGCGCGCACTCGTGCGGGACCGCACGACAACACGTCCCGTTCAGAGGAGTACACGATGGCCGACACTTTCGAGCTGGCTGTAGAAGAGCGCACCGAATTTGGTAAGGGCGCTGCTCGCCGCGCGCGCCGCGACTGGAAAATCCCCGCAGTTCTCTACGGCCATGGCGAACCGCCACAGCACCTGCTTCTGCCTTTCACCGAGTTCGCGGCCATCCTCCGCTCCGGCGGCACCAACGCGATCCTTTCGCTGAACATCGGTGGCAAGAAGTCACTGGCGTTCACCAAGTCTGTCTCGACGCACCCGATCCGCCCCGTGATCGAGCACGTCGATCTGCTCGTGGTGAAGAAGGGCGAGAAGATCAGCGTCGACATCCCCGTCGTCATCAGTGGGGAGGCCGCACCTGACACCCTCGTCACTCAGGACGCTGGCACGCTGACCGTCCTTGCGGACGCGCTGAACATCCCGGACGAGTTCGACGTTTCAGTCGAGGGTGCTGAGGCTGGCACCCAGATCCTCGCGAGTGACGTGAAGCTCCCCGCGGGCGTCGAGCTCGAGTCTGACCCGGAAACCCTCGTCGCGAATGTCACTGCCGCTCAGGAAGAGGAAGTTCCCGAGGAGGGCGCCGAGCCAGAGGCTGTCGAGGCTGAGGCACCCCAGGGCGATGCAGTTCCTGAGGACGCCAGCGAGGAGTGATCGTTCTTCCATGACGGCGCGTCGTCCTCGGGCGGCGCGCCGTCTGCTGTGTCAGGATCAGTACCGACTGACTGGAGTGAGGAGGCCCACCGGTGACATTTGTCGTCGCGGGGCTAGGCAACCCTGGAACGCAGTACGCAACCACGCGGCACAATGTCGGTTACCTAGTCGCCGATGTCCTTGCCGCGCGCTACGGAGCACGCTTTTCAGGCCAGAAACGTACACGCGCGGACCTCGCTGAAGTTCGGTTATCTGGTGTCAAGGTCGTGTTGGCCAAACCGCACACGTACATGAACCTCTCCGGGGGCCCGATTTCCGCGACCGCGAAGTTCTTCTCGGTCCCACCAGAGAACGTGATCGCCGTTCACGATGATCTTGATCTGGACTTCGGCGTTGTGCGCCTCAAGCGCGCCGGCGGTGAGGGCGGCCATAACGGCCTGCGCTCCCTCACCGCACATTTGCACACGCGCGATTACCTCAGGGTTCGTCTCGGTGTCGGGCGCCCGCCTGGTCAGATGGCGGCCGCTTCATATGTACTCAAACCGTTTTCCGCAACGGAGCGCAAAGAGCTTGGTGTGATCGTCGAGGAAGCGGCGGACGCCCTCGAACTCCTCATCGAACTCGGGCTTGAAGCAGCCCAGAACCGCGTGCACGCACGCTGATTTACAGTCCGACGAGGTTGACTGAGTTAGACCGGCGCAGTTTGCCCGACGGAGTCTTGGGGACCGTGCCCGGAGCGAGCACCGCGACAGTCCGGGGCCTGACGCCGACTTCAGCGAAGACCGCGTGCACTACCTCGTGCTGAATACGGCTCACCTCTTCCGGATCGTCATGCGCTTTCGACTCCACGGCGACAGCGAAACTCTCGCGGCGGTCACCTGCATCAATGCGAACGGCGACTGAAGCTCCCGCGCGAACGCCGGACACTGTCGCGGCAGCACGCTCGATGTCAGTCGGATAAATGTTGCGCCCGCCCATGATGATCACGTCTTTAGCGCGCCCGCATACAACGATGTGGCCGCTTTCGGTGAAGTACCCGATGTCTCCCGTATTGAGCCAGCCTGCGGAGTCCTGGGTAGGTTTCTCACCGTCAATAGTGACGTAGCCCGGGCTGACAGCGGGCCCGCGTACCTCGATCGTGCCGACGCCGCGGGTACGCAGCTCGTTGCCCTCGTTGTCCACTACCCGTCCCTCGAGGTTTGGCACCAGCGGGCCCAGCGTGACCAAGCGACGCGTGTTGGCGCCTTTCTGCGCGGGCACCGCGCTGAACATCGCTTCAAGGAGGTCAGCGTCCACCTCGTCGATCGTCATGCCCTCATCCACTGCCATCGAAATCGCCAGCGTCGTTTCGGCCATCCCGTACGCGGGTGCGAGGGCCTCTGGCTTCAGACCGAAACGCTCGCCCGCCTCGAGCAAGTCCAGCATCGTGTCCGGGTCGATGGGTTCGGCGCCGCTCATCGCTACGCGCAATGACGACAGGTCACAGTAATCATTCGGAGCCTGCCGCAGCCGACGGGCGAGAAGCGCCCACGCGAAATTAGGTGCGGACGTGATGGTGCCCCGGTACTTGGTGATCAGATCCGCCCAAAGCAATGGCGACTGCAGGAAGTCGAGCGGTGTGACATTGACGCTCTCGCATCCGACCTGCATGGGTGTCGTGAGAAACCCGACCATTCCCATGTCGTGGAAGAGGGGCAGCCAACTCACCATGACGTCGGTGTCGAAGTCGTAGTGAGCTGCATCGATCATCGCGTGCGTATTGGTGTAGAAGTTCCCGTGGGTAATGCGCACAGCCTTGGGGGCGCCGGTCGAACCAGATGTCAGCTGCTGCAGCGCGATGTCGTCTTCGGTCGTGTCGAGAGGTTCCGCGTCAGGTCCATCTTGTAGGTCAGAAACGGAGACCGCGGTTATTCCCTTATCGGCGAGAATCGGCGCAACTGGTTCGAACGGGGCACTGATAATGACCGCCCGGGCTTGGATCATCTCCACCACGGTCTGGGTTTCCCCGGCCCAGTGGGCAAGGTTCGTGCGTGGAGTCGGTTGGTGCAGCATCGTCACCGAGCCGCCACGCATCCAGATCGCCTGAACCGAGGGCGCGATCTCCACGGGCTGCCCCGCGAGAATTCCCACTGCGTCCCCAGGGCCTATACCAAGTTCCGCGAGCCCGCCCGCCATTTTCCGCGCCACTTGGTGGACTTCGCCCCACGATTGCCGCAACGGCGCACTCGGTTCGCCCGTGACCAGTCCCGTCGGGCTTGACGCTGCCGTTGCGTACATCTCGTCAGTGAACCTGCTCAATGACCTCTCCTTATACTGCGGTTCGGCCTAGCAGTCCGGAGCCCGGCCGACCTTCTCAGGTTAGTCCGCGGAGTGATATATGCCCGCAGATCGGCGCGATCCGCTGATTAAGTCAAAACTCTTTCAGCGACTAGGCTTACAAGGAGACCCACTCGCCCGAATCGCAAGGAAACAGCGTGACCGACACCGACCAGTCCGTTCCCGGCAGTGCTAGCGCAAAGCGTGCAAGCTCGAGCGTCGCCGCGGAAGCGAAACGGCGTCGGACGTTCGCTGTTATCTCCCATCCTGACGCTGGTAAGTCGACGCTCACGGAAGCACTGGCGCTGCACGCCCAGGTCATCGCTGAAGCCGGCGCCGTGCACGGTAAGTCGGGCCGGAAGTCGACCGTCTCCGACTGGATGGAGATGGAAAAGGCACGCGGAATCTCTGTCAGCTCGACTGCCCTTCAGTTCACCTATGTGCTCCCCGATGATGATGCCGAATGCGTGATCAACTTGGTCGATACGCCAGGTCACGCGGATTTTTCCGAAGACACCTATCGGGTGCTGACAGCGGTTGACTGCGCTGTGATGCTCATCGACTCCGCCAAGGGACTCGAGCCGCAGACCTTGAAGCTGTTCCAGGTGTGTAAGCATCGGGGCATTCCTGTCATCACGGTGATGAACAAGTGGGATCGACCCGGCCGCATGGTGCTGGAGTTACTCGACGAGGTCAGCGAGCGGATCGGGTTGCTGCCGACGCCGTTGTATCTGCCAGTCGGCATTGCCGGTGATTTCCGGGGCCTGTTGCGCCGCGGCAAAGATGGCGAACCGGCGGAGTACATCAAGTTCACCCGCACTGCCGGCGGCGCCACCATCGCGCCTGAGGAGTATCTGTCAGCCGAAGCAGCGCTATCTATAGAAGGTGACGACTGGGAAACGGCAGCCGAGGAGAGTGAGTTACTTTCGGCTACCGGCCAGGACCATAATCAGGAGACGTTCCTCGCTGGGGAGACGTCGCCGGTGATCTTCACGTCCGCAATGCTGAATTTCGGCGTACGTCAGCTTCTTCAGGCTCTTGTCGAGCTTGCGCCTCCACCTCACTCTCGGCAGAGTGTCGAGGGCGAGGCGCGCGACGTCACCGACCCGTTCTCCGCTGTCGTGTTCAAAGTGCAGGCGGGTATGGATTCCGCGCACCGCGACCGGATTGCGTTCATGCGAATCGTCTCAGGCGAGTTCGAGCGCGGCATGGTGGTGACGCACGCTCAAACAGGACGGCCCTTCGCCACAAAGTACGCGCAGACGATGTTCGGGCGCGATCGCTCGACAGTGGATACCGCGTACCCGGGTGACGTCGTCGGTCTGGTCAATGCCACCGCGCTGGCACCCGGGCACACGCTCTTCAATGGCCCTGCGGTGGAGTACCCGCCTATCCCCTCATTCGCACCCGAGCATTTCGCGGTGCTGCGGGCCACGAGTGCGAGCAAGTACAAGCAGTTCCGGAAAGCGATCGAGCAGCTCGATTCCGAGGGTGTGGTGCAGGTGCTGCGTAACGATCTGCGGGGTGATGCTTCGCCTGTCCTCGCCGCAGTTGGTCCCATGCAGTTCGAGGTCGTGACCGCGCGGATGCGCACGGAGTTCAACGTCGAGACGCAGCTGGATCGCCTCCCTTACGCGCTGGCGCGGCGCACCGATGCGGAATCGGCCACTGAACTTGGCCGTCAGCGCGGCGTGGAAGTGTTCCTTCGGACAGATGGAGTCCTTCTCGCACTGGTCAGCGATAAGTGGCGGCTGCAATTCATCCAGAAAGAACACCCAGATTTGACGCTGGAACCGCTCGTGGCTACCGCTGATTAGGGGCTGGGACGCATCGCTTCGCGCACCTCACCGAGGAGTTCCCGCATCGCGTTCTCCGCGTCGGCGCTGCGGCCGTCCGCGACGGCATGTGCCACCGTCTCGTGCAGATCAAGTGCCTTGGCTTCGGGGCGGTGCGGCATTAGCCCCAGCGTCGTTCTGCCTTCGAGGACAACTGCGATGACGTCAGTGAGCGCCGCGAACATTTCGTTCCCACCCGCGGTGAGGAGCAATGCGTGAAAAGCGATATCGAGTTCGAGGAACTGCTTGAGCTCCCCTGCCTCGCCGAGTTCCCGCATTCCCTTGGCGAGTTCTACCGCTCGGGCACGCTCGGCGGCGGAGGCACCTCGCGCGGCCGCTGCTGCTGCCATGGGCTCGACGGCTATGCGCAACTCTGTCAGGGTACGCATCTGCGCGTCACGGTCGGGGCCGGACAGGCGCCACCAGATGACGCGTGGGTCGAACACTTGCCACGATGATTTCGGCTGGACGATGATGCCGACCCGTCGTCGCGACGTTGCGAGGCCAAGCGATTCGAGTAGGCGCATGGTTTCGCGCGCTACGGTCCGGGAAATCGCGAACTGCTGCTGAATCTTGTCGAGCGTGAGCACCTGCCCCGCGGTGAGTTCGCCAGCAGTGATGCGCCGCCCGATGACGTCGAGCACTGAATTGTGCAGCACGCCAGCTATACCGGCGCTGCTGGCCGCTCCACCGCTGCCCTGTGCTGTCACATTCTCAGCCTATCTCTGCGGGGGACTTCACATTCACAACCCAAAGGTGATATCTTTCACACTCAAAGGTAGTACCTTTACTGTGAACATCTATTGCACTCGCCGTGACCGGCGCAAGGAGGAAGCCCCATGCCAGCTCAACAACCCAGGAATGCCTTGGTCGTGATGGGTGTCGCCGGAGTCGGCAAAACCACCACCGCACAGCTTCTTGCAGAACAGCTTGGCTGGATGCGAGCGGAAGCGGACGAGTTCCACCCGCACACCAATATCGACAAAATGGCGTCCGGTACGCCGCTTACTGACGCCGACCGGATGCCCTGGCTCGAGTCGATTCGCGACTGGATCAGCGAACAGGCGGCCGCTGGCCACGATGTCGTCCTCACGTGTTCGGCGCTCAAGCGCTCGTACCGGGATGTGTTGCGCCAAGCCGATGCACGGGTACGTTTCGTATTTCTTCACGGGCCCGCACCCCTCATCGCCGAGAGGATGCAGCAGCGCTCAGGCCACTTCATGCCGACGTCGCTACTGGACTCACAGTTCGGTGATCTCGAGCCGCTTCACCCAGATGAAGACGGCGTGACGGTCGACTTGAGGGACACCACACACCAGATCGTCACCACTGCACTGACCGCCCTGAACCTCGCCAACCCAGACCTTCCACAGCTCGGAGCGCAGTCATGATCACTACTGACGATTGGGTGCAAACTCTCAGTGCGGGCACGCTGCTCGCCATTGCCACGGGCGCAGTCGCGGTGCTGCTCTTCCTCATCATCAAACTACGCGTGCATGCGTTCCTGGCGCTGGTCCTGGTGAGCCTTCTGACCGCGTTCGCAACCGGAATTCCCTCCGGCGACGTGATTCCCACGCTGACGGAAGGCTTTGGCAGCACACTCGGTGCGGTAGCGCTGCTGGTTGGCCTCGGTGCCATGCTCGGCAGACTCATTGAAGTCAGCGGCGGCGCACAGGCACTGACCGACGCGCTCATCAACAAATTTGGCGAAGAGAAAGCTCCGCTCGCGCTCGGCATCGCATCACTGATCTTCGGCTTCCCCATATTTTTCGATGCCGGTTTCGTCGTCATGCTTCCGATTCTCTTCACTGTCGCGCGCAGACTCGGCGGCGGCGTGCTCCGCTACGGGATTCCCGTCGCAGGTGCGTTCTCGGTGATGCACATCTTCGTGCCACCGCACCCCGGGCCGGTCGCGGCCACTGAACTCCTCGGCGCCGACGTGGGACTAGTCATCCTCCTCGCGCTGGTAGTCGCCATCCCCACGTGGTACCTGACGAGCTACCTGTTCGGACTGTGGGTTGGGAAAAGGATCGTACTGCCCGTTCCCGACATCCTGATGGGCGGACCACAGGCGGAACACGATGAGGATCCGCCCTCGGCGCTGACTGTCATCGCGCTGCTCCTTCTCCCCCTCCTCATGATTTTCGCCAACACCGGACTCGACACAGCGCGTGCGGCCGGCTGGGTGGATGGCGACGCCGAATGGTTCACTCTCGCACGAGCACTTGGCTCCACCCCCGTCGCCCTCCTCGCGACCGTGCTAGTCGCGTCGTACGTTCTCGGCACCCGGCGCGGACGCGGCGCAGATGTCGTCGAAAAGCTCATTGATTCAGCGCTAGGTCCGGTCTGCGCGATCATCCTCATCACCGGCGCCGGCGGCATGTTCGGCGCAGTACTCCGCGCAAGCGGCGTGGGCGACGCGCTGTCGGACGCGCTCGGGGATATGGGACTGCCTGTCATCGTGGCTGCCTACATCGTGGCGGCGGCACTGCGGATCGCACAGGGCTCGGCGACTGTGGCACTCATTACGGCGGCCGGCCTTGTGCAGCCTGCCGTCTTCCTGGGCGATTTCAACTCGGTTGAGCTCGCCGCGATCGTTCTCGCGCTGGCAGCTGGTTCGGTGACGGCAAGCCACGTCAACGATTCTGGCTTCTGGCTGGTAGGGCGTTTTCTGGGGATGGATGTCAAGACGACCCTCAAAACTTGGACCGTCATGCAGACCGCAATTGGCTTGATGGGCTTCGGGATCGCGTCAGCGATCTTCGCTATCGCCTAGGACCCGCGCTACAGCAGCAAAGCATCACTGTGCGCTGGATCAACGTCGACGAGGGACGCATCCGCCCATCGGGGATTGCGGCCCTTGTCGACCAGGCGCAGAACCTGTACTTGGTGGCCGCTTCACAATAGGCTGGTGCGTCATGAGCGATACCTATCGGATCGATGTTGCCGATCCGTCGTCGGGGACGTACCTCGGACTGATTTCACTGAACCAGGAAGTCACCGCGATCGCGCGGAAAGCCGGTATCCCCCGTGGTCTCGCGGAACTTCTGAAGGTCCGGGCATCGCAGCTCAATGGATGCGCGCACTCGATGCGCGCCTGCACCGAAGATGCGGCGAAGGCGGGTGAAGACCGCGCACGACTCTCAGTACTTCCCGCCTGGCGCCGTACCGGCCTGTTCACCCCCATGGAGCGTGGCGCGCTCGGCCTGGCCGAGGCAATCACCGCGCTTCCGGGGCAGGACATTCCACCCGTGGTGATTCGCGAAGCACGGTCAGTTCTGACTGAGCAGCAATACATCGCAGTCACGTGGATCACGATGATGGTCAACATGTGGAACCGGATCGCCATGCTGAGTGGCTATCCAGTGGAGAAGTGAGTCCTCACTCGCGGCTCACTGCTTTGCGCGTTCTGGCGCGACCGGGAATTTGATCATCCGCGCAGGCGCGCTCGACCGCCGTGAAATGACCGCGATAGTAGAACAACCGGCCGAGAAGCGGATTCTTGACTTCGACCTCGATGCCATGATGCTGCTTATCGTCATCCCACCACTCGCGAGCCTCCGTCCGTGCTGACGCGAGTGCCGGCAAGCGTGGCGCGAACGGTATGAGAAACCTCGGTGCTCCGCTTGTGAAGCGCAGTGCCCCTTTGTCATCCACCCAGAGTTGAGTCTTGACCGCCAAATCTGGCTGGGCGCCGAGGTAGTCGACGACGTAACTGCCAGTTTTGCTTCCCACCATGGTGGAATCCATCTCCGCGGTCTTACCCGCGAAGTGGAACGTGCGTACCGTCGCGTGCGTTTCGCGTCCAAGGGGGTCGGTGTACGCGTAGTTCTCTACCTCGAATGGGACGTCAAGCCCCGTCCGTGACGGCGCAATCCTTCGCGAGCCCAGGATCCATGCAACTGGCACCGGAACCGCGAGGGAGTGCGACATCTCCTCCATCACACCGGTACCGATCTGGCACACACCATCCGCTGCCGAGAATCCGAACCGCCACTGCACCTTCGGATGCAGACGCGAAAATCGCTCACCGAGCGCATGCTCGACAACTGACGGCATAAGGTAATCCTCCCATCACGAACACGGCTACGAACCGAGATAGAAGCGACCGCCCTGATCGTCACGGCAGTGCGCAGACACACCGTACTCTCGCACCTCCGGTCCTGCCAGGACCTCACCGCCTGCTGCCCTAATGAATTCCGGTGCGGCAGAAGCATCATCGACCCGCCACATCGGAATGACCCGGTCTTCCGGTGCCCGTGTCATTCCGCTCATTGGATGGATCCCCATCATCTCGAACCCGCCACGTTCCTCGCTTCCTTCGAACTGCCAGCCGACGACATCTCGAAAGAACTGCTGTGTCTCATCAAGGTCGACCACCTCGAACGTCAAATATGCGGGGTCGCCCGGGCCGTCCCCGTTGATCGCGGGACGCCGCTCGTCTCCGCTGATCTCGGCCAGCTCAAACCGGATCCCGTGCGGCCCGCGGCACGCCACGATCTCACCGTCGCGTGTCCACGCGCCGCCGGATGCTTCTACGCCGGTCAACGCGTCATCAAGGCTTCGTACCGCGTAACGGCACCGCAGTTCGCTGACGTCATTGCCGCCTTCGAGGAAGATCACCGCATTTGTGTTCGTGACGCGCAACTGATCGCCTGCCGGCTCCATCTCCCACCCGAGAACAGCTCGGTAGAACGCCGCGGCCCGGTCAAGATCGGGCGTGCACACCGTGAACGCCGCGATGTCGCCATGACGCAAAGTGCCACCGATGGGCGCGGCAAGCATCCAGCGATGACCGAACGCGTCAATGAGCGTCGCGTTTCGCTGACCATGACTCTGATACGTCCAGCGCTCAACCCGGCCTCCGGCCTCACGTGCACGGGTGAGAACCAAGTCAGGGTCATCAACCGGAATCATGAGGCTCACCGACGCGGTACCCGTACGGGGCGCTGTCAGACCCATCTCCGGAAACTCCTCGGCCAGGTAGATGACGCCCTCGCCGATCGTGAGTTCCGCGTGCCCTATGCGTCCGTCGTCCATCGTGATCGGCTCGCCGCGCACGCTCGCGCCGAAGACTTTCGTGTACCAGTTGAGGGCTTCATGCGCCCCGTTGACGATAAGGTATGGCACGGCTCCCGGCCGGGGGAACCCGCTCGGTTCCACGAGGTCATTCGCGGTGTCGATCGCTCCCGGATCGGTCATGGATCATCACTTCCCAGCCTTCGACTTCTTCTTTTTCGCCTTTTTGCTGTTACCTAGCAGCGTAGCGGCGTAGTTCTCGACGTAGCGGAACTGTTCCCGGGGTGGGCGCTGATAATTGGTCGCGGCGGGCCGCGGCGGCACCTCGACCTTTGGGGGTTCAACATGCTCGTACGGGATGGACTGCAGCAGATGGTTGATGACGTTGATCCGCGAGTTCCGTTTGTGTTCACTTTCCACGGTGTACCAGGGGGCCTCTGGGATGTCCGTGTGGACAAACATTTCGTCCTTGGCTCGCGAGTATTCCTCCCAGCGCACGATTGACTGCAAATCCATGGGGGACAGTTTCCACTGCCGCATGGGGTCGTTCAGCCGGGAATGGAAGCGGCGTTCCTGCTCGACATCGGAAACCGAAAACCAGTACTTCCTCAGCATGATCCCGTCTTCGACGAGCAGCCGCTCAAAGGTAGGCACCTGGTGGAGGAAGCGAAAATACTCGTCGCTTGTGCAGAAGCCCATCACACGCTCCACACCAGCCCGGTTGTACCACGAACGGTCTAGGAGCACGATCTCCCCTGCAGCGGGAAGGTGCTGGATATAGCGCTGAAAGTACCATTGCGTCCGCTGGCGTTCGGTGGGCGCGGGCAGCGCGACCACGCGGCAGAGCCGCGGGTTGAGGTACTCGGTGATCCGCTTGATCGCAGACCCCTTACCAGCCGCGTCCCGGCCCTCGAAAACAGCGACGATCCGGGCACCCGTATCTTGCACCCAATGCTGCATCGAAACTAGCTCGGCCTGCAATCGCTTCAGTTCGGGCTCGTAAACATCGATCGGAAGCTTTTTCTCGGCAGATTTCGCCTTGCCGTTGTATTCCGCTACCCCGGAGGAATCCTTCTTCGCAGCCATGGGGTGAGGCTACTCGGCACAACGACTCGTCGTATGCCGGATTACCGCAGTTTCCTGTCTGTCCCGTGCGTCAGCCCAGTTCGTCGGCGAGCTCTAGCCAGCGCTCCTCGAGATCTTCATGTTCGCTGTCGATCGCCTTGAGTTGCGCATGAAGCTTGTGGAGGCGTTCGGGATCGGTCGCTGCCGCCGCAAGCTCCGCGTGCAAATCGCCTTGCCGCTGTTCGAGTTTGGCTATCGCGCGCTCAAGCCGCGTCAGTTCCTTGTGCGCAGCACGTTCCGCCGCGCCGCCCTTCGTTTTCGTAGGCGCGGTCTCGGCCTGCCCGCCAGGGGCCGGTTTGGCCACCGCTGTGGGCTTCCCAGAACCCGCTGCGTTTGAAGCCCGCCGCTGCAGATACTCTTCGATCCCGCGCGGCAGATGCGTCAGCTGTCCATCTCCGAAGAGGGCGTAGACCGAATCGCACACACGCTCAGTCAGGTACCGATCGTGGCTGATCACCACGAGTGTGCCGGGCCAGCTGTCGAGCAAGTCTTCTAGCTGCTGCAGGGTGTCGATATCGAGGTCGTTTGTCGGTTCGTCGAGGAGAAGCACGTTGGGCTCCGCCATCAGGATCCGGGTGAGTTGCAGGCGGCGCCGTTCACCACCGGACAGGTCGGCGACAGGTGTCCACTGCCGCGCGGGCGGAAAGCCAAGGCGCTCCGCGAGCTGGGAGGCGGACATCTCCTTATCCCCCAAAATCACGCGCCTGCCCACTTCCTCCACTGCCTCGAGCACCCGCATTTCTGGCGGTAGATCATCGAGTTCCTGCCGCAGCCAGCCCAATTGAACGGTTTTGCCCTCGACGCGACGTCCCGCAATGAGGTCCGCAGCACCCGCGAGCGCACGCAAAAGCGTGGTCTTGCCTGATCCGTTGACGCCGACGATGCCGGCCCGTTCGCCCGGCGCGAGCCTCCAGGTAACGTCGTGAAGCAACTCTCGGCCATCGGGCGTGCTGAGCGTGACATCTTCGAGTTCGATGACGACTTTGCCGAGGCGGCGCGTAGCGAACGCAGAAAGCGTGACGGTGTCGCGCGGCGGTGGGACGTCCGCGATCAGGCTTTCGGCCGCTTCGACGCGATAGCGCGGTTTTGATGTCCGCGCTTGCGGGCCGCGCCGCAGCCAGGCCAGTTCCTTACGGGCCAGATTCCGGCGGCGCTCTTCCTGCGCGTCGGAGATCCGGGCGCGTTCAGCCCGCGCGAACACCCAGTCGTTGTATCCGCCTTCGTAGCTTTCCACTCGACCGCCCACAACTTCCCACGTGCGTGTGGCCACAGTGTCGAGGAACCAGCGGTCGTGTGTCACGACGACGAGAGCGGAGCGTCGCGTCAGCAGATGATCGGCGAGCCATTGCACGCCCTCAACATCGAGGTGGTTGGTGGGCTCATCGAGTATGAGCAAATCCAGGTCTTGTACCAGCGCCGCAGCGAGCCCAACGCGCCGCCGTTCACCACCGGACAAGGAATCGACGGGACTGTCGAGGTGACGTTCCGCTTCGCGGAGTCCGATTCCTGTCAGGATGCCTCTGATACGCGCGTCTGATGCCCATTCGTGCTCCGCTAACCCGAGTGGGCCAAAGACGACGTCCCCGACGGTCGCGCCGGCGGGTAGCTCACCGCGCTGCGTGACGACCGCTACCCGTACGTCGTTTCTGCGGCTGACACGGCCGTCATCCACACGCGTCACACCAGCGAGAACCTCGAGCAGCGTTGTTTTGCCGCCACCGTTGAGTCCAACTACGCCGATGCGCTCCCCTGCCTCCACTCCCAGAGAGACCCCCTCGAGAAGCGGCTTCACGCCGAACGACTTCGAGACCTGTTCAAGGTTGACCAGGTTTGCCACTCACGCACCCCCATCGACAGCGCGCTCTTGGGCCGGATCATCGGGGCCGCTGTCGGTGTCGATCACCCGCGCACCTGGAACCGGTCCGGTCGCCGTACGAACTGTTCTGCACACTCCAGTTGCCGAAACTTCGACCCCAACGCTGACCGCATCCTCAGCGTCACGGCACAAAAACGCGCACGTCGGTCCTGAACCCGACACAATTGCAGCCAGCGCGCCCGCGTCCTTTCCGGCTCGCAACGTTCTCCGAAGCTGCGGTTTCAGCGAAATCGCAGCTGCTTGCAGATCGTTGCCGAGCAGCGGTGCGAGCGCATCAGGGTCCCCGACGGTCAGCGCGTGCATCAAATCGTCGGCGCTTCCCAGACGTGGGCGTGTGCCGGATTCCCGCAGTCGATCGAGTTCCTTGTACACCGCGGGGGTGCTCAGGCCACCGTTCGCGAAGGCCAGCACCCAGTGGTAAGTACTCCGTGAAAGAACCGGTAACAGCTGCTCGCCGCGCCCAATTCCCATCGCGGTACCGCCGCGCAGCGAGAACGGAACATCGCTGCCGAGCTCGGCAGCGAGGTCAGATAGCTCGCCGCGGCTGAGTTCGAGATGCCACAGCGTGTTGAGGGCGACAAGGGTCGCAGCCGCGTCCGCACTGCCGCCGGCAAGGCCTCCCGCTACAGGGATTCCTTTTCTTATCGCGATGTGGATTCGCGGCGACCGGCCCGCTTTCTCGGCCATCAGCTGTGCAGCCCGCCACACCAGGTTGTTCTCGTCTAGGGGGACTTCGCGGGCACCTTCGCCTTTTACTGAGACGGTTAGCGCATCGCCCCGCGTCACGGCGACTTCGTCGTACAGCGAAAGTGCCTGAAAAACTGTTGTTAGCTCGTGGTATCCGTCGTCGCGAAGATCGCCGACCGCCAGGTGCAGATTTACCTTGGCGGGCGCGCGGACCTTCACCGGTTCGTCAACGACATGCAACACAGTTGGACAGCTTAGTGTGTCGATCAGCTCTGACCACGATCGTCGTGGGCAGCGGCGATGCGCACGAACTCGGCGATGCCCAGCTTCTCGCCGCGCTCTGCCGGATTGATTCCTGCCGCAGCAAGGATCTCGCCGGCTTCTTTCGCTGAACCAGCCCACGTGGCCAGTGCTGATCGGAGTGTTTTGCGGCGCTGGGAGAACGCGGCATCGATGACGGCGAACACCGCGCGACGGTGGCGGTCACTGACGTCCCAGGGTGGTTCGCTGTACCGGTCGATCCGGACCAGACCCGAATCCACGTTCGGCACCGGCCAGAACACGGCACGTCCGACGGAGCCGGCACGGCGAACATTTCCAAAGAAAGCTGCCTTTGCGCTGGGAACTCCATAGGTGCGGCTCCCTGGTGGCGCAGCAAGACGGTCGGCTACCTCCGCCTGGACCATTACCAGCAGTGTGCGCAGCGTCGGCAGTTCCGTGAGCAGATGCAACAGTACGGGGACCGCGACGTTATACGGCAGGTTCGCGACCATCGCCTGGGGGGATCGGTGCGTGTCGGGCAGTTCCGCCGCCCTGACGCGCAAGGCATCCGCGGTTACCACCGCCAGATTCGCCGCCATTCCCGGAGCATGCGTCCGCACTGTAAGGGGCAGGTGCCCGGCGAGCACGGGATCGATCTCGACCGCAACAACGGGGTGCCCCGCATCGAGCAGCGCCAGCGTCAGTGAGCCAAGCCCCGGTCCGACTTCGAGGACGGTTTCCCCGGCTGCGAGGCCCGCAGCGCTGACGATGCGGCGGACGGTGTTCGGATCGTGCACGAAGTTCTGCCCCAGTTGCTTCGTCGGCCTGACGCTGAGGCGCGCCGCGAGGGTGCGGATATCAGCGGGGCTGAGCAGGCTTGAGGGGGTTCTGGACGCACGCGAAGACCCCGGGTCCGCGAGGGACCCGGGGTCAGCGTCACTGACGTCATCGGTGTTTCCGCCGTAATGAGCGTGGTTCAGTGCAGTCTCGTCTTTCGGCTACATGCGGGTTTGGGCCGCATTGGCTAGGTCTAGCGATCAGCGCAGACCGAGCTTGGAGGAGCAGGCGGGCCATGCACCCCAGCCCTGGCTGGCGCGGGTTTTCTCGGCGATCGCGATCTGCTGTTCACGGGTGGCCAGATCGGCGCGCGGTGCGTACTGCGTACCACCGTAGGCCGCCCAGGTGCTCTGCGAGAACTGCAGGCCGCCATAGTAGCCGTTGCCGGTGTTGATCGCCCAGTTGCCGGTCGACTCACACTGCGCCAGTGCGTCCCAGGTGGATCCGTTGGATACTGCCGGAGCTGACGGGCGCTGCTTCGTACCCTTGCGGATCACTGAAGCCTGCGCCTCCTGGCTGATGTCGGACGCCACCTTGGTGCGCGCAGACTCGCCGCCATTCGCATGGAGCACGACGTACGTGTTCTTTTCGATTCCGGGGACACCCTCAACCTCGACGCGCGTCTCACCCTCGAGCATGTTCGGGTCTTCGATCACGTTCTCGGGAAGGAACTCTTCCTCAAGTACTTCGCGGGCGACACGGAGACGTTCGACGGTGATTTCCATGCCTTCTGTGACCGCCGTGCGAGCATGCGGGAATACAGCGTCGAAGCCTTCAAGTGGGACGCCCATCTCGGCGAGGACCTCTTCGACCGTGAAACCGATGGTCTGGAACTCGGCTTCTTCTTCGCCATCAGTGATCTTGACCGTCTTCGGTGAGGTCACCGAAAGCTGCATGCCGTCGAACGGGATGCGCTCGGAACGGGAAGCTGAGACACCGAGTTCGCGGCCCGCGAGGTCGAGCTGTGCGAGTGCTTCCTCAACAGTCGCGGCGGTGGTCCAGATTTCGCGGGGCTCACCATCGATGTCGACCTCGAGGAGCTTCGCTCGCTGCAGAACGATGGTGTCACCGTGGCTAACGGATTCGTTTGCGGCCGGGATGACAACGTCGTGCTCGGTCAGCGGAAGTCCGGCGGAGGACAATGCGCCGTCAACGTCGCCCCGGAAGGTGCTGACGGAGTGAGTTTCGCCGTCGACCTCGATGGTGACGTCCTTGTGCATCGCGATTGCTGTTCCCGCTCCGCCGATCATGGCAACCAGAACGCCCCCAGCGACGATCTGAGCCTTCTTGGAGTTGGAGGTACGCGGTGCTTGCGACATTGTCTTCCTGACTGTTGGCTGGCCGGGCAAGAGAAGTCAGTGAGTAAATGTGGTGTTGGCTCACTGAGTCGGGCTTCTCCATCCCGGATGTCGATAACAAAACAGTAACGAGCGGGTGCTAGCTGGAGCAAGCATTTCGCTGATAATGAGAGCTGTTGCACATTTCAGCGAAAGTAAAGAAACTCGCGGATTAATTTATGTACAGCGGCAACTTGCCGTTGCATTAAGCATTGAACCAGCTAGAAGGCACGATTTGGGTAAAACCAGCCCAATTCACATTAGCTATCAAATGTGCCATGAGTCACATCAGTACCAGGCGAACCAGGCACGACAAACACGTCACGACCATTTATGTGATGGCGATCACATTAATTCAGGCGCGTTACGTGACCACAAAAGGCAATCCGCAAGAATGCCGTTTACATAAACTCTGCACGACGTACACGCAGACGTCTGAGGTATGCCCATACGTCGGGGCAGGAACCGACAGTCAAGTTTCAAACGTTGATTGCAGTGACGCCCCGGCATATCTCGGACGTTTCGCACACAACGTGACTGGCGGTGACTGGCCAAGGCCCGGCTCAGAGCTTGTACACCCCGCGCGCAGTCGCAGTAGTGGCAGCAGCCAGTTCCGCGGGATCGTCACCACGAATCTCAGCCAGCGCCTGCACGGTATACGGCAGACAATACGATTCGTTCGGAGCACCGCGATAGGGGTGCGGAGTCAGATAGGGGGCATCTGTCTCGACCAGCAGCTGCCCCGCGGGAATCAGCGTTGCGGCCTCGTGCAGTGCACGCGCGTTGCGGAAGCTCACCGTGCCGGAGAGGCTCAGTACCCATCCCTCGTCGATGCACAGGCGCGCCATCTCGGGGCCGGACGAAAAACAATGGAAAATCACCGTCTCTGGCGCTCCTTCGGACTTCAGCACCCGGACGAGAGCGTCGTCAGCTTCGCGATTGTGAATCATCAGCGGCTTCGAGACACGCTTCGCAAGGTCGATATGCCAGCGGAACGCTTCTTCCTGCTCGGGTATCTCCGCGCAGCCGTCGAGCTTCCCGGGCCAGTAGAAATCGAGGCCAGTCTCCCCAACCGCGACCGTGCGCTCATCCTCCGCCAGGGCCTCAAGGACCGACTTCGCATGGTCATCAAGATGTTGCGCCCGGGTCGGGTGCAGCGCAGTCGCTGCGAAAACCCGCTCATCCCAGTGCGCGAGCCGGACGGCCAGCTCAGCTGCCGCGAGATCGTCGGCGACGGTGACGATCGTGCCCACGCCAGCGGACGCCGCGCGGTCGACGATGGTCTGCAAGGACGCCTCATCCGTCGCACCGCACGCGTCGAGGTGCGTGTGCGCATCCACAAGCGAGCCGAGCGGTTCCGGGACTGGCGGAGCTTCGCGTTTCTTCGACGTCATTTGGTGATCGGCGCCCATTCGGGTCCAGTTTCGCCCAGGCTCGGGTCAAGCTTTGTGAACAGTGGCGTCGGCTTCGTCAGCTTGGTTCCGGGCTTGATGTCTCCGCGGCCCCACCGGGCCTGCTCGCTGGCGTAATCGCCCATCAGAACCGGGTAGCTCCGCCCTGCCTCCGGCAGATTCACACCTACAGGCTCCACCTGCGTGGTGTCGTCAGCAACCTCGCGGATCTCCGGTTGCGCGGCCCAGACCCCCTCACCGCCTAACAGTTCGTGCACCTTCTGCGCCGAGTGCGGCAAGAACGGGGTCAGCAGCGCATTCGCGTCCGACACCACCTGCAGCGAGGTGTGAAGCACAGTCGCGAGCCGGTCACGCTGATCTGGATCCTTCGCGAGCTTCCACGGCTCGAGCGCGGAAATGTATTTGTTGGCGGCAGTGACCACTCGCATGCCCTCATTGGCGGCAGCGCGGAAACGGCTCCGCTGCAGATGCTGCCCGGCCGTTGCGAAAGCCGCCTCGGCCGTGCGCAGCAGTTCGACGTCAAACTCCGTCAGCGTGGCTGGCGCCGGGATCTCCCCGAAGTTCTTATGTGCCATCGACACGGAACGATTGACGAGGTTGCCCCACTCGTTCGCGAGTTCGAAGTTCGTGCGGCGAATGAACTCATCCCAGGTGAAGTCGGTGTCTTGCGATTCTGGGCCCGCCACCGCGATGAAATACCGCAGTGGGTCGGCACCAAAGTCACGCAAAAAGTCGCGTACGTAGATGACGGTGCCGCGGCTTGTCGAGAATTTTGATCCACTCATCGTCAGGAACTCACTCGACACCACTTCGGTGGGGAGGTTCAGATCACCGAGCGGTCCCGCTGACCCGCCGCGCGCGCCATGCCCCGAATATCCGAGCAGTTCCGCAGGCCAGATCTGCGAGTGGAACGTGATGTTGTCCTTGCCCATGAAGTAGTAGCTGACCGCTTCAGGATCAGTCCACCATTTGCGCCATGCCTCCGGATCGCCGGTGCGCGCGGCCCACTCGATACTCGCCGACAAGTAGCCGATGACGGCATCGAACCAGACGTACAGCTTCTTGTCAGGGCGGTTCGACCAACCGTCCAGCGGGATCGGTACACCCCAGTCGATATCGCGGCTCATCGCGCGCGGGCGGAGGTTATCGATGAGATTCAGGCTGAAGCGCAGCACATTGGGGCGCCAGTCCGTGCGCCCCTTGAGCCACAGTCCCAGCGCGTCGGCGAGCGCGGGCAGGTCCAGGAAGAAGTGCTCCGTTTCGACGAACTTCGGCGTCTCCCCGTTAAGCTTCGACCGCGGGTTCAGCAAATCGATGGGGTCGAGTTGGTTACCGCAGTTATCGCACTGGTCGCCCCGTGCGCCGTCGTACCCACAGATCGGACAGGTGCCTTCGACGTAGCGGTCCGGCAATGTGCGGCCCGTTGACGGGCTGATCGCACCTGTCGTGGTCTTCGGAACGAGGTAACCGTTCTTGTGGAGGGTGCGGAAAAGTTCCTGCACCACCGCGTAGTGGTTGCGCGTAGTCGTGCGGGTGAACAAGTCGTAGCTCAGACCGAGCCCGGCAAGGTCTTCAACGATGACGCGGTTGTAGCGATCCGCGAGCTCACGCGGCGTGGTGCCCTCTTGATCCGCCTGCACCAGGATCGGCGTGCCGTGCTCATCCGTCCCCGAGATCATCAGTACGTCATTGCCCACCATGCGCTGGTAGCGAGCAAAGACGTCGGACGGAACACCAAAACCGGACACGTGCCCAATGTGGCGCGGGCCATTCGTGTACGGCCAGGCAACCGCCGTAAGAACTCGGGTAGACATGCGTTCCAGCCTATTCGTTGAGGGTGCCGGATTCCCAACCCGGCCAGATTCACACGGCCAGATAGCGCGCCAAGAATAGGGCTCAGCCGGGGCGCATCCCACACCTTTCCAACAAGAACAGGCATACTGCGGTCCCATGGGGAACACCACCGAGCGATCGCGACGAGCGCGGACCACGCGTGCCGGCCAGAGCTCACGCGGACGTTCGAAGCCAAGCGCCGATGGACACGGTAACGCTTCGTCTGTCCGGTGGTCAGAAACGCAGCAGCCCAGCCACGCTACCGAAGAGCAGTGGAATTGGCCCGGCCGCTTCGCCAGCCCGGGCGCGGATCCCCACACACTTGTTCACGAAATGATCCTCACTGGCGCCGAGGCGTCTATCACGGCGCAGCGGGGCCGTCGTGGCGGCACGCCCAGCGCGAAACGTGTCGCGGAACAGCTCGCGCAGATCGACGCGGGCCGTGAACCGTGGCTGGCGACCCGGATCGCATCAGACATTCTCCTTTCAGCGATGGATTCGCTATATGAGCACGGCTGGCAGCCGCGAGACGTAATTCACGTGGTCGAACGCGCGCATCCTCAGCACGTGACAGACCTTGCTCTCGCGACAGTCGCCTTCCAGGCTGCGCTGACGAACGCGTCGCAGCGGGCGCCGCTCTCCTGGGTGGAGCAGCTGGACGACGTTGCTGCGGCCTGCCCGGACCTTGCGGACACCATGCGATGGGCAGCGGTCCGTAACCCCGGTAACCGGCCATACTTGCTTGCGCTCGGGGGCGAGCCCCCACTCCAGACGGACTGGCCGGCTGTCCTCACGCTCATCGGCCGGTGGCATGATCTGCCGGTCTGGCCGCAAGTGTGCACTCCTCCCTCGCAATGGCCAGAGCAGCGGGCCGACGCCGCTCCGCGCACCCACTGTTCAGGACCAGTTGATTCGCGGGTGCTGAACAAGGTTCGCGGTTTACTCGCCAAAGCTGAGGCGACAACCTATTCCGGTGAAGCCGAGGCTTTCACCGCCAAGGCACAGGAACTCATGACGCGCTACGCGATTGACTCGGCGTTGCTGCGATCAGAACACTCGCGTGCCGACATTCTCACGACGCGGATTCACATCGACAATCCATACACAAAAGCGAAGGTTCACCTGCTCCACGAAATAAGTCTGGCGAACCGGGTGCGTGTCGTGTGGGACGCGGAATACGCGGTGGCAACCGCCGTGGGTACCCCAGTGGACCTGCGGCAGGTCGAGATGCTGTACACCTCGGTGCTCGTGCAGGCGACTCATGCGATGACTGAACTCGGCCGTGGAAGCGACGATGGTTCCACGAGAACCGCGAGCTTCCGGCGGGCGTTCCTGTTTGCCTTCGCAGTCCGTGTCGGCCAGCGCCTTCAGGAAGTCGGCGAGGAAACCACGGCGCGGGCCGCGAAACGCGCGCGGCGCAACGGAAAACGGCTGCTCCCAATCCTGGCTGCGCAGAACGAAGCGGTGAACGCAGAATTCGAGCGCTTGTTTCCGAGGACAGAGAAGCAAACAGCATCTCCCATGGATGCTCGCGGCTGGATTGCCGGTAAGGTCGCGGCCGACCAGGCAGTTTTGCAGCCAGCGGGGGTAGCGCTCGAAGGGGCGTCCTGACCCGTGCGACTCTTAACCAGTGCGATGTGAGCGCATCGGTGAAGGTTTCCGTGCCGCGGATGTTCTGCGGGCGCTAGCTTCGCGCGCCCAGCAAACTGGTGCACCACCCCCCGCGGCGGTGACCGGAAACTGGTTCGGTTCCCTCGCCATCATCGCTCCCGAACTCGCCACGCACACCGACAACTCTCCGCATCCCTTTGGGGAAATCGACACCGTTGCCGCGTCAGGAGACGCCGTGGGTGGCGGATGGTTCGGTTACCTCTCGTACCCGGACACCGGTCCAGACGGCACGACAGGTCCCCTCCCGCGGATGGCGGGCGGGTACACCGATAGCGTGCTGCGTCTGGATCGAAGTGGCACCTGGTGGTTCGAATCTCTCAGCGGCGCAGCCTGTCCCGATTGGCTGCGCCGTCTCATCGTGTCGCCTGCACTGCCGCCGTCAGCCCCATGGACCTGCCGTTGGGAACCGCCAAGCCGAGAAGTACACAGGTATGGGGTCGAGGCGTGCCTTGAGGCCATCAGGGCAGGCGAGGTGTATCAAGCATGCGTATGCGGGCATTACACCGGGAAGTTCGAGGGCGCTCCACTCGACTTCTTCACCGATGCGATCACCGCGACGCAGCCGTCGAAAGCAGCTTTCCTCCAGGGCGCCTGGGGCTCTGTCGCCTCACTTTCGCCAGAACTTTTCCTGTCCCGCAAGGGCCGCGTCGTGGAATCCAGTCCGATTAAGGGGACGCTGCCGATCGACGCCGACCCCGCGCTGCTGCGCAATTCGGTGAAGGACGTTGCGGAGAACGTGATGATCGTCGACCTCGTCCGGAACGACCTCGGCAGACTCGCCGACTCCGGCTCAGTCACCGTCACCGACCTCCTCGGTGTCTATCCCGCGCCGGGGGTGTGGCACTTAGTCTCCACAGTGCAAGCCCACATTGACGACCGCATACCGGTGCGCGCGCTGCTCGAGGCAACGTTCCCACCAGCTTCCGTCACCGGAACGCCGAAACATCGCGCCCGAACCCTGTTGCAGCACTGGGAGCCGTCCCCGCGCGGCGTGTACTGCGGCACCGTAGGGTTCCACTCTCCCATCGCCGGGCTCGAACTGAACGTGGCGATCAGGACAGTCGAGTTCACTGTTGACGGCCAGTGCCGACTCGGTGTCGGGGGTGGCATCACCATCGATTCTGTACCGGACCGCGAGTGGAACGAATGCGTCGACAAGGCAGCGACGATCGTCGGCCTCACCCCTTCGGCGTCACTCCGCTGACGTCCGCTGCGCGAGCACCGCCTCGTACAGTTCGCGCTTCGACACGCCCGCCCGCTCCGCGATCACGGCGCACGCCTCCTTCAGCCTGCTGCCTGCTGCCACGAGGCGTTCGACGTCTGCGACCTGATCGCCCACACTCCGCGCAGCGGGTTGCGCGCCCTCGAGCACCACGGTGATCTCGCCGCGGACGTGCCCCTTCGCCCAGTCGGCAAGCTCGCGCAGTGTGCCCCTCTTTACTTCCTCGTACGTCTTGGTCAGTTCGCGGCACACCGCAGCGCGACGCTGCGGGCCGAGCACGCTGACAGCATCATCGAGGCATTCTGAAAGGCGGTGCGGCGCTTCGAAGAACACGCACGCACGCGGTTCGTCGCGCAACCCGTTGAAGAACTCGCGCCGCGCGCCCTGCTTGCGTGGCGGGAAACCATCAAAACAGAACCGATCCACAGGCAGGCCAGAGAGCGCCAGCGCGGTCGTTACCGCGGAGGGCCCGGGCAGGCATGTGACGGATAGTCCGCGTTCAGCACACGCGGCCACCAGCCGGTAGCCCGGATCACTGATCGACGGCATCCCCGCATCGGTCACTAGCAGCACGGTGTGCCCGCGAACAACCTCATCAACAAGGAGTGGGAGCCGCGTCCTTTCCACGTGGTCGTAGAAACTCACGACCTTCGCGGTCAGCGAAACGCCGAGCGCGGCGGCGAGTTGCCGGGTCCGGCGGGTGTCCTCAGCCGCAATGACGTCGGCGTCACGCAACAAGTCCATGAGGCGGGGTGACGCATCACGAATGTCACCGAGGGGTGTAGCGGCGAGTACAAGCTGTCCGGCCATGGTGATACAGCCTACGATCATCGGGTGCCCGTGCTCAGTGCTGCCCGAAGACCGCCAGCTCACGCTGCGCGGGTCGCGCGGCACCCTCATCACCGGACAGCTGCGCATGCAGCCCCTGTGTCCAGTCCGGGAGCCCTGACGCCGGCCGACGATCCGATGCCCGCAGATACGCTCCGCGGGTGGCTCGTCGCCGGGTTTCTGACTTTCCTCGCCGCCCTCACACGGTTCACGGGGCTCCAGTCCCCCACAGATGCCGGCACGCCTGTATTCGATGAGAAGCACTACGTCACGCAGGCGTGGCAAATGCTGCGAGGCGGCTGGGTGGAGGACAACCCCGCGTATGGGCTCGTTGTGCATCCGCCGGTCGGTAAACAGCTCATCGCGCTCGGAGAAGCACTATTTGGCTACTCTGCGTGGGGCTGGCGGTTTTCTGCTGCAGCCGCGGGCGTCGTCCTTGTCCTCCTGGTCACCCGGATCACTCGCCGTCTGGCGAGGTCGACACTCGTCGGCGCGATCGCCGGTGTCCTCATCCTCGTCGATGGTGTCACTTTCGTGACGTCTCGGATGGGCATGCTCGACATCTTCCTCGTGCTTTTCGTCGTCGCTGCCTTCGGTTGCCTGATCGTCGATCGTGATGACGTTCAGCGCCGGTACTCGCGTGTGTACGGGGAGGGGCGGATCAGTCAGACACCGTTCGGGCCGCGGATGGGGGTGCGCTGGTGGCGATTCGGTGCAGGCGTGCTGCTCGGTCTGGCATGTGCCACGAAGTGGTCCGGAATCTATGTGATCGTCTTCTTCGGCCTGATGACTGTGGCATTCGACCTCGCTGCCCGTTACCGCTTCGGCGTGCAGCGGCCCATTGCGGGGACTGCTGCGCGCGATGTGGCCCCAGGCTTGTGGGCATTAGTCGCCGTACCTGCAGGCGTCTATGTCGCAAGTTACTGGGCGTGGTTTTCCAGCGAGACGGCAGTTGACCGCCACGCGGTTGGTCGCGCCATCGGTGAGAGTGGTTCGTGGAGCTTTGTGCCCGACTCTCTGCGTGCCCTGTGGTACAACCACGGCAACGTTCTGGCGTTCCACACGGGGCTGACCAACACTGATGGCCACATTCATCCGTGGGAGTCCAAGCCGTGGACGTGGCCGATGGGGCTGCGGCCGATGCTGTATTACTTTGCGCAGGGCGAGGATATTTCAGGTTGCAGTGCGAGTGAGTGCGTACGCGCTGTGATGCTTGTCGGCACGCCAGCGCTCTGGTGGCTCGCACTTCCCGTTCTCGCGTGGTCGCTCTGGAAGGTCCTCACCTGCCGCGACTGGCGTTACGCTGCGGCACTCACCGGCTACGGTGCGGTATTTCTGCCCTGGTTTCTCACCCTCGACAGGCAGATGTACTACTTTTACGCCGCTCCAATGGCGCCTTTCATGATTATGCTCTTCGCGTTGGCGCTTGGAGAAATGCTTGGCCGACGGGGTCAGCCGCCGGAGCGTCAGCAGCTTGGCTTGCTCGTGGTGTGCGGCTACCTCGCGGTCGTTGTTGTCAACTTTGTCTGGCTGTACCCCATCCTGACGGCGCTACCGATCACGCCAGACATGTGGCAACGCCAATTGTGGTTGCCTAGCTGGCGTTGACCGGAGCGTTTGGGTCGTCAGGAGAATCGGTTGAGGCCTGGAATCATGCGGTCGACGCTGAGACGGCCAGCCCCGCATGCAGCAATCAGCAAGGAGCCCACACCGAGCGCCAGGACCAGTTCGTAACCCCCGTCATCGACGAACACCCCGTTCTCCGCGTGGACAAGGACGAATGCCCCAACCATGTCGCAGAACAGCAAGAAGCCCACCAGCGGCGTGAGTGCACCGATGATCAGAAGTGCCCCTCCTACGAGTTCGAGGTAGGTCACGACGTAGGCGCTGATCTCAGGGAGTGGGGCGTTGATTGAGGTGAAGAACGCCTGCACACCTTCGATTCCCTGATCGTTGAGCTTTTGCCATCCATGGGCAACGAAGATGATGCCGATGCCGACGCGGGCGATCAGCAATGCGATGTCACGGTGCCAGCCAGTACCCATGATGCCTCCGTTGTGTGAACTAGCGGGCAGCCGCCGGGCGCGGCTATCCCATCATGATCAATTCTACGCCCAGACTATTTGACTGAGCAACTAGTTGTCCAGAAGCCTCACCGGCTGAGGGTACTGTTGCGTCACCGTACGGTTCTCGCCATAGTGAACAAAGCGGACACGGCAGCACTTGCCCCGCCCCGCCCGACGCCCTGAAGGAGGGGACATGGACCTGGTGCTGTGGATACCAGCTGCCCTCCTCGCTGCAGCGTTCCTGCTGAGTGGCGTCACTAAGACGTCCACCCCCTACGAGAAGTATGTGACGAAAAAGGGTGCCGACTGGGCTCAGGAATTCTCGCCCGGCGCGGTGCGCGCAATCGGCATCGTAGAAATCCTGGGTGCTGTCGGGCTCGTTCTCCCACAGGCCACCGGCCTCTACCCGATCCTCACCCCCATCGCGGCAGTCGGGCTTGCGATCCTGTTGGTGCTCGCAATGATTGTGCTTCGCCGACGGGCCGAACTCTCGAGCTACATGCCCCTCACGGGAACACTCTTCGTCCTGTGTGTAGCGGTAGCGGTCGGTCGATTTCTGACGTAATTGAGGCTGGTGCCGCACCCCAATTCGCTACCCGAGCCCCCGTAGAGCCGCCGCCACGAATCTACTGATTTCCTCATCCGTGAAACCCCAGCCACGAAGTTCAGTGACATACCGGACAGCCTCGGTTTGCGCCCGCGACCGGGTGGGGTCGCCTGAGGCAGCGACAAATGACCCAAGGCGCCCACGCGTCTCGATTACTTCGGCAGCCTCGAGCTCCCGGTACGACCTGGCGACGGTATTCGGTGCAATACCGAGTTCTGCCGCAAGCTGCCGAACCGTCGGCAGCTTGCAGCCAGCAGGAAGATCTTCCTGCCGAACGAGCTCGATGATCTGCGTGCAGATCTGCTCGTAGGGCGGTATCGACGAATCCGGGTCGATCGACAGCAGCACGAGCACCTCACCTCCCCCGGGGGCGCCGCACGAAGCCCAAAGACGCCACAGCTAAGTATCGCCCCTCAGGCGACAACCCGGAGCGAGTCGGCGATCATTGATGCATGAGTGATGTGACGATCTACCACAACCCCCGGTGCACGACGTCCCGGAATGTCCTCGCGATTATCCGAGACGCCGGCATCGAACCCGAAATCGTCAAATACCTCGACACCCCACCGGGACGCGACGCTCTCGCTTCGATGATCACCGCGGCGTCGCTCACACCCCGGCAGGCCATCCGCAAGCGCGAAAAGCTGTACAAAGAACTCGGGCTCGACAACCCGGACACCAGCGACGACGCGTTGCTCGATGCAATGGCAGAACACCCAATCCTGATCGAGCGGCCCATCGTCGTCACACCGCGGGGCGTTCGCCTGGCCCGTCCGCCACACACAGTTGAGGAGATCCTGTAGACAGCCACGACGCGATGACCAGCGCTAGCTGGTTGCTAGCAGCAACGCTCAACCTGCGTTAGCCTGCCTGTAACGAACGAATGGCAGCCGCCATATTCACGCCGAGAACGACACAGAGGTCTTCATGGCAAATACGGAGCACACCTCCGGACCGGGCGGTTCCCGACGTCCCGCGGAAGTAAAGTCTGCTGGGCCGGTGGGGCCGCGGCCCGTTCCATCCGCCGAGCCCGACAAGTGGGCGATCACGTCGGATGGCTATCGACTGGCGCTATACACACGCGGCGACCAGTCCAAACCGACGGTGCTATGCGTACACGGGTTTCCCGATGACCACGGCGTCTGGGAGCCTGTAGCCGAGTTGCTCAAGGACAGGTACCACGTGGTGCTGTTCGACATGCGCGGCGCTGGACGCTCTGACCGTCCGCAGCGCGTGGCCGAGTACTCGGTGAGCCAGCTGGCCGACGACATCGCCACTGTCGCGCGGACCGTCGCGGACAACGGCCACGTGCACCTCCTGGCCCACAATTGGGGCGGGGCCGGGGCTTGGGATCTGGCACTGCACCCGGTCGACGGCATCGAACTACTGTCACTGACCACAATCGGGTCCGCGTCGGCTGAGTACTACTCGGCGTGGGTACGTGATCAGCTGCGGTTCAACTGGCAGCACCTCCGTGACCTGTTCGGCACGTGGAGCATTAACACCTACATGACGTTCTTTCAGGTGCCGGTGATTGCGCCGGCTCTGTTCAAGGTTGGTGTCGCCGATGCGGCGATGTCGTTCGCGAAGTGGAAGTTCGAGAAAGGCAAGGAACCGGATGGCTACGGCCACCGGCTCGCGAGCCGCAATCGCGACGGCCTTCGCATCTACTCCGCAAATATTTACAGTGCGCTCTTCGGTGCCAAACCGGCCCGGCACACTGGCGAACCTCGCAAGCCGGTGCCCTCGCTGGTAATCGTCCCCGAAAATGACAAGCTGTTCCCGCCGGCTGCACAAGCAGGCGCTGCGGAGTGGGCGATCGACTGCCGGATACGTTTTGTCGACGGAGGGCACTGGCTGCCGAGTCACCAGCCCGAACTCGTCGCGAAAATGGCAGCTGACTTTATCGAAGAAATCGAAGAGCGACAGAACTGACGTGCCAACGGTAAAAAGCACCATCCCCAACCTCAGAGATCTTGGTGGCGTCCCGACGGCGAAGGGCCAAGTCACCCAGCACGCACGGATCTATCGCTCAGCACAGTTGGGAAGCACGAATTCGGACGCACTTTCCGAACTCGGCGTGCGCACGGTCATCGATTTGCGGTCGGGGCCCGAACGTGTCAGTCAGCCCAGCGCACTCCCCGACGGAGTTACGTCTGTCACCGCGGACGTGCTCGCCGCGCGGCCCGACGGAGTTGCGGCGAGATTCGCGCAAGCGCTGTCAGATCCGGACTATGCGACAAGAATCCTTGCGGACGGGTCGGCCGAGCAGGAAATCCTGAAGACATACCGGTTCTTTGTGCTCGACGCCGCCGCTCGGGCAGCCTATCGGTCGCTCTTCCGCACAATCGCCGATCCCGCGAACCATCCCGTCCTTTTCCACTGCACGGCCGGAAAGGACCGCACTGGGTGGGCAGCAACTATGTTGCTCTGGCTGGCGGGTGCCGATGCTGACGTGCTGGAACACGAATACCTTGGTGTGAACCCGGCTGTGGATGAATTGTTCGCTCCGATCTATGCGGCCGCCGTCGAGCGAGGCATCCAGCGTGAACTCCTTTACCCCGTATTGCGGGTTCAAGGGTCTTACCTGGCTGAGGCGCGCGGGACCGTCGAGCGCGAGTTCGGCACCATTCAGAATTACCTCAGTAAGGGAATTGGGCTTGACGATGCCGTTATCGCCGACGCTCGAAGCGCAATCGTCGCACTTTGACAACCTTCTCCGCGCTTGGCTGACTGAATACCACAAAATGTGACATGGTAATTCTGTTACCAAAGATCCCACAAGCGAGGAGGAAGTGTGTCTACAGAACCTCCGCGGGCAACTACAGAGAGTAGCGACTCACCAATCGCAAAAGCGTGGTCTTCACTGCTCAAACCAGTTTTCATTCCCGCATCACTCGTCATCCTAGGGCTCATCGCATTCGCGGCGGTGTATGGCGGCACCGCTGAAGACGCTTTCTCGACGCTCAACTCCTTCATCGCTGACGGTGTCGGCTGGTGGTACATTCTCGCGGCAACCGGATTCGTGGTGTTCGCGTTGTATTGCGCGCTGTCGAAGATCGGGCGAATCCGCCTCGGCCGTGATGATGAGGACCCGGAATTCGGGCTGCTCTCGTGGTTCGCGATGTTGTTCAGCGCCGGCATGGGCATCGGCTTGCTCTTCTACGGCGTCGCTGAACCGCTTATGCACTATCTTTCCCCGCCGGATGCTGGACAGGTTGAGGGCGCCACGGATGCCGCGGCCAATCAGGCACTGCAACTCACGATGTTCCATTGGGGCCTCCACGCGTGGTCAATCTACGTCGTTGTCGGCCTCGGCCTCGCGTACATGACATTCCGCAAGGGCCGTCCGCTCGCCGTGCGCTGGCTCCTCGAACCGCTCCTGGGGAGGGAACGCGTCGAGGGCTGGATCGGCCACGCCATTGATGCCGTCGCCATCATCGGCACACTCTTTGGTGTCGCGACGTCGCTCGGGTTTGGTGTCCAGCAGATCATGGCGGGCCTCGAGTTCCTGGGGTGGATCGAGTCATCCAACTACTGGATTCTGGGCATCGTCGCGGTCATCACTCTGATCGCGACCGTCTCTGTCGTGTCCGGTGTGCACCGCGGCCTGAAGTGGCTGTCGAACATTAATATGACCTTGGCGGCGATCCTGGCACTGTTCGTCGCCCTGGCTGGTGCCACACTGTTTCTTCTGCAAGCGTGGGTACAGAACCTCGGTAACTATTTCCAGGCCTTGCCGGAATTGATGCTACGCACAGCACCGTTTTCGGAAGACGGCTGGGCAGCCGCGTGGACGATCTTCTATTGGGGCTGGTGGATCAGCTGGGCACCCTTCGTCGGCATGTTCATCGCACGCATCTCACGGGGAAGGACCATCCGCGAGTTTGTCGCTGGCGTGCTGATCGCCCCTACGCTCGTGAGCTCGCTCTGGTTCACGATCTTCGGTGACTCGGCGATCCTGCGGCAGCGCGAAGTCGGCGATATCGCGCCGGAAGGCTCGGTGAACGCAGACACGGCGCTGTTCGCTCACCTAGACACACTCCCGCTCGCAACAATCACGAGTGTCCTCGCGATCTGTGTCGTGGTCTTCTTCTTCGTCACGTCCTCGGACTCCGGGTCCCTCGTCGTGGACATCCTCGCGACCGGTGGCGCAGTCGAAACATCCAAGATCACGCGCGTGTACTGGGCGGTTCTTGAAGGCTTCGCCGCGGCCGTCCTTCTCGTTGTTGGTGGCAGCGAATCACTCACAGCGCTGCAAACCGCCTCGATCGCAACCGCTGTGCCATTCTCGATCATCATGGTGCTCGCGTGCTTCTCCCTGTTGCGCGCGTTCCGGTATGACGTGTCGCGGATGCCGACGTATGTTCGCGTCGTCCAGGTCTCTGGTGAGTCTCCGGCCGGTGGCGGTATTTCGCTGCCAACAGAGGAAGCCCAACCCTCGGCACCCCTCCCGCCCCACGTAACCAAGAAGCCGTGGCGCGGCGTGCGCGGCGTCTCCGCGACCTTCGCTGGTCTCAGTTCGTGGGACAAGCGGGACGACAGGCGGGATCAGACAGGCCTCCTCGTTTCGGTGCGTGCAGTGCCGCCGGGTGACGTTACCGTCGATCCCGCAACAGGACGGGTGCATACGAGCACCGATGCTCCGGATCCCCTCGGTGGCGAGGTATTCGACACACCTGAGTTCGCTGCGTCACACGAGGGCTCGGTACTCAAAGCAGCCGAAGAGTCCGGTGAAACAGCAGGCGAAAGCGAGAAACAGGAGCCGTAACCACTAACGGATGGGGTGTGCGATGCGCGGCATCGCACACCCCATCCGTCATTTCAGTTCCGGCCAGCCCGGTAGAATCCGACCCTTCCCACCGCTAAAACTCAAACGGGTGTTCCCTGCCCAGATCGTGATCGGAGACGACTGTGAGCCACACTCCCGGCGCACCCCTTGTTGCCACGGAGCGTCCTGACACTTCGGTGCGTGGGGCTCTGCGCTCGTTCCCCCGATTGAAGACCGAGGTTCTTGCGGGGCTAGTCGTCGCGCTTGCTCTCATCCCCGAAGCAATCGCGTTCTCGATCATTCTCGGCGTTGACCCGCAAGTGGGCTTGTTCGCCTCCTTCACGATGGCTGTGGTCATCGCCTTCACTGGCGGCCGTCCGGCCATGATCACGGCCGCAACAGGGGCGATAGCGCTGGTGCTGGCGCCCGTCGTCCGGGACTACGGGATCGAGTATCTTTTTGCCACCGTCATTCTCGGCGGCTTGATGCAACTCGCGCTGAGCTTCCTTGGCGTGGCGCGCCTGATGCGATTCATCCCGCGAAGCGTCATGATCGGCTTCGTCAATGCGCTCGCGATACTGATTTTCATGTCGCAGATCCCGCACCTGGTCGGCGTTCCCAATCTCGTGTACCCGATGGTTGCGGTGGGACTGCTGATCATCTTCATGCTGCCCCGAATCACCAACGTGGTGCCTGCTCCGCTCGTCGCGATCGTCATTCTCACCGTCATCACCGCCGTTTTCGCCCTGTCCGTCCCGGACGTGGGCGACGAAGGTGAACTGCCGTCGTCGCTGCCGATGTTCCTCATCCCGGACGTACCGTTCACGATCGAAACATTGCAGATCATCGCGCCGTATGCGCTCGCGATGGCGCTCGTGGGCCTCATCGAATCGCTGCTGACGGCAAAGATCGTCGACGACATCACCGACACGCACTCGAACAAGACGCGTGAGGGCCTAGGTCAGGGCACTGCAAACTTCATCACCGGCTTCTTCGGCGGTATGGGTGGCTGCGCGATGATCGGCCAGACCATCATCAACGTGAAGGTGTCGGGAGCCCGGACCCGCATTTCGACGTTCCTCGCAGGTATCTTCCTGCTCGCGCTTGTTGTGGGCCTTGGCGATCTTGTCGGAATGATTCCCATGGCCGCACTCGTCGCCGTCATGATCATGGTGTCGATCAACACGATGGACTGGCACTCGATTTCCCCGGCGACACTACGACACATGCCACTCCCCGAAACAGCGGTAATGCTTGTGACCGTGGGGGTCACTGTCTTCACCCACAACCTGGCATACGGCGTTATCTCCGGCGTCATCACCGCGATGGTGATGTTTGCCCGCCGTGTGGCCCACTTCGTCAGCGTCGAAAAGGTCACCGAAACCGACACCACGAAAGACGGACATATCGACACCCGCGTGTACCGCGTCAGTGGTGAACTATTCTTCGCCTCCTCCAATGATCTCGTCTACCAGTTCGACTACTCCAGCGACCCCGAGAACGTGGTCATCGATTTGTCCGAATCCCACATTTGGGATGCGTCAACGGTCGCCGCCCTGGATTCGATCACCACCAAATACCGGCAACGCGGCAAACGTGTCACCATCATCGGCCTCAATGAGGCATCGCAAGAACGGCATAACCGACTCAGCGGCAAGCTCGGTGGAGAACACTGATCGACGCAGGTTCCGTCGTGACCAATCCAGTCGTAGCGACGTTCCGAAGTAACCATGCAAGCCCCTCCACAAGAAAGGGCCCACCATGGTGCACGTCCAACGAACCTTCATCGTCGACAAGCCAATCACAGTTGTCGCCGAGTATCTTGCCGATTTCAGTAACACCGTCGAATGGGATCCGGGCACGGTGAACTGCACGCGCATCGACGACGGCCCCATACGCGTCGGCGCTGAATGGCGAAACACGTCGCGGGTGCTCGGGCGCGAGACTGAACTTGTTTACGAACTCGCCGAACATCATGCTGACCATGTGAAGTTCGTGGGCCGCAACAAGACGGCGACTGCGATCGACGACATCCGGCTACGTGCCGAAAACGGTGAGACCGAGGTCAATTACACCGCTGAAATCACGTTTCACGGTCTGGCGAAAATCGCTTCGCCCGTGATGCGACTGTTCTTTGAGCGTCTCGGCAACAAGGTCGTCGTGGAGATGCAGATGGCGGTATCGGCTCTATAGTTCCTTCGCGAATTCGATCTCAGTCGAATGGGAAATATCGTGGAGATCGCGGGACCGTCCCGTGCGCGCGTACCCGAGCCGTGCGTATAAGTTGTGCGCGCCCGTGAACCGCGTGTCTGACCAGGCCTGAACTCCGGTGTATCCGGCGTCGAGTGCAGACTGCTCTGCCTGCTTCACGAGAACGGTTGCCAGGCCATGCCGTCGTGCTGACGCCGCAACATACACGCCCTTAATCTCCGCTAAAGAAGCCAGACTTGGGCGGAAGCCCGAGGAGCCCAGGATCATGCCCTCATCGTCCGCGACCCAGAAGGCACCCCCGAAAGCCGCATACGCCGCGGCTGGTGCACGTAACCACTGTTCTTCTAGGTCCACGTCGAGAATGCAACCGGGGAACTCCGACCAGCACGCACCGATGAGCGCGATGAGTTGCTCCGAATCGGCATCCTGTACCGGGCGAATTGCCCACATATGTTTCCCTCCGCACTCGAGTATTGGTGCCGCGAGGTAACGATAGTGAAGGCGCAGTTCATCCACCAGCGTCCGGCCGGACGGCAGAACTTGTCAGTGCTTCACGGCATGATGGAACCGTGAGCGCGCTCGAGAACTTCTCGCCCGCGACCCGTGAGTGGTTCCGCGGGTCGTTCGGTGCTCCTACCCCTGCGCAGGAGCAGGCGTGGGATGAGATCCGGCAGTGCAGCCACTCGCTCGTGGTCGCACCGACAGGATCGGGCAAGACGCTCGCCGCATTTTTGTGGGCGCTTGATCGCATCACCACAGAGGAAGATCGTGGCACTCGGATTGTCTACCTGTCTCCGTTGAAGGCGCTGGCGGTGGACGTGGAACGCAACCTGCGCTCACCACTCACTGGCATCGCGAACACGGCCCGCGTCAAGGGGTTGACACCGCCCAGTGTCACCGTCGGTGTGCGCACCGGTGACACTCCCAATGCGCAGCGGCAGGCGATGCTCCGCAACCCGCCCGACATCCTGATCACCACCCCTGAATCGCTGTTTTTGATGCTGACGTCGGCGGCGCGCGAAACCCTGGCAGGGGTCGAGACTGTGATCGTCGATGAAATCCATTCGATCGCGGACTCCAAGCGCGGAGCACACCTCGCACTCTCGCTGGAGCGTCTCGATGCGCTGCTGGAGAAGCCAGCCCAGCGGATCGGACTTTCCGCGACAGTGCGCCCGCGCGAGGAGGTGGCGCGTTTCCTGGCTGGTGCACGTCCGGTCAGCATCGTCGCGCCGCCCACTGAGAAGCTTTTTGACCTTCGGGTGTCTGTTCCTGTGGAGGACATGGCGAACGTGCCCGCGGCACCTGGGGGAACCGATTCCGACGCGAAGAATCTGTCTGCGAACTCCTTGTGGCCGCACGTCGAGGAGCAGCTCGCCGACCTCATCCTCGACCATCGGTCGTCGATCGTCTTCGCCAATTCCCGGCGCCTCGCGGAACGCCTGACCGCTCGGCTCAACGAGATTTACAGCGAGCGCCAGGGAACGGAACTGCCTTCGCAGACAAGGCCTCCCGCGGAGGTTATGGCGCAGGGAGGTTCAGTCCGCGAATCCCCCGCCGTGCTGGCGCGGGCACACCACGGCTCGGTCAGCAAAGAACAGCGGGCCCTGATCGAAGATGACCTGAAGACCGGGCGTCTGAGATGTGTCGTCGCGACCAGCAGCCTCGAACTCGGGATCGATATGGGGGCAGTAGATCTCGTCATCCAGGTCGAGTCCCCGCCCTCGGTTGCGAGTGGTTTGCAGCGCGTTGGGCGGGCCGGGCATCAGGTCGGTGAGATATCCCGGGGAATCCTCTTTCCGAAACACCGCGCGGACCTGCTGCATTGCGCGGTGACAGTCGAACGGATGCGGGAAGGCGCGATCGAAGCGATCAGAGTCCCCGCAAATCCGCTCGACGTGCTCGCGCAGCAAACCGTCGCGGCATGCGCACTTGAGCCCCTGGATGTGGAGCAATGGTTCCAGACCGTGCGGCGAACGGGGTCCTACAGTTCGCTGCCGCGTTCCGCATTCGACGCCACACTCGACCTGCTGGCCGGCAAGTATCCGTCCGATCAGTTCGCGGAGCTCCGGCCAAGGATTATCTGGGACCGGGATCATGGGGTGGTGACGGGCCGTCCCGGCGCGCAACGCCTCGCAGTCACATCTGGGGGAACCATCCCGGACCGGGGCATGTACCCGGTGTTCATGGTCGGTGAGAAGAACACCCGAGTCGGTGAACTCGACGAGGAAATGGTCTACGAATCCCGCGTAGGGGATGTTTTCGCGCTCGGTGCGACCAGCTGGCGGATCGAAGACATCACCCATGACCGCGTCTTGGTGACACCCGCGCCAGGCCAGTTCGGCCGATTGCCCTTCTGGATCGGAGACAGTCTGGGCAGGCCCTCCGAACTCGGTGCAGCATTAGGCGCGTTCATCAGGGACATCGCTGCGGATGACGAGTCCGTGCACGAGCGGCTCAGTGAATCTGGGCTCGACGATAACGCTGTGACCAACACCTTGTCGTTCATTCGCGAACAGCGTGACGCCACGTCAGTCGTCCCGTCGGACACCACCCTGCTGGTGGAGCGATTCCGCGATGAACTGGGTGACTGGCGCATCATTCTTCACTCCCCCTACGGCCTTCCCGTGCACGCACCGTGGGCGCTCGCCGTCAATGCGAGGATCCGGGAACGGTACGCACTCGACGGGGCCGCCGTCACGACAGACGACGCGGTTATAGTCCGGCTGCCTGATACCGAAGGCGAGCCACCCGGCGCGGACCTGTTCGCGTTCAGCCCCGACGAGATCGACGCGATCGTCACGGCGGAGATCGGCAGTTCCGCGCTTTTCGCGGCGCGGTTCCGTGAGTGCGCCGCGCGAGCGTTGCTACTCCCCCGGCGTGATCCAGGGAAGCGTTCACCGTTGTGGATGCAGCGGCAGCGATCCGCCCAACTCCTCGAGGTGGCACGCAGCTACCCCACATTCCCTATCGTCCTCGAAGCGGTCCGGGAGTGTCTGCAGGACGTTTACGACGTTCCCGGACTGGCGAAACTGCTCACCCAGGTGGAGCGGCGGCAAATACGCATCGTCGAAACCGAAACGAACACACCGTCTCCGTTCGCGGTGTCAGCGCTGTTCGGTTATACCGGCGCGTTCATCTATGAAGGCGACTCACCGCTCGCTGAGCGCAAGGCCGCGGCGCTCTCCCTCGATACGACGCTGCTCGCCGAACTTCTCGGCCGCCTGGAAATGCGTGACCTCCTCGACGGTGACGTCATTACCGATTACGAAGGGTATTTGCAGTGGCTGACGAGAAAGGCCGATAGCGCCGAAAAGCTCTCCGACATGCTACGCACCATCGGCCCGCTCACTACCTCGGAAATCGTGGAGCGCTGCACCGACGACCCCGCTGGCTGGCTGCGCGGGCTCGAAGAGAGCCGCCGCGCAATCGAAGTGGCCTTCGCAGGACGCACCTGGTGGGTGGTCGCCGAAGACGCCGGGAGGATGCGGGACGCGTTCGGTGCACCGCTACCCATCGGCATACCCGTGGCGTTCCTCGAGCCTGCTCCAGATGCCGTCACCGAACTCATTGCGCGTTACGCCAGATCCCACGGCCCGTTCACCTCCGCTGCGATCATGGCGCGGTTCGGACTGCCCTACGGACTTGTTGTCTCAGTACTGCGGTCCCTGGCTACCGATCGTCGCGTCGCTGAAGGCGAATTCCGGCCAGGCAACGATGGGGTCCCCGAATGGTGTGACATTGGCGTACTCGCTGTGCTGCGGCGCCGGTCGCTCGCGAAACTGCGCGACGCGATCGAACCAGTCAGCACCACTACGCTCGCTCGTTTCCTCCCCGGCTGGATGGGTGTCGGGTCGCACCTGGCGCGGGGGGCCGATGGTGTGCTGTCGACGATCGATCAGCTCGCCGGAGTGCCATTGCCCGCGTCCGCGATCGAGCCCCTGATTCTGGGGACCCGCGTTGCCGACTATTCGCCCGCTTTTCTGGACGAACTCACGTCGTCAGGTGAGGTGCTCTGGGCAGGTGCAGGGGCGCTGTCGACGCGGGACGGATGGATCAGTCTCCACCTCGCGGACACTGCCCCGGTGACCTTGCCGCAGATTCCGCCGAGCGACCTCTCCGCCGTTGCATTGAGAATCGAGGCCGTCCTGGTCCGCGGCGGAGGATACTTCTTCCGGGAACTAGCCGATTCCGTGGGCCGCGATCTCCTGGCAGACGGGGAAGAACCCCCGTCCGACAGTGCACTCGTAGACGGTTTGTGGGAGCTCGTCTGGGCGGGACGCGTCACCAACGACACGTTCTCGCCGGTGCGGGCCCGCATGTCGTCAGGACGCAGAGGCACCGCTGGTACCACTCACCGAACACGACAGGTGCCGTCCCGTACCCGCACCTTCCGTGCCGCGCGACTCCCCCGCACCGCACTTCCGACACGCTCGGGCCCCCCGACCGTGGCGGGCCGCTGGTCGCTGCTGCCAATGTCCGAACCCGACGTCACCGTGCGCGCCCACGGCATGTGTGAACAACTCCTCGCCCGCTACGGCATTGTCACGAAAAACGTTCTCACTGCGGAGCGCTCACCTGACCTCGGATTCACCGTCCTGTACAAAGTTTTCCGCGAACTCGAAGAACGCGGGCTGTGCCGCCGCGGTTACTTCGTCGAAACCCTGGGTGCCGCGCAATTCGCTACGTCAGCGGTCGTAGACCAACTGCGCAGCATCGGCGACCAAGATTCGGCCGGCACTGCCCTCGCGCTCGCTGCCGTGGACCCGGCGAACCCCTACGGTGCCGCGCTCCCCTGGCCTGACCCGCCAACAGGTGGCCATCGCGCCGGACGCAAAGCTGGCGCGCTCGTAGTGATGGTCGACGGCGCGCTGCAGGTCTACCTGGAACGCGGCGGCAAAACCGCGCTCGTGTATGGCGACGACCCCGCGACACTAGACGGCGCTGCGCGCGCCCTCGTCGGTATCGCACGCAGCGGTGCCCTCGACAAGCTGCTCATCGAAACGATAAACGGTGTGCCCGCGCCCGGAGCGGAGCACGCTGACGGTGCGGTTGGATTCTTCGCCCGGGCACTCAGTGAGAACGGGTTCGCCGTCGTTCCGCGCGGCTACCGGTACCGGCGGTGACCCGTGCCTGAGGGTGACACCGTTTACCGGGCAGCCACGAACCTGCGTGCCGCCCTCGACCAGAAGGTGCTTACACGCACACAGTTCCGGGTCGACAAGTACGCGAACCTCAACTTCGCGGGCCTGCGGATTTCGCGCGTATGGCCGCACGGCAAACACCTGTTCATACAGGCCGGCGACCACGTCATCCACTCCCACCTGAAAATGGAAGGTGCCTGGCACACCTACAAACCGGGCGAGAAATGGCGGAAACCTGGATGGCAGGCTCGCGTGGTCCTCGAGGCTGACGGCTCACAAGCGGTCGGCTTCTCCCTAGGAATCCTCAGCGTGCTGTCTGCCGCGGAAGCACCGTCCGTCACAGCGCACCTCGGACCCGACCTCCTCAGCGACAACTGGGATGCAGCGACCGCACGGGACAGAATCGGATCAGCACCTGAACGCGCGATAGGAATGGCGCTGCTCGACCAGCGCAACCTCGCAGGCATCGGCAACGTGTATCGAAGCGAACTGTGCTTCTTACGCGGCCTTGATCCCCTCACACCCACGTCGGAAGTCGCAGACCTTGACGGGCTGCTCGACCTCTCCCGGCGGATGCTGTGGGCTAACAAAGACCGAACCCAGCGGTGCACGACCGGGAATCTGCGGCGCGGTCAAGAACTCTGGGTGTACGGGCGAGAACGCAACCCCTGCAGGCGCTGCGGCACACTCATCGAACGACGCATCATCAGCGAATCTGGTTATCAGTCAATAAGTGTGCCGAATGCCGATGAGCGGCTCGTGTACGTGTGCCCGCGCTGCCAGCACGTGCGCAGCTGAAGCCGCGTTCGAGCGCACGATCTCCAAGCACTGCTACTGCGCGACGGAGACCTCGAGTCCATCGGCCCGAAGATCCTGGCCGCCGCTCGCCAATTTGCCGCGATCGGATGAGCGCAGAGAACGCATTCATTGACACACTGGCCGGCGCGGTGCACTGCGCGCGCCAGGTCGGCGCAGAGGTGCACCGTGTCGGGTACAAGCCCTCTCCGTGGGAATGGACTCCTTGGGAGTACGTCACCGAGGGAAGCTTTCACGGTCGCTGGGATGACCCGACGGCATTTGGCGCACGCTGTACACCGGTTCCACCAGGCTGGCCTGCTACCTGGAGGTTCTCGCGTTCGCTCGACCCAGTGCAGCCGTGATCGCTGACCTCGCTGACATTGTCGTCGACGGGCAGGATGACGATAACTTTCCCACGCTGGAACCAGGCCGGCTGCCTGCGTCGTGGTGCGATCCCCGCATGGCGGTCCGGGCTGCTCTCACAGGGTGGTTCGCAGTTCCGGGGCACCCCGAGTCCCTCGCGACTCTTCGAGCGCGGTTTCGCGTCACTGCGATACAGCTGGGCCTCGACGACCTCGATGGAGCCGCAATACGCGATGGAAGACCCCGCGCACTAACGCAGAAGATGTCCAGTTGGATCAACACATTGACGGGGCCGGATGGTGATCCGGTCGCCGGGGTCGAATTCGACTCCCGCCACGGAGACGGCTTACGCCTGTGGGTTATCTACGAGCAGCCTGACGATCCCGCAAACTCGCCGAAGCTCCTGCCGAGGAATTCAGGCGACGGCATCACCCGCGAAGACCCCGATCTTCAGACGGCGATGCGGATGCTGGGCCTCGTCTGGGATGCACAACGCTAATCCGCCGAGACGAGACAGGCGCCGCCAATTTCTACCGGCAGTCGAGCCGGAAAGGTGCGAATCCTGTTGCTGGACAGTAGATTATGAACACGCTACGACTTACTGGTAACCCTGCATATTCGATTCTGCATTTATTCGCCGCATGAACTACCGACGTGTCGGATCTTTCAGGGTTTGGCGGATTCGCGTGGGCGGTGACATGTCGGGTTCCGCAAGGCCCACAAGGTGGCTACGCCGAGTACGGGTATCAGCCAGATCGTGGCTGCCCAGAATGTGCGACGAGGTCGGCTGAGATGGGTTTCCGAGAGCGCCGCTGTGGCAGCAACACTGGCTGCGATCCATCCGATCGTGCATGCAAGGATCGTGAGGCCGAGCGCTGCCGCGGTGAACAGGAAGGTCCCGAAACCGGGCATGCAGTCTGTCTGGCCGGAATTCACTCAATCGCTAATGCCTGCCTCAGCCAGCACCAGCACATCCACGTTGCTCACCGTACTGCTTCGTTAGCCTCCGAGAAGCTTTTGGCCCGGTACGGGCCCGTCGAGGTCGATGGTCGGCGAGGGGTACCGATTACTTGTGCTCCCAGATCTGGATCAGATACGTCTCATCGGTGACGTTTGTGGGCCAGCCGCGGTTTTCCAGGCGCCCGTTGATGTGGATTCTCACTTGGTAGGTCCCGGGCTTATAAGTGAGGGGCTCGCTGATACCGGGGAAGCGTGTTGCCATGCCCGTCCAGAGGTAGAGGTCGCCGGTTGTGGAGGTGACATGGGTGTCAAATACCTCTTGCCATCCTGTTTCAGGCTGTGCCGGCGGGGCGGGCAGAGTTTCGACGGTGACCGAGATTTCACCGTATTGCGCGCCGGCGCAGACAAAGATGATCTTTCCGTCCGAGGCCGGGGCGCTGCAGTCGTCCGGGAGCAACGGAAACCGCGGCAACGCGGTGGGCTCGTCCATGATCGTGAAGTGTCCATCCGATTCGCCTCCATCGCGCTGAACGTTCCTGCCTTCCGTCTTGCGCTCCGAATGTTCAGTAGCCATTGGTGTGGTGGCGGACTGTTCGGCTTCGCTTGGGGTGTGTGCGCATCCGGCCGTCACCGCCGCGGCGACAGCGAGTCCCGCGACCCATGCTGTGAGCGCCTGGTCGGATAGCCGCGGGTGCAAGCGAGAGGCGGACTGTGAACAGAGGTCACCGAGTGCTTTCACGCTTGAGGCGAGCGGGCTGCAAGTATCCAAGTGGGATCGAGTCATATGCGCAATGATGGCTAACCGTTTCGGTGATGTCAGCGGCGGGCGGGGTAGTTCGACCATGGCTGGGCGGCGAGTTCGGCGGGTGTTTCTGGGTGCTCTCTCTGAGCATTTGCGCCACCTTCTCAGCGACCACGCCTGCTTACGCGTGACGCCTATGACGTCTCGGGCGCCGCTTCGCCCGACGATTCGCACGTAGTATCCTGTTCGTATGAACCGTGGGATTCGAATCGGAGGTGAAACGTGGCTACCACTAGACATCAGAACACTGGTCCTGAAGAGATCCTCGGCCGTTCTGTCCGCAACGCCATGCGTTCCATCCGGGCGCTTGGGCCAGCAATGCATGCAATCAAAGAACCAACATCACCACAGCTAGCGCGCGCGGTACAGGCGACAGAGAATAAGTGGCGGGCCATCGACGCCGAGTTTGAGTTGCTCACCAGCCGCGACGTCGCCGCAGCTCTAGGTTCCCGGTCCTCCAGCCCCCGCGGCTTCACCGCAGATCAGCGCAAAGCAGGGAAGCTCCTGGCGATCCGCTGGGGCAACCAGTACCGATATCCTGGCTTCCAGATCCGTGACGGCCATGTCCTCCCGGTGATCCAGCAGCTCATCAGCCTCGCAGACGATAGCGAATGGTCGCCAGAAAGCCTCACGATGTGGCTGTGCACGCCCACAGGATGGCTCAGCGACAAGCGTCCTGTGGATCTGCTCAACGGCGATCCAAATGCCATCCTTGATGCTGCAAGGTCGGAGTTCACCACCGAATGGTGACGCATGTACCCGAGCCCCCGCATCAGTTCACCGCCCAGGCGGTCGATCTTGAACCAGGAACAGTCCTGTACCGCGTTTACACCAACAGGCGGCCAAGTCCAGTTGAGTTCAACCCAGGCAGGGGGCCAGGCGGGCGGTTTTCCTTCTTTGGCACTCCCGCGGTGCCCGTCCTCTACGCGGCAGCGACTGAGGTCGCTGCAGTTTGCGAGACACTCTTGCACAGCATTCCCGTAACGGGCGGGGCGCTACTGCCCGAGCAATATCTCGATAAGGTCGCCGCCAGGATCCGGGTTCAGCGTCCGCTGCGGCTTGCGTCGTTTCTTGGAACTGGTTTGCGTGCGTTACGCATCGAGGCCTCCCAACTCACCGATACTCCGGCCAGCGAATACCCGCGTACCCGCCGCTGGGCCGAAATAGCGCACCAAGCAGGATTTGACGGCGTCGCCTGGATGTCCAAGCGCTGCAACAGTGACCGCGCCTATGTTCTGTTCGGAGACCGGATCTGCCCAGACGATCTGGCCATAGACACCGGCTATGCCCGGGTCTTCGCAGCCGGTACCGATCTGGACTGGCTCATCGACCTCTGCTCGGGCATGCACATCGATGTGCATGCCCCGCACACCTGACACCTACCTCCATCGGTTTATCGCGTTTCCCATGAGTGCCAGAGATCCAGCGAGTGTCACCAGGATCAGCCGCCAGAGCGCTCTGGCGACTGCTGGCTCGTACTCCGACAGGCTTCCGGCCCGGCCGTCGAAGGAGGGATCGTTCAGGGCCGTGAGAAGTTCTTCGATCGGGCCGCGCAGCTCGATGCAGTGAACTGTTCCGCGAGCGCCCCGACGTTCGCGTCGAGCGCCAACCGGAAGGAACGCAGCACGGATTCGCTTGTCAGGTGTTCCCACGTAGTTGTCATCGACGCGGCCAGCGCTGGATCGAGCCCTGGACGCCAGATACTGCCCCAGTCGATTTTCCCTATTTCAGGCAGCTGCGGGAAAACGCTCCGTGTCCAGTCACTCATGTTGGGAAGTAGCGCGTTCGCTAGCGCGGCGGTGTGCTGCTCAAACGAGTCGGCTCATAGAGCTGGGTTAGCGCGGGTGAAGTCGGTAAACGACGGCAAGGAAAACTTGTGTGGTGCGGCGTCAAACTGGGTGATCGTCCGGATGGTCTCGCGCTGCCTCCAGGAGGATTCCACGGCTGTTAGTGCGGAGCAATCGAAACAGCGGAATGCCTTGGCGTGTAGTCGTTCGATGTCATGGTGGCTCCTCCCTGCTGGCACCGGAGGCCACAGCAGAAAGCACCGGGGCAGACCCTGCACATCCCCTCCCACCATTAGATCACCGGGCTACGACACCAGCGGTTACCTGCATCAACGTCATGTCCCTGCACAAGGACGCGGCGAGGGAGGCTGCCGGTGTCGGCGAGATGACCGAGCCACGCAGCGAATCGTCCGATCGGGCGCTGACTTTCGGGTGATGCCAGGCGCTCCGGGTCAGTGGCAGCCCCGGCTCCTGGCGAGCTCCTGCGGATCGGCCAGCGCTTCTGTCTCGTCAGCCCGACGTGTTCGCTTCAGCAAGTTTGGAGCTGATGCGGGACTCGTCTGCATCGGGTTCCATATTGAATTCAACAACTGCGACGTTGTGCTGGCGTAGGACATCTAGGACTTCTTGGGGGTTACGTAGAAGAACTCACGGCGGTTGTTCACCCGGTTCACACGTTTGTGCGCGAACTCGCGGTGCAACATAGCCTCAATTTCCACGGCGCCTTCGGCGAAGAAGGGTGCGTGAACATCGAAGTTGAACGGCACCGAAGCATAGCTTAGTTCCCGAACCCTCTCGATAGGTTCGAGGCGTCGCGTTAACCCGATTTTGAACATCCTTTCGCCGAACGAGCCCAGGTTTGAGATGACGTAGACATAGCCTGCGCGCAAGTTCGCTTTCCGGTAGCCGACGTCTGTTATTGCCCGCTCAACATCGGCAAGCTTCGCGCGCAGTGCGGTGGCCGCACTTTCGTCGCCGCGAGCTTCAAGTGCTCGCAGTGTGTTTAGGTAGTGTTGTTTCTCCTTCTCGAGACGGTCGCGCTCGCGCTGCAATTCCGCTTCCGCCTCCTGCTGTTCCCGAAGCTCTGCCTTGCGTTCCGTTGTGCCTCCTTCTCGGCTCGAAGCGTGTCCATGTGCCGTGTAGCGAGTTCGAGTTCGCGCAATCGGGGGCCGTGGTAGTGCGGGGTGACCTGAAGGCTGATCATCTGGCGTTGCGCTCGATCTGAGCGACGATTCTGTCCAGGCGTTTTCGGGCTACTTCGAGCTTGCCTGCCTTCACGCTCTTGATGCAGTTCACGGCTTCTGCGTTGTATGCGGCGAGCTTGGTTTTCGACATGTCCCTGACGAACCTGCGGCCTTTGTGTGTGTCAACCTGATTCGGCACCATGTCACGGTTTGATCCAGGTCCACAAGGAGCCATAGTTCATGTGCTGGGCGGTGGGGTCCTGTCTTAGAGCACCCGCTCCTGAGCGGTTCACTGCAGTGCCCCCGAGATGAAGCCACTTGTTAAGTGCTGCTGGCCACAGTGGAGGCGTAGTACTGTGCGACATGGCGTCGCTATCGATCCTCGTCCTAGTGGGGCTGCTAGTGTTTGGTGGGTACTGGCTTAACCGGATACGTCCTGATCGGAGAACCGGATTCCCATGGTTCTGGGTGGCGTTATCCTTTCACTGGTGTCTGCACCGTGATCTCGGTGGGGCTGCTTGTTGACTTATCTCGGGTTTTTGGCATTCCGATCACATCTGGATGGAACCTATTGAATCCTCCCACTTCGCCGTCAGGTCAGTTTCTAACTAACGAACACCTTCACCAGGTGACCAGCTCACCGTGGTGGCTTTGGGTGTTTCCAGCGATGGCGACCGCAGGAGTTGCAATCTGCATTTGGCTTTGGCATAAGAGGCGCGCTTAACAGCTCTTGGGGGAAGGATATTGGCCTGGACTGAATGCTTCCAGAAGTTCTTCGTGAAGGAGATGGATGATTTCACCTCGCGGCCGCGTTGGCTTCCGGGGATAAACGTCTTCGACTGGTACGACGAGGGCTACGAAATTATTGAAGAGCTTCGTGCCCACTTCCCCGACGTACATGTCAAGCCTGAATTTGCACAGTACGTTTTTTCGGTTAACGAACGTCGAGAAAGCGCTGGACTTTCGCCAATCAGCCTTCCCAACGAGCCCAAACCGGGACATATAAGCATCTCTGATGTCCTGCACCCCAAGGGCCTGGAATAGTCGGCAGCCCTGGACCGGCAGTGACGGTCTCCGCGTTTCTTCGACTGTCCCGGAATCGGACTTGACAACCGGGGGTGCCTGCGGCTTCCTGCTCACTGAGAACGTCATCCCCGGCAACCCGATGCAGGCCGTCTCTCGCCCGAAAACCGCGAAAACCCTGCCGCGGTCGCTGCCGATGACGCCGTCGTGCGCCTGGTCTCCACGCTCGCGGAAAGCGAACAGGTGCGGGCGGACGACTGGCCGGAACGCGACTTCGCGATCGTCGCCCTCACCCTGTTATGCGGGCTGCGCTCCGCCGAACTCCTCGCGCTTGACATCCGTGACCACCAGCCGCATCCAGACACCGCAGGTGAGTTACGGATTCATGCGTGCGGCAAAGGCCGCAAAGACCGCACCGTGCGCACCTCTCCCCCGCTCACCGCGATCCTCGAGGACTACCTCAGCACCCGCACCATCAGAGTTGGCGCGACCCGCAGAGCCTTAGCTGATGCACCCGTGTGGGCGCGGTTCAAGGCGAGTGATCCGATGTTTGTGAATCTGGACGGTGCGCGACTGACGCAGGGCACGCTGCAGTACTAAGCGCGACTGTTTCCGCAAGTACGTCACCGACAACAAGCTCGTCCTGCCGGTACGTTTCGATCTCACGCCTGACACTATCCACATCCAAAACGCAGCCACAGGAGCTTTCGAGGCACACGCAAGTTGTGGTTCGCTGACTTGCCTGTTCGCCCGGCGCCCACGCAGCGATGCGCCGTGGGATCTGCGGTGGGGCAGCACAGTTCACAGGTGGTCGACCCAGGAAACGACTGGGCGATAACAGTTCACGGTGCCGTACTCGACGATGACTCACTCACCGAGTTGCAGCGCCTACTTCACCCCGGCGAAGAGGTGGTTTCGCCTTGACACTCAACCGTTACTGTCCCTGCACCCTCGACGGCAATTACAACGACGGCGCCTGCAGGAAATGCAGGCGCCGTCGGGAATCTAGGGTCAACTACCCTGTCGTGAACGCGATCTCGTTCGGTGTCTGGTCGAGCTCTGCCGAATAGATGATTTCGCCGGTGGTCACATCGAACGCGTGGATCGTGTTCGCCGCAGGCTCGGTGATGTAAGCGATGTCGCCGTCCACCACGATCGCGGGGTGCGGGTTCTGCCACTGATCGGGGCCTTCCCACGCTTCGATGACTGCGAAGGATTCGGTGATCTCGCCGCTTGCAGGGTCAAGAACGTGGACCGACCCGTCTGTCGCGAGGATCAACGCCTCATCTTGCGGCCCGCGCGCGATTCCGCGCCATGTGTACTCGACACCGTCGGGCAGCTCGATGACCTCGAGCGTGCGTGCCTCGGTGTCCACTAGGACAACCTTTTGCAGGAGGTAACCTTCCGCATCGGGGTCGTCTTTGTAGTCGCCCACCATGACCGGGCTGGTCTCGGTGACGTACGCGTTGCCGATGCGGCCGTACTCATCGGGAGCGTCGACCTTGTGGATTTCGCCGTTGTCGTAGATGAGCACGCCATCTTCACAACCGAACACGACGACCTCGTTCTGCAGGGTGCCTTCGCCGTGCAATCCTGGGCACTCGTCACTCGATGCGACCTCGTTACGGTCGGCGTCGAGCACCCGGATGCCGGTGCGGCCATCATCGTCACCGACGCTTGTGATCAGTGTGTCGTCCTCGAGAACAACGGACACACCGTGGTGGGCGTCGACACCGGGCACAACCTCAGCGTCGGGCAGCTCGCCGTCCACAGCGAGCAGGTCTTCGGTGTTGAAGATCATCGTGTCACTGGTGGCATCGTCGTAAAGGACGGTGCGGCCTGCGTGGCGGACCACGTGGGCAGCCGAGTCAGCCTCGATGACAAGGTCGGTCAATTCCGGCGTTGAGGCGTCAAGGAGCTGGAAGCCCTCGGACGTTGTGACAAACACGTGGCGACCGTCCCCCGCGGAGTTCAAGCGAGTGAACTCCTCCGAGTCGAAATCGCCGAGGACGTCGAATGTCGTGGCATCAAGGACGAGCACGCCGCCTTCGTACGTCAGCGTGACGCGTGGCCCTGGTGGCGCAGGCTCCACCGTGCCGGTGGCACCCGCAGCGTCGGCAGTGCCAGTGTCATTGCCACCAGCTGTGTCAGGAGACGCCTCGTTTGAGGAGCATCCGGACAGGGCAAGCACGCCGCTGAGCGATGCTGCCGCGGCAGCGAGTGCACCGCGCGAGAGGGAGTGGTGTTTCATTTTTTCCTTCCTGATTCTGGGTGTCAGGTTTGTGGGTTTCACGGCGCGAGGCCGGTAGCGATGCGCTCTGTGTTGACGCGCATCATGTCGAGGTATGTGGGTGCGTCACCGTCGGGCTGTGTCAGCGATTCGGTGACAAGTTCAACGACGACGACGTCGCGGTTGGCTTCGTCGGCGAGAACCTCCATGAGCCGGCCAGGCTGTGACGACTCTGCGAAGATCGTGGTGATACCTGCCTCGTCGATTGCGGTGATGAGTCCCTGGAGATCACTCGCGCTCGGCGCCGCGAGCGTTGTGCCGCTAGGGATTACCGCGCCGACGATCCGGAACCCGAACCGGTCGGCGAGGTAGCCGAAGACGTGGTGATTGGTCACCAGCGCGCGCCGCTGTTCGGGGATCGCAGTGAACGCGGCTGTCATGTCGGCGTCTAGCGACTCGAGTTCCGTGAGGTAGCTGGACGCTTGTTCCTCGAGCCTTGCCTGATCGATGCCCTCGATTTCGCCGAGTGTTTCCCTGAGCATTGAGACGACATCGATCATGCGGGCCGGGTCGGTCCAGAAGTGCGAATCGGGCTGGCCTGCCGAGTCACCGTCGCTGTAGTCGAGCACATCGATGTGATCGCCGGCGAGGAACACCGGAACGCCGTCAGCTGCGGTGGACTCGACGTGCTTCGCGAGCCCTTCCTCGAGGCCGAGACCGTTGGCAACAATCAGTTCTGCATCCCGCATGCGCGCTGCTGTCTGCGCGGAAATCGCGAAGGAGTGGGGGTCGGCATCGGGCGGCATCAGAGTGAGTACCTCAGCCTCGTCGCCGACCATTTCCTCGACGACATCGCCGAGGATGTTGGTCGTCACGACGACCAGCGGCTGATCTGGTCCGGGTGACACGCAGGCGGTGAGACTCCCGCCCGCGAAAAGTGCAGCGGCTAACGCGACTCGCATTTTCATCGGCCCGTCTCCACAACGAACTTCGGTTCCGCGTCCGTGTCGAAGACACGCGCGATGCGCGCGTCATCAGCGAAATCGATCTCGAATAACTTCTTCTCTGCCGGCCCGTTGAGGTATGCGCGCTGCTGGTCGGCAGTCAGTTCAAGTCCCGGGCGCCGCTCTGGGTCAGCGACGGACTCCGCGACAAGTTGATCTGTTGCCGCGAGTAGTTCACCAGTCTCACCAGACAGCACGAGTACACGCCCCTCAGCGGTCAGAGCGAGCAGGTGATCGTCCGCATTGGCGACGGCCGTCGCCTGAAGGATCGGCTCGCCCACGTCGATGAGCGTCCACTCACGGTTGCGGGTATCGAGCAGCCAGATAGACGAGTTTCCACTGTCCCCACTGTCCCCGCTGTCCCCAGCTACAGCGGCAACCGTGGGCCGGTCTTTCCGGGCGCGGAACTCGTCGGCGCGCGGCGCGTCCTCCGTCGGGTACGGGATGTGCTCGAATTCAACGCCGTCGCCGGTTGCTGTCGCGAGAACGGCTCCATCGCGGCAGCCGATGACAGTGCCGACGATGGTGGTGATTGTCCCCCGGGCGTCAGCGCAGTCGACGGTAGCGCCGAGCGGCTCACCGAGTTCGTCGAGCGCGAGTATGCGCCCCGCGGCACCGTCGGCGTCGGGCTCTGTGACGAGGGCGCGGTTTCCGATCGGAACAACGAGCCCATCGTGCGGTGCACCAGTAATCCGGAACCGCTCGTCGAGCGACCCTTCGCCGAGAGTTCCGGCGGCGAGAACCACGGCTTCACCAGAGTCAGGGAAGAAGATTCCGGCTCCGGCGTCGTTAGCTGAGACGGTGGCTGGCCCGCCGGCGCCGGTCACGTCACCGAGGATGGAAGGCTCGGCACGATAGTAGTGAAAGTGATCAATGTGGCTCCATGTCCACACACCACTGTCGACGACGGTAACGGCTCCCGCTTCGGGTCGCACAGCGTACGCGTAACGCCCCTCAGTGGTCAGCGCTTCGACACCGTCCACGGTGCCGAGAGTGGCGACGCTTTCGTCTAGAAGGTCAAGGTGGTGGATTTCTCCGTCGGGGTCAACGGTCAGCAGGTGAAGCTGCGGTTCAGCAACCTCTTCGGCGCCGGGAATGGCACCGTGCCCGTCGCCGAGCGCAGATGGCACCTCCTCGTTGGCGGCTGGGTCAGCGTCAGTTCCCGGACTATCCGGCGCCGGGGAGCAAGCGACCAGCACCGCTGCGAACACAGCAATAGGAATGGGGGCAAGACGGCGAGTCATGCAGTCCTTTCAAGCATGGCTTGGTAATGCGAGTTCGACGACGCTGTCGACCGTGGAAAGTTCGTTGAGGTCGTGGGTAACGATGACGACCGCGGCTCCCGCGTCCGTCGCGAAACCGACTGCAGCGTTCACCGCAGCGCGAGAACCTGCGTCGAGGGCCGCCATCGGCTCGTCGAGCAGCAGCAACTCTGCGCGCTGCGCTACGCCCTGCGCGAGCAGCGCGCGCTGGCGCTGCCCTCCAGATAGCGATCCGACGGATCGTTTTCTCAGATCAGCAAGTCCGACAGCGTCGAGCGCTTCCGTGACGATCGCGCGGTCGTTTCGGGAAAGCGGGCGCCATAGCCCAGCGCGGCGCCACCGCCCCATCGAGGCGAGCTCCTCAACGGTGATCGGAAGCTGATCAGGCAACGAGCTGCGCTGCGGAACAAGCGCAACGCCAACGTGATCCGCGCGTTCGACATGCCCAGCTTGCGGCTTCAGCAGCCCGGCGAGGACGGTCAGCAACGTTGACTTCCCTGACCCGTTGGGGCCGACGATCGCGGTGACCTCACCCGCGCGTGCGGTCAGGTCGATGTCGCGTAACACTGTGTGCCCACCCAGGCTGGCGCTGACGCCGGCAGCGCGGACGACAGGGGCCTGCTCGTCAGCAGCCTCACGCGCAGCACCGGATGTGGCGGCGGATTTGCCGTTCGGAGAGAGCGGTGGCATTGCGGGAGACACGTACGAAACTTTAGCAAATGAAACTCACTACCAATAACTGCTAAGGTCGACCGCTATGGCTGTGCTTGCCGTGCTCACCGATCCCTTCACGACCACCTTCATGATGCGCGCCCTCATCGGGGGCGTCTTAGTAGCAACAATGTGCGCCATCGTCGGCACCTGGGTAGTGACCCGCGGCATGGCATTCTTGGGCGAGGCGATGGCGCACGGCGTTCTGCCCGGCGTCGCCATCGCGCTACTCGCCGGTGTGCCCGCGGTATTCGGCGCCGCTGCGAGCGCCGCGATCATGTCCCTGGGTGTAAGCGTCGTGCAGCGCCGCTGGCGGCTCTCGGCGGACACCAGCATCGGGCTGCTGTTCGTCGCAAGCCTCGCACTCGGCGTCGTCATCATCTCGTCATCGCGCACCTTCGCTTCGGACGCGACGGCGATCCTGTTCGGCGACATACTGGCCATCCAGTCCGGTCAGCTCTTAGGTATCGCAGCCGCCACCGTGGTCACCGCGGCCCTCGCATTCGTTTGGCACCGCTCCTTCGTTGCTCTCGCCGTCGATCCGCGCCAGGCCCACCTGCTGCACCTGCACCCTCGCGCCGCGCACGCCGCACTCGTCGGTCTTGTCGCACTCGCAGTGGTGTCCGCCTATCAGGCAGTCGGCTCGCTACTCGTGCTCGGGATGCTCCTCGGCCCCGCGGTGGCTGCAGGACGATGGACCCGCCGTATTCCTACGACCATGGCACTTGCGACATGTATCGGAGCGGTGAGCGTCTGGCTTGGACTGCTTATCTCCTGGTACATGGCGACTGCCGCTGGCGCGACGGTTGCGCTCGTCGCTGTTTTCTCGGGGGCTGTATCCGCGCTGCTGCGAGCTTCTGTGGATGCCGCCCGGGCCCCCACGCGTTCCGGGCGTCAAGCCGTAAAAGTGTGACAGATCCTATTTCCACACCTGCGCTGCTGTCCGCGCGAAATTGCCCCACAGGATCTTCCGAATCACCCCGGTCGAGTATCCGTGCGCTTTGAGTGCGCTGGGTAGCTGCAGCATCATCGCCGGGGTGACGAAGTCGATCGGTCCATATCGCGTGTAAGCCGCGGGGAAGAATTGCGGGTTGCTGAGCATCTCTTCGCGGAAGTCGTCGTAGTCGAATGGGAAGTCCGACGCGACCCCCACGTGGTCTTCACCGATCAGTTCAACCGCGTAGTCGATGTGGCGGATCATCGCGTCGATGCTGGCGTCGTTTGCGCCGAGGAAAATGCCGACACCCGTGATGCCCACTACACCCCCCGTTTCCGCGCATGCGACAGCTTGCTCGTCGGTGATGTTGCGTTCGTGCTCCCACACCGATCCCATACAGCTGTGCGAGTAGATCATCGGCTGCGTGGACGCCTCGCTCAGACCAAGGCCCGTCCGTGTGCTGCAGTGCGAACCGTCGACAACCATGCCGATCCGGTTCATTTCCGACACGAGGTCACGGCCGTAAGCGGTGAGCCCGCGATCGGTTTCGTCGAGGCACCCCGACCCTGCATCATTGGCGAAGTTGTACGTGGGCAGCAGCGTACGGACCCCTCGGCGGTAGAAGAGTTCAACATTCGCCAGGTCCCCGGCCAGCGGTCGCGCATCTTCCAGATCAAACGCGATCGCCGTTTTGCCCTGCCGCACCGCATGTTCGGTGGCTTCGAAAGTGGTCGCGCTCGTTAGCCTCTCGTCGGCGTCGATTCCCGCCCGGAAGTGGTCGATTACCGCGAGACATTCAGCTTTGTCGTGCAGGGCGTAGCCGACGTTCACGGATACGAATGCCGGGCCGTACGTCGCAAGATCGCCGACGTTCGCCGCAGCGGACAACGGCAGGCAGCAATGTTGCTCCCACAAGGGCTGATCCATGAGACGACACTACGACAGCACCTGTCCAGGCACCCTAGTTCTTTCTTCGCGCCGCGTCAGTCTCCCGCTTGTTCTCCTTTTTGATCGCCTCGACCAGTTCAGGCTTTCTCATCGCGGAGCGCCCTTTGATACCGAGGCGGCGGGCCGTCTTCAGCAGCTTGTCCTTCGTCGCCTTCGCGTCCACGCCTTCATGTGTCTTGCCGCCAGAGCCACCTTCTGACCTGGAGTCCGAGGGGCCCTTCTTATCCTTGCGCTTCCACTTTTTCCCGACTCGGGCGTACTTCTGCTTCAGGGCGGAGTACGCCACACGATGAGCACGTTCCTCGTTGCCGTCATATTCGTCAACGGCCGCGTCGTACGCTTTGGCGAAGGTGCGCTGCGCTTTCTTGCTCGACCGTTTCACCGTGGAGGGCAGTTCGTCCTTCTTCGGCTTACCAGATTTCTTGGTCTTCGGCATGCCTTCCCCTTTCTGCACTCACGTCAGAATTACCCGCTTCTAGCGTGGGTATACATCACCGTCAGGCTTAACACGGTTCATCGTTCGTTTACATCGATCAGGCATGAACTCAGTTCTTCGCGGGTACGCCTTAGTAACACATCGGCACTGCGCAGGTAAGGAATTCAGGGGTTGGGCGCGATGCGGCGTATTAGCGTCACATGGGAACAGAGCACGACGCGGTCTGGTGAACTTATGGTCCCGGACCGCGTCGACCTGAGTGATGTTTCGATACTGCTCGCCCTCCTGGCGGACCAGTTTGACGTGGCGCCTGCCACCGTCCGGAATCTCACCCTGAATCCTTCGGGGAGCCCTGCTGCGGCAGTTGAGAGCACGCTAATTCGTGACGCACCATGGCTGCAGCCTGTACGTTCGCTGCACGCTACGCGACAGCGCGGTGTCACGGCATTGAAGGCGAGCGCCGTCGCACTCGCTTCCCTCGCTGCAAGTTTCAGCGCGCTGGCACGCAGGCGCTAAACGTTTAGTCCCAGCTCAGGCCGGATTCCACCTTCGCGTGGACGATCAAGGATTCGGCGAACACCAAGTCGATGCGCGTCATCTGCGGGCACAGCCGCGCGAGATCAGCCCAGGCGCGCATGATGTCGTCGTCGATGACGCCCGCTTTCACTCCCCCGTGCGCTTCAAGCCGCGCCAGCAGCGCCATGATCAGCGACACCATCGGGATCATCAGCCACGGGTGCGCTTGTGTGTCGGCATTCCCCAGCGCATCGCTGCGGATCGAGATCTGGTCATAGAACTGCTTGCCCGCTTTGCGGATTGCCCGGACAAATTTCTTTGCCCTGACGATCAATTCCGTGTGGCTCGCGGTTTCCGCCCAGCGCATGCGCATCGCGAATGCTTCCGCGATCGCGCTGACACGTGTGTCTACGTCGAGGACCGCGCCGGGGATGATCCGTGCGACGTTGAAGATCTGGTCGACCTGCTCCGCGGGCATGTCATGCAACATGACGGTGGTGTGGTCGAACAGAGCTTTCGCCAGTTCGGCGTCCCGGCCCGTGTCCAAGACGCGGAGCAGCGCTTCACCACCGTGCTCATCGAGTTCCTCGCGTGCACGCTCCCACTCGATACCGCCACGCTCATACAGCGGCAGCTCCGCCATCGTGAGGAGACACTGCACCCACGAGTTCGCACTTGACTCGTCGGATGGCTCTTCCGCCGTGTAGCCGGCCTGTGCGACGCCTGTCCCGATCAGTAGCGCAGGCTGTTCAGACACGGGCACAGTGCTGTGCGTGAGCGCGAGGACGGCCTCTCGTGGCTGCTCACGCAACATCCGCCCGAGTCCGGTGCACACGTCGTCGTAGTTCGCCGTGATCGTCAGCGCATGCAGTGCTGTCCACATGTGTGGACTGGGTTTGAGGCCAGACGGGAGGTCGGCGTCCCCGGCCAAGTACTGTGCGAGGGCTTCGAGCGCGGGGTCGCTGCTGCGCACCCAGCCTCGCTGGTCGAGTCGAGTGGTGTCTTCTGGCGGACTCGAGGGAGCAGCCGACTGATCACCGACGACCAGCCTGACGCGAAGTGGCCCACTAGCGGCTAGCTCGTCGGGCAGCACCACACGTTCGTCCCGAACGGGAAGTGAAACGGGTTCCTTCCATGGAGCCGATTCGGGCCAGATTTGCGCCGTCAGTCCAGCAACCTCAGCCACATCCTCAAAGACGAGTACCTCACCGTCGAGGCGAATATCCGAGGAAAGTCCTGCTGGGCGAACGCTGGCAAGCTGAATGAAGTGTGGGTCTTCGTCTTCCGCCTGGACGACGGCCACAACACGTGCTGAACGAAGGCGTCCGAGCCCTTCCGCGAGGCGCGGTGTCTGCACTTCGAAAGCATCGGTGTGCTCGTTGTAGCTCGGAGGCTCCTGCAGGCGCACTTTCCCAGCCCGGTCGCGCAACTCGACCCAGGTGTTGATGTCCGCGGTCGCGGGCACCCGGTACGCCAGAGTTCTGTTCTCGGCGAGCTCGTTGACCGTGACTACATGGGGCAGGCCCGACCAGGGGGCGGACTGCCCCGCACTGGTCAGCCGGATTTCCGCCTGTGGCGGATTGACGAGCAGCGGAAGTTCGCCGGCTCCACTCAGGACAGCCAGCTTTTCTGTCTCATCGCTCGCGAACCGGAGCACGTCGGGATCCGCCTTGATCGGAGCCTCACACGCCAATTCGACAACGGAGTCCGAGAGGCCGTTGCTCGCTGGTACCCGGTAGTCGGGGGTGACGCTGGATTCGAAGCCTTCCGCGAGGTGGACGACTTTGCGGAGGTCTGCTCCGAGGGGGCCGCGCACGACGATCTCATATGTTCCGAAAAGTGGTGTTTCGACCTCATCGAACGGGTCGCAGCTGAAGTCTTCGCCTTCCAACGTCCAAACGAACGTGGCGACCCAGTCCGCTGCACCTAGTCGCCTTGCGCTGACCTGCCACGGCACCTTGTGGCCCAGTGGATCGCCCGGCAGCCATACGGCGGGCCGCTCGTTGTACAGGGGCGAGCCGTTCGCCGCGCGCACGCCGCGCACTGGGTCCGCCAGGAGAATTTCAGGCAGGTAGCTGCGTCGCACCTGCCGGGCCGTTCCCACTTTGTCAGTGTCCTTGACCAGCTGGATCGAGCGAAGTTCCGTCGTGTCGATCTGCAGCAGCTGCCAGTCGCGCCACCCCGCCGGATTGCCCCGATCCGCCTCCGGCTCAATGACTGGTCCCGTTGGCGTCCCAGGCGCAGCAGCCCCAGTATCGGCTAGGTGGTGACCGCGCGGCACCAGCGCGTAGATCGAACCCAGCGGTACGGGCAACCTGCGGCCGAGGAGCTTTCCCTGGTCAGTGAAGAGAACGAGGGGGTCTTTCGGATCAACCAGCGAGAAGACGAACCTGCGCGGGATCGAGGGGTGTTCCGCGCTGACGTGCCTCGCTGGGCTGGGAATCGCGCGAATGGCGTGCGGAGTCGTCCGCCAGGTGGGGTTGGTCGAGTGGACGATACTCGCGGGCACCCGAACCTCGGAGACATCACCGTCCGACGAAATCTGCCAGCGCTCGTCGGGCTGTGCAGGGGGGTGCGGGACGAGGACTTGAACCGAACCGTCGCCAGTATCGAGACGTAGCCGGGGCGGCTCGATGTGCCCATCGCCAGCGAGCAGGCCGCCGCTGATCCCCTGCCCTTCGACTGCGCGCACGACCTCCCGGAACAACACCTCCGGCAGGCCGCTTGTCACGGCGAGTGCATCAATGGAGTCCCGCCACGTCTGCGGGTTGCTCATCGAGACCGCGACAATGTCGAGCACACGATCGATGAAGTCGATCGCATACTCGCCGCCTTCGGTGACGAACGTCCGCACTGGCACATCAACTCGCGCAAGGCGGTTGGGCTTTCTGGGGTCGGTAAGCCAATTGGTGAAACTCGACCCATTGGGTTCCCCGCCACGCGCCAAGTGGTCGGCGAGCACCGCCACGAGCGTGGCCGCGCTAGGTACTGGCACACCCGCGTGCACACCGATGACCTGGACGTAGCGGCCCCGCAGGCGCGGGAACTCGGCCAGCGCGAAGCGTCGCAACAGTTTCGGAATCCCCTGGCGGATGTCCGCTTCGGTTTTGGGGTCGCGGGCGACTCCCAATTCGGTCCAGAAGCTTTCCCAGAAGTCAGTTGTGCGACCGGTGGCAGACGCATGCGCGACGAGGGTGAGCAGGGTGAGTGCCGGGTACTTCCTTACGAGCGCAGTACCGGGTGACACTCCGGGGCCGGACAGCCGCGCGGCTTGCTGTGCATAGGCCACCGATATCTCATCCGCGACAGCCTTGCCGGGGTGCGCTTCGATGACAAGGGTCGCCCGCTCGAGCCGCTTGGTGATCTCGTACTCGCGGTCGCTGAGCCAGTCTCCGATCGATGCTGCCGAACCACTCGATGGAACGCTGCCCCCCTGCGCCACTAACGCCACCCTTCTTCCATGCCCTCAAATGCTGCGACTACCGAAGCCCGTTACCGATCCACGATAGTAATGGCGTTGACGCTGCAGCGTTACCGCGGATGGCTGCTGGAACGCGACACGCCGACAAGTTGCACAGTATGCGGGCTGTGAATCCCACGGAGCGGACGCGCTTGAGCGTCGTCAGAGGTGTCAGCGACGGCGTGAATGTACTTCGTACGACATGTCCTCGAGCTCGCGCCCCTTGGTTTCCGGGACTTGGGTGAACACAAACGCAAGCTCAGGAGGGCAAAGAAGGCGTAGAAACCGGATGCGAAGGTCAGCCCGATCTCACTGAATGTCGGAAATGTGGTGGAAATCGCAAAGTTCGCGAGCCATTGAGCCGCGGCGGCGACGGCGAGCGCACCCGCACGGATGAAGTTCGGGCGGGGTGATCACCCCTGAATCAGACCCAGGTATGACCGACCGGCGCCGGTGATCATTCTTCGCGCTGATGGCAGGGCGAACCCCCCGCCATATCGTCAACAGGAGCCCACGACGAGGAGGTTTCTGATGGCGCGACAATCCGCCAAGCACGTAGTACGAGCAGTCGGCGTGACCAAGACGTACGGTTCGGGTCACGCGACCGTGCAGGCTCTGCGCAGTGTCGACGTGGATTTCGAGTCCGGTGAGTTCACGGCGATCATGGGGCCATCAGGCTCAGGGAAGTCAACCCTGATGCATGTGCTGGCCGGACTCGACACAGTGACGTCAGGGCAAGTGTTTCTGGGCGGGACGGAGCTCACCGCACTCCCGGATCGCGACCTGACCGAACTGCGCAGGGAGCGCATCGGTTTCGTTTTCCAGGCGTTCAACCTGCTCCCCGTCATCACCGCTGAGGAGAACGTGACGCTGCCGTTCCGGCTTGCAGGGAAGACACCGGACCGGGTCTTCTACGAGGAGATCATCAGCAAGCTGGGCCTAACCAGCAGAATGCATCATCTGCCGCACGAACTGTCGGGAGGCCAGCAGCAACGCGTCGCTGTGGCCCGGGCGCTGCTGCCGCGGCCTGACGTGATCTTCGCGGACGAACCCACCGGAAACCTGGATTCCCAGTCCGGCACCGAGGTCCTGTCCTTGCTGCGGCGCAGTGTGCACGACATGGGGCAAACCGTCATCATGGTGACGCATGATCCGGTCGCGGCTTCATACGCGGACCGGGTGGTGCTGTTTGCAGACGGCGAGCGGTCCGGCGAAATCGCCTCTCCTACAACTGAGTCGGTCCTCGCTGCGCTCAGCGACCTCAGCGATCCTGCTGTCCGGCTAGGAGCACGCTGATGCTGGGGGTGACGTTAGCTCAGGTCCGTGCACACAAGGGCAGGTATGCCGCGTCGTCGCTCGCAGTGATGATCGCGGTGGCGTTCATTGTCACCACGCTGTCGCTGGGCAGCACAGTTCAGCGGAGCATCACCGATGCGCTCGCCATGCAGTACCGGGGCACCGACTACGTACTGGAGGGCAACTTCGCCGCGGCGGACCTCGATCAGCTCCGAACCATGCGCGGCGTCGTCGCCGCTGAACCGATGTCGACTGGCTTCGTGTCCGCGTTAGTTCCGGGACAGGGGACGCGGTACGGGCTCGCCGAGACGCTTGCCGCCCCAGGGCCGTTGCGCTGGCACAACCTTTCTGAGGGGCGATTCCCAGAGGTTCACGGCGAGGTGCTCGCCGGGTCAACGACGGGAATTGCACCCGGCACTGTCATTACCGTCGACGCTGAAGGAAGCGGAGGTGCGCCCCTCGAATGGACGATCGTGGGTCTCGTTGATCTGCGCGGGTCACCACAGGCAATGGATGGCGCGACGTTCTACGTTCCCCCCGGCCTCCTCGAGGAGCTTGGCGCGGAAACATCCTCCGTGCACATCGCGAGCGACGGCACACCCAAGGTGTTCGGCACAGTCGGGAACGCATTTCCCGGTGTTCCGATCACTACGGGTGAGGATGCCGCCGCAGCCGCAGCAGAGGAATACCTCGGGACGTCTGGTTTGCTGCAGAACGTCCTGCTTGGTTTCGGCGCGATCGCCGTGGTGGTAGCTGGGCTCGTCATCGCGAACACGTTCTCGGTGATTGTCGCCTCACGCACGCGTGACCTCGCGTTGCTCCGCACCGTTGGCGCGACGGGCAGTCAGATCCGCGCATCGGTGTCGCTGGAAGCGCTGATTGTCGGCGCGTTTTCCGCTGTGGCTGGAGTCGTTCTCGGGTGCGGCGCAGCATACGGTCTGCGTGCTGCGGGCGAGGCGCTCTCACTCCCGATTCCTTTACACACGGTGTCACTGCCCACAACTGCGATCGTGGCTGGTCTTTTCGTTGGCATCGTGATGTCTCTGGTGGCCGCGCATGCGCCCGCTAGGGCGGCAACGCGCGTGTCGCCGCTGGCCGCGTTCCGGCCGCTCGAAACGGTGCGCGAATCGCGACGGACGTCGGCATTGCGAGCCGCGATCGGTCTGATGCTCCTCGGGTCTGGCATCGTCGCGCTTGTTTTCGCGGCCCTTGGCGAGAACATCCTGGCGGGCTGCGCAGGCGGGTTCCTGACGTTTCTCGCAATGGTGGTGCTCGCGAACCGCATCGTGCCTGGCGTCGTCGCGGGACTGGGCAGCGTCCTCACGCGCCTGTCCGGTTCGGTCGGCGAACTCGCCGTCCGTAATGCCTCACGGAATCCCCGCCGCACAACGGCTACAGCGATGGCACTTCTCATCGGGGTGACCCTGACGTCCACGATCGTCGTCGGGGCGGGTCTGTCGAAGGTGGCGGCGGCTGCCAGCGTGAACGAGGAGCTTCCCGTCGACGTCATGATCACGAGTGCTGCGGACACCGATGCGCAGGTGCTCGACACTCGGATCGCTCGTCTGGCCGATGTGGCAGGCACCGCGCTCGCGGACGAGCAACGCGTGTCCAGTGACGCGGGAGTGCACTCGATCTACGCTGTGGACTCGCAATTCGGCACCGCGCTCCGCGGCGGGACACCCGTACCCGAACCAGGGACCGCGCTGCTCTCTAGTGATTCGGGGCTCAGCGACGGTGACATCCTCACTGTCGGCGACGGCAAAATGCTCATCGTCAGATTGGGCGAGCCGACGCAGATACCGCTGATGAACATCGCCGACGCCGCTCCTGCGTCGAGTGAGTCCCTGTCGCTGATCGTGCGTCTTGCTGATGACCTCGATGGCAACGCATTACGGGAGGTACAGGATCAGATCGCGACGGTGGTCGACGAGATTTCACCGGGTGCCGATATCACCGGGACGGCAGCAGCACGAGCAGTCATCGACACGATTATCGACACAATGGTGATGATCGTGGCGGGGCTCTTGTCGGTCGCTATCCTCATCGCACTGATCGGTGTCGGCAACACGATGGCGCTGTCCGTCATTGAGCGGCGGCGGGAATCGGCGCTGCTCCGTGTCGTGGGCCTTCACCGCGGGAGCTTGCGGTCCCTGCTTATCTGGGAAGCGTCCCTGATTGCGGGGGCTGCCACCGCAGTTGGTATCGGGCTGGGCATCGTTTACGGCACGGCAGGAACGGCTTCGGTGTTTGGCCTGGACAAGGTTGTTCTTGGGGCGATACCCGCCGGGCAGCTCGCGGTAATCGCATTCGCCGCGGTAGCGGCTGCGGTGATCGCCACTCTAGTTCCGGCTCGGCGGGCAGTGCGTACATCCCCCGTGGAGGCACTCGGGTGAGGAGCCTCTTAGCTGACTGTCGTGCCGCTTAGTGCGCTCAGCGCAGCACGGAGCCGGACGCCTGCGTCGCTCGCGATTGGGCCGAGGGCCGCCTTGCCGCTGACGTCAACCATCAGGTCGGGATTCATTGCTTCAACGACGACCGCGCCTTCCCGGTCACGTGAGTCGCGAACAACGACATTGCAGGGCAGAAGGAGTCCGATCTGGGGGTCTGCCAGCACTGCTTCGTAGGCAAGTGGCGGGCGGCAGGCGCCCAGAATGAGGTAGTTTTCGATGTCCTTGTCGATTTTCGTTTTGAGCGTCGCTTTGACGTCGATCTCGGTGAGCACGCCGAAACCCTGATCGGCGAGTGCCTCGCGCGTTTTCGTCACTGCCTCGTCAAACGGCAAGTCCACTACTGTTGTGATGCCAATAGACCCATTGGGCATGGTGCTCCTCCTTGATTATCGAAGCTCGTCACATACCCCATAGGGTATCATTGCCCTGGGCGAGCATCACGCCCCAATGCCGTAGGAGAGTCACGATGGACCACACCCAAGAAGACGCCGCCGCCATCCTGAACAGGCTGCGCCGGGCCCATGGACAGCTCGCGGGTGTGATCCGCATGGTCGAGGAGGGGCGCGACTGCCGCGACGTCGTCACTCAGCTCGCTGCAGTTTCCCGAGCACTCGACCGCGCCGGATTCAAGATCGTGGCAACCTCACTCCGCGAGTGCCTGACCAAGTCAGAGGCTGGGGAAGAAACCCCCTTATCCGCGGACGAGATCGAGAAGCTGTTTCTCACGCTCGCCTGAGCTGAGGCCAGCCTCACCCGAAAGAGGACAAACTCCCACGTCGTTTCCGGGGAGGCTGTCCTGTTTCTGGTGAATTTACCCCGAGGCGATCACGCGACGTCGATCAGCTCGAAGCTGACGGCCGCGCCTGTGCCAAAGTCAGCACCCGTTGACGCGAGCGCTTCACGAATCATCTTCAGTGATTCGGCTCCCCCACCGAGCCCTGCGAGATAAGCCCGGTGTTCACGCAGGGACGCGATGGCCGTGTCCTCAAAGCCAGTGACGTCTGCCGCGTGCGTGGCTTCAGGTGAGGCAGCTGCAGCAATCCACCGCACATTCGCTCCTGCGGCGCGTACCGCTTCAACAACAGCCTGACCGGCGTTCATGTGATCGGGCGAGTTCTCGAATTCACCACCCCAGTTGTCCCGGAAGTTCAGGGTGAGGACCAATTCCGGGTCAAGTTCACGAACGATATCGACTAGGGAATCACGTAGTTCCTGCGTGTTCTGGAGGGTGTAGTCAGGGAATCGGAGAAACCGGATATCCTCCACGCCGACGACCCTGGAACTCGCAATTTGCTCCTGTTCACGGAGAGGACCGCACAGTTCAGGCACCATTCCTTCGATCCCCTGCTCACCGCTGGTGATCATGACATAGGTGACTGACTTACCCTCGGAAATCCACTTCGCCACGGCCGCACCCGCTCCGTATTCCACATCGTCGGGGTGGGCAACGATGAAGACCGCTCGGTTCCAGTCGGCGGGAAACGTACGCAGCGTCATGGGTCAGCTCTCCTTGATCCGGCGTTCCTCTTCCTCAACCCACTCAGCGCGCCGTTCCTTCCAGCGCTTCATGGTTTCGGTTAGGTCCTCGTCCATGAATCTATAGAACTCGACAGTCTCACGGAGCCGTCGCGACCCTCGCCGGTCTCCCCCGAGATCACGCGCGCCCTCACTGAGAAGGTCAATGTAGCGACGAAGCATTGGGCGGCGCTGGCTAATGATCGTGCCCCACACGTCGGAATCATCAACACGATAGTGGTCTGCACGCTCACCGGGATCACGTCCGCGCGTGAGCATTCCACCCTGGACGAGTGGCCGCACCGCGCCGGAAATCGCGGCTGGACTGACGCGAAGCCCGTCCGCGAGTTCTTTGGCGGTGTACTTGTCGGAGTCCTCAGCGAGTACGTACGCGAACACGCGCGCAGCCATGCGCGGCAGACCTGCTTCCGTCAGGAGCATCGCAAGCTTCTCGACGAACTGCAGCAGCTTTTCGCGGTACTCATCATCCTGCAGGTCGGACACACGACACTCCTCTCGCACTTCCACAACACTACCTTAACAATATTCAGAGTATTCACACATTTGTGAAAACACTGTACGCTCATCTTTATGACTACGGCGATCGACATGAAGGGTGTCGTGAAGACCTTCGGGAAGACACGCGCCCTCGACAACCTGAACCTGCACGTCGAGACGGGTGAAGTCCACGGCTTCCTCGGTCCGAACGGTGCCGGCAAGTCCACCACGATCCGCGTCCTACTCGGGCTCCTCCGGGCCGACAGTGGTAAGACTGAACTCCTTGGCGGTGACCCCTGGAACGACGCGGTTGAACTTCACAAACGGCTCGCGTTCGTTCCTGGTGACGTCGAACTCTGGCCGAATCTGACCGGTGGTGAGGCCATTGACCTCCTCGGGCGCCTCCGCGGCGGTCTCGACAAGCGGCGCCGGGCCGATCTCATCGAGAAGTTTGACCTCGACCCCTCGAAGAAGGGGCGGACCTACTCGAAGGGCAACCGGCAGAAGGTGGCGATTATCGCCGCACTCGCCTCCAACGTGGAGCTTCTACTCCTCGACGAACCGACCGCAGGCCTCGACCCGCTGATGGAGACCGTCTTCCAGTCCTACATCAAGGAAGCGACTGCCGAGGGCAAGACGGTTCTTCTATCCAGCCACATCCTTGCGCAGGTCGAAGCGTTGTGCGACCGGATCAGCATCATTCGTCTCGGCGAGGTTGTCCAGTCCGGCACGCTCGCGGAAATGAGGCACCTGACGCGAACGACGGTTGAAGTGACCACAGCGGAATCTGCCGCGGCCGTCGAGAACATGCGCGGTGTTCACAACTTCACCACTGACGGTGACCGCGTGCGGTTTGCCGTCGATGGTGAGTACCTCGACAGTGTGATCCGCGAGCTCAGCCCGCTCGGGATCCGCAGTCTCGTCAGCCACCCACCGACCCTCGAAGAATTGATGCTTCGCCACTACCAGGACGACCTCAACGGGACGGTCGAAACCGCAGGAGCACGGACATGACGAACGCTACGGTCGCCCGGCCGCAGGCGGAAGTCAGCGGTGCACGGCACCCGCTCGCTGGCACCTGGACGATGGTGCGCCTGATACTCCGGCGTGACAGGATTCGCCTGCCAATCTGGATCGGCGCCCTCACCCTCTTGACAGTCGGCAGCCTGCAAAGCTTCCGGGATACATACCCGACCGCGGAAGACCGCGCGACCGTCGCCCAACTCGCCGACCTTCCCGCGATGGTCGGCATGGTCGGACGCAACTACCAGCCAGCCGACTACAACTTCGGGATCATGGTTGGCCACCAGATGACTGTCATGACAGCGCTGGTGTTCGGCCTTATGAGCATCCTGCTGCTGGTTCGCCACACGCGCGCGGAGGAAGAAGCGGGACGCGCAGAACTCATTCGTTCCAGCGTCGTCGGCCGTCACTCCACACTCGCGGCCGCGCTCATCGTCATCGTGAGCGCTAACCTAGCAACCGGCGTCCTGACAGCACTCGGACTCGCAAGCAGCGGGCTTGAGGGCGTGACCACCGACGGCTCGTTCCTCTATGGCTTAAGTCTCGCCGCCGCTGGGATCGTTTTCGCGGGCGTCACCGCGATCACCGTGCAGATAACGGAGTACGGGCGCGGGGCGGCAGGTATGGCGCTCGCTGTGCTGGGTGGCGCGTATGCGCTGCGCGCGGCAGGCGATATCGGCGAGAATTTCCTGCGGTGGCTATCACCGCTGTTCTGGGGCCAGGCGTCCCGTCCGTTTGCTGAAGACCAGCGGTGGTGGCCGCTGCTACTCGCGATCCTCGTCGCCGCCGTCCTGATCGGGGCCGGTTTTCGTCTCAGCACGATGCGTGACGTCGGCGCAGGGCTGCGGCCACCGAAAATGGGCTCTCCCGTCGCGTCGCCCGCACTGACCAGCCCAATCGGTCTTGCGCTCCGTTTGCACCGCGCATCCGTCATCGCCTGGACAGTCGGCCTCGCCGTCTTCGGGCTCACCTACGGGATGCTGATCAACGGTGTTGAAGACATGCTGGAGCAGCTGAGCGCGCTCGGTGACGTCCTGCCCGACATTCCGGGCGCGACCCTTGTGGACTCGTGGGTCGCGATGCTGATCACATTCCTCTCCATCGTCGCGTCCGTTCAGGCGGTGATGGCCGTGAACCGGTTGCGCAGCGAGGAGAACTCCGGGCGCGCAGAACCTGTACTGGCGACCGGAGTATCACGGCAGCGCTGGATGGGCAGCCATCTCTGGGTGGCCTTCGTGAGCAGCGCAATCGTTGTCATGGCGGCAGGCTTCGGCCTGGGCGGCGCCGGGGCGCTCGCGCTTGGCGATTGGGACTTCCTGGTCCGCATGCTCGGTGCGGCCGCCGCGCATATCCCGGCGGTCTGGGTCGCGGTGGGGCTTGCGGCAGCACTCTTCGGCCTCGCACCGCGGCTGCAAGGGCTGGGATGGTTCATCCCCGTCTACGGCATCCTCGTCGTCTACATGGGCGCAATCCTTGGCTTCCCGGACTGGATGTACGACTACTCCCCGTTCGGTCACATTCCAGACATGCCCGCCGTCGGCTTCGAGTGGACTCCGACGCTCGTCCTCCTCGCGATCGCTGCCGCGCTCACCGCGGCAGGGGTGGCGGGATTCAAGCGCCGGGACCTCGAATCCAAATAGAAGCGGCCCAGAACCTGAACGGCCGGTGCGCCACTCGCGCACCGGCCGTTCACGTGTTTTTCGCGAAATCTCCCTGCCTATATTTTGTTAGCTAAATTCATTATTTGATTCCGAAACAAACGTATGCCGGGGTGGTAACCCCGGCATACGTTCTCCCCGAACTCCTCTCCCCTAGGAGCCGATGTTGAGGAAGTCCGAACTCGTGAACCATTCTGAACTGAACGCCCAGTCGGAACTGAACGCCCAGTCGGAGAGGAGTGACAGATCATTCAGCAGATTAAGTGTGAGACTCATGCGAACTCCTTGCTGGGACGAAAACGAGCGAAGACCACCATCCACGGGCGCTTCATCCGAATTAAAACACATCAAGGTCACACAACGTGACAAACCCGAAAACTTTATTTCGCACACGTATATCGAAATCAATCAAACGCATGACAAACGCGACCAAGTTACGAATCAGGAGGTCGCCCTGGCCACTTTGGAACCATTAGTCTCTAAACCCGCTTGAGTAACAGCAGTCACATAGCTCACAACACCCTGGGGCCCAGGTGGCAAAATCAACCACTCATAAGCTCTCTACGCAAATAGGAACGGGAATATGCCCGCATCGTCACCGCAGCACTCAAGTACTGGCCCGACGCCCTATCGCGCGGTTACGGACGGCGTTCGGCTGCGTGCGCTTTTGGGAGACGTCGCCGCCCGGGCCTCGACAAAGGAACGCCACACACTGCACGCGCGTGATCGCGAGTGGTTAGCCCTGTCCCCCTTCTGCATCATCGCGACGAGTGACATGCACGGGAATTGCGACGCATCACCGAAAGGCGATCCTCCGGGATTTGTCCACGTCATTGACAATTCGACAATCGCTGTCCCGGAGCGTCCCGGAAACCGTCGTGGCGACGGGTACCACAACATTCTGGAAAATCCTCACGCCGGTATTATTTCCTTGATCCCCGGCCGCAACGAAACACTGCGAATCAACGGCCGCGCGCACCTAGTGGAAGATGCACCCTTCTTCGACCAACTCGTCGTCAAAGGGCACCGGCCAATCCTTGCGATCGTCGTCGAAATCGACACCATCTTCTTTCACTGCGCCAAGGCATTCATGCGATCCTCGCTGTGGAAGCCATCAAGCTGGAAACCCGACACGCTGCCCCCAATCGCACAGCTGACGAAGGAAGTACAGCCACAGGCAGGATCGCTCGAAAGTCTCGAAAAGTATTACTCGCCAGAGAATTACACGCGGAAACTGTATTCCGACGAGTAAGCAAGAGCTAGGCCCCGCCTTTGCTTGACATAGCCCCCATACGACTATCGCGTTCAACGTGATCCGGTGAGTCCTCGCTCATTCGTACACCGTCCAAGGATCAGTTCTGACGCGCTCATCTACGGCCGCAGCGTCTGTCCCAATGACTATCCGCCAGTCTCCACGCGACACCGCGTTCAGGATCTGTTCTGCAGCCGACTTGCTTGATACAGGCTCGTAGCCCGCGAAGAGGGAGTCGAGCGCGCGCTTCCATGTTGAAGGTGGAGCTGGCATTCCCGTTCGAACATGACCTGCCAGAACCAAAACAGCTGAAAGGTGCGGAGCGTTGCGCTGAAAGTCCACGAGAAGTGACTCAGTGAACCCGCGCACTGCGAACTTTGCGGAAGAGTATGCCGAGTGGGGAGTGCGCGATCCGAGGCTCGCCCACAGGGCGTTGACGGACGCAGTGTTGACTATCGCGCCCTGGTCCGATGCAAGCAGCATGGGGAGGAACTCTCTCGAACAGTTGTATGTGCCATTCCACGAAACCGCGAACGTGCGTTCCCACTCGTCTGGTGGTGACTTGACGAATGACATGCCGCCAATAGTTCCGGCGTTGTTGAACAGGAGATGGAGGACACCAGACTGGTGCGCGTCCGACACCTCGCGCGCAAGCTGTCCCACGGCTGCCCTGTCAACGACGTCACACACATGCGGGGTAACCCGAACTTCTGGGTTCAGATTGTTCGCTTTCCGAACCACGGCTCCAAGCTTGACGTCGTTTAGGTCGCATGCCGCGACATGTGTCCCCTTACGAACAAGCTCGAAGACGAGATCACGGCCGATTCCTGAAGCGGCACCCGTAACCACCGCTAGGCGACCGGCAAAGTCGGCGAAAGCTCGGGTGCTAGTGGCCTCCGGTTCGCCCGTGTCGCGCTGTCCTTCATTGGTGGTCAGTGCCATGCGGTTTGTCTCCTGCGCCTCGCGCGCATCTTTGGTTGTACTTGAGGGTCAGCTCTTACCGTAGCCGCGGCCTCTGACATCGGTCGGGTGCCGTACGCGGGATGGGCCTGAGGGCGAACCTCGCGAACCGGGAACAGAAAGGGCCCGCCGAAACCGGCGGGCCCTTTCTGGACGCACTGTCCGACAATCTCATTGCTCGTGTCGATTGTTCGAGCAAGAGCATCAGGGTGGAGCTAGGGGGAATCGAACCCCCGACCTTCTCGATGCGAACGAGACGCGCTACCAACTGCGCTATAGCCCCGGGTGCAGTGATTTTGTCACTGCAACGGAAACCTTAGCAGGGCCCGCGACCGCTGACGAAACCGGCACGCGACGTTCGCACCGGGCGTCGCGATAGAAGTAGCAGGAGACCCGACTTGCCCGTTTTTGTCATACCTCGGGTACACAATCAGAGTAGGAAACCAGAGAGGGAGAACCCGTCAAATCGGGAATGTTGTAGTGCCGCAAAGCGTTCTCTCTCATGCACGAGGAGAGCAACGATGCCACTATTTCTGCGGAAGAGTCTCCGGGCCGGGCCGTTGCGGTTCAATGTGAGCAAGTCCGGCGTCGGTGTCAGTAGCGGGGTGCCCGGGTTCCGGATGGGTACCGGCCCTCGCGGAAATTATGTGCACGCTGGCAGGCGCGGCGTTTACTATCGAGCGTCGCTGAACGCTCGGGGCTCCGCGCGCTCGAAGCAGGCCACGAATCATCAGGCGCACCCTGCCCAGGCCACGATGACAGACCTCACGGGCGTGCCGCCGGATCAGATGGTGCCCACGGGCGGCGAACTCGTCGGTCAGCTGAATCAAGCAGCTGCGAAGCACACACTCGCGCCCTGGCTGGCGGCGCTCCTCGGAATACTGGGGCTGGTCAGTCTGCCCTGGGGAATCGCGGTGTGGATCGTGGCGACACCACTGGTGTGGTGGCTTGCACGCTACGACAAGACAAACCGGTCAGTTGCGGTCTTCTACGACCTCGATGACGAGCCAGCGCAGTGGTACAGCGACCTGGTTTCGGCAGTCACACAGCTCGGTCAGGATGCCCAATTGTGGCGCGTGGAATCTGAAGGCGCGGTAGCCGACCCCTATGCTCGGCGCACCAGCGGCGGAATCGACACTGTGATGCGCAGGCTGCCCCTCCGCGTCACGACGTCCCCGGGCCGGCCGCTCGTCACCAACATCGCGGTCCCGACCTTCACGTCCGGTACCCACACCCTGCATTTACTGCCTGACCGAGTGCTGGTGCGCAACCGCAACTCGTTCGCCGACGTCGGATACGATCTCGTGACAGCGACCACCCGATCAGTCCGATTCACCGAACAAGAATCGCTTCCCATCCGCGCAAAGGTTGTGGACCACACGTGGCAGTACGTCAACAGCGACGGCAGCCCAGACCGGCGCTACCGCGACAATCAACAACTGCCAGTCGTCGAATACGGTCAGATGGACCTGGAAAGCACATCAGGGCTGCGCTGGAGAATCCTGCTCCCCGACCAAGCTGACGCAGTGCGCCTCGCAGAACTGTTGCGAAACGCACCGCAATCGATATCCCGTGCCGACCTGACCTTCAGCGACAACTACTGACCAGCCGCCCGTGGCAGCCCCGAGCTGGCCCGGCCCGGGCCTGCAGTGTCACCGAACCGGTCGAGATGGTCGAACTCTGGGTTTTCGTCGTCGGTACCGACAACGCTGCCGTCGGGCCCGCCTGCCGCGTTCTCCCGGCGCCGCTCACCACGCAACCGCGCTAGACGCCGCTCACGTATGTTCTGCTCGATACGAACCTGCGTCCGCAAGTAGACGAGATAGCCAGCGAAAGCCACGATCGAGATAGCGGTGACGTACCAGGCGTAAGAGGTGAACAGGAGAGCCACCACCGCGCTCAGAACTACGAGAGCCCCAAGGCCGATCACAATTCGCTGGCGAAGGGTATAGCGAGCCGCGGCAGCAATCTCGTCCGCTTCCGGGTCGAAACCACCCCTTCCTCGGCGGGACGAACCCTGTTCGGTCTCGAGTTCGAGCTCGGCATCGTCGGGAATCCCGAATCCGTCATCAGCGACGAACCCGCCCTCGTTGTGCGCGCGAGAATCCATCACGTCCTCCCCGTGAATTGTGTTCAGCTGGGCATGCTGGTGCGCACTGTCTGCGCCACCATCAGGACTGCTCCCATGCCCGGATAGGGTTTGCCTCCCCAGGCGGAGCCGTCCCCCACCCCGGTGCAGCAACCGCGATGAAAGCGCTCGATCTCCAGCCTTGAAAATGGGCTGCCGCAGGTTCACGACCATCGGAACGAGGACGAAGAGGCTGAGAACGACCAAACCAAGCCAGAGGAACGAGTTCGGCATCGTCAGTTCTCCTTCCCTGGTGCGCGGCGCGGATCCGATCGATGATCACGGTCCACACGTCAGGCTAGGACGCATAACGGAAAGACAACGGAAGGCACGCCGAGCATCACCCCAGGAAAGCGGTGAAATCACGCGTTCGCGACCAATGAACGGTCACCATTGGGCCCTGCCCTGGCGGACAAGCCGCGATATCGCGGTGTCGGGGTAGTCGTCGGTGAGGATCGCGACAAGCTTGTGGTCTCTCCAATCCCCATCCACATGCAGGTACCTGCGCAGGAATCCCTCGTCACGGAACCCCACACGCCGCAGCACCGACTGGCTTGCTTCGTTTTCTGGTCGAACCGTGGCTTCAAGCCGGTGCAGCCCCACAGCCCGGAAGCAGTGATCAACGCCGAGCGCCAGTGCGGTGGTCGCGATTCCCTTACCCGCCAGGTCCTTCGCGATCCAGTAGCCGATCCAGGCGGAACACAGCGGGCCACGGACCATGTTTCCGACCGTCAACTGTCCGCAGAACTGTCCGTCGAGTTCGATCGCGAACGGCAGCATCATGCCTTTACGGCCCGCATTGCGGAGGTTCATGCATACCGACGGCCAGGAGGACGCCCGATGCCGTCCTTCCCAAGTCCCTGGTCCTGACGGTTCCCACGGCCGTAGATAGTCCTCATCTTGGAGGCGATACCTGCTCCACGATGTCGCGTCGCGCAGCCGGACCGGACGGAGCCGAACCTCCCCCGCAGCTATCGTCACCGGCCCCGCGTTCGCCGGCCATCCTGGCTGGTTCACCCGCGCTGCGCGAGGAACGCGACATCAACGTCCTCTCCCGCTTCAACCTGGGTTGTCTCCGGAGGCACCTGAATCAGACAGTTCGCTTCAGCAAGGTCAGCCAGCAGATTCGACATCGTCCCCACCCCTAGCGCGCGCACTACGTAGTGACCCTCGCTGTTGCGCATGAGCTGACCGCGCACGTAACCGGTACGGCCGTCGATCGAGACCACATCATTGATCAGGCTGGCCCGGACGAACCGTCGCTGTGGGTTTGTTTTCCCCAGTCCGAGCCGGATGAGTGGCCGGATCATGATTTCGAACACGACAAGCGCGCTCACCGGATTCGCGGGCAGCAGGAATGTGGGGACCTTGAGGTCGCCGAGCTGGCCGAACCCCTGGATTGATCCCGGGTGCATCGCTACTCGCCCAATTTCCATGTGCCCAAGGTCAAGCAGCGCTTCCTGCACGATCTCAGACGCGCTGCCTCCCACCGCCCCGGAGATTACGATGATTTCCGATCGGCTTACCTGGCTTTCGATGGCTGCCCGGATCTCCGCGACCTCGCTGCCCGCGATTCCGACGCGCGTCACATCCGCCCCCGCGTCCCGTGCGGCTGCGGCGAGTGCGTAGGTGTTGACGTCGAAGACCTGGCCTGACCCGGGTTTGCGATCAATGTCAACGAGCTCAGCGCCTACCGCGACGACTGCAACCCTGGGTCGCGGACGGACAAGGACGCGCTGACGTCCCACCGCAGCGAGCAGACCCACTTGAGCGGGTCCGATCACAGCCCCTTCAGCGACTGCGACATCACCGAGGCGCACGTCATCCCCCGCGTGGCGAACATAGTCACCCTGCCGCACAGGGCGGTAGATCTTGACCTTTGCCCGGCCCGCATCGGTCCATCCGACCGGGATCACCGCGTCGGCGAGTGTGGGCATCGGTGCGCCCGTCTCGATCCGGACCGCTTGCCTCGGCTGAAGGCGCGCTGGCTGACGCGAACCTGCCCTGATCTCCCCCACCACGGGAAGCGCAAAATCGGCTGGCTGCCCGAATTGGCCCTTGAAGTCCGGCCCCGCTTCTGTGACATCGACGCTTCGTACCGCGTACCCGTCGACCGCGGCCTGATCGAACCCCGGAAGCGGATGCTCGGAAATCACCTCTTCTGCACAGACAAGCCCGTGTGCCTGCGAAATCGCGACGCGGACGGGTTGCGGCGCTACGGCTGCTGCCCGGATCCGGGCTTGTTGTTCTTCGACCGAGCGCATGAACCCCTCCCCTTCTGTCACCTCCCCGCTGCCGTGACTCCGCTCTGCGCGGACGCGTCACCGTCGGGAACGTTCAGCCCGAGACGCTCCGCAATCCACGTGCGGAGGTCTGGGCCGTACTCCTCATCGTCGAGTGCAAAGTCAACCGCAGCCTTGAGGAACCCGCCGGGATTTCCGAGGTCGTGTCGGGTTCCCTTGTGGACAAAAACATGCACGGGGTGGCCGTCTTCGACGAGAAGCTCAATCGCGTCGGTGAGCTGGAGTTCGCCTCCCCGTCCTGGGGTGATCCGGCGCAGAGCGTCAAAGATCTCGCGGTCGAGCAGGTAGCGGCCCGCGGCAGCGAGATTCGACGGAGCTTGATCGACGGGAGGCTTCTCCACCATTGCAGTGACGCGCATCACTTGGCCGGCTTCCGCGGGATCGCCGGTCGCTTCGACGGCGAAAACACCGTAAGCGCTGACTTCCTTCGGATCCACTTCGATAGCGCAGAGGACGCTGCCCCCGTACCGAGCGCGAACTTCGGCCATCTGGGAGAGCACACCAGTGGGAAGTACCAGGTCGTCAGGCAAGAGGATGGCGATTTCTTTCTCGTCGTCATCGAGTGCTGCTTCGGCACACGCAATAGCGTGACCAAGCCCGAGCGGCTCTTCCTGAACGACGGCTTCGACGTCCATCAGCGCAGGAGCGCGGCGTACCTTGTCGAGCAGCGCGTGCTTGCCGCGCCGCTCCAATGTGCCTTCGAGGATCTCGTGCCGAACGAAGTGCGCGAGGACGCCTTCTTTACCTTCGGAAGTGATGATCACCAGGCGACCGGCACCCGCTTCCGCGGCTTCACTCGCTACCAGCTCGATTGCTGGTGTATCGACCAACGGCAAAAGCTCTTTCGGGACGGTCTTGGTGACCGGCAAGAACCGCGTCCCGAGCCCGGCAGCAGGAACGATCGCCGTGCGGAACGGCGGTACCAACTGCCCATTGGCCTCAGTCATAGATCCACCTCGTTGTTAGTTACTGCGCCGTACGCGCTATCCCGCTAGGTTGACCCACATTGTTCCGGGATCTCGGTAGGGTCGGGAGCGTGCGTTTGGCCAGACCCGGAAAGCGTCTCGCACCTTAGGGGACTTTTCAACAGCAGGACGTGTGAATATTCAGTTATGAACGGTAAAGGTGAGCAGTTCAACACCGATCAGTCACCATTGTCATCTCAATTGCGGGTACCCCAGCTCGTGGGCGGATTAACGCGTCACGATTCGAAGGATAAGTGGCGATCGGCAGTCCTCGGGGAACGTGCCACGGTGAGTTCGGCAACGGCGTCTGACGAGTCTGGTGCCCTCACTGAACACGTCGTGCGCGCGTTCGCGCGTATCGCCGCACATAGTCCCGGCGGTTCGCTGATCGCGGCGTATGTGCCCGCGCGGTCCGAGCCTGGCTCGATCGCCATGCTCGACGGACTAGCCGCGTGCCGAGCACGGGTCCTGCTGCCTGTCACAGCTCCGGGCAACACGCTCGATTGGGCGTTGTACGACCCGGACCAGCCGCTCGTCGCCGCGCGCTACGGCCTCCAGGAACCCGGCGGTACTCGACTCGGCATGGACGCGCTGTCCGAGGCAGAGCTCATCATCGTGCCTGCGCTCGCGGTTGACCGGCAGGGTGTCAGGCTCGGCCGGGGCGCGGGCTACTACGACCGGGCGCTCGCCGTGAGTCCCCTCCAATGCCCTGTGATCGCGATCGTGCGAGACAGCGAGTTTGTCGCCGAACTGCCCGAATCCCCCCACGATCGCCGCGTCGACGGGGTGATTACCCCTGATCTCGGTCTTATTCGGCTTGACTAACCGGGCCAGGTGGAACGGCAAGGGGACTGTGGGGTTCGCCTCACTAGCCTTCACTTCTAGCACTCCTCACGCTAGAGTGCTAGAACGTCTTCTGTGCCCTCGGAGGTGCCCTGTGCCGACTTACTCCTACGCTTGTTACGACTGCGATGACAAGTTCGACATCGTGCAGTCCTTCTCGGATGCTTCCTTGACCGTGTGCGAGAAGTGCAACGGCAAGCTGCGCAAGCTGTTCAATTCTGTGGGAATTGTCTTCAAGGGCAGCGGCTTCTACCGCACCGACAGCCGCAAGTCTTCATCCGCAGGCGCCACCGCAGACTCCTCGAGTTCGTCGAGTAAGTCGGACAGCTCTTCCTCAGCATCTACCTCGTCTTCGTCAACCTCGTCGTCGTCAACCTCCTCGACGAGCGCAGCTGCGGCAGCGTCCTGACCTGCTCGTCTGCTTGAGTTATCCCCAGGATCGCCCCGAGGCAGGGGTTATCCACAGTTCGCTGAGGCGTTCCTGACGCACTGAACCCCACGCCCCTACGCTGCTCTTATTGATGTCGCGCGCCACGTGCGGCGATTCCTTAAGAGAAGGGTTGCTAACTGTTGCGGGTCGAGTGGTCGTTAGTGGTCTTTAACGCGTTTGAGCGATCAAACTTGTCAGTGGTGTGCGGTACAACCGGACACATGAACTTAGCGACGTGGGCACAGCGCAACGGCGTTGGGCGTGTGACCGCGTATCGCTGGTTTCGCTCTGGCTCGCTCCCGGTCCCGGCCCGCAAGGCCGGCGGCCTGATCCTGGTCGGCGATCCCACCACTAACACGCAATCGCATGGCCGGACAGCGGTGTATGCGGGGGTGTCGTCAGCGGATCAGAAGGCCGGCCTCGATCGTCAGGTCGCACGAGTTACAGCGTGGGCCGCGAGTGAGCGGATCGGCGTCGGCAAGGTCGTCACTGAGGTCGGATCAGCGCTGAACGGGCACCGTGGAAAGTTCCTCGCCTTGCTGCGAGACCCGATTGTCACACGGATCGTGGTCGAACACCGTGACCGGTTCTGCCGGTTCGGATCGGAGTGCGTCCAGGCCGCGCTCGCAGCGAACGGCGGCGCGCTGGTCGTGGTCGATTCGTGCGAGGTGGACGACGACCTTGTGCGGGATATGACCGAAATTCTGACGTCGATGTGTGCGCGGTTGTATGGCAAACGCGCTGCCGTTCACCGCGCCAAGCGAGCGGTAGCGGCGACTGCTGATGACACTTCCGGCCGGGTGGCGTGATGGCGGCGAAGTTCGAGGTTCCTGGCGGGTGGGTGTTGCAGGCGTATCAGTACGCGCTCGACCCGACCGATGCGCAGGCCGTTGCGTTGGAGTCGCACGCGGGTGGGGCCAGGTTTGCGTGGAACACGATGTTGCGAGCAGTGAAAGCGAACCTGTCCCAACGCGAGGCGGAGAAGTCGTACGGGATCACCGACGCTGATCTGACCCCGAGCATGGTCTGGTCGTTCCAATCGCTGCGCAACGACTTCAACACACGCAAACACCAGGTAGCGGTCCGCGAGGACGGCACACCGTGGTGGGCAGAGAACTCGAAAGAGGCGTACGCCAACGCATGCAAGAACCTCGCGGAGGCGTTGAAGAACTGGAGCGACTCACGCAAAGGCACCCGTAAAGGCCCGAGGGTTGGGTTCCCGTCCTTCAAGTCGAAGCGTTCGACCAGGGCTTTCGCGTTCACCACCGGCACGATCCGCGTCGAACCGGACCGGCATCACGTAACACTGCCCAGGCTCGGGACGCTGCGGGTGCACGAGTCGACCCGTAAACTCGCCCGCCGCCTCGAACACCGCACAGCCCGGATCTTGAAAGCGACGGTTCGGTTCGAACGTGGCAGGTGGCTGGTGAGTTTCACCTGTGTGGTTGAGCGTGCCGCCAGCCGTCCAGGGCACGTCAAACGCCTGGCACCGGTGGTCGGGGTCGATGTTGGTGTGAAAGACCTGATCGTCGCGGCCACCCCCGACGGGCGGGAGGTTCTACGTGTGCAGGCTCCGAAAGAGTTCACACACGCGTCCCGGAAACTGCGGGCGTTGCAACGTAAAGCAGCGCGCCAGCAAGGCCCGTGGGACGCGGTAACCGAAACCAGGCGGGAGCCGTCGAACGCCTGGCAACGCACACAGCAGGCGATCGCGGACCAGCATGTGCGGGTGGCGAACCTGCGCCAGGACCGCCTCCACAAACTGACCACGCTGCTGGCGCAGTCGTTCGACGTGATCGGCACCGAGACGCTCGCGGTGAAGAACATGATGGCCGCCGGTGGTGCCCGCAAGAAAGGCTTGAATCGTTCGATCGCTGACGCGGGTCTGGGTGAGTTCTCCCGCCAGCTCGACTACAAAACCACCTGGTACAGCTCGGCACTAGTCAAGGCGGACCGGTGGTATCCCAGCTCGAAGACGTGTTCTGGTTGCGGTTCAGTGAAAGCCAAACTGAGCTTGTCAGACCGCTTGCACGTCTGCGACAACGAAGACTGCGGGTTGAACATCACCGGTATCGACCGGGACCTCAACGCCGCTATCAACCTCGCGCGCTATGCGCGGGCGGAGCAGAGTGCCCGCTTCGATAATGGTGGAGCCGACCGTAAGACGACCGCTCCGGCGGCGCTGGTGGCTATGAAACCTGAATCCAGCGATGGAAGCGCCTCACCCAAAAGTGAGGCTGCATAGCGATGATCACTAAAGATCACTCAAATGCAACGGATGACGTGGGGAACGAGTTCGCGCCACACCTCCGCGATCGGGTGACCGAATGCGCCGAGCGGATCCGCCGTCACTCCGCTCTCCTGCGTCGGATCTCGGCCGGACTTCTTGTAATAGCTGCTTTCGTGGCTGCTCTTACGCCTGGGCGTGATGCTGGTGTGGAAGTAGTCGTGGTCACCAGAGATCTTGCGGCGGGGTCTGAGTTAACAGACGACGATATCGAGCTCACCCTCGTCACTAGCGCACAGCGCCCCCAGTCGGCGCTTGTGCGCGCTGATCAGGCTGTTGGCCAGCGCGTAGCCACCCCTGTCCGCGCGGGCGAGGTGCTGACGGACGCCCGCGTCCTCACTCCCCCGCTGATCGATGAGATCCTCGGCGCTCGACAATCACGCGGCGTACCGGTCCGGCTCGCAGACTCGAGTGTCGCGGGCCTGTTACGAGCGGGTGATCGCGTCGATGTTCTTTCGCATCTTTCTGGCGCTTCGCTCGAGCCCGAACGTACGACCAGCGTCGTCACCGAGGACGCCGTCGTGCTCTTCGTGACGGAGGAATCTCCGGGACACGATGCCCTGGTAGTTCTCGGACTGCCGCCGGACGAGGCAGTGGAGGTAGCAGGCGCTTCCTTACGTGGTGCTGTGACGGTCACACTGCGCTGATTGAAGCCGCACACTCAGCGCTTTCCTCGTATACGATTCCGACGAATCGATGAGTCCTCATCCTTCTGACAGAAATGGAGTCCGCCCGATGTTTAAGGGTTTCCGCGATTTCTTGATGCGCGGTAACGTGCTCGACCTCGCCGTCGCGGTCGTCGTCGGTACGGCTTTCACTGCGATCGTCACAGCGTTCACAGAGAACATCGTCAATCCACTGATCGCAGCCATCGGAGCAGATCAGGACGTTGAAGGTCTTGGCGTCATGCTCCGGGAGGGCGCTCCCGCGACATTTGTCGATGTTGGCGCGGTGATCACTGCGCTGATCAACTTCGTCATCATCGCCGCTGTCGTGTACTTCATCTTGATCGTTCCGTTCACTGCGGCGAAGAAGAGGCTGATCAAGGAGCAGGTGGCTGACGAAGAAGCAGGAGTGACCGACACCGAGTTGCTCAAGCAGATCCGCGATCTGCTGTCCGCTCAACGTGCGGACGTTCCGCCCACGTCATCGTCCTGAGGTGACCACTACGGCGCAAGCCCCTGCTTCCCAGCAGGGGGCTTGCGCCGTAGTGCGGTCCGATGGCCTGGCGATCAGCCGTGATGCGGTGGACGATTCTCCATCAGCCATCGGTCGCTGTGAGTCTCTGACGCTACTGGCCTGTCACCGGGCAGAACTTCACCGAAAACAGCATCAAGCGCCGCCTTGCGGCGTGCACGCGCGACCGCGCCCTCAGCCAGTTCTTCGGCACTCATCTATTCCTCGAAAGTCGATTGTTCGGTGATGACGTGCGCTACGAGGGGGCCGATCGTCGCCATACCGTCGCGCACCGCTGCGCGTGACGACGCTAAATTGACCACCACTGTGCTGCCCGAAACACCAGCTAGCCCGCGAGACAGGGCGGCGTCATGGACGCTGTCCGTCCGGCCGGACGCACGCAACGCTTCGGCTAAGCCCGGAATCTCGCGGTCGAGAACCGCCGCGGTTGCCTCGGGAGTCACATCGCGCGCCGAGGAACCAGTCCCGCCGATCGAGACAACCAGGTCCACTCCACCGATCACCGCGGTGTTCAGTGCGTTGCGAATCTCAACCTCATCTGCGGCAACAGCGACTGTTGCGTCGACGTGGTAGCCGGCTTCTGTCAGCAGTTCCCGCACCAACGGACCGATGTTATCCGTCTTTTCGCCATGTGCCTGACGATCATCAACGATCACCACGAGCGCCCGCCCGCCCGGCAGCGTCTCCATCTCCATGCCCTTTACCGTAATGCCCAGCATTGGCTCGGCTGACAGCGCATCCCTAGTCGTACTCCAGCTTCTCATGGTGTCGACCCCTGAGTGCCGAGCTGAACATCCACCGCGCGTTCCTCTCCACCTGGACCATCTGTCCACGTAATCGCCACTGTTTGGCCCGGCACCTGGGCTCGCACGGCGGCGATCAGCCCAGCAGCGCTGGTTATAATTCGGTCATCTAGCCGAGTGATGATCGCTCCCTCGGGAATGCCGGCGTCCTGCGCCGCACTGCCGCTGATCACTTCCGTGACCAGCGCGCCACGCTCCGGATCACGCATATCGACGAAGACTCCGAGTGATGCTGTTTCGGCGCGGCCCGTGGTCGCCAGTTCGTCGGCGATACGGCGAGCCTGGTCGATTGGGATGGAGAAGCCCAAGCCGATCGAACCGGGGTTCACTCCCGGCATCGCGCCCAGGGTTGCGATGGCAGTGTTGATCCCGACGATTTCGCCGTCCATGTTGACCAGCGCGCCACCGGAGTTGCCCGGGTTGATCGCGGCATCGGTCTGGATCGCGTCGATCACGGTGTACTGGTCTCCGCCCTCCCCGGTCGCTGACACTGGTCGATGGAGTGCGCTCACGATGCCGGAGGTCACAGTGCCATCGAGACCGAGTGGCGAACCAACGGCGACGACGTCCTGACCGACGCGGAGATCGCTGGAACTGCCGAGCGTGGCCGGTGTGAGGTCGGTGCGTCCCTCGACCTGCACCACCGCCACATCAGTGTTCGGATCCCCCGCGATAACCCTCCCTGTCGCGGTCGTTCCGTCGTAGAAGGACACCTCCACGGTTCCTCCGGAGGGAGCGATGACATGGTTATTCGTCACAATCAGCCCATCAGACGTCAGAATCACACCTGAACCGCTGCCCTGCGCGCGTTCGGTCCGCACATCGATCATCACGACCGACGGGATGATCCTCTCCGCAGCCCACTGCACTGACCCCTCAGGAGCTGCGGACGCGCCCTGGCCCACAGCGGGAGCTGAGAGGGCAGAGGACCCGCCCGAATCCCGGCTCGCGACATAACCGCCTACCACGCCCCCGACACCTCCGCTGAGCAGCGCCAGTATCAGTGCCCCAGCGAGCAGCCCCGACTTTCCGCGGCGCACGGGGCGCTCCTCGGCGGCGGGAGGCACTTGCTGGGGGCCAACTTGCTGGGGGCCGCCCTGTTCGGGGTAACCGTAACCGCGGGGCGCTTCCCCTAGGCCGTGCCGCTGCGGAGCGGTTCCCGGATAGTCGCCGTACGCGGGGATCCGCTGCGTGTCACCGCTGCGGGACGGTTCGTCCGGCCCGCTCTGCCACGGTTCGCGCGGACTCTGTTCGTCACTCATTATCCCCTCCTCCGATCGGCCGTACTCGGCCGATCATGACCCGGCACACTTGGCGTGAAAGCGTATCTTCGTCAAACGTGCCGACCGAGCCTGAAGTTTCGGTGAGATGGACCTGACAATTGAACATGAAACACGATCAGCATCAGTGACGCTCCTCATGCCCGCCAGGTGGCTCACCCGGCAAACACAGCGTCACTCGAGCGCCGCCACTCGGAGAGTCGCCGATTTTCACCGAACCACCGTGCCGCTGCATGACGTGATGCACGATGGCGAGGCCAAGCCCCGAGCCAGGCATCGACCGAGATGCATCTGACCTGTAGAAGCGCTCGAAAACGAGCTTACGCTCGTTGATCGGTATTCCAGGTCCGTCATCGTCGACGCTGATTTCCGCCAGTCGGGATGATGCGACCGACATCGTGATACGTAGTACGCCGCCGTCCGGACTCCATTTGGCGGCGTTGTCGAGCACGTTGAGCAATGCCCGGTTCAGCGCACCAGGGTCTCCCCACGTGAACCACGAGAACGTGCTCGCTTCGACAACCACGTCGCCACGGCGCCGACGCACCCTTTCCACGCATTTTTCGACGATATCGGCGAGGTCGATGCGTTCGAAGCCAGGTTCGGGGGCGTCTTCACGAGCCAGATCAACCAGGTCGCCGACCAGGGTGGATAGCTCTTCTATCTGAGCCATCACGTCGTTCCGCAGACCTGCCATGTCTTCCGCATCGAGCGCGGGCGCGTCAGGCCTGCTCGCTGCGATCAGCAATTCCATGTTGGTGCGCAGCGAGGTCAGCGGGGTACGAAGTTCGTGCCCAGCGTCAGCAACGAGGCGCGCCTGGCGTTCACGAGACTCCGCCAGCGCGGCGAGCATCGCGTTGAACGCTTGGGTGAGACGGGCAAGCTCATCATCCCCGGTCACAGGGATTGGAGTGAGGTCGTCGGTACGCGCGACGCGTTGCGCCGCAGCTGTCAGCCGTCCAACGGGCCGCAAACCCGTGCGGCCCACAGCGGTGCCTGCTGCCGCTGCAAAAATCACGCCACATCCACCAACCACCAGCAGCACCATGGCGAGACTGTCAAGAATGTCCTGTGTCGGACCGAGATCTTGGCCCAGCACGAGCGTGATCTCACCCTCGCTCCGCTGTGCGAGCACCCGATAGTTTCCGACCGTACGAATCGACGAATCCACCTCACCGCGTACGACAGCGAACTCAGGCTCATCGACTTCAATAAGCGGGGGCAACGTGGCAGAGGTGCCATCCGGGAAGATCATCATGACGGCGAGGCCTTCAGAAAATATCCTGGCGGTGGTGAGCGCACCTGGCCCCAGCCGCTCAGCAGTGTAGTTCTGCACCATCGTGTCCACGCGGTTGCGCAACTGCTGATCGACTTCGTTGTACAGGGCCCTAGAAACGACGCTGTACGCTGCAGCTGCCATCAGCGCCACGGCAAATGCAACGACTGTCGTCGCCAGCAGAGCGACACGAAGCCGTAGCGAGATAGTTCGGGTGAACTGACGGGGCTGGCTCAGAATGTGCTCAGGTCTCACGGTGGAGTTTCCCGCAGCACGTAACCGACGCCGCGCACCGTGTGGATGATCCTGGGCTCCCCTTCCGACTCAGTTTTTCGCCGCAGATAGCCGATGTACACCTCGAGCGCATTTCCCGAGGTCGGAAAATCGTATCCCCACACTTCTTCGAGAATGCGTGCTCGAGTGAGAACCCGGCGCGGGTTCGCCATCAACATCTCGAGCAGCGAGAACTCGGTCCGGGTCAGGCTGATCGACCGCTCGTTGCGGGTCACTTCGCGGGTGACGAGGTCCATCCGCAATCCAGCGAACTCCATCGTGTCCACCCCTTCACCCCCTTCATGGGGTGCGCGGCGGCGCAGCAGTGCCCGCAACCGTGCCAGGAGTTCCTCCAGAGCGAACGGCTTGGGCAGGTAGTCGTCTGCTCCCGCGTCGAGGCCGGAAACACGCTCCGAGACGGAGTCACGCGCCGTGAGGACAAGGATGGGACGCTCATCTCCCTGACTGCGCAACCGGCGGCATACTTCGAGACCATCCATCCTGGGCATCATCACATCAAGGACGATCGCGTCGGGCGGCGCTTCCGCTACTTTCTCGAGCGCGTCAGCACCGTCCACGGCCAGTTCGACTGTGTAACCGTTAAAGGACAATGATCGCCGCAGCGATTCACGTACGGCACGATCGTCATCGACAACGAGGATCCGCATGCTCCTAGTGTGTACTGAGCAACTAAGTAATCATTAAGAACGGTGCGTTGCAGGTTCGGTTTTGCGTCACGAAAGCCGAGGAGCAGTCGGAAGATTCCATCGCCGCCAGAGCGCCAGCAGCCGTAACCCCGCAGCAGTCACACTTCCGACTGCCAGTCCAACTGACTCTGGAATCGCGAGCGCGTCTGCGAGTACGACCGTCGTCGCGCCGAGCAGCGCGGGCACGGCGTAGAGGTCACGCTGCAGCAGTAGCGGCATTTCGTTGACGAGAACATCGCGGAGCAGGCCACCGCCGATCGCAGTGATCATTCCGATGATCGTGGCTGCCAGCGGCCCCGCGCCACTAGCCAGCGCGATACCCGCACCACCGGTCGCGAAGACGCCAACACCGATCGCATCAAGCACGAGAACGCCTGTGCGGATCCGCCGAACCTCGGGATGAAGTACCAGGACCACCAGACACGCGGTGAACGCTGTGGCGAAGTACGGCCAATTCTGGAGGGATGTCGGCGGGGTGATGCCGAGGAGTAGATCGCGGATCATTCCGCCGCCGATTCCAGTGATGACGCCAACAACGCACACACCGAAAATGTCGAGTCGTTTAGAGACTCCGACGAGCGCGCCGGACGCAGCGAAAACAGCGATGCCCGAAAGATCAAGGATGCGGAGTAGCACCCACAAAGCGTACGAAGAAAAACCGATCCGGTAGCAAGGACCGCGCGTAACGCGGCTTTCGCTACCGGATCAGCCGTTAGGGCTCACTGCTACCGCAGTTTGTCTGGGTCGATCAGCCCGCGGCGCACTGCGGTGAGAAGGCGGTGCGGGACACGCAGCGCTTCACCGCCAGCGCGCACCGGCACCAGGTCTACAGCGGTTGCTTTCCACTGTGACCGGCGGCTGCGTGTGCGCGAGCGGGACTTCCGCCGCTTGGGTACTGCCATGATCAGTTTCCTTTCAGTTTCCGCTAGCTTTGCGACCAGGCCGCACGCGGTCGCCGTAGCGCTGGCGGAATTTCTCTACTCGTCCAGCCGTGTCGAGGATACGCTGTGCGCCCGTCCAGAACGGATGCGACTCCGAGGTCACGTCCGCGACGACGACCGGGTACTCGTTCCCGTCCTCCCAAGTGACGGTTCGCTCGCTTGTGGCGGTGGACCGGGTCAGGAACATCGTTCCGGTATTCGCGTCCTGGAAGACAACTGGATGATAGTCGGGATGGATGCCTGATTTCACTAGTGCCCTTCTTTCCTGATGGTGAGGTCAACAGTTTCGGCGCCGGCTAGCTCATCGCACGGATCCTCATGCCACTGGCCGAACGGGTCGTTCCAGGTCGCCCACTCGGCCTCGCCGAGCGCGAGTTCTTCGTCGGTGAGCAGCGCGGACTGCAGCGCTTCGGTGATGCGCTGCGGCTCCGCGTCGTGCACGAGGACTGCCATGGAGCAATCCCGGTCACCGAAACGTGGATCCCACCGCAGCGCGGCGATCGCGTGGCGTTCAGGGTTTTGTTCAGCTTGCTGCTCACGCGTCATCGCGTCGAGCCACAGTCCCGACGCCGCGATCCGCAAGCCTCCGCCAGCGGATTCCATCCACAGCACCTGGTCCGGTTGCGATGCGACCCAGAACCGTCCGCGCGTGCAGATCACACCGTCGAGGAGGGTATCGATCGACTCATGCAGCCGTTCTGGGTGGAACGGGCGCTGTGCCGAGAACTCGACGATCTGGACTCCGCAGTCCGAATCGAGCGGTGGCTCGCCTCTCAGCATCGGTGAATGCGCGTCTGTGATTTCTCCGCGGCGCGAGGGTGCTGGGATGTTCGCGAGCAAGCGCTCCGCGTCGATACTTCCGCCTGCCCCGGTCCATGCGATGGGAGCCCCTGGCGCGAGGCGGGCAAGTACCGCGTTGAGTTTGGCCTGCTCCCAGCCGTCGTTCGCCGCGCCGGATATGACGATCGCGTCCGCGAAATCAGCCTGACCGACAACTACCTGCGCCACTGTCCGGTCATCGTCGTTGCTCGCAACGATGCCGCGCTCGTCCAGGGTGTCGTCGCTCGTTGCGTCGCTGAGCCAGGTCGCCGCGTCGATGCACGTCACGGTCGCATCAACCCGAACGTCCTGCCCTGCGGGCCCATCAACGTGCCCGACCATTCCTGACACCACTACGTGCTCAATTGCCCAACTGAGAGCTTCTGGCTCGAGTACTGGGTCGATCAGGAGCACAATTCTCTCGACCCGGCTTCGCGTATGAAGTCTGCGCAACAAGGGAAGGAGATCTTCGCGCAGCGTGCACGAAACACAGCCGTGCGCAAGTTCGAGGATGGTTGTCTTCTCTCGCGGCGTGATGCCGTTCGTGGTCATCAGCGTGCGCCGCACGACCCCCGTGGAGACCTCGCTGAGGTCATGGTGCACAACGGTGGTGCCCTCACGCTGAAGCGCCTGCGCGACGGCTCGTGAATCTCCCTGCCATCCGCAGACCAGCACGACAGGTGTGCGCTGATCGGTCACGATCGTTCCCCTTTGCAGCTAGCGCCTTGTTAGAACGCTTGTCAGTAACGATTGTCAGAATCCTTTCCAAGAAGGTACCGTGTCACTTCGGCTTTGTCGAAAATGAATGTCACTTACGAGAGGTCTGCTGTCATGTCCGCGCACTGCCAGGTCACTGGACGCAAGCCCAGCTTCGGGAAGTCTGTATCGCACTCCCATGTGCGCACGTCGCGCCGCTGGAATCCGAACATCCAGCGCCGCCGCTACTACCTGCCGAGCGAGGGCCGGCACGTAACCCTCCGGGTGTCCACGAAAGGCATCAAGACCATCGACCGCGACGGAATCGAAGCCGTTGTCAAGGCGATCCGGGCGCGCGGCGAAAAGGTCTAGCACCAGCGACCACACACCTGAGGTCCACAGCACGCCCTCACAAAGAGAAAGAACCGACCGCTGATGGCACGAAATGACGTCCGCCCAATCATCAAACTGAAGTCAACGGCGGGGACCGGGTTCACGTACGTGACGCGAAAGAACCGCCGCAACGATCCTGACCGGCTGGTTCTCAAGAAGTACGACCCGGTAATCCGCAAGCATGTTGACTTCCGTGAAGAACGCTGAGGTACAGTTCTATGGCTAAGAAATCGAAGATCGCTCGCAACGAGCAACGCAAGGCAGTCGTCGAGAAGTACGCGGATCGGCGGCGTGAACTGAAGGACATCATCCGCAATCCTCGGACCACCGACGAGGCGCGGGCGGAGGCCGTCAGCGAACTCCAGCGCCAGCCTCGCAACGCAAGTGCGGTAAGGTTGCGCAATCGGGACGTGGTCGATGGTCGTCCGCGCGCGTACTTCCGTAAGTTCGGACTCTCACGAGTCCGGCTGCGTGAGATGGCACACCGGGGAGAACTGCCCGGCGTCAGCAAGTCGAGCTGGTAAACAACGATCGTTCAGGAACGAAGGGCACATGGCAAAGAGAACAGCCGTCGTCAAGAAGAAGGGCGGCGAGCAGAACCGGAAAACGAAGAAGAACCCGCTGACCACCGCGGGTATTGAGCGCGTTGACTACAAGGACGTCAACCTGCTTCGCACCTTCATTTCCGACCGCGGCAAGATCCGCTCGCGGCGGGTCACCGGCCTGACGCCGCAGCAACAGCGCGAAGTGGCCGTAGCCGTGAAGAACGCCCGTGAGATGGCGCTGCTTCCTTTCTCAAGCCGCTAAACCTGCGCTTCACTGAACCTCCGGCGGATGTGAAACCACCGGGGGTTCAGTTGTGTCTGATGCGCCTTCGCGCCACTCAGACCCGTAGTGTGGCAAAAATCACAGCAAATCTGCGGCCACTCTCCTCGCCCTAGTCTGCTCTCAATGAGATGAGTCGGAGAGGAGGCGACACATGTCCGGTGTAGTCGTCGGGTTCTCGGTCGTCTTCGCGGTCATCATCGTCGGTTACCTGCTGGGGCGCTCCGGCGTCCTAGGCAGCGGCGGAGAGCAGGCCATCAGCAGGCTCGTCTTTCTCGTAGCAACACCCGCGCTGTTGTTCACGACACTCTCCGACGCCGACCTATCCGTAATCCTGTCCCCCACCCTCGCCGTAGGCGCCGGATCCGCGGTACTCGTCGGTCTCAGCTACTTCGCGATTTCCCGATGGTGGTTACGCCGACAAATCCCGGAATGCACAGTCGGCGCGCTCGCATCGTCGTACGTGAACGCTGTCAACCTCGGCCTTCCAATCGCCGTCTACGTTCTGGGCGACGCGGCACTCGTCGCCCCGATATTGCTGTTTCAAGTGCTCGTCCTTGCACCTATCGCGCTGACGGTGCTCGAAGTCAGCACCTCACGGGCAGCAGCAGGCCCAACTCGTTCACTGTTCAAAGTGGTGATCGCGCCGCTGAAGAACCCGATCCTGATTGGGGCAGCCGCGGGGCTCACGATCTCGCTGCTGGATGTCACAATTCCCATGGTGATCCAGCAGCCCATCACACTTGTCGCAGGAATCTCAGTCCCGGGCGCGCTGATCGCGTTCGGGCTGTCGATGCACGGTAAGCGCGCGTTGCAGCGCGGTGTCAGCCCTCGCCGTGATGTCGCTTTGGCCGCTGCGTTCAAGACGATCGTGCAGCCGATCGTGGCCTTTGCCATCGGGAGTTACGTGTTCGGGCTCGAAGGCCACGCGCTGTTCAGCGTGGTCGTGCTGGCCACGCTGCCCACTGCCCAGAACGTGTTCGTTTTTGCGAGCTGGTACATGCGTGGCGTCATATTGGCGCGTGATGCGGCGATCGTGACCACGCTCGCCGCTATCCCGGCTATTGCAGTCGGCACTCTCCTGCTGGCCTGAGACGAATCCGGGATCAGTGAGCGAAGTGGCGCGCACCAGTCAGGTAGAGCGTCACTCCGGCGTCCTTCGCGGCGGCGATCACTTCGTTGTCCCGCACCGAGCCACCCGGCTGGACAACGGCCCGCACCCCGGCGTCAAGAAGTACCTGCAGTCCGTCGGGGAACGGGAAGAACGCGTCGGAAGCCGCAACACTGCCTCTAGCCCTGTCAGCGGCCCTGTTCACCGCGAGACGTGCCGCGTCGACGCGGTTGACCTGTCCCATGCCGACACCAACGGTCGCGCCACCATCAGCGAGCAAGATCGCATTCGATTTCACAGCCCTGCAGGCGCGCCAGGCAAAGACCAGATCACGGAGAGTGTTCTCGTCCGCCGGATCCCCTGTAGCTAAGGTCCAGTTCGTCGGGTTGTCACCACCCGCGTTGAGGACATCCCTGTCCTGCAGCAGCAGCCCGCCCGAGATCGCGCGCATCTCTGCACCTGCACGCACCGGCGCTGCGGAGCGGAGAATCCGGATGTTCTTCTTCCGGGTCAGAACCTCGATGGCACCTTCCTCGTAGGACGGTGCGACGATGACCTCTGTAAAGATCTCCGAAACCTGCTCGGCCATTTCGACCGTGATTTCACGATTAGCAGCTATCACGCCACCGAAAGCACTTACCGGGTCGCAGGCGTGTGCGCGGCGGTGGGCGTCCGCAATCGCCGCGCCCCCATCAAGCCGGGACTCTGCGATCCCGCACGGATTGGCGTGCTTGATTATCGCCACGCATGGGCCTTCATGGTCGTACGCTGCCCGCCACGCGGCGTCGGTGTCGGTGAAGTTGTTGTAGGACATCTCTTTGCCGTGCAACTGCTCGGCCTGCGCAATGCCCTCCGCCTCGCCGGGACGGGTATAGAGCGCAGCCGACTGGTGGGGGTTCTCACCGTATCGCAGCGTGGAGCGCCGCTCCCAGGTCGCGCCCATCCAGCGCGGGAATTGACTGTCCGCCGACGCTGCCGCCCGCACATTCGTCATCCAGCTCGCGACAGCGACGTCATACATCGCGGTGTGCTGAAACGCGTCGGCAGCGAGCTCGATCCGCTCCTGCATCGTGAAACCACCGGCCTCGACAGCGGCAAGGACGCGCTCATACTGGCCCGGATCGACGACGACGCCAACGGAAGGGTGATTCTTCGCGGCGGCACGCACCATCGAAGGACCGCCGATATCGATCTGCTCCACACATTCGTCCTCCGTCGCACCAGAGGCCACCGTTTCGGTAAACGGATAGAGATTCACCACAACGAGCTGAAACGCCTCAACGCCGAGCTCATCGAGTTGCTCGAGGTGCTCGTGTTTCCTCGTGTCCGCGAGAATCCCCGCATGCACGTGCGGATGCAGTGTCTTCACACGTCCGTCAAGCGTCTCTGGGAAGCCAGTCAGCTCCTCGACCGGGGTGACGTCGACCCCAGCCGCAGCAATGCGGCTCGCTGTGGACCCAGTTGACACGATCTCCACGCCTGCAGAGGCGAGGCCACGTGCGAGGTCTTCGAGACCGGACTTGTCGTAAACGCTGATAAGGGCGCGCCGAACAGCAATCCGCTCGGCTGCTGAGTTCGATTCACTCACGGGATTAGGGCCTTCCGTCCATCGATAATCACACCTCTTGTCACTAACGCGGCGACTACCTCAACGAGAAGCCGCCGTTCAACAGCCTTGATTCGCTCGTGCAACGACGATTCGGAATCATCGGTGCCGACAGTCACCGCTTCCTGCGCCAGCACTGGCCCTGTATCCACGCCCTCATCGACGATATGGATAGTCGTACCTGTCACCCGCACGCCATAGCTCAGCGCGTCGCGCACCGCGTGCGCGCCCGGAAACGCAGGAAGAAGCGCGGGGTGACTGTTCACGATCTTGCCCGGAAAAGCCGCCAAGAACTCGGGCCCTAGAATTCTCATGAATCCCGCGGTCACTACGAGATCAGGGCGGTAGCTGTCGACAACGCTGGTAAGAGCGTGATTCCACGCTGCCCGGTCGCTGTAGGAGCGGGGGGTCACACGGACACACTCGATTCCCGCACGCTGGGCGCGTGCCTCTGCTTCACAGTCGCGATCCGTCACCAGCGCAGCGATGCACGCCGGGAAATCGCCAGTTGCGGCATCCGCGAGCGCCTGGAATAACGTCCCCGACCCCGAGGCGAGCACGACGACGCGGGACGGCGTTTCCGGGTCCCGCGAATCGACAGGCGCAGAGTGAGTCGACCTTACGTCAGTGTGGCTATTCAGCGCGGATCTCCTGATTACCGAACGTGCCAGCTCATCCGAGCTCGCTACCGGCACATAGCCTAGCGGCAGCCTATCCGGTGAATTGCTCCGGGCCGGCGCACTCTACTGCCTACCCGCTAGTCGCGCTTGTTACGCTGCCAGATCTTCCACTTGGACTGCTTGCGGTGCTCGCCAGGGCTCTCTCCCTCAGCATCCTGTCCTTCAGGCTCTTCTTGTTCGTGAGCACCCTCGCCGTCGGAGTGAGCGGTCTCCTCTGTGTCGGAAGACTCGGCAGGTTCCACAACCTCAGTTGTCTCCACTTCAGCGGCCTCTTCAGCCGAGCCCCCGGTGTCCTCCGTGTCCTCCTGCTGCTTCTTTACGCCTGGAAGACTCTGCCGGGCGTGCCTGACCTTGCCCGGCAGCGTGCTCACGGCGCCGGGCAGACTCTTCACCGAGATGGGTAAGGATGGGACTCGATTCCGGACGAGTTTCAGGAGGCCGCTCCGCTCGCCGGAAGGCTCGTTGCTGTCCGAGGAGTCCTCTAAGTCGCGTGCCTTCTCAGCCGCAGCCGCTTTCCTGGACTCCTCTTCGGCAAGAGCCTCCGCGATTGCTTGCTCGACGTCCGCACGCCGCTCATGCCGCTCGTGACGGTTCTTTCTCCACACGAGAAGCCCCAGCGCCGCGCCACCGCTGAGGACAAGCCACGCGCAGAGAAACAGCGCGCCGTAGAGCGGCGCAAAGCTGACCGTGCCAAACACTCCGAGTGCCCCGCCCGCAGCGGTCGCCGCGATGAGATACCCGACGCTGACCACTACCGCCGCGGTGCCTCCCACGAAGAAGGTCTCGCGCATACCGTGATCCTGACGGTATGCGCTGCGTGCCAGTGCTACCCCGCCGATTACGGGAACGACCAGCAAGATAGGCCACCAGTCCGCCGCCTCAGTTGTGGGCAGCGCCGCAAGTACGGGGACCCCCGGCGCGGGCGCCGGCAGAACATCGAACAATCCGTAGTGTCCCTCACCGACGGTGATCGACGCTCCGGTGGTCACTCCGATGACACCCACAACAACGTTAGCGAGATACAGCAGGGACACGAGAGTGAGCCCAAGTGGCGCTGCGGCGCCATGATGCTCCTCGAGCATGGCGATGATCTCGTCCAGCGATCCCGCGAGGAGCACCATAGTGACCGCGAGCCCGGTCGCGCCCAGGGCGACGGCCCCGCTCTTTGCGGCCGCTAAGGCACCCCAGCCCCAAACTGGTATGCGCGCCCGCTCCGCGATCGGGCTCCAGAACGGCTTACCTAGCGCAAATACAGCCGCAAGACCGTGTATTACGACCGTCCAGAGGAACGACTGGAGGACATTTGGCGTCGCGACCTTCAGCACGGTCGACGCGTCCTTAACGACAGCGAGCGAAATGATCGTCATGACCAGCGGCACACCCACGACAGCGGCAACAAGTTGCGCCGCATCACGCGGCTCAAGTCCGTCGCGGGCAACCTTCCGGCACTGGCTGTATGACGCGGCGAAGATCGCCGCGGTGACGACGAGCGGCAGCACACCGAGCTTCACGCCGCTGATTGGCAACGTGACTTGATGGATGCCAAGCCACCCAGCACCGACTGCGGCGAACACGCCGGTGAAATCGCCGTCTCCTGTCAGCAGGACAACCAGGACCACGACAACGAGGAGGCCCACAGTGATTCCGGTCGGCATGAATGCCGCCTTCATCAGCGTCCGCGCAGCCTCGGGCGGCACACCTGGCTCCGGTTCGGAGCGCTCCTTCTCAGTACGCACGTGCAGATCAGTCATCGTTATCGAGAGTTACACCTACACCCCTGCGGTTTCGGCAGGCGCGCCGTGACATAGCCCCATGACTGGTCACACAAAACGATGAAACGAAAAAGTGCCGCAGACGGTTGCTCGTCTGCGGCACCTTCTCCAGCGGTTACTGGCGAGAAGTCAGAGCTTCTCCAGGATCTCCCGAGCGATCTCTGCGGTTTCAGAAGGTGTCTTGCCGACGCGTACTCCGGCTGCCTCGAGCGCGTCCTTCTTCGCTTGCGCGGTGCCGGACGAACCCGAGACGATAGCACCAGCGTGACCCATCGTCTTACCCTCAGGTGCGGTGAATCCGGCGACATAACCGACGACCGGCTTGGTGATGTTCGCCTTGATGTACTCGGCTGCCCGCTCCTCCGCGTCACCACCGATCTCACCGATCATGACGATCAGTTCGGTGTCCGGGTCGTCCTGGAACGCCTGGATGCAATCGATGTGAGTCGTACCGATGACTGGGTCGCCACCGATGCCGACGCAAGTGGTGAATCCGAAGTCACGGAGTTCGAACATCATCTGGTAGGTCAGGGTGCCCGACTTGGAAACCAGGCCGATCTTGCCAGCGTTGGTGATGTCGGCCGGGATGATGCCCGCGTTCGACTGCTCTGGGCTGATGACACCGGGGCAGTTCGGCCCGACGATCCTGGTCTTGTTGCCCTGCGAGTTGTTGTAGGCCCAGAACGCGGTGGTGTCGTGCACCGGAATACCCTCGGTGATCACAACAGCGAGCGGGATCTCCGCATCGATTGCCTCGATGACGGCCGCCTTGGTGAAGGCCGGGGGCACGAAAACGACGCTGACGTCGGCCCCTGTCTTCTCCATCGCTTCCTTGACGGAGGCGAACACGGGAATGCCGTCTACATCACTGCCTGCCTTGCGCGGGTTAACGCCGCCGACAATGTTGGTGCCAGCCTTCACCATGCGCCGGGTGTGCTTGGTGCCCTCAGCGCCGGTGATGCCCTGGACGATGACCTTGCTGTCTTTGGTCAGAAAGATTGCCACGATGCGCTCCTTGTCACTTCGCCGCAGCGGCGAGTTCAGCGGCGCGTGCCGCCGCGCCGTCCATGGTGTCTACTTGCTGCACCAATGGGTGCGCGGCTTCGTCGAGGATGCGGCGCCCCTCAACTACGTTGTTGCCGTCCAGACGGACAACGAGCGGCTTGTTCGCATCATCGCCGAGGATCTCGAGCGCGTTCACGATGCCGTTGGCTACCGCATCACACGCCGTGATGCCGCCAAATACGTTGACGAAAACGCTCTTGACGCTCGGATCGTTGAGGATGACATCAAGACCGTTGGCCATGACCTCTGCTGAGGCACCGCCACCGATGTCGAGGAAGTTCGCGGGCTTCACACCGCCGAACTCTTCACCGGCGTACGCGACGACGTCGAGCGTGGACATCACAAGTCCGGCGCCGTTACCGATGATGCCGACCTCACCGTCGAGCTTCACGTAGTTCAGGCCTTTAGCCTTGGCCTTGGCTTCGAGTGGGTCAGCAGCCTCTGCGTCGACGAACTCTTCATGCTCAGGCTGACGGAAGTCTGCGTTGCCATCGAGTGTCACCTTGCCATCGAGTGCAAGAATCTGGTCATCCGGTGTGCGAACCAGAGGGTTGACCTCTACCAGGAGGGTATCTTCCTTGACGAAGACCTCCCAGAGCTTGGCAATTGTTTCCGCTGCCGCGTCCAGGACCTCAGCCGGGAGTTTGCCGCCTTCTGCGATCTTGCGTGCGAACGCAAGGTCGACTCCCTCGTTTGGGTCTACCGCAACCCGCGCGAGAGCGTCGGGCGTTTCAGCCGCGACCTGCTCGATCTCGACGCCGCCTTCTTTGGAACACATCGCGAGGAAGGTCCGGTTGGCGCGGTCGAGGAGGAAGGAAATGTAGTACTCCTCTTTGATGTCGCTCGCTTCAGCGACGAGGAGCCTCTTGACGACGTGTCCTTTGATGTCGAGTCCGAGGATCCCCTCAGCCTTCGCCTTTGCGTCGGCGGGATCCGAGGCGAGCTTGACGCCGCCCGCTTTGCCACGGCCTCCGGTTTTGACCTGAGCCTTCACTACAACTGGCTTGCCGATTTCCGCAGCGATCTGCTCGGCTTCCTCCGCAGTGTCAGCCACTCGCCCCGGAGTGGTGGGGACTCCATGCTTCGCGAAAAGTTCTTTCGCTTGGTATTCGAAGAGATCCATGTGCTCACCGTCTCATCTACTGTGCCGCTCACCCAGGTTGGGGTGAGCCAAGTCGGACCTTAGTCGAGGCGACCTAGCTCACCACAGGGGGTCCGCCAGGACGTGCGCTATGTCACTGTTTGGTCACTTCTAACCTATCGCGGTGGCTGCAACTTGTACGCGGAAGGGCGCAATTACGGTTCATCTGCTGCACGTGCGGCCGGGTTTGGCCGTTTGCGTACTTTGCACTTTAATGTCCAGAATTCGGCCGCCCGCGCGAATATGCCCCGTTACACAAGAGGGGGGCGAAGACCCAACTCGGTTCTCATATCGTGAGATCGTGCAAGCAGGCGTAGTAACCCTGCACACAAGCGAATCTCTGTTTCCCCAGGTCGGATTGTGAGTACGCTCTCACTTCCCTCAATCGGACACCGTTTGCTTGCAGGCGTCGCAACCGTTTCGTTACCTTTCAACCCAGTGAATATCACGACCACGTTACGGCAGGGGCCACCCGACAATCTTTACTGGTCCTAGCCGCGACGCGGATCGTGCGAACCGGAGCGGTGCGCTGGATTGCGCCCGTCCGGAGTCATCAACCTGGATGACACTGCGGCGCGTAGCGGCGTCGCGGCAGAATCGACCCGAGGGTTTCGCACCCCTTTCTGGAATCCATGCTGCGCACCACACCGAACAAACATGCCCAGAAACGTGCCCCGAAGGGCCGGATCGCGCTTGCCGTCGTCACCATCGGCGCTACTTTCGCGGGCGGCCAGGCTGTCCTGATGGCGGACTCGGCGGCACACGCCGACAGCAACATTGCGTTTGCGAGCGCAAACGCGAGCCTCGACAGTCCTGCATTCGCGGCCACGTCCGACTCGAACAGCCCCTCAGGGACCGTCCAGGTCCTGAACGTCACTCGGGCGCTCGACCCCTCTTCTTACGCTCAGCAGCTCGCCACCTCGAAGCGCTTCAGCGATGAGCGCGCTGCCCGCGAAGCAGAGATGCGCCGCCCCGTCGCAGCACTCCCCGTCATCGGTGTCCTGACTTCCACGTTCGGTCAGCGCTGGGGCACGCTGCATGGCGGTATCGATATCGCTGCACCGATCGGTACGCCGATCGTGGCTGTTGCGGACGGCGAAGTCATCGATTCCGGACCTGCTGCAGGTTTTGGGCTCTGGGTCAGGATCCGTCACGACGACGGAACGGTTACCGTCTACGGCCACAACGACACCAATATCGCCCAGGTAGGTGATCGTGTGCACGCCGGTCAGCAGATCGCCACTGTCGGCAACCGCGGCTTCTCCACCGGCCCGCACGTTCACTTCGAGGTGTGGATCGGTGGCGACAACAAGATCGACCCGATCGGGTGGCTGGCCGACCTGGGAATCGACGTATTCGGTGGACGCGGATAGCGCACCACATCGCGACAGTAATGAGGGCTGCGGGGTTATCCCGCGGCCCTCATTACTATTTAGAGCTTTACCATGGGCACGCCGCCGATAAGGAGCAAGGAAACCTTGCCGGTAGCGCCAAAGTCGATCGTCGCGCGCGCGAGGTTGCCGCTGCCTTCGGTCGCAACTACAGTCCCCAGGCCGTACTTGTCGTGACTCACGCGATCTCCCGCTTTCAGAACAAGCGGTGCGCCGCGGCCACGTCCCGTACTCGAACCACGATTGCCATTCCCGAACGGCGAGTCATATCCCCCACTGGGCGCATTCCATCGTGAACCGATCGCACGGCCGGTGCCGAATGATCGTGAGGGCCCGGGGTCTGTCCGCTTCCACTCCAGGAGCTCCGCTGGTATTTCCTGCAGGAAACGCGACTCCGGGTTCGACACGGGCTGTCCCCACGCTGCTCGGGTAACTGCCCGAGAGAGATAGAGGCGCCGCCGCGCACGCGTGATGCCAACATATGCGAGACGCCGTTCTTCAGAAAGCTCATCTGGATCCCCCAGCGCACGCATATGAGGGAACTGACCGTCTTCCCAACCGGTAAGGAAAACGACCGGAAATTCGAGGCCCTTCGCGGTGTGCAGCGTCATGAGGGTGACGACACCAGCATCAGAGTCCGGGACCTGATCCGAATCCGCGACGAGCGCCACACGTTCGAGGAACGCCTCTAGTGAGCCTGGCACAGGGTCACCCTCGGCCGGTTCGTGACCATCAGCGATCAACTGTGCCGCCTCGGCGCTGAACTCGTGGCCGACGCTGACGAGTTCGTTCAGGTTGTCGAGGCGGGAGCCGTCCTGGGGATCGTTACTCGCCTCGAGTTCCTTTCGGTAGCCCGTCATGGACAGGATCCCGTCGATGAGCTTGCCAACATCGAGATCAGCAGGCTCACGTGCAGTGAGCGGCTGCCGCAGCGTGTCAAGCAATTCGACGAAGGAGGCGATACAACGCTGCGCCCTGGTGCCAAGTAGGGGCACTGTTCCTTCTGCGGCATCTCGGAGAGCTTCCGCGAAACTGATCTCGCGCTGTTCCGCGTGCACCGCTACGCAGGCCTCGGCGCGGTCACCGATCCCCCGCCGAGGTGTGTTCAGAATCCGGCGCAGGCTGACGGTGTCGTCAGGGTTGGCGAGTACACGAAGGTACGCGACGATATCGCGTACTTCCTTGCGCTCATAGAAGCGCACGCTCCCCACCACCTTGTACGGGAGCCCGTGGCGGATGAACACTTCTTCAAATGCGCGTGAGCTGTTGTTCGTACGGTAGAAGACCGCGATATCGCTGTATTTGATGTCTCCGGCCACACCGCTGCCGATGCTGCCCGAACCCGTGAGCCGGTCGATCTCGGACGCGACGAACGTTGCTTCGTCGTGCTCGTTGTCAGCGACGTACCCCGTTATCGACTCGCCATCTCCGCTATCCGTCCACAGTCGCTTGGGCCTGCGGCCGGAGTTCTTGGAGATCACCGCATTCGCGGCCGAAAGGATCGTCTGCGTCGACCTGTAGTTCTGTTCCAGCAGGATGGTTCGGGCATCCGGAAAATCCCGCTCGAACTCGACGATGTTGCGGATCGTGGCTCCGCGAAACGCGTAGATCGACTGGTCGGCATCACCCACAACGCACAGTTCTGCGGTTGGAACGCCTTCGGTTTCGTTCACACCCGCTCCCGTGAGTTCCCGCACCAGCACGTATTGCGCGTGGTTCGTGTCCTGGTACTCATCGACAAGAACATGGCGGAAACGCCGATGATAGTAGGCGGCGACCTCATGGAAGTCCTGCAAGATCCGCACGGTCTCACTGATCAAGTCGTCGAAGTCGAGCGCGTTCGCTTCGCGCAGACGCCGCTGGTAGACGCCGTATACCCGAGCAACAGTGCGACTGACCTCGGCCGGGTCGGTATCGGCGTCCCGTGCTGCCTGCGCCGGGCCAATCAGCTCGTTTTTGAGATTGGAAATCTGCGTAGCCAGCATCCGGGGCGTGTACCGCCGGACGTCAATCTCCAGATCCTTGGCGATCATCGCGAGCAGTCGCCGCGAGTCGTCCGCGTCGTAGATCGAGAAGTTCGAGTTGAGCCCCTCAACCAGGCCAGCTTGCGCGCGCAAGATACGGACACATGTGGAGTGGAACGTCGCCACCCACATCGAAGCCGCGCGGGGACCGACGAGTTGTGACACGCGCTCGCGCATCTCAGCCGCGGCCTTGTTAGTGAACGTGATTGCGAGAATCTCGGACGGACGCGCTTGGCGCTCGGCCAGCAAGTACGCAATACGCCGCGTCAGGACCGCTGTCTTCCCGGAGCCCGCCCCGGCGACGATCAGGAGCGGGGAGCCTTCATGTAAGACGGCCTCACGCTGGTGCCGATTGAGCCCGTCCAGCAGGGCTGCCGCGCCCTCAACCGCAGACCTCCGGTCATGATCAATAGAACCTGCAGTAATCAGAACGTCCCTCTTCCACGACCATGGACTGTGCCCCACAAGCATAGGCGCCCAGTCTGACAGTTTCCGCTAGCGTCCGGTCGTGGCAGAGGCTGCCTGGAAGATTGCGTGGGCTCACGGTCATGGCACAATCAATGCATGCTCAAAGCCCGCAGAGACTGCTCACCCCGGCCACCGCTCCGGGTGTATCGGCGGTTTCCGGGCAGGAATCGGCCGGGGCCGGCCGCGGGATGAGCACGTCCTTACGTTCCGCGGTCCGCCCCGGGTCGCGGGACTTTTTCGTGTACAAGGAACATGGCGCTGGAGGGGGGCTCCAGGCCGCGCCTCCCGGCAGTAGCCACTCCACACCGCCGCTCCCCCGCACAGGAGATAAACACAATGAGTACTCACGCTGCTGACAACGGCTCCGCATCCGATGGTGACGACACAACCCCATCCGCTCCGGACATCGATGCGCTCCGTCAGGAAATCGATCGGCTCGATGCGGAAATCCTCGCTGCAGTGCAGCGCCGCACGGAGGTGTCCCGCACCATCGGTCAGTTGCGAATGGCGTCCGGCGGGACCAGGCTCGTGCACAATCGGGAGATGAAAGTCATCGAGCGCTTCAGCTCGCTTGGTCCCGAAGGCCACAACCTGGCGATCCTGCTGCTTCGCCTCGGCCGTGGCCGCCTCGGGCACGACTGACTTCCAGTCAGGGAACAGGAAGCGCCACGTAGCGAGTCTCGACGTACTCGTCGATGCCCTCCACGCCGCCTTCGCGGCCGAAACCGGATGCCTTGACTCCGCCAAATGGAGCCGCGACGTCAGAAATCACACCGCGGTTGATGCCAATCATGCCGGTTTCGACTGATTCCGCGACACGAAGCGCCCGGTCCAGGTCGCGCGTGTAGACGTAGGCGGCGAGCCCGTACTCAGTGTTGTTAGCGAGCCTGATTCCTTCGTCTTCGTCAGTGAATCCAGTGATGGCGACAACAGGGCCGAACACCTCCTCCTGGAGGATGCGCGCCTCAGCGGGAACATCAGTCAGGACGGTCGCTGGATAGAAGTGTCCCGGCCCGTCCGGTGCGACTCCGCCCAGAAGCAGCCTGGCTCCCTTCGCGATCGCATCCTGGACGAGGCCCTGCACAGTAGTGAGCTGATCCGAATTCACCAGTGGTCCTAGCTGCACTCCGGGCTCAATTCCCGCACCCATCGTGACGTCTGACATTCGCGCAACGAGTTTCTCAGTGAATTCGTCGCGCACCGAGTCCGCCACATGGAAGCGATTCGCGGCGGTGCACGCCTCACCTCCGTTGCGGAGTTTCGCGAGCATCGCACCGTCTACGGCAGCATCAATGTCTGCATCGTCAAAGACGACGAACGGCGCGTTCCCGCCCAGCTCCATCGACATCCGCAGCAGATTCGGCGCAGCTTGTTTCACCAGGGCGCGGCCTACCGCCGTGGAGCCGGTAAACGTCAGCTTCCGCAGCCTTGGATCTTCCAGCAGCGGCGTCACCAGATCGGCCGACCGGGATGTCGGGAGGATCGACAAGACCCCCTCCGGAAGCCCTGCTTCCGTCAGAATCTGGCCGAGCAGCAGCATCGTCAGTGGCGTTTCGCCTGCGGGCTTTACGATCATCGTGCACCCTGCCGCGAGCGCTGGACCGATCTTTCGGGTTCCCATCGCCAGCGGAAAGTTCCACGGGGTGATCGCTAGACACGGCCCTACCGGCCGCCGGATAGTAAGGATGCGGCCAGTCCCTGCCGGCGACGGCGTGAAGCGTCCACTGATCCGCGCTGCTTCTTCACTGAACCATCGGAAAAATTCCCCGCCGTACGCGACTTCCGCGTCACTTTCGGGGAGCGCCTTACCCATTTCGAGCGTCATTAGGTGCGCCACGTCAGCCTTGCGGCTGGAAATTGCATCAAATGCGGCTCGCAGGATCTCGGCGCGTTCCCGAGCCGGGGTGCGCGCCCACTTCTCCTGAACGCGAACCGCCTCATCGAGTGCACGCGCACCGTCCGCAGGTCCAGCATCTGAGACCTCGACAAGCACGTCGCCCGTTGCTGGGTTTCGCACCGGAAAGGTCTTGCCCGTCTCAGCCGGTCGCTGCTTGCCACCAACCCAAAGCTGCTTCGGCAACTCCCTGAGCAGGCGCTCTGTTCGTTCCTCGCGTGATTCGTCTTGTTGCGCTGGCATTCTCACAACCTTTCCACACTCGGAGCCCCTAAACCTGCACACGCGACTTTTCACCATGTACGCGACCCGCACGTGCTGGGGTCCCTGACCGCTCAGGCAGGCGTCTTGTACTTCGCCTCTCATCGGAGTTTCACACCGGCTAGTCTCGATAGCTGTTGGTTTGAACGAACGCCACAAGCGGGAGCAATAGTGAACAACATTTCAGCGTCTGCCGAATGGCAGGCATTGGCTACTCATGTAAAAACTCTTCAAGAAACAAATCTCCGCGCCCTGTTTGACGACGATCCTGGGCGCGGATCCGCCCTGACGATGCACGCCGGAGATCTTTACATCGACTTCAGCAAGCATCTCGTCGTACCCAAGACGATCTCACTGCTCGCCGATCTTGCCCGTGCCGCTGGAGTGCCGGAGCAGCGCGACGCGATGATGCGCGGTGCGCACATCAACACCACCGAGGACCGGGCGGTCCTCCACACCGCGTTGCGTGCGTCGAGGACCTCAGCGTTGTCGGTGGACGGCCAGAACATCATTCGGGACGTTCACGGCACGCTAGATCAAATGGGCACCTTTACGGATGCTGTGCGCAGCGGGGAGTTCCGTGGCGCGACGGGTGAGCGCATCACAACGGTGGTGAACATCGGTATCGGTGGCTCCGATCTTGGCCCCGCGATGGTATGCGGCGCGCTGCGCTCGTACGCCGATGCGGGCATCACCGCCCATTTTGTATCGAACGTCGACCCCGCGGACCTGATCGCCACTCTCGATGGACTCGATGCCGAGTCGACTCTGTTCATCGTCGCGTCCAAAACGTTCACCACGCTCGAGACGCTCAGCAATGCGCGCGCCGCACGCACTTGGCTTCTCAACAAACTCGGAACCGATGAATCCGCTGTTGCGAAACATTTCGTCGCGGTGTCCACGAATGCCGAACGCGTAGCTGAGTTCGGCATCAACACGGACAACATGTTCGGCTTCTGGGACTGGGTGGGCGGCCGGTACTCCGTGGACTCCGCGATTGGTCTCAGTGTGATGCTGACAATTGGCAAGGAACAGTTCGCCGAGTTCCTCGCTGGTTTCCGTATTGTCGACGACCATTTCCGGCAAGCCCCGCTCGAGCAGAACGCCCCCGTTTTGCTCGGGATGCTCGGTGTCCTTTACACCAACTTCTTCGGCGCTGAGTCCCGCGCGGTGCTTCCCTACTCGAACGATCTGGCTCGCTTCCCCGCCTATCTGCAGCAACTGACGATGGAATCGAACGGAAAGTCGGTCCGGCTCGATGGCGAACCGGTGACAACACAGACCGGCGAAATCTTCTGGGGCGAACCCGGGACGAACGGTCAGCACGCCTTCTATCAGTTGCTGCATCAGGGCACTCGACTGATTCCGTGCGACTTCATCGGGTTTGCGGAGCCGAACGATGACATTGACAGCGGCGACGGTACCGGCATGCATGACCTCCTGATGTCTAATTTCTTCGCGCAGACGCAGGTGCTCGCATTCGGCAAGAATGCCGACGAAATCGCCGCCGAGGGCACCCCCTCCCATCTTGTGCCGCACAAGGTAATGCCCGGGAACCGGCCCAGCACAACAATCCTTGCCCGTAACCTGACCCCCTCGTCTGTCGGGCAGCTCATCGCACTCTACGAGCACCAGGTCCTCGTGCAGGGCACCGTCTGGGGTATCAATCCGTTCGACCAGTGGGGTGTGGAGCTCGGCAAAACCCAGGCGAAGCAACTACTGCCCGCTGTCACCGGTGAGGATCCCTCCGCGGGCGCCGCGGATTCGTCTACCGACGGACTTCTCAAGCAGTACAGGCGGTGGCGCGGGCGGGCATGAGCGATCAAGATTCTGTCGACTACCTCAGCATTGTCGACGCTTACTTCGTCCGTATGCATCGCGGCCACGGGGTGCCGGTCGCGATGCAGGGGTTGTGGATGCTCGACGAAGTTGTCGATGACGACCTTCTCACCGAGGTCCATCGCCGTCTTTCCGTCGGGCCACTGAACCGTAGAGTCATTCGGCCTCGAATCCACGGCGGACGGCACTACTGGGTGCGAGGCGCCAGCATCCCACCCGTGTTTTACACGCCCGAGCCCGTTGCCCGCGAAGACATCGTCACGTGGGCGGACGAGCGCGCTCAGGTGCGGCTGAATCCGGAACACGGAATCGGCTGGGAGCTGGGTGTGGCCCGTCTCGAAGACGGAGGCACGGTCATGTCACTCGTCTGCTCCCACGCGCTGACCGATGCCCAGGGGATGATCTCAGCCGTCAACGAAGCCGTGGGGAACCAGCCAGTCACCCAGCGCCCGATGCGCACCAAACGTCACAGCATCTGGCACGAATTCCTGCAAGCGCTGCGGCAGTACTGGGCCGTGCTGCTCGGCTCGTTTATCGCCTTCTACACGATCTTCATCAAGGGATCCAACCGTGACGAGATCGTCCGCTACTTGCGCAAGAATCGTGTGGATGTGCTTCGCCGCAAACGCGCGGCGACACTTGCCCGGACGGGGAAGCTGGACCAGTCGTGGCGCGAACCGGGAACCCTGATCGACATCGAAGCCAGTGACTGGGACGCCATCGCGGCGAAGTCCGGCGGCACACCTAACAGCCTCCTGATTGGTATCGCCGCAAACCTGCTCTTCAGTAGCGGCGCCCGTGGTGCACACGAATCGATCACCATTGGCGTCCCGGTGGACCTCAGTGAGGTCAGCGAGGTTCCAGAAGCCGCACTCCGGAAAAACGATCTCACCCTTGCACCTATTACTTTGCGCCCGCGCGGTACCCGATACGGTGAGCTTTTCCTCATCCGTGACAAGTGCCGGGAAAAGTTTCAGGCCGCGGTGACAGAGGGGTTCCCGCAAGACGCACGTCCCGCAGGCATGCCAACGGAAATTCTGGACATCGTTCCCGACCGGATCTCCGCGCGGCTCGTCCGCACTACTGGCACTGCAGATGCGGTCGCGACGTACATTGGGCAGCTGCCGCAAACGATGGCGCACCTCGGTCCGTACGCGATAGAGTCCGCCGCTGCGCGTGCCGTACACCCGGGAATCACCGCGATAGAGGCGCTCGAATCACCGTTCAGCCTCGACTTGTGTCTTCTTCGCAACGGCAACCGGTACACCTTGTCAGTCCTCGGAGTGAACCCCCTACGGTTCCCTGACCCTCAGACACTGCGCAACCTGGTGATCCGAGAACTGGAGAAATGGGGGCTTGTCCCGCAAAGCTGGGATAGCGATCAACCCGGCCTCGGCCTGCCCGGCGGGCCCTCTTCCCTGTTCTGACGGATCAGTCGATGGCCTGGCGTGCTCTTACCTGGGCCCGCGGCCATTGCCGTTGCCCTGGCCATTGCTCTGGCCTGGCGGGCCTCCGTCGCCCAGTCCGGGCGGACTACCACCGTTGCCCTGCCCGGGGTTTGCGGGCGCAGGGACAGGCTCCTCAGCGGCAGGCTGCGGTTGAGGGGGTTGATCGGCGGCTGGGGGAACGATTGCTGCCGGTGCGGGCTCAACAGACGTGGCCGGAACTGCGGAACCAGCGGGGACAAGCGAATCGGCAGGTGACGTCGGCACCAAATTGAGCTCGGAGCCGGACTGGACCTTGGGCACGGTGTGCGCGGCCTTCGGGCCCGTGTCTGCTACCGGCGCGGGGGCGTCTTCGGTGCCGTTGAGAAGGGTCACGGATGCTGCGACGCCCGCCAGAAGCACCGTCGCCGCGGCCGCCACCCCCCAGCTTCCACGCAGGCTTCGCGATGCGGTCGTGCGATCCGCACCGGGGATGAGTGTCGGTACCGTATTGGCGGCGGTGGTCGCCGTCGCGCTAGCAGCCACGCCAGCAATCGGGGCGGCTGCGGTCGTGGCACGGCTACGGCTGATCATGTCTAATTCACGTGCAACATCGGCGGCACATGGACGATGAGCGGGGTCACGCGTCGTCATCGCGCTGAGCAGGCTCTCCCAGCCCGCACCAAAGCGGCTGGGCACCGGTGGATCGCTTCGCAGCCGCGCGACCGCAGCGGGGATCGCGTCGCCGGGAAACGCCATTTCACCAGTGAGGCACTCGATGAGGACCAGGCCCAGCGAATAGATGTCGGACGGGGAACTGACAGGCTCACCCATAGCCTGTTCCGGACTGAGGTAATGGGCGGTTCCCACTGCCGACCCGTGGGCGGTCAGCGGGTCACTCCCGACGAGTCGCGCGATTCCGAAATCGGTGAGCTTCGTCGAATATCGGCCTTGGCCCCGGGGCGGACCGAACAGGATATTTCCGGGTTTGACGTCGCGGTGGATCACCCCGCAGGCATGCACGTAGGCGAGCGTGGCGGCAAGCTCACTTCCCACGAAGGCAGTTTCCAGCGTCGATAGGCCGTGCGTGTCGATGTGCTGACGGAGTGTGGGGCCGGACACCAGTTCCATCACGAGAAACGGGACAGGCAGATCGTCAGGCTGCGTCGCAACCCCGGCGTCGAACAGGGTGACCAGACCGGGGTCGCTTAATGCCGCCAGCGTGCGCATTTCGGCATCAATGCGTAGCCTGTCTGCTTCCGGGTCCTCCCCGGAGGAGCGGAAGACCTTGACGGCGACGGGTCGGCCGAGGAGTTCGTCGGTGGCACGGTATACGTCCGCCGCCCCGCCGCGTCCGAGAACTCGCTCCAGCCGGTAGCGCTCAGCGAGCAGCCCTCCGATCCGGTCCGAGCCTTTCAGAGAGGCGTTCGGCGCCTCGGCTGGGTTGACCATGCCCTCGTCCTTGCCTCCGACTTCCCTGTCGATTTTTGCTGCCAGTCAGTATCTGACCGCTGGGGCTCGATCGCATTCCGGACCCGCCCGATCAATCCTTGCGCCGCCGCAAAAGGTACGTGTCCATGACCCAGCCGGCACGCTCTTTCAGCTCTGCACGCTGCACCTCGATCTCATGCTCGACGCTGCGCAGGCTACCCGCAATCAGAACTTCATCCGGGGTGCCCACGTTGCCGCCCCAGTAAACATCAACGTCGTCTCCGGGAACCTGGGTGAAGGTGCAGCTTCCGTCAAGCATGATAATCGCGTTGTCCACACCCGCGGGCAGACCCTCAGCAAGGTGCCGCCCAGTGGTGATGTGAATTGACTCCCCTATCCGATTCATCGGTATGCGATGCTTCGCAGTGAGCGCCTGGATACTGGTGATCCCGGGAATGACCTCATACTCGAACTCGACCGATTTCGCGGCAAGCATCAGATCGAAGATGCGCAGCGTGCTGTCGTAGAGCGCAGGATCACCCCAAACGAGGAAAGCACCGACGCCTTCGTCCCCAAGCTCGCGATTGATCGCCTCCGAGAAAACCCCCGCGCGCCGATGATGCCAATCGGTGACCGCGGACTCGTACGCTGCGGCGGCACGATCGCGGGGCGGATCGGGGATCTCCACGACGCGATAGTCCTTGTCGCGGACATGGTCGGCAAGCATCTGCCGCCGGATATCAACAAGTTCAGATTTTGTCGCGCCCTTGTCAACGAGGAAGAAGACATCAGTCCGATTCATCGCCTTGATGGCCTGAAGTGTGAGCTGTTCAGGATCCCCCGCGCCAATCCCGATCACATAAAGCGTCCGCATAGCGTCTACCGTGCCACAGCCGACTCACCGCACGGAACGAAGCTCGCTCGGCTCACACCCTCGCGCTTGCCCGAACCACCTCAGTTTTTTCAGCGTGGCCCAGTGTCGGAAGTTCAAGCAGTTCAGTGACAAAGTCGCGCAGCTTCTCGGGGCTCTCCGTGTCGACCACGCCGGGCGTCGTGATCAAGGAAGTGACCACTCGGTAAAGCCACTCGGCGACCGGGACGAGTGCAGTCTCATCCGGCTCCTGAGCGTCCGGTGTCCGTTTGTAGTAGGGCGACATGTACTGCGCTACGCGCTCTATCAAGCCGCCCCCACGAGAGGAGAGCAGCTGCATTACCACTTGGGGGTCTTCCTTCAACGACTTCTGAAGGAGCTCGTGCTGGCGCGCATAGCTCACAATGAAGACGACGCTTTCAACAAGCCTGGCCTTTGCATGGTGTGTGCCTTCTAGCACCGGTCGCAGATGCGCAAGGAAACGATTGACCTCCCGCTCGAACAGCGCTTCGATGATCGCCGTCTGATCGCCGAAGTACTTGTACACGGTGGGCCGCGACAATCCGGCTCGCTGCGCGATCGCGGCGTGCACCCGTGAGCGGAAGCCCGACTGCATCAGGCATTCTTCTGCCGCATCCAGGATGCGGGCACAGATCTCGTTCCGGCGAAGGATCTCTACTGTTGGCCGTGCCGCCACGACGCGCTGAGCTTCTTTTCTCACACCAGTCCCTGATACGTCCCCGGTTGACAATTCCCTGTGGAATGTCCACGAGTGTAAACCGTTCGCGTGCGTTTACAACAGCACAATTTCGACAAGGTTCGTTGTCATATTCGGCATCGATGCTCCTCGGGCCGGTGAGCGAACCGGCTGAAGACACGGTAGACTCACTGCCGCCCGACCGATGGTGCGGGCACAGACCGGCCCTCGTAGCTCAGTCGGATAGAGCGACTCCCTCCTAAGGAGTAGGCCACAGGTTCGATTCCTGTCGGGGGCACAGACACGAAATCGGAAGGACGGCTTTCGCCGCGCCGCTAACCCGTTTCGGCCCATCTGTTCACCAAGACGAACGTGACACGTCCTCCATTTGAAGCGCTGACCTGCAGAGAACTACGGAACACGCGCTGTCAAGGTTCCGCTTTGCGAAATTCTTCGCAACAATGGAGGACAAATGAGTGACGATAGCCACTGCCGCAACCATCACCCGCTCCTTCGCCAGCGGCTGAACAAAGCGATGACTGCGGGGATGATGATGGCGCTCGTCGCACTTCCCACGGCGGCGGCTAACCCGCCCAGTGACCCGGACACGATCCCCGAGCATGCCGAGGTAGTGGAACGTACGGCGCAACCGCTCGGCGCTGACTGCGAACCTCTGTACGTGCTGGCGACACGCGGTTCAAATGAGCCACCTCAGGATGGCGCCGTGATTTACGAGGACCCCGTGTACCCCGCCGACGTGGAGACCAGTGGCATGGGGCCGCTTCTGAACGACTTCTACGACACGCTCACCCAGGAGCTTACCGCTCGCGGTGAAACCGAACCCGCAGGCTTCGGCGTCGCGTACCCGGCCGTTCGCGTCGGTGAGGGATGGTTCCGCTACCCGACCCACTATCGCGATTCGGTAGCCGAAGGTGCTGAGAACCTCCGCCAATCGTTGCGGGAGATCAACACCCTCTGCACGGACGCGGGCACCGAGGTTGTGCTGGCGGGTGTTTCGCAAGGAGCGGACGTGATCAATCAGGTTCTCAGCGACGAAGTGAGCAACGGTTCTGATTATCTTCGCAACGTCACGACTGTCGTACTGTTCGGTGACCCCAGCCGGTCGAGTGATCAGTCTGCGGTCCACGTCGGTGCAACGCGCGGTGAAGGCTTCTTCCGCATGTTACCCATGGTCGGCGAGATGCAGGACGAATGGATGCGGGCCCACCCCGGCGCAGTGATCTCCCTGTGTATACCGGGTGACAACGTGTGCGATCCGCTCGAACATCCACAGGACTCCAGCAACGCACTTGGGCTCATCGGTGTGTCTCCCTTCGCGCGGCATGAGAGCTACCACGACAGCGACATCGAGCTGGAATGCGGCAACGCCTCTGCCAGCGGAGACAACTGGCTCACAGCGAAAGAGTGCGCGGTCCAGATGGTCACGGACCGTGTAGGCAGCGAATCGTCAGTACCGCAGAGCGCCCTCGCGCAGACACGCTGAGCGGAGCCTGCGAAGGTCGACGCCCGCGCTCAGCGCGCGATATTGCGCCGCTCGTCCTAAAGTGAGCGAGTGATCTTCGCTGAGGCAGTTCGCCGGGCATGTGTTGTCGCTGCCGTTCCATGTGCCGTCGCTGGCCTGTCGATTCTTGGGGTGCCCGCTGCCCATGCGGACCCCGCCGCCACTGAAAGCCTCGGCAGCCGTTGTGAAGCCAGTTACTTCCTGGCACTGCGTGGATCTAACGAACCGCCCCAGGACGGCGTTGTTCACGAACCACCCGTCTACCCGGCGAGCGTGGCGACGGGCGGCATGGGACCGCTGCTCAGTGCCTTCTTTACGGCGTTGCAGCAGCAAACCGGTGAGCGTTCACTGCCAGCCCCGGCCGGCTACGGCATCGTGTACCCAGCAGTCCAGGTGGGCGATGGCGGGCTCTCTTACTTTTCGAACTATGTGAGATCTGCCAGGGTCGGCGCGGAGAATTTGCGGCGCGCGCTACAGCAGATCAACACGGCGTGTGCCGACAGCGAAACCCAGGTCGTCATTGCGGGCAACTCGCAGGGAGCTGACGCCATCAACCTCGCCATCGGCAATGAGGCCACCTCAGCAGGTAAGGACTTCCGCAACGTTTCGGTCATCACCTATTTCGGGGACCCGAGCCGCTCTGATCAACAGCAGTTGCGTGCGGTAGGCGCCCAGCGGGGGGAGGGTGTGTTCCGGATTCTGCCCTTGTTCCCGGCTGGACAGGACCAGTGGATGCGCGCGAATCCAGACGTGACCATCTCCTACTGCATTCCCGGCGACAATGTCTGCGATCCAGCGGAGCATCCGGAGGATCTGGGCAATGCGCGTGGCACGCTCGGTGTCACGCCCCTCGACCGTCACCTGAGTTACGCGGATCCCGCAGTCCGTTTGCGCTGCAACAGTCCAGGTCTGCCGGACGATACCTGGATGAATGCGAAAGACTGCGCGGCGCACATGGTCGCTGACAGGCTCCGCACGCGGGCAAGCGGCTAGGTTCAGCCGCCTGCTTCTGGGCCTGCTTCTGGGCCTGCTTCTGGGCCTGCTTCTGGGCCTGCTTCTGCGCTTGCTTCTGCGGCCTGCTGTTCACGCAAACGGGTCACAGCGTCATCCATGTGGTCTGCCAGCAGCTTGAACGCGCGTTCCGGCGGTCCGTCAGCGATCGCCTCCCGCAGTTGATCATGCTCGGTGACTTGCTCATGAATGTCCGCATACGTTGATTGCAGCGCACCGAGGCACATCCGGGTCTCGATCAGTAGGGTGCGCGCTGCACGCACGAGACGCGCGCTGCCAGAACTCTGCACGAGGGTCTCATGGAACTGCTGGTCGGCATCGGAGACAGCCGGGATATCACCGCGGTCAGCAGCGTCGCGCATCGCCTCTACGGCCGACGATAGCGCCGCGGCGGTCACGTCGCGGCGGCCCTCCAGTACCCGTTCCAGTGCCCCCCGCTCTATCGCTGCGCGCGAATGGTAAACGTCCTCGATGTCGTCAATTGTCAGTTCGATGACGAAGATGCCGCGGTGGCGGACACTGTTCAGCAGCCCTTCCGAAACGAGCCGCTGCATCGCTTCGCGTACAGGCCCGCGTGAGACCTGAAACTTCGCCGCGAGGTCAGCTTCTCCGAGCTGGCTCCCGGCGGTGAGGTTCCCTCGCATGATCGCCACTCTGAGGCGATCAGCGATGAGTTCAGCTGTGGACTGTCGCGCCACAGGTTCAAGATCGAAGATTGTCATTGTCGAGCCTTCCGCGGAACAGCGCACCGAGGCTCGGCTGCACGCTCGTGAATCCGGCGAGCCGAAGTCCTTCCCAGATAGTGACCTGGTTGGCCGTCAGCACCGGCTTGCCCAGTTCCGCCTCGAGGTCAGCCAGCACACCAATCGTGTGCATCGCGGTATCCGGGATGAGTACCGCTTCGGCATCCGGGTGGTCGTGGGCGCGCGCGATGTCGAGTACCTGCTCGGGGGTGAGCGTTCCGACTTCAGCCGCGGTGTCGATTCCCTGACTCGACATTGCCACCACTTCGATGCCGCCGGCCGCGAGGAACTGAACGAACAGCGCTGCCACGTCCTCCGGGTAGCTAGCGGCGACCGCGACCTTCTTGACACCTAGCGTGTGGGCCGCGTTGACGAACGCAAAGCTGGTGCTCGACGCTGGGACCCCCGCGTCGTCTGCGAGACCGGCAATCTGGCCGGGAGCACCGTCTGGCCCGTAAACGAAGCTGCCCGAGGTGCACGCCCACACGACTGCTGCCGGTTGCTTCTCAGCGAGCAGTGCGGCGCCCTGCGACAGCTTTTCCGGACTGCCTAAATCCAGTAGTTCGGGCACGGCATGCAGGTCTGTCCCGTAAATGTGCGCCACCTCGAGCGACACTGACACCCCAGATTCCTGAAGCAGCTTCTCCGCCAGGGGGTAGTCATCCTCAGCGGCATGGTCGGGGTAGATGAAGCCAATTGCTGTGCTCATTCACTCTCCCTGGAAGACGTCACGGAGCCATTTTCCGGGCCCCATCATGGGCAATTTCATCCGGCCGAGGCAGGCCCACATTGTCAGCTGGTTGGCAGTCAGAATTGGTTTACCAAGCTGCCGTTCCATCGGCTCGATCAGGTCGTAGGTGGGCAGGTTGGTGCAGCTTACGAACACCGCTTCGGAGCGCGGATCGTCTGCCTTGATGATCCGCTCCGCGATAGTCCGGTAGTTCACCCGCCACATGCCGCCACCGAGACCGAGGTAGTCGGACTGGAGAACTTCCACACCGAGTTCACCGAGGAAGTCGTTCAGCTTTTCGGTGAGAATCGAGTCGTACGGCGTGATGACGGAGACCTTGCTGAGGTTGAGGTGCCGTACAGCCTCAACGAGCGCGCCACTGGTGGTCAGAGCGTCGGGTGCGCCCGCCTCGAGCATGGCGTCGACGAGCGCGCGTTCATGAGACAGCCCTTTGATGAAGCTGCCGGAAGTGCAGAGATACGCAATGACCTCAGGTTCGACGTGCAGCACATCGCGTGTGGCCAGCATGACGCTTCGGCGGTCTGACACCAGCTCAGCCATCTCGGCGCTCACCTCCACCGGCTCATAGGGAGTCCTCGCGAGATGCAGGCTCACTTCCATCGGCAGCCAGCGCCAGAGTTCCCGTTCGAGGGCAAGGTCGAACGGAGCGATGATCCCGATGCCCCGCTGCGCGATGGGGCCATCAAATTCCGGGATATTGAGTTCCAAGGCCGGCCCTCGCCTTCACTCGGTGGCTATGCCAAGCGACTAATCAGATTGTTGACAATCATACGATGGGCTCCTACGGTGTCAACGTGACCGAGAACCTAGTTGTTACGGTCCTCCACGGCGACGCCAAACCGGACGAGGACCTCCTCGCCCCCGTCTCCGAGCACGCTACTCTCCGTTTCGCAGATGAGTCGGATCTTTCAGACGCTCTACCAGGCACAAACGTGCTGTTCGCGTACGATTTTTTCAGTCACGCGCTGCCCGATAACTGGTTGGCAGCCGACTCACTCGAGTGGATTCACATCGCTTCGGCCGGTGTGGAACGCTTCATATTTCCCGAACTCCGGGACAGCGAAGTCGTCGTCACCAATTCGCGTGGCGTGTTCGACAGCACGATCGCCGAATACGTACTTGGCCAAGTAATTTCATTCGCGAAGGACTTTCCAGGATCCTGGCGTTTGCAGCAGCAGCGAGAGTGGAAGCACCGCGATTCTCAGCGCGTCGGCGGTCGTACGGCCCTTGTTGTCGGAACTGGGCCGATCGGCAGGGCTGTCGCGCGGCTTCTCACCGCAGCGGGCATGCAAGTCACCGGGTCCGGCCGCCGCGCCCGAGAGAACGACCCCGACTTCGGCACGGTCACCGCGCAAGAAGATCTGCACGATGCACTCAGTGCGGCAGACTTCGTCGTCGCCATCGCCCCCAGCACACCGCAAACCCACCACATGTTCGACGCAGCCGCCTTCCGTGCGATGAAGTCCACTGCCCGGTTCATCAACGTTGCCCGGGGCGACCTGACTGTCACCGACGACCTCGTGTCCGCGCTCGAGTCGGGCACCATAGCTGGGGCCGCACTCGACGTCACTGATCCGGAGCCTCTCCCCGCAGATCACCCGCTATGGCGCGCACCCAATGTGCTGATCACCCCCCATCACGCCGGCGACGTGACAGGCTGGCGTGACGATCTCACTCACCTTTTCGCCCGGAACTTCCAGCGGTGGATGGCGGGAAAAACGTTGCTGAACATCGTCGACAAAGAGCGTGGCTACGTCCCGGGTTAAGGAGCACACGATGAATCCCACCGAGATCACTTCGATGACGGCGGTCGATCTCGTCACTGGCTACACCTCTGGGGCGCTTTCCCCTGTGGAAGCGACCCAGGCTGTCCTCGATGCGATTGACACCCGGGACGGTGATATCAACGCGTTCTGCCTCGTCGACCCGGAGCGTGCCCTCGCGCAAGCCCGCCTATCCCAGAAGCGCTATCAAAACGGACATGTCAAAGGCCTGCTCGATGGTGTCCCCATCTCGATCAAGGACATTTTCCTGACCAAAGGCTGGCCGACGCTGCGCGGGTCGCAGTGCATTGACCCGAATCAGGAGTGGACCGTTGACAGCCCCATTAGCGCTCGTCTGCGCGAAGACGGGATGATCTTTGTCGGAAAAACCACAACTCCAGAGATCGCCTGGAAGGCGACAACTGACAGTCCGCTGACGGGCATCACCCGCAACCCGGTCGACACGACGAAAACCGCTGGCGGGTCATCAGGAGGCAGCGCAGCTGCTGTAGCAGCGGGGCTCGGTCCGTGCTCGGTCGGAACCGATGGCGGGGGCAGCATCCGGATCCCGGCCTCCTTCTGCGGCATCGTGGGCTTCAAGCCGACCCACGGCCGTGTCCCAATGTTCCCGGCCAGCCCATTCGGCCCTCTCGCGCACGGCGGTCCCATGGCACGCACAGTCGAAGACACTGCACTGCTGCTCGACATCATGTCGTTGCCCGACTACCGCGATCCCACATCCCTCGGCCCGATCTTCACGACGTACCGCGGGCAGATGAACCGCGATGTACGCGGCCTCGGCGTCGCTTATTCGAAAAACTTGGGGTATGTGCAGGTCGACCCTGAGGTCGGAGAGATAGTGGACCGTGCTGTCCGCAAAATCGATGAGGCCGGCGTTCCAGTCACCGAGGCCGACCCAGGTTTCAGCGACCCACTCGAAGCGTTCGAACTGCTTTGGGCCACAGGGGCGGCCGCCTTGCTCGCCGGCTTCCCCGAAGGTTCGCGCGAGAAGGTCGAAGCTGGGCTTCGCCAGGTCTGGGAGAAAGGCGATTCCCACTCAGCTGTCGAGTATCTCGAAGCGCGTGCGGTTGCGGCGCAGCTGGGGATCACCATGGGCAAATTCCACACCGTGCACAACTTGCTGCTGACCCCAACGATGCCGATCACCGCCTTCGAAGCGGGCCACGATGTCCCACCAGAAAGCGGACTGCAGAGCTGGCCGCAATGGACACAGTTCAGCTATCCCTTCAACATGACGCAACAACCCGCGATCAGCATCCCTGTCGGCACCACGAGGGCAGGCATGCCGGTTGGCCTTCAAATCGTGGGTCCACGACACTCCGATGACCTTGTGCTTGCTGTTGCGAGATACGCGGAGCATGTGTTGAGCTGACCGTCGTGACGGACATGCTTGCACCGCTTGGAGACCTCGCTGAATTCGCTGGCCGCTGGGTTGGAGTAGGTGAAGGCCACTACCCCACGATCGACAGCTTCAGCTATCGCGAAGAAATCGAGTTCAGCCCCAGCGGGAAGCCCTTCCTCGCCTATCGGTCACGCACGTGGAACGCGGTCACCGGGCAACCGATGCACACTGAGTGCGGTTACCTCCGTCAGACGGCAAGTGGCTTCACTGAGTTGCTCGTCAGCCAGCCGATCGGACTGGGCGAAATCTATCGCGCTCGCCTCGAGGACGGCAGCCTCGACTTCGAGACGGCAACGCCGACACGCTCGCCGGAGGCGAAACCAGTGCACGAGATCCGCCGCAGGGTTGTCCGGCGCGGTGATCTTCTCACTTATGACATGTGGATGGCGCACGCGGAGACGCCGCTCACCCACCACCTTCACGCCGAACTTCGGCGCGCCACCGCAAGCTAGAAGTAGCCGACAGGCGCCGTTCAGAAAGCTGCTTCGTCCAGTTCCATGATGGAAGCGTCGATGTTCGTGAGTGCTGCGCGAGTCGCGGAGATGCCCGGGAGCACGTTGCGAGCGAAGAACAACGCGCTAGCAACCTTGCCCTGGTAGAAAGCAATGTCCGAGCTGCCGCCGTCAGCAATTGCACTGAGCTTACCCAGCGCAATTTCCGCGTGACGAAGCAACTGCCAGCCAATAATCAGGTCACCGACGGCCAGCAGGAGTCGCACGGAGCCCAGCCCGATCTTGTACAGCTCGGCAGGCTCCTTCTGGGCGCCCATAAGGTGCCCAAACAAGGTGGCGAGGACGGCCTGGACATCTTCGAGAGCTGATTTCAGCAGCGCCCTGCCTTCGGCGAGGCGCTCGTCCGCCTCTGGCTTCTCCAGGAATTTCGTGATCTCACCAGCTAGGTGGCCGAGCGCACCGCCCTGGTCGCGGGCAATTTTCCGGAAGAAGAAATCGAGCGACTGGATAGCCGTGGTCCCTTCATAAAGGGAGTCGATCTTCGAGTCACGAATGTACTGCTCAATCGGGTAGTCCTGCAGGAAGCCGGAACCACCGAGCGTCTGAAGCGAGTCGGTGAGCAGCTGGTAGGCGCGCTCTGATCCCACGCCCTTCACAATGGGAAGGAGCAGGTCGTTCACCCGTGCGGCCATTTCCGGCTCGGCACCTGACACGATCCGCGCTACAGCGGTGTCCTGGTGCGCAGCTGTGTAGAGGTAGACGGCCCGCAAGCCCTCGGCATAGGCCTTCTGCATCATGAGCGACCGGCGCACGTCGGGATGCCGCATCGTGGAGACACGTGGCGCGTCCTTGTTTGTCATTTCCACCATATCCGCGCCCTGCACACGCTGCTTCGCATAGGACAGGGCATTCAGGTACCCCGTCGAAAGCGTCGCGATGGCTTTAGTGCCCACCATCATTCGTGCCTCTTCGATCACGCGGAACATCTGGGCGATGCCGTTGTGGACATCTCCGACGAGCCAGCCTCGAGCTGGGACCCCATGGCCACCGAAAGTCAGCTCACACGTCGCAGATGCTTTGATTCCCATTTTGTGTTCGACGTTCGTAACGAACACACCGTTCCGCTCTCCCGGCTCGCCAGTTTCCGCGTCGAACAAGAACTTCGGCACGAAGAATAGGCTGAGACCCTTTGTGCCGGGGCCCGCACCCGTCGGCCGTGCCAGAACGAGATGCATGATGTTTTCAGCGAGGTCGTCGACGTCAGCCGAGGTGATGAACCGCTTCACACCTTCGATGTGCCAGGTGCCATCCGCCTGCTCGGTCGCTTTCGCTCGTCCCGCCCCAACATCAGAACCTGCGTCTGGTTCGGTAAGAACCATCGTCGCGCTCCAGCCGCGCTCCGCGGCGAGCTGCGCCCAGCGTTTCTGTTGTTCGTTGCCGATGCCGTACAGGATTTCCGCAGCTTTCGGTCCCGAGTGATACATGTAGGCGACCGGCTGAGCACCCAGGATCAGTTCCCGGATGGCCCAGGAAAGCATCAGAGGGGCGGGCTCTCCCCCAACGGCTTCGTCGAGCCCCAACCGGTAGTAGCCCGCTTCTGCCCACACTCGCACGGCTTTTTTGAGTGATTCTGAAAGCCGCACGGTGTGGGCTTCAGGATCGAACTCGGGCGGATTTCTGTCAGCTTCGGCGAACGGCTCAGCGACCGGGCCCTCAGCCAGCCGGCGCGCCTCGGTGAGAATTATCCGGACGGTTTCGCCATCCAGATCGCCGAACTCACCTGTGGACAGCACCTCATCGAGATTCAGCGACTCAAAAAGGTTGAACTCGAGGTCGCGTGTATTGCTGATGTAGTGGCCCATGACAGTGTTCCCTTAACCAGTGAGGAGATTTACTACTGTGAACGATGTGATCACAGTGGGCGACTGATGATCAGTTACGCAACCGTAGCCACCAGGGGTGTCGAAGAATCGAGTCCCAACCGTTCTCAAAAGTACATCGCAACATATCTTGGCCCGGCTGGGAGGCTCGGCGTATCCTTATTTCAACAGTGTTGAATTAGGAGTCGCTATGGCAACTGCAATCACTGTCCGGGCCCTCACCGTGCATCGCGGCGGGCGCCCCATATTTGATTCCCTGACCTTCACGGTGGAAGCCGGCACCGTCACCGGACTCCTCGGTCCCAGCGGAAGCGGCAAGACGACGCTCATACGCAGCGTCGTCGGCGTCCAGATCACCAAGTCGGGCTCGGTAGAAGTCCTGGGTGAGCCCGCCGGATCACCCTCTCTCCGGAGCAGGGTCCGCTACGTCACGCAGGAACCGAGCATCTACAGCGATCTCACCATCGCGGAGAACGTGGGGTACTTCGCCACCCTCTACGGATGCACCAAACCCGAAGCTGAGCGAGCGATCGCCGCAGTGCACCTCGACACACTCCCCCGCAAGCAACTCGTCCGGGACCTCTCAGGCGGACAGCGGACCCGCGTCACCCTCGCATGCGCACTGGTAGGTGCACCTGAGGTTCTGGTCCTCGATGAGCCCACGGTCGGCCTCGATCCTGTACTGCGCGAGGACCTGTGGCGAATGTTCCATCGCATCGCCGATGATGGGACCAGCATTCTCATTTCGAGTCACGTGATGGACGAGGCCCGCCGGTGTGACCGCTTGCTCTTCATGCGGGACGGCCGCCTTATTGCCGATGACACGCCAGCCGATATCCGCACCCGCACAGGCCAAGATGACCTCGAGGACGCATTCCTCGCGCTCGCCTCCCACACGTGAGGGACCGCCATGAACCGCCAGATTCTGCTCGCCACCGCCGCTCGCACCCTGCGCCAACTCAGCCGGGACCACCGGACAGTGGCGATGATCCTTTTCCTTCCCAGCTTCCTGCTGACGATCTTGTACTACATGTATCGCGACAATCCCCTACTGTTTCAGAGCATTGCGACGATCATGCTGGGCATCTTGCCGTTCGTCGTCATGTTCCTCATCACCAGCATCGCCATGCTGCGCGAAAGGACGAGCGGCACGCTCGAGCGACTGATGGCGTCACCGCTCAACAAACTCGATTTACTCTTCGGCTATGGTGTCGCTTTCGGGCTCGCTGCTGCTGGCCAGGCGCTAGTCACCATCACCGTTGTCTATTGGGCTTTCGACGTCAGACCGACCGCCGGAGTGTTTCTCGTGGTCGTCATCGCACTGGTAAACGCCGCACTCGGAGTTGCCCTCGGACTGTTCACCAGCGCATTCGCCCGAACCGAGTTCCAAGCGGTGCAGTTCATGCCCCTCGTTGCCATGCCGCAGATACTTCTTTGTGGACTATTCGTTCCCCGCGACCAGATGGCTGTCGTCCTGCAAGGAATCAGTGACGCTCTGCCGTTGACCTACGGCGTCGAGGCATTGCAGGAGATTGCCAGCGCGACACCGTCGTACACCACAATCTGGAGCAACGCCGGTCTCGTCGCCGCTGTCTCCGCACTCTCCCTCGCTCTTGCGGCTGCGACACTGCGCCGGAGAACCCCCTAACGAGACGGGAACCGATAGTGGCCAACGCTCCCCGCGGCCGCAGGCCAGGCGATCCGAGCGAGACCAGGGAAACGATCGTGTCAGCCGCGCGGGCAATGTTCGCGAAGCACGGGTTCGACAAGGCAAGCGTGCGGAAGATCGCTGCTGAAGCTGGTGTTGACCCAGCACTCATCAATCACCACTTCGGGAGTAAGCAGAAGCTCTTTGTTGCGGCGATGCGGGCACCCGTGAACCCAGTAGAGGTCGTTCAGCGGCTCGCGGCGGAAGGGCCGGACAAACTGGGGTTCCGGATCGCTGAAACATTTGTCAGCGTTTGGGATTCACCCGCTGGTTCCGGTCTCGCACAGGCGATGCGCGGAGCCCTCGCTCAGGACGGCATGACAGTCGCGATGCGCGAGTTTGTGACACACCAGATTCTGCCCGCGATTGCCTCAGCGCTCGATGCGCCGGCCCCTGAGAAAAGGGTCCGGGCAAGTCTCGTCGCGTCACAGCTCATCGGCCTCGCTGTCACTCGCTACATCCTCCGGATTGAACCGCTCGCCTCAGCATCGCCGGAGGCAGTAGTTGGCAGCATCGGCCCTGTACTGCAGGGCTATCTCACCGGCAGCGCAGTGGCTACCATTGAGTTGGGACCTGGAATTGTCCAGCCGGAATAGAACCCTCACCCGGAGGAGGTTCGTCATGGTCGTCACCGTTCTTGAGGGAATTGTTCCCATTGACAAGTGGGACGAATTCACCGCCAACTACAAGGCCGTGACTTCGGCGAAATTGCCCCCAGAGATGATCGAGACTTATCTGGTCCACGGCACTACCAACCTGTCCTCCTGGCGGATTCTCACGTATTGGCACAGCCGTGAGGCTCTCGAGGAGTACCGCAGGTCCGTCGATACGCCGGGCGGGATTCTCTTATTCCGCAGCGTCGGTGTCGAACCCCGCCTCACGATCTTCGACGTCGCCGGCCACGCGAGCAACGCTGAGCAAGGATCGATGGCGTAATTCGAGCCCGTCTCAGGCTCGAGCGAATACCATCTCTTCACCTGCGAATCCATTGATCCACAGGTCGTTGCAGGCTGCAGCGATCCTCGGGACCAACGTATAAACCTCGTTGCGCGCATATTTCGCGTGGTAGGCGTCTCCCGTTTGCGGGAGCGCATTCCAGACAGCTTCAGACGTGGCTGGGCCCCACGATCCAGAAGCCGTGCGCGGCAGGTGACGTCGTGCTTCGCGAGCGTGATCGAGATGTATCAGGCCACTCCATTCCCCTCCGGTGTAGTCGCTGTCAGATCTCGGCGAGCACTTCCTCCCAGATGCTCAAACCTTCGTCAATCTGCTCGCTTGTCACGATCAGCGGCGGAATCATGCGCACGGTGTTCATGTACGCGCCGCACATCAGCAGCAACAACCCCTTCTTCCCGGCAAGTTGTTGAGCTGCTGCGGCTTTCGTGCCGTCGGGCTTGCCGTTCTCGTCGACGAACTCACTGCCCACGAGCAGGCCGAGGCCACGGGTGTCACCGATAGCTTTGGTGGCCAGATTCGCCGCACCGTGCAAGAGTTGCGTCCCGCGCTGGGCGGCATTGTCTACCAGCCCTTCGTCACGGATGACATCGATCGTCGCGACGGCAGCGGCACAAGCAACCGCGTTTCCGCCGTACGTGCCACCCTGCGAGCCAGGCCAGGCTTTGGCCATCAACGCTTCCGGTGCGGCAATCCCGGAGAGCGGGAACCCGCTGGCCAGTCCCTTGGCAATCGTGATGACGTCGGGCTTGATATCGAAGTGCTGATGGCCGAAGAACTTGCCGGTGCGGCCGAAGCCCGTCTGGATCTCATCGAGGATCAGCACGATCCCATGCTGATCGGCGCGCTCGCGGAGGCCCTGGAAAAACCGCGTGTTTCCGGGCACATACCCGCCCTCACCCAATACCGGCTCGACGATGAACGCTGCCGTCTCCTTCGGTGAGCTGATCGTCGCGAAGAGGTAGTCGAGCTCGCGCAGAGCGAAGTCAGTTGCCTCCTCCTCGCTCCAGCCCCAGCGGAATGCCGTAGGGAACGGCGCAACATGCACTCCCGCCATCAGCGGGCTGAAGCCCGCACTAAACCGGGTTCCAGACGTCGTCATCGAGGCTGCTGCAACCGTGCGTCCGTGGAAGCCGCCGTGGAAAACGATGACGTTGGGCCGTCCCGTTGCTTGCCGGGCGAGCCGCAGCGCCGCTTCGACAGCTTCACTTCCCGAGTTCGAGAAGAACAGCGAATCGAGCCCCTCAGGAAGCACCTCGCCGAGCTTTTCGACTAGCTCCAGCATGGGCTTGTGCATGACGGTCGTATATTGCCCGTGGATCAGCGATCCGACCTGGGCGCGCGCGGCCTCGACGACGCGTGGGTGGCAGTGTCCGGTACTCGTGACTCCGATACCCGCGGTGAAGTCGAGGTATCGCCGTCCGTCGGTGCCGTATAGGTAGCAGCCCTCGCCGTGATCGACGGTGACCGGGGTCGCTTGCTTGAGGAGTGGAGATATCCGTGTCACTGACACCCTCCCATTGTCGGATTGTCAACAATAGGCATACCATGGCCTCGACAGTGAGGCAATGGCGAAGAAGGAGTTGCGATGCCCCCCACCGCTCAGGAAGAGCGCGAAGCGATCGCGTCGGTCCCTACCGGTCTGTTTGTCGGCGGGCAATGGCGCGAGACCGAGAAAACTTTCGCGGTTACCGACCCCTCGACCGGCGAAACGCTGTGTGACGTCGCGGACGCGAATCCTGACGAAGCGATGGCTGCGCTCGATGCAGCCGCCAAAGCCCAGGCTGGCTGGGCCGCCACTCCCGCTAGAGAACGCAGCGAGATCCTCAGCCGCGCCCACCAACTCCTGATCGATGAGAAAGAACGACTCGCTCTCATCATGACGCTCGAGATGGGCAAGCCGCTTGCGGAGGCACGCGGCGAAATCGGCTATGCCGCCGAGTTCTTCCGATGGTTTGCGGAAGAGGCTGTGCGCATTGACGGAGGGTTCATGCCTTCGCCAGCCGGTAACGCACGCTTCCTCGTGACACGCCAGCCTGTCGGACCCAGCATTCTGATCACACCGTGGAACTTCCCGATGGCCATGGGCACGCGCAAGATCGGCCCGGCGATTGCCGCCGGCTGCACCTCTATCATCAAGCCCGCCGAATTCACGCCGCTCTCCATGCTTGCTCTCGCTGAAATTCTGCAACGTGCCGGACTTCCCGACGGCGTAGTCAACGTTGTCACCACAACGAACCCCAGCAAGGTGATGCCGCCGCTCATTTACGACCCACGCAGCCGCAAGCTGTCCTTCACCGGATCCACCGAGGTCGGCAAGATCCTCCTTGAGCAGTGCTCGAAGACAGTGATGCGTACATCCATGGAACTTGGGGGCAACGCGCCCTTCATCGTCTTCGAGGACGCAGACATCGACGAAGCCGTGAACGGCGCGATGGCGGCAAAGATGCGCAATATTGGGCAGGCGTGCACCGCCGCCAACCGCATCTACGTACAGCGCGCTGTCGCCGACGAGTTCGTCAGCAAACTCAGCGAGCGCATGGGAGCGCTGGAGATGGGGCGCGGCACAGAAGACGGTGTTGTAGTCGGGCCACTCATCGAGCAGGCGGCGATCGACAAAGTGACTCAGCTCGTGGCTGACGCAACTGACCGCGGCGCCAATATCGTCCTCGGCGGCGAGCGCCCCGAACGGCCAGGCTACTTCTACCCCGCTACTCTTCTGACCGGCGTGCCCGACGACGCTGAGATGGCGAACACAGAAATCTTCGGCCCCGTCGCGGCCGTAAGCGTGTTCGATACAGAGGAAGAGGTCGTCAGTCGCGCGAACAACACGCCGTTCGGGCTAGTGGCGTACGTCTATACAGAAAATCTCCGACGAGGACTCCGTGTCTGCGAAGCCCTCGAATCGGGCATGGTGGGGCTGAACCAGGGAGTCGTCTCGAATCCGGCGGCACCGTTTGGTGGTGTCAAGGAATCCGGGCTCGGCCGTGAGGGCGGATTCACCGGGATCGATGAGTTCCTTGAGGTCAAGTACGTGGGCGTGCAGATGTAGGACGACTAGCGTTCGGCATCGTCCGCGTCGTAGTCCGCGTCTTCATCCTCGTACTCGGCATAATCCTCGCGCTGTCGCAGTTCACGCGGCTTGTCCTGCTCAGCGCGCTTCGCTGCCTCAACCATCTCGAAGCCGTCGGTGACCCAATCACCGATCTCGCGTGCGACACCGGCGACAGCACCGGTGATGATCACTGTGATGCGGCCGACGTGCGTCGCAGCCGATTCAACCAGCTGCTGGGTGACGTCTTTGCCGCGCTCCAGCTTCCCGACCATATCCCCTCCTAAGCCTGGGAAGATTTGCGCTCAACCATAACAGTGCGCACCTTCTCGGGCTTCACGAGTGACGGGGGCAACGCCAGCTTGCAAATCTTCTTCCACGCCGAGAACATCTGCTTCGGCAGCGGACCCGTGTTGTAGGGCACACCAAACTGGGCGCAGAGTTCTTGCACCTCGCGTGAGATGTCAGGAAGGCGGCATGACGGGATGTCCGGAAAGAGATGGTGCTCGATCTGAAAACCCGTACTGCCGGAAAGAATATGAAGCAACCGGGACCCGGTGAAGTTCGCCGAGCCAAGCAGTTGCCGCAGATACCACTCGCCGCGCCCCTCCCCGGCGATCTCTTCCTCCGTGAAAGTCTGAGCGCCCGCCGGGAAATGCCCGCAGTAGATCAGGTTGCCGACCCACAGGTTCCGGACGATATTTGCCACCGCATTGCCCGCGATTGTCAGGGGAAACAGCGGGCCCGTCAGCGCGGGGAAGAAGACATAATCCTTCGCGGCCTGGGGTGCGATCTTCTCCCACCAGTGCCGGGACACCTTCTTCAGGTTCGTCCAGCGGTCCCCGGGCAACACTGAATGATCTAGTTCAAGGACATGCAGGGCAGCCAGCCATTCGAACAGAGTGACAATCGCGGCCGCAATGACAGGGTTGAGCAGGAAGAACGGGTGCCATGGCTGATCTTCGTCAAGCCGCATCACGCCGAAGCCGATATCGCGATCCTGACCCACTACGTTCGTAAATGTGTGGTGACGGTAGTTATGACTGTAACGCCACAAATCGGCTTGTACGACAATGTCCCACTCGTATACCCGAGAATTCAGGCCCCGCTCGCGCATAAAGTCGTACTGGCCATGCATCAGGTTGTGGCCGATTTCTAGATTATCGAGAATCTTCGACATACTCAGCGAAGCGACTGCGGCGATCCACACCGGCGGAATGAATCCGAGGAAGAAAAGTCCGCGGCCCGCGGCTTCGAATGCCCGCTGAGCACGAATGACTTTGTAAATGTAATCCCGATCACGCTCACCCAGGTCCGCCAGCACCCGTTCGCGAATAGCGTCGAGAGCGCGCCCGAACTCCTCCACCTGCTCAGCCGTCAGCCGCACCGGCTCCGAATGCTGTGCCTCAGCGCCCCGAACAAAAGAGGCATTCCGAATTAATGGGATTCCTTTGAGTGTGCGAACCGGTGCTGAGCCAGGCCGCCCGGCATCTTCCCCGAAGAAGCCAATAAGCGGTAGAGCCACCATACGCACGCCCTCCCACATGAACTGCATACTGCACAAGATCGTCACTGATCTCGATAGAGATTACTTGAACCGCGTGCGTACAAGCATCGCGATATGAAGAACATCACGTTATTCGAACAGATTGTCGCCATTTTGCTATCGCATGGAGATTACCCGTATACCTAGGCGCGCCGCGCCGCACACAGCTGTGTCGTGGGCCACTGTCTGCGGACTCCCTACGTCATACTGGCGTCCACGCCCATGTTCACGTGACGAGAAGATTGAGACTCATGCCTCGAACTCCCGGGACGCTCCGTGCCTCAGCAGCGGCGGCTGTACTCGCTGTGTTCGCAAGCGCCTGCAGCCCTAGCAGCTCTGAGCCCGCGGAAAACCAGCTCGACGAGTTCTTTCCGCCGCAGGGCTCGCTGCAGTTGCCCGATGCTGCACCTCCTGGTGTCCCGCCACGCTGCGCACCGGGAGGCGGCCGGACAGTCGAACCTGGCATCCTCACAATCGCCACCGATGATCCTGCCTATGAGCCCTGGTTCACCGAAAACGATCCCGCAAACGGGCAAGGCTTCGAAGGTGCGGTGGCGCGCGCGGTGGCTGAAGGCCTGGGATACGCGCCGGACCTCACCTCGTTTGTCCGTGTGGCTTTCAACGAAGCCCTGGAGGCAGGACCGAAAGACTTCGATTTCGCGATCAGTCAGTTCAGCATCCTTGGTCAGCGCAGAGAGAACGTCGACTTCTCAGCGCCTTACTATGCCGTTGCGCAAGCGGTGGTGACACTCGAAGACAACGCAGCCGCCGGTGCCACTGCCCTCGCCGACCTCGAAGAGCTACAGCTAGGCGCGCACGAAGGCTCGACGGCACTCTATGCCGCCGCGCACAGCATCCACCCACAGGACGAGCCACGCGTCTATCCGACGACGGAGGGCGCAATCGAAGCGCTGGAGAACGGCGAGATCGATGCGCTCATCGCAGATCTGCCGACTGCGGTACAGATCGCCGACGAGCGTCTCTCCCCCAATGGCGTCGTCGTGGGGCGGTTCCCAGCGCCGAACGAAGTCACAGAGTTTTTTGGACTCGTACTCGAAAAGGGAAGCGCATTCACCGAATGCGCGACGATCGCGCTCGAGAATCTGCACCACGAGGGAGTACTCGAAAACCTCGCCGACGAATGGCTGTCCGGTCAGGACGAAGTCCGCGTGCTGCGATAGCGCAGGTACCGTGGGGCCATGGATGACCGCCTACGCGAAATCTACGACAGTGTGATCCGCCGCAATCCCGGCGAACCAGAGTTTCAGCAGGCTGTAGAAAGCCTGTTCACGTCTCTCGCGGTCGTCGTCAAACGGCATCCCGAATACACGGAAAACGCCCTCATCGACAGAATGTGCGAGCCCGAACGGCAGATCATCTTCCGCGTGCCCTGGGTCGACGACACCGGAAAAGTGCACGTCAACCGCGGGTATCGTGTGCAGTACAGCAGCGTCCTAGGTCCATACAAGGGCGGGCTGCGTTTTCATCCCTCGGTCAACGTCGGGATCATCAAATTCCTGGGTTTCGAGCAGATCTTCAAGAACGCGCTCACCGGCTTACCTATCGGCGGCGCGAAAGGCGGAGCCGACTTCGACCCCAAAGGGAGAAGCGCCAACGAAATGATGCGGTTCTGTCAGTCGTTCATGACGGAACTGCAGCGTCATATCGGTGAGCACACCGATGTACCTGCCGGTGACATCGGAGTCGGCCAACGGGAGATCGGCTTCCTCTTCGGTCAGTACATGCGCCTGCGCAACGCACACGAATCCGGCGTGATCACCGGCAAGGGAACCGCTTGGGGCGGCTCGCTCGTCCGCAAAGAAGCGACTGGCTTTGGAGTCGCCTACTTTGTCGCGAACATGCTCGCCGAGGACAACGACTCGCTTGACGGCAAGCGCGTAACGGTGTCCGGTTCCGGCAACGTGGCGATCTACGCGATCCAGAAGGTCCAGGAGCAAGGTGGGACCGTCGTCGCATGCTCCGATTCGAGCGGATTCGTCGTCGATGAGAAGGGTATCGAGCTCGACCTTCTCAAGGACGTCAAAGAGCGTCGTCGCGGCAGGATCCACCTCTACGCGGACGAACGCGACTCTGCCCGGTTCATCAGCGGCGGCTCGATCTGGGACGTCCCGTGTGACGTGGCGCTACCGTGCGCCACCCAGAATGAACTCGACGAATCTGCTGCCAAATCGCTGATTCGGGGTGGGGTGCGAATCGTTGCCGAGGGCGCCAACATGCCGGTCACACCGAAGGGCGTCGCGGCGTTTAGAGATGCAGACGTCCGGTTCGGCCCGGGTAAAGCAGCTAATGCGGGGGGAGTCGCTACCTCAGCGCTCGAGATGCAGCAGAACGCTTCCCGAGATTCGTGGCATTTCGATTACACGGACCGGCGGCTCGAGCAAATCATGTCCGACATCTTCGGACGCTGCCGCGACACCGCCGCAGAATACGGCACGCCACACGACTACGTTCTCGGTGCGAATATCGCCGGCTTCACGAAGGTCGCCGATTCGATGTGCGCGCTCGGCGTGGTGTAGCCGAACCGGCCGAACCGACAACGGCCCGGACAGGCGATGCCTGTCCGGGCCGATTGATCGCACGGTTACTTACGCGGCTGGGTCTTTCTCGACGTCAGCGGCACGCTCGATGATGACGCCTGCTGGCTCGTCCATCTTCACGAGCGCATCAGGAACCGCAAGCTTGAAGATCTTGCCCCACACTGAGCCGATCTGCTTGAAGAACGGTCCCTTGTTGTACGGGAGGCCGTACTTCGTGGCGATCCGCTCAACCTCAGGAGCCATCTCCGGGTAGCGGAAGGCCGGGATATCCGGGAACAAGTGGTGCTCGATCTGGTGCGACAGGTTGCCCGACATGATGTGGAACAACTTGCCACCGGTGATGTTTGCGGAACCCAGCATCTGACGCAGGTACCACTCAGCGCGGGTTTCGTTCGCGGTCTCTTCCTTGGTGAACACCTGGACACCGGTTGGGAAGTGACCACAGAAGATGATGCTGTAGGCCCACACGTTGCGGATCAGGTTGGCAGCGAAGTTGCCGGCCAGAGTGGTCGGGAACAGGGGCCCGGTCAGCGCTGGGAACATCACATAGTCCTTCAGCGCCTGGGGGCCTGCCTTGCGCACCCAGCCCTTGGCGAGTTCCTTGACCTCGTTCATGTCGCGCTTGCCCTGCACGACCTCTTCAGCGTGCATGTCATGGAGCATGACGCCCCACTCAAAGGCCATCATCAGCGCGAACGCGTACAGCGGGTTACCCAGGTAGTACGGGTGCCACTTCTGGTCCTTGTCCATCCGCAGGATGCCGTAACCGATGTCGCGGTCCATATCAAGGATGTTGGTGAACGTGTGGTGCATGTAGTTGTGTGAGTGGCGCCACTGATCGGCGGGACACACGTTGTCCCACTCGAAGACGCGGGAGTTGAGGCCCTTCTCCTTCATCCAGTCATACTGGCCGTGCATGACGTTGTGGCCGATCTCCATGTTGTCGAGAATCTTCGCGAGACCAAGGGAGGTCACGGCCAGCGGCCAAGCCGGCAGGACGTACATGAGGCCGCGACCCGCGACTTCGAGTGCCCGCTGCGCCTTGATGATCTTGTAGATGTAGTCGCGGTCCTTGTCACCCAGATCCGCGACAATGCGGGCACGCAGTTCCTCGAGTTCGCGGCCAAACTCTTCGACCTGCTCGTGGGTGAGGTGGACGGGCTCCTTGCTGTTCGAGCTGCCGCCCAGCGCCTTCGATGCCTTCGAAATAGGGGTGGTGGCCACCTTCGTCACGCGTCGACGGAGTTCCTTACCGGGTAGGGACGGGAGGGTGGGTGCGGACACTGGGAGTGTCAATACAGCCATGATGATGTCTCCTTAGGATGCTTCCGTTGGCGGCATCCATCCCCTGTTTTTGCTATGGGGATACCGTCACGGGTAGTGAACTGGGACTTTTGGACTTAGTTGATTAGATGTCGATCTCGACGTCACCCACAGCGCGGGAAACGCACAGCTGGATCGGCTCGTCAGGCAGATCGTTGATCTCGCCTGTCAGGAGGCTCTTGGTGCATCCCGTCTTCTTGACAGCCGTACAGGTGAAGCAAATACCCATGCGGCAGCCGTATTCGGGTGTCAGACCAGCGTCCTCAGCCTCCTCGAGCAACGAGGATCCGGAGTTCTCCCGATCGACACTGCTTCCACTGAATCGAATTGTGCCGGTAGCTTCTTCGGTGTCATCCGCGACTGCCGGGGCAGTCTGAAACTCTTCAGTGTGCAGGCGTTCACTCAGGCCCAGATCGTCGTAGAACTCGCGGATAGCCTTCATCATCGGAGGTGGCCCGCAGAGGAACGTCTGCGCCTCGCCGAACCACGGCGCTGCGGTGTTCACATGCTCGGATCCGAAGAATCCTTCGAGGTCACCGCCACCACCTGGCGCGGTAGACGCAATCAGAAGAGTCACATTCGGGTATTTCGAGGCGATGTCCCGCAACACGTCAGCGTGCGGTACATCAGCAACCGTGTCGCAGTAGTGGAGGAACGTGATATCTCCGGTGTATCCCTCGTCGACCAGCGTGCGGAGCATCGAGAGTACGGGTGTAATTCCGCTGCCACCGCTGAGCAGCAGCAGCTTGTCCGGGCGTTCCTGCGGGAGATGGAATATGCCAGCAGCCTGTGAAAGCTCGACGACTAGGCCGGGTTTCGCCTCATCACGCAGGTAGCGGGATACAAAGCCGTCAGGATGCGCCTTGATCGTGAGCTCGATCCTGCCGTCCTTGCTGTGCGCCGAGTTCGCCGGAGAGAAACAGCGGGTGTGGCGTACACCGTTGATCACAACACCGATCTGGACGAACTGACCGGCCTCAAAGCCCTTCCACTGACGTGTGGGCTCGAGTTCGAGCGTGACCGTATCCTTGGTGTAACGCTCAACCCGGGTCACCTTTGCGCGCAAATCGCGGACGGTGATCATGGGGTTGACGAGTTCGAGGTAGCGGTCGACAGCGTGCGGCGTTGCAAGCTTCTCCACTAGGCTTACCAGCGAGAACCGGGCCTTGAGAGCGGAAACTCGAGCGACCTTCTGGACCTTTTTGGCGGTCTTGGCGCTCGCGAACCGAGGCGGGTTAGGTGCGGTCGGCAGCGTCCGCGGCGAGATCGATGTCGTCATCGTTGTCTCCTCATCGTGTGTGCTGAACCTCCGGCACGGCCTCTCAGACCGACGCTCGAACTTTCAGTGAACGTGTGTACACCAAAGAGTGTGCCGACTCCTCAACCCTCATGTCAACAACCCCTTCCGTGATCCGCATGACAGTGTGTGCGCGTTCACCGGCCCGTTGCCCCCTAAACTGATTGATGTGACAGGGCCCGGTAGCAGATCTGAGCGCAAGGAACGTACGCGCCAGGCACTCCTTGATGGGACGCTCGAACTGCTCGATGACCGCAGCTTCGTCAGCGTCTCCCTGCGCGAGGTGACTCGCGCAGTTGGGATTGTGCCTACGGCGTTCTACCGGCATTTCGACTCCATGGAGCACCTCGGCGTCAATCTCGTGGAGATGAGTACGCGCGCGCTTCGCCAGATCCTCCGTGAGGCACGCCGCAACACCAACCCGACGATCCGGGACTTCCTCTCCATCATCGCCCGGGAGGTACGGGAGCATGAGCGGGAATTCCGCTTTATTACACAGGAACGTTATGGAGGCGTCGCCGAAATCAGACGAGCGATCGCCACCGAACTGCGCTTGTTCTCGCGGGAACTGGCGGCTGAGCTGGCGCGAATCCCCGCCATGCGCGATTGGGAATACGACGATATCGAATGGGTAGCAGACCTAGGGGTCACCGCAATCATCGCCATCGTTGACGATTTGTTGCGCGCAGACCCGCGAAACCCAGCTGAAGAGCGTGCCGCAATCAGCCGGGGCACGAACCAGCTTCGCGTGATCGCACTGGGCGTTGCTCAGTGGAAGCTGAAGGGCTAATTCCCTACCGGAAGATCCGCCAGAGAACGACGAAGACGAAAAGGACACCCACGCCCACGACCGCGATGCGTACTTCCGGTTCCTCCGACTTGGCGATCGCCTTCTCTTTTGCGTTATCGAGCACCCGACGCGGATTCGCACGAACCGTCAGTTCGTCTAGCGTGCTCGCAAGTTGCTCCCGGGCACGCTCGATGTCGCGTTCAATGCTTTCAGTGTCCCTCGACACGTGTCCTCCATCGTCGGCGAAACTATGTTCGCTCCTACCGTAGTAGAGAGATCGTGCGCGATGCCGCAGCAACCCCGAAAACGCCTAGTTATCCACAGGCAGTCTGGTTTGCACGGGTTATCCACAGCTTCGTTCCACGCGACACCAAGGTCCCCTACGCTTGCGACTGTGACAGAAAACAACCGTCTCAGCCCTGGCGATAACGCCCCCGCCTTCACCCTCCCCGACGCCGACGGCAAGCCCGTGTCGCTCGCAGACTACACAGGCCAGAAGGTCATCGTGTACTTCTACCCTGCCGCTGGCACCCCTGGGTGCACGAAGCAGGCATGTGACTTCCGGGATAACCTCAGCGACCTCAACGGAGCCGGTCTCACGGTCCTCGGCATCTCACCGGACAAACCGGAGAAGCTCGCGAAGTTTCGTGACACAGAAGACATTTCATTTCCGCTATTATCTGATCCCGAAAAGTCCACCCTCGCGGAATGGGGCGCGTTCGGCGAGAAAAAATTGTACGGAAAAACTGTTCAGGGTGTCATCCGGTCCACATTTCTCGTCGACGAACACGGGAAAATCGAGGTGGCGCAGTACAACGTCAAAGCCACGGGACATGTCGCCAAACTCCGGCGAGACCTGGCCGTATGACCGTGCGATGAGCCCCCGGTCCGGCTGACCGGACAACCATCCCATCAGCAACGCGTTATCCACAAGATGCGAGTTATCCACAATTCAACAATCAGTGTGGATAGGTGGTCACAGAATCGGGTGTCATGGAAACGTGACACCCGATCAGCATCTCACCAGGAAGTCAGCTCACGCCCGCGGAATCACCGATGACGAGCTGACCGCTCGGTGCCGCAGCGGACAACTCACGAGACTGCACCGCGGTCTCTACGTTCCAGCGTCAGTGCACAACTCTATGAGCCCAGCTGCGCGGCACGTGGTTGCCGCACGTCAGGTTCTCTCCGATGCCCGCGAGGGCGCTGTGCTCAGCCACAGCTCCGCTGCCCTAATACACGGGCTCCCGGTCTGGGGTGTCCCACTCGATCGAGTCCACCTGACCGCCGACGCAGCCAGCGGGGGCAAAGTCAGCAAACATCGAGTGCTGCACATTTCCCCTTTGCCGCCTGAACACCTGACCTACGTGGACGGGCACCTCGCGACAACGATCGCCCGCACAGTGGTCGACATCGCGAGGACAGCTGGTTTCGAGGCCGCCGTTGTCGTCGGAGACGCAGCCCTGCGCCGCGGCACATCGCGAGACGAGTTGCGCTCCGTCCTTGCGTCGATGCGCAGGTGGAAGGGACTGCCGGTGGCCCGCAAAGTGGTCGGCTTTCTCGACGGACGCAGTGAAAGTGTCGGCGAATCGCGCAGCCGGGTGGCCCTGGATCAGTTTCCGCTGCCGCCCATCGAGGTGCAGTACCCCGTCCGCGATGAGAATGGCATTCTTGTCGCCCGGGCCGACTTTGCGGTTCCTTCGCTTCGCGTCCTCGGCGAGTTCGACGGGCGAATCAAGTACGGGCGTGCACTTAATCCCGGTCAGCCACCTGAAGAGGTGCTGTGGAAGGAAAAGCAGCGCGAAGACAAGGCTCGCGATCTCGACTGGCAATTCGCTCGGTGGATCTGGCGTGAACTAAGCACGCCAGAGGTCATCTACGCGAAAATTCTCCGCGCGGCGGAGCGAGCCGGCCGCAGGTTCTAGTCCATACACCCACTCCCCGGCCACACACCCGCTCTCCCGGCCACACACCGACTGCAGAGGGGTCCTGGTCGGTACTCGCGGTGTATGGCCGAAGGGAGCCGGCCGAGGGAGCCGCCGAGGGCACTGGTTCTGCCCGGTTCGGGCAAAAACTGGCGGGTACGGATATCCTTCGGGCGTGGAGTCGTCGACGGAGAGCCGCCCGAGGGGTGCAGTGAGTTCCCCCGCAGCCGATGCCGATGATGTGAACCCGAACGAATCGGACGCCATCACCAGGAGCAGTGAAGGATTGTCATTCCCCGCGCCCTCCGGCACCCCGGAGGAGTTGCTGCCTCGACGCCGCCCTGCGCAGGAGCGAAGCCGGCGGAAGTTCGAGGCAATCCTGAGTGCGGCGCGTGAGCTGCTGGTCGAAGAGGGCTTCGAATCCTTCACCTGCGAGGAAGTGGCAAACCGGGCCGGTGTGCCGATCGGGACGCTCTACCAGTTTTTCGCCAATAAGTATGTGATCGTCTGTGAACTCGACCGCCACGATCTTGTGGGTGTGCAGCGTGAGCTCGCTGCCTTCCAGAGCATGGTCCCGACCATGCAGTGGCCGGTCATTCTGAACAGGTTCCTCGACCACCTCGCGGACCTCTGGCTGAATGACCCTTCTAGGCGCGCTGTGTGGCTCGCTGTGCAATCAACACCAGCGACAAGGGCCACCGCTGCGATCTACGAGCGTGCGCTCGCTCAGCAGGTCTCAGAGCTTATCCAGCCCCTCTTCCCCTCCGCGGACACGGCTTTCCGGCAGAAGATCGCCGAGGTACTTGTTCATATCGCGTACTCGATGTTCAATTTCGCGGTGCGTGACGGGCAGAACCACCCGGAGGCGGTGGGTGAACTCAAACGCCTGCTCAGTGCCTACCTCTTGCAGACTGAGCGGGACCTTCGCCGCAAGCGCACATAGTAAAAGCCCCGAGCACTGGATGCGGCGCTCGGGGCTTCATCTTTTCGGTTATGGATCTTCGATGATGACGAAGGCTCCTGCCATGTCCCCGTCGTGGGTGAGGGAGACATGGATGGTGGCGTCGCCGATGTACCCGGCGATGTCACCTTTCACCACGAGGCTCGGCCGGCCCCAGTTGTCGGTGAGCACTTCGATCTCGCTGAAGCGAACATTCGACATCACTGGTGGCCGGGCGAACCGGGACCCTGACCAGGCCTTGATCAGGGCCTCTTTCGCGGCCCACCGTGCGGCGTAGTGGCGTGCTGGATCGTCGGCGACGCTCGAGCAGTATCGCCGCTCGCCCACGGTGAAGTTCTGCAGCATCGTGGTGCCTGGGTGTGTGAGCTGTTCTGCGAACTCACTCACACACACCAGGTCAATCCCGATACCTCGTACGGCCATTCCGGTCACGGCACGCCAGTTACCGGGATGGAGCTACCGGGTACGTGCCGGACTCACCGAGGCGGGCCTCCGGATCGAGGAGCAGCGCGGCCTCAGACTCGCGGACCTGAGACTCGAACCTGCGGTTCTCAGGGCGCTCGTACAGTGCCGGCCCACCGACCATGGCAGCCGCGATACGGCGGCGGCCGTCGGCGACGCGCTTGCCTGCCCGGGCCAGGTAGTCAGCGGCCCGCTCTTCACCGAGTGCCTGGAGGAACGCCTCCTGGTGAACGATCGCGACGAACGCGGACACGTGCCCGAACCCGAGGCTGGTCACCAGACCGACCTTCAGCGGCAGCTTGTCACCCAGTTTCAGTGCCTCACGCACCCACACCAGGTGGGGATGCTCAGCGAGGACGTCGTCGACGCAGTCGAGGCTGCGGTTCGGCGGAACCACGCCCTGGGCGAGGACCTGGCAGAGACCGATCATCTGGAACGCTGCCGCACCGCCCTTCGAGTGACCGGTGAGGGACTTCTGGGAGACCACGAACAGTGGTGCGCCATCCGACCGTCCGAGAGCGCTGGCAACGCGCTCGTGCAGTTCGGACTCGTTCGGGTCGTTCGCGCCGGTTGACGTGTCGTGCTTGGAGATCACCGAGATGTCGTCCGCGGTGACGCCGAGCTTGCCGAGTTCGCGAGCGAGCTTGGAAGCCTGGCCGCCACGGCCAGCACCGAGCGCACCGATACCGGGTGCCGGGATGGACGTGTGTGCACCGTCACCGAAGGTTCCGGTCCAGCCGACCACACCGAGCACCGGCAGTCCCAGTTCGAACGCGACGTCACCGCGCGCCAGCAGGATGGTGCCGCCACCGTTGGCCTCGACGAATCCGCCGCGGCGTCGATCGTTGGCGCGTGAGAAGCGCCGCGGATCGATGCCCTTGTCCAGCATCGCCTGGGTGTGGGCGGTCGCGTTCATGTCACCGAAGCCGGTGATGCCTTCGACTCCAAGGTCATCGAAGCCACCGGCGACCACGAACTGGGCCCGTCCGAGCTTGATCTTGTCGAAGCCCTCCGAGACCGACACTGCTGCGGTCGCGCATGCCGCCACTGGGTGGAGCATGTCGCCGTAGCTGCCGACGTAGGACTGGACGACGTGAGCCGCGATGACGTTCGGCAGGGCTTCCTGCAGGATGTCGTTCGGCCGGTTCTCGCCGAGGATCGCGTCGATGTAGAGCGAACGCATCGACTTCATGCCGCCGATGCCGACGCCCTGCGTGTTGGCGACCTCTGCCGGGTGGACCCAGCGGAGCAGTTCGGATGGCGTGAATCCGGAGCTGAGGAACGCGTCCACCGTGGTGACCAGGTTCCACAGTGCGACCCGGTCGATGGAGTCAGCCAGCTCAGCTGGGATGCCCCAACGGGTTGCGTCGAAGTTCAGCGGGATCTGGGCGCCGACGGTGCGAGTCATTTCGACACGCCGCGGGACGCGGATCTCGGTGCCAGCCTTACGGGTGACCTGCCATTCACCGGACTCCAGTGATTCGATGACCGTGGAGTCTGGTGCTGCGGAGACGAATGCACGCGCTTCTGCCTCGCCGCTGACCGTGAAGGTCAGGTCCTTGTCGAGGAAGACGGAGCTGAGCAGCGGCTGGGTGCCGTCCTGCAGTGCCCCATCGTTCTCGTACGGCCGGATGCCGCACTGCTCGACGACGCGGTCGTGGTAGAGCTCCCAGATGTCCTCTTCAGCGACCTCGTCACCGGATTCGGCATCGTACCACGCTGGCTTCGGATCGTTGTGCCAGGTGATGAGACCCGTGGTCCAGGCGAGTTCCAGGACACCGGCCGCCGACAGTTCTTCGGAGACCTCCATCTCGAAGCGGGTACGCGCCGAGCCGTACGGTCCGAGTTCCCCGGCGCCGACGATGACGACCATGTCGGCGGGGTCCGCCGCGACCTTGCTCCAGCCGAGACGGCGTACCGGGTCAGCTGCAGGTGCCGGTGGCAATGCGCCGACGAGGTTGTCGGCCTCCGCTTCGCTCTCTTCCTCTGCCTCTTCCTCGGCTGCCGCCTGTGCCTTGCCGGCCAGCGCAGAAAGGTCGAGGTCAGCGGTGTCGAGTCCGCCGGTGAGGTTCAGGACAACTGGCTCGGACTCCGCATAGCTGCGGGCGTCCGCAGTGCAGCCCTTGAGCAGCTCCTGGGCCATGTCTGCGGTGGACCAGGTCGTGACGCCCGCAGCCTCGACGAAGCGAACCAGCGGGTCATTGCCGCCCATGAGTCCGGTGCCCCGGACCCAGCCGATCAGTGCGTGCGTGAAGGTGACACGCTGCGCCCAGCTCGACTCGGACTTCCACTTGGCGATGATCGCGTCGAACGCGGCCTTGGACTCGCCGTAAGCACCGTCGCCACCGAAGATGCCGCGGTTCGGTGAACCTGGCAGCAGGACGTGCAGCCGGTTGTCGATGTCGTTGTCCTTGCCGATAGCTGACAGGCCGCCGATCATCTTCTCCACCGACCACAGCAGAACGCGCATCTGCAGTTCCGCCTTGGCGCCCGCATCGGCGAGGTCACCGCTGACGCGTGGCGCCGCGAACGGAACCAGCATCGTCGGGGTGAGTGCCTTTTTAAGCACCTTGGTCTCCGGGCCTGCACTGATCGCGTACTCGCTGCCAATCCAGTCGACGAGTGCATCGACGTCGCTGAACGCTGCCATGTTGGCCGGGACGACCCACAGGGTGGCTCCAGCGCGGGCATTCGCCCGGTACAGCTCCTTGTAGAAGCCGACCCGATCCGAGTTCAGGCGGGAGGTGGTTGCGATAACCGTTGCGCCGCCGTTCAGCAGGTCCCCGGCCACTGCCGCGGCGATGGAACCTTCGCTTGCACCTGTGATGATCGCGACCTCTGAGGCCCACTTTCCGGTCGAGGTGTCCTCGGCTTCAGCAGCCAGACGCGAGTAGGTCTCAACAAGACCGGGACGTCCAGCTTCCTCTGCCTTCCGGGCCCACCAGCGCGCCTGGGTGGCGATGATCTGACCAGTGCCGGTGAACGTGCCAGCTGAGTCAGCGTTGTCGCCGATCCAGAGCTTCGCGAGGTCTTCGCGAGCGCTCGCCCAGCGGTCGTCGAACACGACTGCCTTACGTGCATCGAATCCTGGCGCGACCTGGCGTGCCCAGTCGCTGCCGAGTTCCTGCGCGACCAGCTCAGCAAGCTCAGCGGATGCGTCGTCGGAGTCGGCGAGGGACTTCGGTGCGGAAAGGCCCAGCTCTTCGAGAAGGTGGCGTGCGGTCGACGCGAGGACGCCATCCGGTCCGGTGATCGACTCGGTGAGAGCCGAGACCGTGGCCGAGTCGACGGTCCCGCCGCCGGCGCCAGCTGCGGAAGGCTTGCCCACCGTGACACCGTTGCGTGTTGCGACGGACTGCACGGCCGCGTCGATCAGGTCGTCAGCCGTGCTGCCGCTGATGCTGCCGAGTTCACCACCGCGCGAGCTTGTGCCCTCGCGGGTTGCGAGCGCCAGCTCCGCGGTGACGTGCTTCACCCAGCCTGGGCCCAGTTCCCACACGTCGGTGACAACGTCGCCGATGTACGCGGGGCGCTTGCCCGTCGGGCCGAAGACCTTACGGAGCTGGTCACCGAACGTGTCGGTGAGCACCGGGCCGAACGGCTTGTAGGTGCGGGCGAGCTTGTTGACCGTCTGCGACAGGGTCGGGATGTCCGCTTCTGCGGCACCATCGATCGCACCGAGCCCCAGTTCGGAACCGAGGTCGAGAAGCACCTGGTTGCGGCGTGAGGAGACACCGTCGCACAGCGCCTCGATGGTGTCAGCGGAACCGATCTGCTCCGGCCGCAGCTTCGTCAGCGACGCAATGAGCGCGCGTGTGGCGTCTGCGGCACTGAAGGGCAGGTCGTCCGGACGTGGACCACCAGCAGGTGCAGTAGGTGCTGCTGGAGCGGGAGCCGCTTCCGGTGCTGGTGCGGCGGCTGCCTCAGGAGCAGTTGCCTCGGCTGGCTCATCCTCGATGTCGTCGTCGAAGTCCTGGCTCTCATCCTGGCTCTTCACCGCGAGCGCGTCACGCTCGACGTTGAAGACCTCAGGCTTCGCGACGAATCCGGGCAGGGCCAGCGTGGACTTCGCGAGGTTCGCGAGGGTCGGCGCACTTCCGGTGCCGATCTCCACGAATCGCTCAACCGCGACGCCACCTTCGAGTTCATCGGTGAACAGCAGGTCTTGAGTCTCGATCCACCGGACGGGACTCGCGAACTGCCAGGCCAGCAGCTCGATCAGGATCTCGCGGCACAACGCGACAGGCTTGGCGGTCCAGCTGTCGAAGTCAGCGAGAACTGCCTTCATCGGGTCTGAGTCAACGAGGTCGGCGATCTCCTGAACGAAGTCCCGGCCGAGGTTGAACAGCCGTGGCACGAGGTTCGGGATGTAGCGCCCGACGAGGATCTGCGGGTCGATGTCATGCGGAACGAGTTCGCGCAGCTTCTCCCGGAACTCTGGCACACCGCCGAGCAGAACCGAGGAGTGGAACGGCACGTCGATACCAGGGACCAGGATGAACGCGCGCTTACCGCCGAGAGCGGTGCGGCGTGCGTCGATGTCGGACTCGAGCACCTCGAGACCCTTGACGGTACCGGCAATTGCATACTGTGAGCCGCGCAGGTTGTAGTTGACGACCTGCAGGAACTCACCGGTCTCTTCGGCGATGCCGTCGATGTACGCGGTGACGTCGGAATCTGCGATACCGGCCTGCGACGGGCGGATCGCGCCGAGACGGTAGTCACTGCGTCCCTTAGCGTCGCGCGGAACAAGCGTGTGCATCGCGGAGCCGCGGCGGAACACGAGTTCTAGCACGGCCTCGAGCGGCAGCACCTCGGCAACCGCGGCGAGCGCGTTGTACTCACCGACGGAGTGGCCGCAGTAGTACGCGCCTTCGATGAACGCGCCGGATTCCTTCAGTTCAGCGATCTGCGCGAGACCGAGGGTGGCCATCGCGACCTGTGTGAACTGGGTCAGGAAGAGCACGCCGTCCGGGTGGTAGTGCTTCACGCCGCGCGCTTTGACCTCGGTCGGGTTGTCTCGAACGATCGCGAGGATCGAGAAGCCGAGAACCTCACGGGTATGCGCGTCGGCACGCTCCCACACTGCCCGAGCCGCCTTGGAGCGGCTCATCGCGTCGAGTCCCATGCCCTTGTGCTGGATGCCCTGGCCAGGGAAGGCGTAGACGACCCGCGGCGGCGCCATACGAGCGGTGCCGATCATGACGGGAGTGTCGCCGACCTTGCAGGTCACCTCGACGATCTCGCGGCCGGAATCGATGCTGATGCGCTCAACCCGGACGTCGATGGTGTCGCCGGGCAGCACCGGGGAGAGGAAACGGGTTGTCCACGCCTCGATGGCGGGGAACTTGCGCTCATCGCTGCTGATGTCGCGCCCCGAGAGGACGTGCTGGGCAGCTGCTGAGAGCCACATGCCGTGCACGATCGGGCCGGGCAGCCCAGCAAGTGCAGCTGCACCGTCGCTGGTGTGGATCGGGTTGTGATCGCCTGAGATGCGGGCGAACGCACGCATTGCGGTCGGGGCCTTGAAGCTGACCTTGCGGATCATCTTGCGTGGCGTGCTTTCCGCGCTCTTGCTGGCGACCGAAACCGGGTCGGTGAGCGATGCGCTGCCGGTGCGGTTGCGAATCGCAAAACGCTCGGTGAGCGTAGCGATCACATCACCGGCGGTGCGGATTTCAACCTCAACCTCGATGACGCGGCCAACCTCGGCGTCAACAACGCGGCCGAGCTTCGCACGCACGTCCAGCATGACAGCTTCCGTGGGCAAGCTGCTGAGCAGCGACGCGTTGTGATCGAGGTGGACGAGATCGAGCAGACCCTCGACGCATGGTGATCCATCGGCAGCCTCAGCAGCACCGATAGCTGCGAACACCGCTGGCCAGCAAGTGCCGACGAGAACGTCCGGTACCGTGCCGGGCATCATGTCGGACCCGATTCCGGTCGCTGTGACGGCAGCGTGGTCGGCGACCAATTCTGGCTGGTAGGTCGTGGTGAACTCGGCGACTCCGTCGACGACCGCGGGCAGTTCACCGCCGCCTGCAGCGATCTCGAGCAGCGCGCTCATCGCGGCGCTTGTGTCCTCAGCGGTGACGATCGGAGCACCACCTGTGGCGCACGACGCGGGAACGGTAAGGCGCAGCGAGACCTTGCCACCTGGTACCGGGCACTCGAGGTGAGCGACGTTCTGCCCGCTAGCACGCAGGACGGCACCAGTAGCGGCGTGCCGAGCAAGGTCGTCCGAGACGATTTCCCAGCTTGACGGCGGACCGATGCGGAACACGGGGTTCTTGGTGAGGCGGGTTCCCCAAATGGCGTCGGGCGCGGCGAGGAGAATGCCGAGAGCGCCATCGGCGTCCGCGCGGCGGCGGCTCGTCACCTGAACGGGCTCAGCGCCGACGGCCTTAACCGTGGCCCCATTGTCGACAGCCTCGACGGTCGCATCCTCGAAACGCTTGAGAATGTCAGCGACTGGCTCGTCTGCCTTGGTGATTCCTGCGACGGATACGGTGCCGGGGATGACACATACCTGATCGGCGCTGTAGCGCGGATCGTGGGCCTGCCACAGTGAATCTGACCGCCACCAGCGGCGTACTTCGGCGTCGATGACGGGAACGAAGTTGACTGGCTTGCCGGGTGTGCGGCAGAGCGACATGAAGAATGGAACGTCGCCGGGGTGCAGCACGGTGGTTGCAGCCTCCGGGTAGGCGACCGCAAGCTCAGCGATGGCGGCGTGTGGCCGCTCCAGGTGCACGGGGTCGGAGAACAGCGAGGCGATACGTCCGCGGTCCGCTGGGTTCAGCCGTGCCTCAGCGCGGCGGATCATCGATGCGAAGCGCTCACGCCAGGTCTCGTCAATCCATACGGACTTGACAGTGTCCTCCGCGTCCGAGAAGTCACCCCCGATGTCGAACGCATGCTCGGCCGCGCCCACGGTCAGTTCGACGTAGCGCTCGAGCCATTCTTTGTAGGTCATTTCTGCGACATCACCGAAGTACGGCTTCGCTGTGCCATTGAGCGCGGCGACGATTTCATCGCGGCGGCGCTTGACCGCCGCTGCGTCGCCCGCAACCTCGTCCAGCAGGCGGCCGGTCTTCGAAGCGGTGTTGTCGACCTCGTGAATGTCTGCGCCGAGCTGGCTGCGCCCGGAGGACATGCCGTTCTCCGCGCCGCCGGCGGGAATCCAGTCCGGCGTGCCCTGCGTCTCGACGAGCAGCTTTTTGACCTCAGGCGAAGTGGTGGCTTCGAGCGCTGCCATCGCCGCCGTGCCGATGAGGATCGAGTCCACTGGCATGGCGGGGAAGCCGTGTGCAACAGACCAGCGTCCGGTCAGGTAGTCGGCAGCACGCTCGGGGGTTCCGATTCCGCCGCCGGCGGCGATTACGACGTTCGGGCGAGAGCGGAGTTCGGCGTAGGTCTCAAGGAGGAGATCATCAAGATCTTCCCAGGAGTGGTGGCCACCAGCCTTGCCGCCTTCGATCTGGACGATGACGGTCTGGTGCGGAACCTCCGCTGCGATCCGGATGACCGAGCGGATCTGGGTGACGGTGCCCGGTTTGAACGCGATGTAGGACAGGCCAGCGTTGTTCAGGTCCTCGATGATCGACAGCGCGTCATCGAGTTCGGGAATGCCTGCGGTGATGGTCACGCCGTCAAATGGGGCGCCAGCGACGCGCGCCTTCTGCAGCAGGCGCTTACCGCCCACGTGCAGCTTCCAGAGGTACGGATCGAGGAACATCGCGTTGAGCTGAACGGAACGGCCCGGGTCGAGTATCTTCTTCAGATCCTCGACACGGTTGTTGAAGATCGACTCGGTTACTTGGCCGCCGCCTGCGAGCTCTGACCAGTAGCCAGCGTTCGCGGCCGCTGCGACAATCTTCGCGTCTACGGTGGTGGGGGTCATACCGGCAAGGACGATCGGCGACCGACCGGTGAGCCGGGAGAAGCGGGTTTCCGCAACCTTGGTGCCGTCAGGAAGCTGAACGACCCGCGGCGCGAACCGGGTCCACGGGCTTGGCGCCTCGGGGGCTGCACCGGGGGTGAAGAGGTTACGGTGTCCGCCGCGCGTTCCGGCAGGAACTACCGCGATGCCCAGTCCGCGCACAGATGAGGCGGTCAGACGCGCGAAAACGTCGCCGGGACCCACATCGAGGAGCCATTTTGCGCCGGTGTCGGCGAGGCGCTCGACTTCAGCGACCCAGTCGACAGGATCGACGAGCGCGCTTGTCGCGAGACTACGGGTGAGGTCAGTGTCGATGCCGCATTCTTCCGCCCATTCCACGGCGAGTTCGACGGCCGCGGACATGGAGGGGTGGTGGAAGGCGACCTCTGCTGCGATGGGGTCGAAGACAGGCGCGAAGATTTCGCCGCCGCGCGTACGCTCGGCACGCTCTTCCTTCTCCTTCGCAGCGATCTCGGCGCAGCGCAGACGGATACGCTCGATCTGCTCAGGGCGGCCGGAGATGACCACGCGGCGACGGCCGTTGCGGATAGCGACGACGGGTGCGAGGTCTGGGTGCATCCCGCTCGTGGCCTCAGCGACAATATCGGCGATGCGCTGCGGGTCTACCTTGGAGACGGAGACCATAGCCGAGTGCGAGCCTACGGACCGCAACCCGCGGCGGCGGCCGGTCAGTGATGCAGCTGCACCCATCAGCTGAGCGATGGCGAGGAGCTCTGCGTTGCGGGTGCCGCCCTGGCGCAGAACCTCAACACCCAGCACACCCTGTGAGTGGCCCGCAGCGCCCGCGGGCGCGACCTCTACGGTGTCAAGGCCTTCAAGTTCGAGCAGTCGCAGGGCCGCAAGCTGCGCGAGGAAGACGCCTGGAAGGGAAATCGCCGCTGTCTGAGTGTCGATCCCCGCCTCTGGCTCCTCGGCCCATTGAAGTGGCGAGAACTCGGAGCGCACGATCTGGAGTTCAGCCTCCACCGGCGCGAGCATCGCGTTGGCCTCGGAAACGAGATCGGTGAGTTCGGGGGCAAAGCCGCCGTCATGAATGAGTTCGCGGATCGCGGGCAGCCACTCGGCGCCCTGTCCTCCGAAGCTGATGGTGTACGAAGTGCCACTGCGGAATTGGGCTGCTAGCGCAAGAGTGTTATTAGCTGTTTGTGAACTGCGGGATGAAAAGGTCGGATGATCGCTCAGGGTCACTGTTCGCTCCTGGTTGTAGACGTGCCTGGATGGACCCGGGTGAGGATCACTACCCAGGCGGGGTGTTAGGGGTTCAGGAGGCGACGTGACGTCACACGCTCGACACTGCGATGGGCGATGTGCGTCCGTTCACGCGCTGAACCCAGAGTGGCACACATTCGTGAGGATTTCCTCATGTTCTAGCCGGACGACTTTTTCTACTTGCGAGTAGCTTCGCGAGCGATCATGAGGATTCCCTCAAGTTTCGCCATTTTGGCCGTTCAGAAAGGGTTTTCAGCGCCGTTTGACATCAAAACGGCCTATGTCAACGTTATCAAATCGTTACATTGACTGTAATCTAGGCCACAGGCACTATCTCGCAATGAGAGAAATCCCAGTTCAACGGTACTTTTTGAGCCCTACTGGCAAATGGCAACCCGAAGACGTAATCTTTAGCCCGTCAACCTGTGGCCTTTGGTCAGGCCGCGAGTGCGCGCGAGTGGCGGAATTGGCAGACGCGCTGGATTTAGGTTCCAGTGTCTTAGGACGTGGGGGTTCAAGTCCCCCCTCGCGCACAAGCTTTCAGGCATGGTCTGGCATTCGTGCCATGATGCCTAGATCCAACGGGGTAATCACTGCGCCAGTTCACCAGTCCGTGTGCGCGCTCACATCACTTCTGCAGGTACCTTTTAATACGTGGCCGAACCAAGCAGATCGCCGAGGCTAGCGCTGATCATCTTTGTGATCGTCGGCGCTACTGCGTGCCTCGTGCTCGGCTGGTGGCAACTGCAGCGCTACGAATCCGCCGCAGGATCAGCACAAAACCTCGGTTATGCGCTGCAATGGCCACTCTTCGCCGGATTCCTCGTGTACGCCTACTACCGGTTCGTGCGCCTCGAGAAAGAAGAGGAGAAAGGCGAACCAGTACAGGGCCCTCCTCGCGAGGTGCCCGAAGACGTCCTGCCTCCACGCCCGGCGCCCGCGGGACACGCAGACGAGGATCCCGAAATCACCGCGTACAACGCGTATCTCGCAGAACTCTCTCAACATGACCGCGATAGGAGTACTTCGTGACATCTGAGCGTGCCGCGAGCGCGTCGAGCACGGTATCCGCGTCCGGAACGAGCGGGCAGCTTCCGGCCCGGGTCAGTTCGGCGCTCACGCGATACCGCGTTCTTGCCATCACCACCGGCATCTGGCTACTCGTCCTCACCGTCGAGATGATCATGAAGTACCCGATGAATATGGATCTCCCCGAGTGGGCGCGCATCATCCCCATAGTTCACGGCTGGGTGTACTTCGTGTACCTGATCATGGCGACAGATCTCGCAGTGAAAGCGAGATGGCGACCTTTCCCGACGATCGGTGTATTACTCGCGGGCACGGTGCCCTTCCTCTCCTTCTATGTCGAGCATCGCGTGACACAGAAGGTCAGAGCCGGGCAGCGTTTGTGAATCGCCCGGCGGGACTTTGACATGGGTAGCCTCCCGGGATATGTAACATGCATGACAAACCGTCCCCTGGTTCGGATTTCCGGAATCGCTGCAGCCGCCATCATTCTTGGCGGATGCGCTGCCGACAACGGGGACACGCCTGACGGCTCACCTCCCGCTCCGCCTACGACAGTGGCGGTTTCAGTACCTCCGGCGGCGGCAGCAACTACTACGGAGGCTGCCGATACAGTAGAGCCGGAACCCGCCTACTCGATCGCCGACTACCTTGCGGAGAACGGCATTGGCCGGACTCCCCTTGCTGCCGGAACTGAGACTGGACCGGCTGTCGAGTTCGATCTGCCAAGCGGCTGGGAACTCGCAGCGCCCGGAATGTTCCCACAGTCATACGTCGCTGCGGTCGGCACTCAGTGGGAGTCTGAGCATGACCCCGGACCACTGCCCGCGGCCGTCCTGACGGTGCTTCGCCTCGATCGGATCGTCGACCCCGAAGACTTACTGGAACATGCCGGCGGAGCTGTCGCCAATCTTCCCGGCTTCGAAATCGCTGTGGACGACCCTGACTCAGAGATCAGCGGGTTGCCATCGTACGCTCTTTCGGGTGAATACCTCGATGATGAGGCGGGGTACATCGCCATCGTCGAGCGTACCGTCATCGCGGAGGACGACGACGCCTCATATGTCATCCAGCTGCGCGTCACGGCACGATCGCACGACGCCGAGGCGGTGACGGACTCGGTCCAGGAGATAGACGGAAGTCTCACCGTCACTCCGCGCACCGAGGAGTAAAGAACTTAGCTGCTCGCCCAATGCGCCAGTGCCGGCACCAGTTTGCGCAACGCCTGCCCACGGTGCGAGACAGCGTCCTTCTCATCGGCTGTCATCTGTGCCGCAGTGCGTGGCGTTCCACCCTCTTCGACAGGGAGCGCTTCATTTGGGATGAAAATAGGGTCGTAACCGAAGCCCCCCTCGCCGTACGCCTGCGTGGCGATCCTGCCCTTCCACGTCCCCCGCACAACGGTTTCGACCCCGTCTGGAACAACAAGCGCACACGCGGACACGAACGCGCCGGACCGCCGCTCTCCAGTTACGTCCCGCAACTGACCGAGCAAGAGACGGTTGTTCGCATCATCGTCGCCATGCTCGCCAGACCAGCGCGCAGAGAGAACTCCCGGCATCCCATGCAGCGCAGCCACTTCCAGCCCTGAGTCGTCGGCCACGCACGCGAGACCAGTCGCCTGCGCACCGTCTCGGGCTTTCGCGAGGGCGTTCTGCTCGAAGGTCTCGCCGGTTTCAGGAGATTCCGTGTACGGTTCAACGTCTCCGAGCCCCACAAGTGTGATGCCGGCGATGCCCGCAACATCGAGGATTCGGCGCAGCTCAGCAAGCTTCTTCTGGTTACGGCTCGCGACGAGCAGAGTCTTACTCATTTGGATCCGAACGACTTCCGCTTGGGAGCGCTGGGATCGGGCTTCGGAAGTTCACCCGGGTAGGGCGCAGCCAGCGCTTCGTTCTGCACGACGAACAGCTGTTCGCAGCCCTCGAGCGCCAGGTCGATCAGTTTGTCGAGAGTCGACCGCGGGAACGTCGCGCCCTCACCCGTCCCTTGGACTTCGACGAGGGTACCCACGTCGGTTGCAACGACATTGAGATCCACCTCAGCGCGAGAATCTTCCTCGTACGGAAGGTCGAGCCTGACCCGCCCGTCGACAACTCCGACACTCACAGCCGCAATAGCGCACGAAAGAGGTTTGGGATCCACTAGCGCGTCGGCCGCGCCGAGGTAGGTCATCGCATCGTGGAGCGCGACGTAGGCCCCGGTGATAGCTGCCGTGCGCGTTCCGCCGTCAGCCTGGATAACGTCACAGTCGACCGTGACGGTGCGACTGCCGATAGCGCCGAGGTCAATGCACGCACGCAGCGATCGGCCAACCAGTCGACTGATCTCCTGCGTCCGGCCACCGAGTTTGCCGCGGACCGATTCGCGGCCACTCCGGGTGTGCGTTGCCGAAGGCAGCATCGCGTATTCGGCGGTCAGCCAGCCTTGCCCAGTACCCTCTCGCCATCGCGGCACGCCCTCGTCAATTGAGGCGGTACACAAAACTCGCGTCTGCCCGAATTCCACGAGCACGGACCCAGCCGGGTAGTTTGTGAACCCCCGGGTAATCCGAACGGGACGGAGTTCGTTGTCTTCTCTGCCATCATCACGTCTCGTCACACAACGAGCCTAACTGTTCCGTCCGACAACCCGCCGCGGACGCCCTGACAACGTGCGCGATTCCCAGTCAGCCCAAGTCGGCTGGGGCAACCTGGACTACCTGGAACTGGTCATCCGGCTGCACGACATGCACGGGGCCGTCGAACTCGGCCTGCGCTTCCTTGAATATCGCTTCTCTGGAGGTCCACGGCGGTACGTGGGTCAGCAACAGTTGCCCCACACCGGCTTCGCGGGCGATCTGACCGGCCTCTGTGCCAGATAGGTGGACTCCTATCGGGCGGTCCGGGGAATGGGTCCATGAGGCTTCGCAAAGGAACACATCGGCATTCTTCGCGAGATCGAAGACCGCCTCACACATGCCGGTGTCACCGCTGGAGGCAAACACTGCGCCAGTGCCGTCCGTGAACCGGAAACCGTAGGACTCGGGCGGATGGAAGACGCGCCGGGGCAGCACTGTTACATCACCGAAGGTGACGGCACGTCCGTCTTTCCACACGTGCACGTCGAGAACGTCCGAGATGTCATCGATGTGCCCTCCCACTTCCGACGACGCGGCGCCAATACGCATGGCGGTGTCGGTAGGGCCGTAGGCGAGCGCTTTTCCTTCAGGCGGGTTGGGGTGATAGCGCCGCCAGACGAGGAGACCTGGAATGTCGAGGCAATGATCAGCATGCAGATGCGATAACAGAAGCGTCGCGTCACCAGGATCGAGGTACCGCTGGAGCGCACCGAGGACGCCACCACCGAAATCAAGAACCAGCGGCGGGGAGTTCTCTGCACTGATCAGATATCCCGACGCTGGCGAATCCGGACCGGTGACGCTTCCGGAACAGCCCAGGACGGTTACACGCATACGCTAATGCTGCCACGTCCCGTCAATTCACATTCAACTTCTCCCCCAAATCCCTAAAATGTGCGAGATTTACACCTGACCGTGATGCAACCTGCGTCCAACCCGAATCCTTTTGTGACATATCACCTTTGCAATTCGGAGCCGAGTAAGCGGCGTCACACGTGCCCAACAACAGGAACCGAGGGACCAAGGAAACGCGCGGCGAGTTTCCGGAACAACTCCGGCTCCCCCGTCGCCAGGAACTCGCGATTCGCGATGCGGTCGGTGTGCTCGTGCAGCAAATCCCGTTCGGTTAGTACACGCACAACATCCTTGGCTGTCTCTTCAGCGCTCGAAACGAGTGTGACGTCTTCACCCATCGCCAACTGAATGACGCCAGACAGCAATGGATAGTGGGTGCAGCCGAGGATGACCGTGTCGACCCCAGCGCGCTGCAGCGGATCAAGATAACCCTGCGCAAGCTGCATGACCTGCCTGCCGCTGGTAATCCCACGCTCCACGAAGTCGACGAAATGAGGACAGGCAGCAGAGACGACATCAACATCGCGGGCCGCTGCGAAACTGTCCTCGTATGCCCGGGAAGCAATCGTCGCCTGCGTGCCAATTACTCCGATTCGCCCGTTCCGTGTCGTTTTCACTGCGCGCCGTACCGCAGGCAGGATTACTTCAACAACAGGGACCGGATATCGTTCGCGAGCATCCCTCAAATAGGCGGCTGAAGCCGTATTACAGGCGATAACGAGCACTTTAGCGCCTCGATGAACAAGATCATCTCCGATTGCGAGCGCATGTGCACGAACTTCCGGAATGGTGAGCGGCCCATAGGGCCCGTTGGCGGTGTCACCGACGTAGATCACATCCTCGTCGGGCAATTGATCGATAATTGCGCGGGCAACCGTAAGACCACCCACCCCGGAATCGAAAATTCCGATAGGCGCGTTCGCATCTGGTTCGCGGAACACGGGCGGCCCAGGCGCGCCGGCCACAGTAGATTCAGTCACTGCCACACCCCACCGTGGGGAGGCAACTGTTGTCGCGCGGCACGCCGTCTCGCACGCTCGTCACCGGACAAGACCCACGCCGCTACCACCCCGGCCAGAGCGCCGAAGAGATGCCCCTGCCACGAGACGCCCTGCTGCCCCGGCAAAACACCCCAAAGAAGCGTGCCATAGAAGAACAGAACAACTCCGCCAATGAGCAACTGCACCCCACTGCGCGTGAAAATCCCTTGCGTCACGAGGAATGCAAGCCATCCGAACACGATGATCGAAGCGCCTATGTGCACGGTGTTCTCACCGCCGGTCAGCCAGGTTCCCATGCCGCCGATCACCCAGATGATCGCAGTGGCCATCAAAGCACGCGTCAGCGACGACAAAAAGACGAGAAAACCGAGGACAAGCAGCGGCACCGAATTCGCCATCAGGTGCGCCCAGTCCGCGTGGATGAGCGGCGCAAACAACACGCCGCTCAGTCCGTCTGTCGTGCGGGGCGCAATCCCTGAGAGCGCAAAGGGATGTGCAGTCAGCACATCGAGCAACTCGATCAAGTACAGAATGCCCACGAACGAGACCGTGGCGACGATTCCTTGCTGCCACCGCGGAACAGGCCCTTTGCGCTTTGGACGTCCAGCGGGGCCAATGCCGCCAGGACCTCCACCCAACGGCGGCGGACCGAATCCACCCGGTCCGCCGGACCCGCCTGAGCCGAACGTCATCTCGCCTCCTGTCGCATGCGACCGCGTGCATCGTCGCGTCGTGCCCGGGTGCTATCGCTGCTCACTTGGCGTGGAACAGGTCACGGTATCCCGGAATTCCCGCGACCGGCGCAGCATCGAGGACAGCGTGAACAATCGCCCGTTCAACGCAATCGGCCGCTGCCGCGCACAGGGCGTCAAGCACCCCTGTCTCTGCCGGTATACCGTGTGGGGGCGCCGGTGTCACGCTGGAGTCCGTCTCGGGATCTGGCACGCCACCTTTTCCGGTGGAGAGCGCAAATATGGTGTCGCCGTCGAGAGGCGAGTGCGCGGGCCGGATTGCCCTCGTCAAGCCGGTTTGTCCCGCTATCGCAAGTCGCTTGCAGCCCGCCTTATCCAGCGGCACATCAGTCGCGACCACCCCGATTGTTGTGTTGACCACTGTCCCCTTTGCTGCGAGCGCCGCCGCGGTCGCGATTTGCTCTTCCGAGGGCTGTGGCAAATCGAATTCGTTCCCGATTTCGCTTTCCGCGCCCCAAGGAAGACCGGTTTTCGGTGAGTACACCGAGCCGACCGGGTTCACCACTAGGAGTGCGCCGATGGTCGCTCCCGCCGCTGGGCCAGCACTCAGCACCACGCTCGCTGTTCCGACACCGCCCTTGATCGCACCAGCCCGTGCAGCCGTGCCCGCGCCAGCCGAGCCAGTGGCGAAATGCCGACTGGCCGCACCGGCAGCGGAATAGCCGGATTCCGCATCCGGCCGATTCCCCCAAGCTCCCACAGGAAGATCGAATATCACCGCGCCAGCCACGATGGGGACGACGAGCCCCTCCCCGCCAATCGCGAGGCCATGCCCGCGCTCCTCAAGCCACCGCATGACACCCTCGGCAGCCGAAAGCCCATAGGCACTGCCGCCAGAAAGCAGCACACCGTGCACATGCTGCACAGTGTTCTCTGGCCGGAGCAGGTCGGTTTCCCGCGTTCCAGGCCCGCCGCCACGAACATCAGCACTCGCAACCGCTCCTTCAGGCGCCAGGACAACCGTGCAGCCCGTTGCCCAGCCCGAACCGAGCGACGCGTCAGAATCTAGTCGACTCCAGTGGCCCACCAGCAATCCAGACACGTCAGTGAGGGCGTTGCCCGCCCCCGCCTTCCGGTCAGTACCCGCTGCTCCGGCCATAGGCTAGCTCCTCAGTCTCCCATTACCGCAGTGACCAGGGAGTCCTGCATCCACGTGAGCCAGTGATAGACGCCCAGTTGGGGCGCCCGTGGATCATTGGGGTCGATTTCCTCGGGGGTTTCGTCTGAAATTTCGAGCATTGTTCCGAGTGCAAGCCGGGCGTCGTTGACGGCCGTTACCCACGCGTCAGCCTGTTCTGGACTGAGCGAGACCTTCCCGCCTTCAGGCGGCAGTGTCTCGAGCAGGACGGAAGCCACGCCACGCTTTGCTTCGATGATGTGTGGCTCGTTGAGGCTCCGTAGCGCGCTGTTGAGGCCCGCGGTCTCATCAGATTTCTCTTCAACTCCCTCCGCGTCCACCCGGTGGAAGTCCGGCAGCAGGCGTCCCAAGACCGAGTTTTCGGGAGGGCTGGCACTTCCCGTCCGCATGCCCGTTAGCTCCTCGAGCTCGTCGTGCGGCGAAACATTCTCACGCTCGTCGAGCATCGTGACAACGGACTGCACCACAGAGCGCAGTACCTTGGCCTCGTGCGCATCGATCTGCGAGCGAAACCTCGGTCCGCCTAAGGTGTTCTTCCTGCTCCAGGCATGCACCGGTAATCGCGCCCTTCCCCAAATCGGCAACTTTGCACGGGAACCTTGTAGGGGCGCGAGCGCAGAGCCGTCACCCGGCCAATCACGATTCGTGCTGCATCGTCGCCCACAGGCCCGCAGCATGAAGTTTACGGACGTCGATCTCGACCTTCTCGCGCGTCCCGGACGACACGACAGCCTTGCCATCGTTGTGTACCTTCAGCATCAGTTCAGTCGCCTTCTGGCGGCTGTATCCGAAAATCTTCTGAAGAACGTACGTTACGTACTGCATGAGATTGACCGGGTCATCCCACACGATCGTCACCCAGGGCCGCTGGCTGGCCTCATCCTCGTCGGCGACAGACAGACCACCCGGCGTCACTCCAGGCGAAGTCTGGGGGTCGGTTTCCATCGGAACAGGCATACAACCAGGGTACGACCTTCGGCTCGGGTCACACTTAGCGCTCCGCGAAACTCGCCCAAATCCACCAATCAGCCATTCGACTCTCCACCACACAGTCGATCATGGCCGTACCGTTGTCGTTGTGACTGCTCAATCCACGGCACTGCTGACGGATCAGTATGAATACACGATGCTCGCGGCGGCACTGAAAGACGGCACTGCCCAGCGCCGGTGCACCTTCGAAGTGTTCGCCAGAAAACTGCCCTACGGTCGCCGGTACGGCATCGTCGCAGGTACCGCGAGGGTGCTCGATGCAATAGCACGGTTCCGGTTTACCGACGATGACTTGCGCTCGCTGAGCCGCGTCCTGGACAAAGAGACGCTGCGCTGGCTTGAGAAGTTCCGCTTCCAGGGCAACGTCACCGGGTATCGCGAAGGGGAATTCTACTTCCCTGGGTCACCAGTCTTGTCTGTTACGGGGACCTTCGCTGAGTGCGTGATCCTCGAGACTGTCGTGCTTTCTATTCTCAACCATGACACAGCGATCGCGTCGACAGCCGCCCGGATGGTCACCGCAGCCGACGGCCGTGCACTGATCGAAATGGGTTCACGGCGTACTCACGAAAGCGCGGCAGTAGCCTCAGCGCGGGCCGCGTACCTCGCCGGCTTCACCGCGACGTCCAACCTCGAAGCGGCCCGCCAGTATGGGGTTCCCAGCGCAGGCACGAGCGCCCACGCTTTCACACTCCTGCACACAGGATCAGACGGCCCCGACGAGGCAGCCGCGTTCCGGTCGCAGATAGCCACGCTAGGAGCTGGAACCACACTCCTCGTCGACACCTACGACATCACTGAGGGCGTCCGCGCAGCGGTCGAAGTCGCGGGACCTGATCTTGGCGCGGTCCGGATCGACTCCGGCGACCTAGGCGTGCTCGCACGCCAGGTGCGCCAGCAACTCGATGACCTCGGAGCAACCCGAACAAAGATCGTCGTGTCGGGTGATCTCGATGAGTACTCGATCGCCGCTCTCCGCTCTGAACCGGTAGACAGCTACGGGGTGGGCACGTCGCTCGTCACTGGCTCGGGCGCTCCCACCGCGGGCATGGTCTACAAGCTCACCGAAGTCGATGGCCGCCCCGTCGCGAAAAGGAGTTCCAGCAAAGAAACGCGGGGCGGATCGAAAAGAGCCGTCCGCTTCGCACGCGACACAGGAATCGTTGTCGAAGAAGTCATCTGCCTCGCGACCGCAGAACCGCCACCTGCGCCCACGAGTCTGACGTCACGGGAGGTGACGGTCAGTCTGCTCAGCGGTGGCGAACCGGACGCCGAAGCGCCCACACTGGAGGAAGGACGGCAGCTTGTGGCAGCAGGCCTGAAGAGCCTTCCCTGGGAAGGCTTGGCCTTGTCGCACGGGGAACCAGCCATCCCCACACGCTTCGTCACCGAATAGGTGACCGCACGCGCACCGCACTGAGGAGGCTACGGAATGACTCGCGAAACGAAGAAGGCGCTCATCGTCGTCGACGTCCAGAATGACTTCTGTGAGGGCGGCTCGCTCGCCGTGGCTGGCGGGGCGGCGATCGCGGGCGAGATCTCGTCCCTCGTCACCGACACCCTCGAGACCGAAATTGGCTACGACACCATCGTCGCTACCCGCGACTATCACATCGACCCTGGCGACCACTTCTCTGACAACCCGGATTTTGTCGACAGCTGGCCGGTGCACTGCAAGGTCGGCACCGAGGGAGCAGAATTCCACCCGGATCTTGACCTGCAGCATGTCGAAGCAGTCTTCTCGAAGGGCGCGTACACGGCTGCCTACTCAGGCTTCGAAGGGGCGACAGCTGACGGCAAGTCGTTAGCCGACTGGTTACGTCAGCACGGCGTGGAAGCTGTCGACATCGTCGGCATTGCGACAGATCACTGCGTGCGAGCCACCGCGCTCGACGCGGCGCGCGAAGGGTTCGCCGCACGTGTCCTGCTCGACTACACCGTCGGGGTCAGCCCGGAAACAATCGATCGTGCCCTGACCGAACTCCGCGACAACGGTGTAACCACAGCCGGGTCCGTTGGTGGCTCGCTGAAGTAGTCTCGTCTCGTGACTTCCCCACCCGTCGCTGCTGGCTCTCCCGCCGTGCTGCGCACACAATCGCTGCTCCGGCGCGCGGTGGAAGCGCTAGGCGGAAAAGAACGGTCCGGGCAGTTGACGATGACGTCCGCGGTCGCCCACGCCATCGACACTGGTGAGCACCTCGCCGTGCAAGCTGGCACGGGTACCGGCAAGTCACTCGCATACCTCGTTCCCGGGATAGCGCATGCGGTGCAAAGTGGTAGCACAGTTGTGGTGTCCACAGCGACTATCGCGCTTCAGAAGCAGCTCATCGATCGGGATCTGCCCCGTCTCGCCGAAGCTCTCAAACCGGCGTTGGGCCGCGCACCAGAATTCGCGATACTCAAGGGTCGCAACAACTACCTGTGCCTGAATAAGCTCCACAACACACCCGAAGATCCCGATGAGGGCGGCGGTGACGGTCTTTTCGACCCCTTTGCGGCCTCCCGGCTCGGGCGGGACATCCGGCGTCTGCACGAATGGGCGGAAGAAACAGAGTCCGGCGATCGTGAGGAAGTTATCCCAGGCGTCAGCGACCAGGCCTGGCGACAGATCAGCGTGACCTCCCGCGAGTGTCTTGGTGTCAGCCGTTGCCCAATCGGAGAACAGTGTTTCGCTGAACGGGCCCGCGTCTCCGCGTCGCATGCTGACGTCGTCGTCACCAATCATGCGCTCCTCGCGATCGGCGCCCTTTCCGAAGCCAGCATCCTCCCCGACCATGACGTCGTCATCATTGACGAGGCACACGAACTCGTTGATCGCGTGACCGGTGCCGCGACTGCTGAACTCACGTCAGCGTCCGTGATCGCGGCGGCCCGCAAATGTGTGCGGCTGATTGAAGACGCCGAATCGGACGCGCTCCACGCAGTGGCGGACGACCTGGACGGGCTCCTGGAAAATGCGCCGGAGGGACTGTGGGAAACGCTATCCCCCACAGCAGCGCTCGTCTTATCCGGCCTGCGCGACGCCGCATGGACCGCGCGCACGGCGATCGGCCCGATCCGGCAAGGCATGGCCACCGCCGAGCCGGAGGCAGCCGCCGCGCGTACCAATGCGTTGGCGCTGCTCGACGAGTTGCACGACACCGCGGTGCGTGTGCTCGAAGCGTACGGGGAGCCGGATCCGGCGCGACGACGCGACGTGGTGTGGCTCAACCGGGACGACCGGCGCGGCGATGTCGTGCGCGTCGCTCCGCTCTCCGTCGCGGGTTTGTTGCGATCACGGTTGTTCGCGGAAGCGACCGTCATCCTCACGTCGGCAACTCTCGCGATCGGCGGAACATTCGACGCGCTGGCACGCAACTGGGGCCTGCCGACGCAGTCCGGCTCCAGCGAGCCGGGCCCCGACCCTGCACTCGCGTCAGGCAAAGAAACCCCGTCCGACTCGTCAGCGCTGCGGTGGACCAGTCTGGATGCAGGTTCGCCCTTCGACCATCCCCGCGCAGGCATCCTCTACACTGCCCGCCACCTTCCCCCACCCGGCCGGGATGGACTCGCGCCCGCATGCCTCGACGAAATTGCGGCGCTCGTCGACGCGGTGGGCGGCCGGACGCTGGGCTTGTTTTCCTCCATGCGCGCCGCACGCGCGGCCGCTGACGCTCTTCAGGACCGCATCAGCACCCCCATCCTGTGTCAGGGCGACAACTCGACCGGCCAACTTGTGCGACAGTTCGGCGCAGACGAAGCGACCTCGCTGTTCGGCACGCTTTCGCTGTGGCAGGGCGTCGATGTGCCGGGGCCGTCACTATCCCTTGTCATCGTGGACCGCATTCCTTTCCCACGGCCCGACGATCCGTTGTTGCGCGCCCGTCAGCGCGCTGTCGAGGCTAGCGGGGGTAACGGCTTCATGACGGTCGCGGCCTCCCATGCTGCGCTCCTGCTCGCGCAGGGAGCGGGACGACTTCTGAGGAGCGTCGACGATATCGGTGTCGTCGCTATTCTCGACCCCAGACTCGCCACGGCTCGCTATGGCAACTACCTCCGTGCGTCACTGCCGCCGTTCTGGCAGACAACTGACCGCGATGTCGCCCTCGGTGCACTTCAGCGCATTCGCGCACGCCGTGAGCTCTGACGTCACCAGCAAGCGATTACGGTAGGCGAGCCAGGAGCGATCTCGGTGAAGCCCGCGTCTCGGACGACAACACCACCAGCGGCGAGCAGTTGTGCCCACCTCCCAGGGTCGGCTTCGCGTACCGTGCAGGCGTAATCGTTGCTCGCCCACTTCGCCACACGCGCGGTGCTCAGCGCCGCGGCCAGCAGCATCGAAGCGTGCCCCACTTGCGCGGCTTCCTTGCCCACGGTCATGCCGAGGGACGAGTTCACCCACAACACCGGCAAATCGTCCTGGTCCGCGCCGGGAGTGTCATTCTCAAGATCGGTGCCCGATATCTGTAAACGCTTCAGGCGCGAATCGAGGGCACCCACTGGGCCCGGGACGAACGCACGCGCTTGAGCTCCGTTCACGGTGCTGGTCACCCCGTCGAGTTCCTGAACTGCCGCCCACTGCGCACCCCGTGCGCGCCGCGCGACCTTACGGATCCGCGAGGACATCCAGGCAGCGACGGGCTCGTCCCACGCGCCGCCTTCGCTCACACGCTCATCAAGACACACAGCGACCGAGGCCGCGGCGGCTGCGGCGAGCAAGCCGCTGCGAGCCGGTGGCACTCGCTTCGGAATGTGCAGAACAATCTGCATGGCCAGCACTGCGGCGGGGTCATCCGGGTCTGCACGTGCGCCCATCCGCGCCTGCGGGCTGCAAAGCGCGGCTAGGCGTGCGTGTCGAGCCGCGAAGCCCTCATCAATAACGGGATGATCCATCGTGATCACAAGATGGGGACACGCCGCATGAGACCTTCAGCCGCATCGGCGTGCTCCACTTCGTCCCGCGTAATCCCGAGAATGAACAGGATCGCGTCGAGGTACGGGTGAGTGAGCGAGGCATCCGCGACTTCCTGCAGCGCCGGTTTCGCATTGAAAGCGATTCCAAGGCCGGCTGCCTGGATCATGTCGATGTCGTTGGCGCCGTCTCCGACGGCGACGGTCTGCTCGATCGGAACTCCTCGCTGATCGGCGAAAGTTTGCAGCGCTACAGCCTTCGCGGCCCGATCCACGACATGTCCGAGCACGCGCCCGGTGAGTTTTCCGTCCACGATCTCGAGCGTGTTCGCTTCGATGAAATCCAGTTCAAGTTCGTCTGCGAGGGACTGAATGACCTGGCGGAAACCGCCGGAGACCACCCCGCACCGGAAACCGAGTCGCCTCAGCGTCCGGATTGTCGTCCGTGCACCGGGCGTCAACTCAAGCTTCGACGCAACCTCATCGATGACTGCCGCATCGAGGCCGTTCAACGCGGCGACTCGCTGATGCAGCGATTCGGTGAAATCGATCTCACCGCGCATTGCTGCCTCCGTCACGTGCCGGACCTCTGCCTCACGGCCGGCGTGAGCGGCGAGCATCTCGATGACTTCACCCTGAATCAGGGTCGAGTCCACGTCGAAAACGATCAGGCGTTTCGCGCGCCGGGCGAGACCGCCGCGCTCGACAGCGATGTCGACGCCTTCAGAAACGGAGAGTTCCGCGAGCCCCTGGCGAAGGTTGAGGTCGTCATCGTGGGTGCCGTGTGGTGTGCTCACCTGGAGTTCAAGGCCGGTTACCGGATAGTCAGCAACGCCACGGATCGTGTCGATGTTGACGCCCTGCCGGGCTAACTCACGGGCAATGACTTTGAATGTCCGAGCGGTTACTGGCCTGCCGAGGACCACAATGGCGTGGGTGGACAATGAGCGTCCGCCAACGGGGTCCGCCCCGATCTCCACATCGACATTGAATCCTATGGAGGCCATCGCCTGCTCGACTTCGTCCTGGAGTGCCTCCGCGTCATGCGGAGTTGTGAGCAGGACCCCGAGCGTGAGGCGTCCGCGAATCACCACCTGCTCGACATCAAGCAGGTTCGTTTCGTGCCGCGAAAGCGCACCGAACAGGACGGACGTAACACCAGGTTTGTCCCGGCCCGTCACCGTGATCAGAACCGTGGTTTCCGGTGTGCTCACCGCGCTCCCCTTTCGGCGTCCAAATTCTAGAAGAGATTATCCGCTGCTCACTGAAACGGCCCTGCCAGCGGGTGCAGGCAGGGCCGTCGCGATCGGATTGAGGCTACTTTTCTTCCTCAGGCTTCGCTACCGGTCGGTATGGCGGCGGAGCGTGGCGGTCAGCTTCGACAAGTTCATTGGACTTGTGGCCGTGGCCGGGGCCCACATGGGCTTCGTCACGCATCCGCTCGATCATGTGCGGGTAGTGCAGTTCGAACGCAGGACGCTCGGACCGGATGCGGGGAAGCTCGTAGAAGTTGTGCCGCGGCGGCGGGCAGCTGGTCGCCCATTCCAGGGAGTTGCCGTAACCCCACGGGTCATCCACCGACACAACCTCGCCGAAGCGAATGCTCTTGAAGACGTTCCAGATGAACGGGATCGTCGAGGCTCCGAGGATGAAGGCACCAATCGTGGAGATTGTGTTCAGGGTGGTGAAGCCATCGCCCGGAAGGTAGTCCGCGTAGCGCCGCGGCATGCCTTCGTTACCAACCCAGTGCTGCACGAGGAAGGTGGTGTGGAAGCCAATGAAGGTTGTCCAGAAGTGCCACTTGCCGAGGCGCTCGTCGAGCATACGGCCCGTCATCTTCGGGAACCAGAAGTAAATGCCGGCGAACGTCGCGAACACGATGGTGCCGAACAGCACGTAGTGGAAGTGCGCGACAACGAAGTACGAGTCCGTGACGTGGAAGTCGAGCGGCGGGCTCGCGAGGAGGACGCCGGAGAGACCACCGAAGAGGAAGGTGACGAGGAAGCCGAGACTGAAGATCATCGGCGTTTCGAAGGTCAAATGACCCTTCCACATCGTGCCAATCCAGTTGAAGAACTTCACACCGGTAGGCACCGCGATGAGGAATGTCATGAAGCTGAAGAACGGCAGCAGTACCGCACCCGTTGCGTACATGTGGTGCGCCCAGACCGCGATGGACAGCGCCGCGATCGCGAGGGTTGCGTAGACCAGACCGGTATAGCCGAAGATCGGCTTGCGGGAGAACACCGGGAAGATCTCAGACACGATGCCGAAGAACGGCAGCGCGATGATGTAGACCTCCGGGTGACCGAAGAACCAGAATAAGTGTTGCCAGAGCAGCACTCCACCGTTCGCCGGATCGTAGATATTCGCTCCTAGCTGGCGATCAGCGAAGAGCCCGAGCAGTGCGGCGGTGAGAAGCGGGAACGCGAGAAGGACCAGCACGCTGGTGACCAGGATGTTCCACGTGAAAATGGGCATCCGGAACATCGTCATACCCGGGCAGCGGAGGCACACGACCGTGGTGATCATGTTGACGGCACCCAGGATGGTGCCCAGACCACCGACAGCCAGACCCATGATCCACAGGTCACCGCCTGGGCCAGGTGAGTGGATCGCGGTCGACAGGGGGGTGTACGCAGTCCAGCCGAAGTCAGCCGCGCCGCCAGGAGTGACGAAACCGCTCACGGCGATCAGCGCGCCGAGGAGGTACAGCCAGTAGCTGAATGCGTTCAGACGCGGGAACGCGACGTCGGGCGAGCCGATCTGCAGCGGGAGGATCACGTTCGCGAAGCCGAACACAATGGGCGTTGCGTAGAGCAGCAGCATAACGGTGCCGTGCATGGTGAAAAGCTGGTTGAACTGCTCGTTCGAAAGGAACTGCAGGCCCGGCACAGCAAGCTCGGCACGCATAAGCAGCGCCATAACGCCGCCGACCAAGAAGAAGAAGAATGATGTAGTCAGGTACATCATCCCGATCAGCTTGTGATCGGTTGTCGTCATCATGTCATAGATCAGGGAACCCTTCGGCTTATGCCTGGGCGGGTACGGCCGATCCAGATCCGGCTTGGGCGCTACGGCGGTCACTGATCCTCCTGACTGCGCGCCTGTGCCCACAACTAGTGAGCGCAGACTGTTTGCTGTCGCTGAGCCAAATCCTAAACCCTCGCCGTGAGTGCGTGTGCACCGGTCCTACGGTTTGTCGTAACTGAGCGATAAACACTGCTGGAAGCAACGCGGTTCAGTCACCACGAGCTGCGGTTTTGCGTCACGATCGGACATTGGGCAGGAGGACGAATCTTGCCGCGATCCAGTCGCTGGTGTGCTCTCGCATGCCCGGTCACGCTTCGGCGTGCCGTGGAGGTATCGCACCTTCAGAACCAAGGTGAGGCTTCCCAAAGTGTGCTGCGATCTGGTAGATAGGTTTGCCACACCTAATCATTCATTCGAGATCGGGATCCACGTGACCTCTCACATGCTTTCGAACAGTCGCACCTGCCGCGCTGTCATCAGCGCGCTCGCGGCGACAGCGTTGCTCACCGGATGCGGCACCTCGCCTGAAGCCGCGCCCACCGCGCAGTCGTCTGACGGGCAGTTCCCCCGCACTGTTGAGCACTACATGGGCGAAACGGAAATATCCGCGGAACCTCTTCGTATTGCCGGCCTCGACTCCAGCTACGCGGACGCTGTGCTGCTGCTCGAATCCGAACTCGTCGCGTACACTGACTATCGACAGCCCGGATTGCCGGAATACCTTGGCGAAGACCGCGAGAAATTCGGGACCACGGCCGAGTCGATCGGCGAGCTCAACTCCCCCAGCGTCGAAAAACTGGCCGCGCTCGAGCCTGACCTCATCGTTTCCGCGGCCGTCCGTCACGAGGACCTCTACGACCAGTTTTCCGCGATCGCTCCTACCGTGTTTTCACAGACCACCGGGCCGACGTGGAAGGAAAATATCCGGCTCCTGGCCGAGGCACTCGGCAAGGAGGACGTCGCGGACGAGAAGATCCGTGAGTACGAAGAGCGAGCACGCAGGATCGGCGAAGCGATCAACGAGAAACACGGTGATCCCGTGGTTTCGATCGTCCGCTTCGCGGGTGAACCCACCGCGCGCCTTTACCGGAGTACCTCGTTCAGCGGAATCGTGCTCGAGGATGCAGGGCTCGCGCGCCCTGCCTCACAGCTCGAAGACCCTGACGATCCGACAAACATCATGAACTCGATCAGCCCGGAGAACCTGCACCTCGCCGAGGCTGACGTGATTGTCGTCTCAACCTGGAACCCTGGGACTGATTCAGAAGCCGACGAAGTGCGCGAAGCAGCTGCTCAGTTCATCAACAACCCGCTTTGGGAAACCCTCAACGGCCGAAAGGTGGATGTCCGCGACGACATCTGGATGACACCGGTGAGCATTCAGGGTGCGCACGCAATCCTGGATAACCTCGCGGAGATGTTCGACGTCGACCCGCAGACCCCGTAGCAGCGAGGGGTCCGTGACATCGCGGGCCCCTCAGACCGGTCTGACGTAGCGGAGGTAGCGGTACCGGTGGCCGTTCGTTGAGGTATGCCAGCCCTTCGCTGGATCGGCCGATTCGAGCGTCCACGAATCGTCGAGCTCCGGGGCGAACGCGTCACCCGGTACGTCGATATCGACTTCGGTGACGACAGCCAGGCTCGCGTACGGCAACGCCTCCGCGTAAATTTGCGAGCCGCCCATCACCCAGGCTTTGCGGTTCGCTTCCTCGAAAGCCTCCGGCAACGAGTGCGCCACGATGGCGCCCTCAGCTGCCCAGTCCGACTGTCTCGTGACGACGATGTTGTCGCGGCCCGGGAGGGGCCGGAACTTGGGCTTGAGCGAGTCCCACGTCGACCGCCCCATGATCACGGGACAGCCCTGGGTGGTGTCCCGGAAATGGGCCATATCCTCCGGAATATGCCACGGTATCGCTCCCTGGTTGCCGATAACCCGGCCGCGCGACTGGGCCCAGATCATCCTCATCCATGCCCCCTAGACTGCTACCGGCGCCTTGATCGGCGGGTGGTGCCGATAGTTCTCGACGATGATGTCGTCATAGTCGTAATCGAAGAGCGTCGTCGGCTTCCGGGCAAACTTCAGCGCCGGGTACGGATATGGGTCACGCTCAAGTTGCCTCGTCACCTGCTCTACGTGGTTGTCATAGATATGACAGTCGCCGCCCGTCCAGATGAATTCCCCGGGCTGGTAGCCGGTCTGCTGAGCCACCATCTCGGTGAGCAACGCGTAACTCGCGATATTGAACGGCACGCCAAGAAATAGGTCCGCGCTGCGCTGATACAGCTGGCATGAGAGCTTCCCGCCGGCGACGTAAAACTGAAAGAACGCGTGACAGGGCGGCAACGCCATGTTCTCGATCTCGCCGACATTCCATGCCGAGACGAGGTGCCGCCGTGAATGTGGCGCGTCACGGATCGACTCGACAACCTGAGATATTTGATCAATATGGCGACCATCCGGGGTCGGCCAGGAACGCCACTGGACGCCATAAACCGGGCCCAGCTCACCATCCTCCCGTGCCCACTCATCCCAGATTGTGACGCCATGCTCCTGGAGCCAGCGCACGTTCGATTCCCCGCGCAAGAACCATAAGAGTTCGTAGACAACCGATTTGAGGTGTACACGCTTGGTCGTGATCAGCGGGAAGCCCTGAGTTAGGTCATATCGAAGCTGACGGCCAAAGACACTGCGCGTTCCGGTGCCGGTGCGATCGGGCTTGGGTTCGCCGCTTTCGAGCACGTCACGCAGCAGGTCCTCGTAAGGGGTGGGGATGGCAGCGAAGGGACCAGTCACGCCTCTACCGTATCGGTTATGCGGGCAATGTTCTCTCGAGACTCTCGGTCAAGTGCTTCCGAGCCCAGCCATTCACTCTCGTCCGCCGCCAGCAGGTCCGCGAGGCGCGCATAGAGGTCCGCTCCCCTGTCACTGAGATGTACGCGCACCTTCCGGCGGTCCGCGGGGTCGACTTCGCGATACAGAAAAGCGCGCATGACGAGCTTGTCTACCACGCGCGTAAGTGTCGGACCCGACACCTGTGTCGCATGCTGAACCTCGGCCATCGTCCGCCCTTCGGCGGACCTGCTTCCCGCTAGCGCCAGCGCCTCGATGACGAGCCATTGATCGAAGCTGAGCGATTCCGATTGCATAAGTGCTTCCGCCGCTTTCGCGCGTACCTTCGCCAGTCGGTGGAGCACATATGCCAGCGAGGGCGCTCGCCCTTGCCTGCCTTGTCCGCTCAGCGCCTTCCCAGAAATGACGGCTTCACCTACTTGCGCTCGATGTGACCAACGCTAATACTTTCAATTGAAATGAGTGTAGCCCGCAGCGGGGAAGAAATGACAGTGCCTTCGGGAAGACTCCTCCGGCCCCAGGGAAGCGCTGCGTTGCGCATCGGTATGGTCGTGCCCCTTCAGGGCCCGGCTGGGCTGTTTGGCCCGTCGTGCGAAGCTCTGTCGGCCCTCGGCGCGCATGAGCTCAACGCTCGGGGCGGGCTGCTCGGTCGCGAGGTCGAGCTCGAGATCATCGACGGTGGTGGGCGGCCAGCCGATGTGGCGGACCACGTCCGGAGACTTGCTGACGAAGGGGTCATCGATGCGGTGAGTGGATGGCACATCTCATCGGTCCGCCATGCGCTCGCGCCAGTACTGGCAGGGCGCATCCCCTATGCGTACACCTCCCTCTACGAGGGCGGGGAGCACCGAACTGGAATCTACTGTTGCGGCGAGACACCGCGCGAACAGATCGGCCCCGCGCTTGAGTGGCTGCGGGACAACCTGGGCACGCGCAGGTGGATGATCGTCGGCGATGATTATGTCTGGCCCCATTTGTCGGCCTCGGCAGTCCATCACTACGCCCACGATCTCGGGCTGACCATTCTCAATGAAACGTTCGTTCACCTCGGACGCAGTGACATGCGCGAGTTGATCGCACGCGTGGCCGCCTTGCAGCCCGAGGGTGTGCTGATGTTGCTTGTGGGGCAGGATGCCGTCGAGTTCAATCGAGCCTTCGCACGAGCCGGTCTGCACGATTCGATCGTGCGCTTCAGTCCGCTGATGGAAGAGAACATGCTGATGGCCAGCGGAACAGACGCCACCATCGGCCTCTTCGTCGCCGCCGCGTATTTCCGGTCGATGATTGGCGCCAATTCTCTTGAACTGGTCAGCCGATACACATCTCTGCACGGCGTCCATGCTCCAGCGCTCAACAACGCGGCCGAATCGTGTTACGAGGGCATCCAGACCCTCGCCACGCTGGTGGAACGTGCTGGGTCACTTGAGATCAGCCGGCTCGACGCAGTTGTGGATGGTGCTGGCTACGACGGGCCACGCGGCCCCGTCGAGTTTCGCGGCTCGCAAGGAAGCCAGCGGGTTCATCTCGCCGTAGCGAATGGCGTGGACTTCGACGTCATTACGACGCTCTAGCCCAGATCGTTCTAGCCAGCCTTCGCTCAGCCCTTGACTATGTGACGGCCACCACTTAGATTCATTTGAAATCTTTTCATTTGAAATTACATGGAGGATCCGATGGGCAACGTGGGCTTGCTATACGTGGGAGCTGTCCTGTTCGTCAACGGCTTGATGCTGCTGGGAGCAGTCCCCCAGCGCTCAGCGGCAGTGCTCAACTTGTTCGTCGGCGCTCTCCAGTGCGTCCTGCCCACCGTTCTGCTCATTCAGGCCGCAGGTGACACCACCGCTATTCTGGCCGCCTCTGGCCTGTACCTTTTCGGTTTCACCTACCTCTACGTGGGAATAACCACTCTTGCGGGTCTCGACACCCAGGGGCTCGGCTGGTTTTCCCTTTTCGTGGCCGCCGCCGCAGTGATCTACTCGGCCCTCTCGTTCACACTGAGCGCCGATCCTGTCTTCGGCGTCATCTGGCTCGCGTGGGCACTCCTGTGGTCCCTCTTCTTCCTGGTACTCGGACTGCGCCGGACTGAATTCACCCGGTTCACCGGATGGGCAGTCGTGCTGCTGAGTCAGCCGACCTGCACGATTCCCGCATTCCTGGGGCTCACCGGCAATTACACACCTACGGCACCCGCCGCCTGGGGCACCGCTGCGGCGTTCCTCACCCTTATCGCGCTCGCCGCGGCGATAGCCCGCCACGAACCAGCAACCAGTCACGTGGGCGCCTCATCCCGAGCCATCCACGCATAACCACTCAGGTACACCACAACAAGGAGGGATCCCTCATGCGTCACGGCGATATTTCATCCAGTCCAGACACAGTCGGCGTCGCGGTCGTCAACTACAAGATGCCGCGCCTGCATACCAGAGCCGAGGTACTCGAGAACGCGCAGAAGATCTCCGACATGATCGTCGGGATGAAATCCGGCCTTCCGGGCATGGATCTCGTCATCTTCCCGGAGTACTCGACGCAGGGCATCATGTACGACGAGTCCGAGATGTACGAGACCGCAGCGACGATCCCCGGTGACGAAACCTCGATCTTCGCCAAAGCCTGCCGCCAGGCGCGCACGTGGGGGGTCTTCTCCATCACCGGCGAACAGCACGAAGATCACCCGCACAAGCCCCCCTACAACACTCTCGTCCTCATCAACGACCAAGGCGAGATCGTTCAGAAGTACCGGAAAATTCTCCCGTGGTGCCCCGTCGAAGGGTGGTATCCGGGCGACACCACCTACGTCACGGCGGGCCCAAAGGGCATGAAGATTTCCCTCATCGTGTGCGACGACGGCAACTACCCAGAGATCTGGCGGGACTGCGCGATGAAGGGGGCCGAACTCATCGTCCGCTGCCAGGGCTACATGTACCCCTCGAAGGACCAACAGGTACTGATGGCCAAAGCGATGGCCTGGGCGAACAACTGTTACGTCGCAGTGGCGAACGCCGCGGGATTCGACGGCGTGTACTCGTACTTCGGCCACTCCTCAATCATCGGTTTCGACGGACGCACCCTCGGCGAGACCGGTGAGGAGGAATACGGAATCCAGTACGCGCAACTCTCGCTCTCCGCCATCCGCGACGCTCGAACCCACGACCAATCCCAGAACCACCTGTTCAAACTGCTGCACCGCGGCTACTCCGGTGTGCACGCTGCTGGCGACGGCGACAAAGGCGTCGCCGACTGCCCCTTTGAGTTCTACAAGCTCTGGGTTACCGACGCGCAGAAGGCTCAGGAGAAGGTGGAAGCAATCACCCGCGAGACAGTCGGCGTCGCAGAGTGCCGTGTTGGAAACCTGCCCATAGAACAAACGCGAGAAGCCTAAGACCCAGGGGCAGTAAGGATCCGCCATGCCGTTTCTGACCGACATGTTCCACGAGAACAACAAGAACCACCCGACCGACTCGGCGGGCGGATCCGGCCCCCGCGCTGATGTCCCCGCATCCCACCCCTCGCGCGGAATCAATAATGGGGGCTTCAGCCCGGACGTGCTGACCGCCAGACTCGGTGAGCGCATCATCGGGCAAGATGCTGCGATAGCAGCTGTGGTCAGGGCCGTTACGCTAGCGCAGTGCGGACTGTGTGATCCTGCGCGACCACTCGCGAACATCCTGCTCGTTGGCCCCACTGGCGTCGGCAAAACCGAACTGGTGCGACGTGTCGCGGCCGAACTGCGCAGCGGGCCGGATGATCTGTGCCGTATCGATATGAACGCGCTCGCACAAGAGCACTATGCGGCTTCTTTCTCGGGGGCACCACCCGGATATGCGGGCAGCAAAGAATCCTTCACCCTATTCGACAAAGGAAGCATTGAAGGAGATCCTTACACTCCCGGAATAGTCCTATTTGACGAGATTGAGAAAGCAGACCGAACAGTCCTTCGGGCGCTGCTGCAAATTCTGGACAGTGGCGTATTACACCTCGCCAATGGAGAGCGCACGATATCGTTCCGCAATAGCTACATCTTCATGACCTCGAATCTTGGTTCACGTTCGATTTCCCAGTCCAGACGGCGAATCGCTTCTAGATTCGGGCTTGCACGAGACGGCGCCACAGTCGTGCGGCGAGAACTCGAGCGCTTCTTTGACCCCGAGTTCTTCAACCGGATAGATGAGACCGTGATTCTTAGGGAGTTCACTCACGAGACCGCAATGAGGGTGACACGGCTCGAGCTTGACCTCCTATCGCAGCGGCTCGCACGGCGGTCCGTCGTGCTCACCACGAGTCCGGCAGCTGTGAGCACCCTTGCCGACCGGGGCTTCGACCCCGTTTACGGAGCACGGGGGTTGCGCCGGGCCATTCGGGAGCTGGTGAGCGCTCCACTCGCGCGCGAACTAGTGCGGGTACGTCCAGTGGGAACCAAGCCGGTGACGGCCGCCGTCAACGCCACAGGCAAGGCGCTGCATGTGCAGGTCAGCTAGCCTCGCGTTGTGGCAGTCCCCGATTTCGTCCTCAAACTTCGCCAGCACATCGGCCACGACATGCTCTGGCTACCGAGCGTGAGTGCCGTGATTTTCGATGATGCCGCGAACGTGCTGCTCGCCAAGCGTACCGACAACGGCCGCTGGGCAGTGATATCAGGAATTCTGGAACCCGGCGAGCACCCCGCCCCGGCAATCAAGCGGGAGATCAGTGAGGAAGCGGGCATCGAAGTCGACCTGTTGCACCTCGCGAGCGTCGACGTCAGCCCCGAGATCGTCCACGCCAACGGCGACCAGTGTCAGTACTTAGACCTTTGTTTCACAGCTCGTTTCGTCGCAGGCACCCCACATCCGGCGGATGATGAGAACACGGCTGTCGCGTGGTTTTCACCGCACGATCTGCCGGAGGGTCTGAGCGAATCGTCACGGCTCCGGATACGTCGCGCTGTGGCTGCGCTTGCCGGTGCGCAGCCGCGTGAGAGTAAAGATGTGATTCCCTGGTTTTACAGTTAGTAGCCTTCCGCAGCTGATTTGACACCGGACTGCTGGTTTTGCATGTGACTTTTGGGAGAATTACACGTTGTTAGTTTGATTTTCGATCACATTCATTACTGCCGAACGTCTTGATCTTGAACGGATGAGAAGGCAATATAAGCATCGAGCTGGGCCGGAGCAAGAAATACGGAAACACTCCATTTTCCTCGAGTTCCTCTGCGACGCTGATGTCATCGGATCGATCGAACTGTGCGATGACGAGGGTGACGACGCTGGAGATGAGAACGGCGACGAAAACGGTGACGAGACTGGGGACGAAACCGCCGCGTAGGCCGCTCCTAGACCTATGACAGGCACAGCAAGCCTGCTGAGAAGATCGCTATTGCGCTTCTCTTGGCAGGCTTGCTGGCTCTCCTCAGCTCCGTACTGCAATGTTCATCAGCGCTGCGTTCACTCCTGTCGGTCTAGCCCCGCGCCGCCAGATCGCACGGAATTCGCGACGAAGCACCGAAGAATCAGATAGCGCTACCGATACCAGACTGCCATCTTTCAGTTCCTCTTCGACGCTCAGTCGACTCAGCACGGCTGGTGCCACACCGGCCCGTGCAGCAGCCTTGATCGCGGCCGTCGACCCGAGCTCCGCCGCGGGAGCTGGCGGGTCACCAACTCGCCTCAACACGTCCCATACTGCTTCCCTCGTACCGGAACCCTTTTCCCGAAGGAGCAGCGGAGTAGCCGCAACCTCCTGAATGTCCAGCGGACCCGATCGCACGGCCCATGCGTGGCCAGGCGCGACAACAGCGATGAGTTCGTCTTCACCCACCACCCGTGCCTCGAGTCCGTCGGCCACGCTCGGCCCTTCGACGAAGCCGAGATCCACGTCGCGATTGTGGACAAGTTCCATCACCTGGTGCGAATTGCCCACTCGCAGCGCCACGCTGGTGTCCGGGAGTTCCCTGTGCAGCGCAAGGAGCCAACTAGGGATGCGATGATCCGCGATCGTCATCGAGGCGGCAATTCGCAACGATGTGCGCTGGTGGCCATGGAGCGCAGAGGCGCCCGCAACCAGCGCACGGGCTGCGTCCAGGACAGGAATGGCCCACTCGACTACCGCCGCGCCCGCGGGTGTCAGTTTTGAGCCAGTGGGACTCCTTTCCAGAAGCACCAGCCGCAACTGCGCCTCGAGCGCGCGGATCCGCATGCTCGCAGCGGGCTGACTGATTCCGCGTTCCCGCGCGGCCAGGCCTAGACTGCCCAGTTCCGCGACTGAAACCAGGAGATCAAGCACGTCGAGGCGCGGTGTCTGCGGCGGCAATCTCATAAGTACAGCTTATGGCGTCATAGCGAACTGACGTCTACCGCGACCCGTACACGAAAGACAGGGTGAATGGTGCGCGCGGTAGGAGGAGGTGAGGCGCAGTGCACCATGTACGCACGGGTCCCCCCGCGATGGACAGCCCGCAGAAAGTTTCCAGACGCAGCCGTTTGCTCCGGACACTCCCCGGGCTCGGTTTCGCCCTGCTGTTAGCAGCGGCCGCCACCGCGCTGGGCACCGCGGTGCCTGTCTTCGGCGCGCCGGTATGTGGCATCCTGCTTGGTGTTCTGGCGGGTGTGCTCCTGCGCCGTTGGTGCTATCCATTTCACGCAGCCGCGGGCTCGGGGGCGCGCGTGGCCTCGACCTACCTTCTCCAGGCCGGGATCGTCATTCTTGGCGTAGGTCTGCCTTTCACGTCCCTTGTGGATATCGGCGCCGCTATCGCTCCGATCATGCTCGCGACGTTCGCCGTGACGCTGTCCGGCGCCCTGTTGCTGGGTCGCCTGATGAAACTCGACCCCGAATTGCGCATTCTCATCGGCGCGGGCACCGCCATCTGTGGTGCCTCGGCTATCGCCGCGATCGCAGCGGTACTTCACCCGGCGAAGGACCGGATCGCGATCGCGCTGGGGACAGTGCTCACCTTCAGTGTTACTGGCGCGCTGATCTTTCCAGTGCTGGGGTCACTTGCTGGATTGAGCGACGAAATGTTCGGCATCTGGGCGGGTACTGCGATCAATGACACCTCAACGGTCGTGGCGGCTGCCTACGCCTTCGGCGCCGCGGCAGGCACGTACGCAGTGGTGGTGAAGCTTGCCCGCAGTCTGCTGATTGTGCCTCTCTGCCTGGCCGTTCAAGCCTGGGTGGCGGTGCGGTCGCACCGACGCGGCACGCCTGTGAAGGGTGTCCTTCGATCTGTCCCGATCTTTGTTTTCCTATTCGTGGGTGCGACATTCCTGCCTGCCGCTGGCATCCTGCCTGCCGCAGCTCAAGAGGGAGCAGGGCTCGCTAGTACCTTCCTCGTTACTGCTGCGCTCGCGGCGATTGGCGTGTTGCTGCGGCCGGCTCAACTGACTGCGGCGGGTGTGCGGCCACTCGCTTTCGGTGGGCTCCTCGGCATCCTCGCGGGCGGGGTAAGCCTAGCGCTACTTACATTTTGGCCCGCCCTGACTGTGCCAGGCTGAATATCCCGAACGTCACCATCGCGAGCGCGACCAGCCCGAGGAAGACGTACCCGTATGGTTGCGCCGCCAGAGTGCGCAACGCCGCATCGAGCCCGGCGGCTTCGTCTGGCTGAGAACGGAAGGTGGCAATGATGATGAGCACCCCTACCGTCGCGATTACGAGCCCCTTGCCGATGTACCCGGCAATGCCCAGCCCCATGAGCGGTACACCCGAACGGCCCACCAATTCACCGAGGAACTTGCGGTTCCCGCCCTTGTAGACGTGCGCACCACCTACGAAAACAACGACTAAACCGGCCACGACAAGGACGGCGCTGCCCGCTCCGGTTTGCATCAGCTGTCCAGTGAATGCCACAGCCTCAGCATCATCGGGCGCCTGACCGGAAGCGAACCTGAACGCGAGATATCCCAGTGCTGCCTGTACGGCGCCAACCGAAAGCGCGCTGATCCTGTCGAACAAACTCATGGTGTGAGGCGAGCCGTCCGATGCCCTCCCCATGACGGTTTCCACTAGCCGCCACAACGCCATCGCGGTAAAGCACGCGGTGGCCATCCACAGTCCGATCCTGCCGCCGGGCTCGCGCGCAATTTCCGCAAATGCCCCGGTCGGGTCGGGGTCCGCACTTTCCTGCCCGCCTATCACGAGCTGAATCGCCAGGTAGCCGATCGCAATATGCAGCAGGCCAGAGACAATGTACCCACTGCGTGCGGCCACCTCGAACGCGCTGTGCTGCGCCGGGTGCCGAAACGCGCTGTTCATGTGCCGCCTTCACGGGCCACTCGGAAGGAAGGCTCGGCTAGAAGTCCCAGTCTTCGTCTTCTGTGTTCACGGCCTTGCCGATCACGTATGACGAACCCGAACCAGAGAAGAAGTCGTGGTTCTCGTCCGCATTCGGCGAAAGTGCGGAAAGGATGGCCGGGTTGACGTCGGTTTCGTCCTTCGGGAACAGCGGCTCATACCCCAGGTTCATCAGCGCCTTGTTGGCGTTGTAGCGAAGGAACTTCTTGACGTCCTCCGCAAGCCCGACACCGTCGTACAAGTCTTGTGTGTACTCCACTTCGTTGTCGTACAACTCAAAGAGCAACTCGAAGGTGTAGTCCTTCAATTCTTGCCGCTTTTCGGGGCTGACGAGTTCGAGCCCGCGCTGGTATTTGTACCCGATGTAGTAGCCATGCACTGCTTCGTCACGAATGATCAGCCGGATCATGTCTGCGGTGTTCGTGAGCTTAGCGCGCGATGACCAGTACATCGGCAAATAGAAGCCTGAGTAGAAGAGGAATGACTCGAGCAGCGTCGAGGCGACTTTGCGCTTCAGCGGATCGTCACCGCGGTAATACTCCATGACGATCTCGGCCTTGCGCTGCAGGTTCTCGTTCTCCTCCGACCAGCGGAACGCGTCATCGATGTCCCGGGTCGAGCACAGCGTGGAGAAAATCTGTGAGTAGCTCTTCGCGTGGACCGATTCCATGAATGCAATGTTCGTCAGGACAGCTTCCTCATGCGGGGTGAGTGCATCGGGAATCAGGCTGACTGCTCCGACGGTGCCCTGGATCGTGTCCAGCAACGTCAGGCCGGTGAAGACTCGCATGGTCAATTGCTTCTCGTAGTCGGTGAGCGTCCCCCACGACGGGATGTCGTTCGACACCGGAACCTTTTCGGGCAGCCAGAAATTGCCGGTCAGGCGATCCCACACCTCCGCGTCCTTCTCGTCGGGCACGCGGTTCCAGTTGATCGCCGAGACTCGACTGACCAGCTTTACCTTTCCCCCTTCGGCGGGGCTGTGCGCAGCAGAGGTGAGGGTCATGGGTGCTTCTTTCCTGTCGAAGGCTGACTCAATACAAGTCTCTCAAATTTTCGATGGCCATCCTGAAGCCCAGGGAAACTGAGTGTCGCTAACCACAACACTTAGTGGCAACACTCTAACCCAAAGCGTAGATGTAGTAGTTACATTGATGAAATTCACCGGTGCGGCGCGTCCTGTGGCGTGTCGCGCGGCATCCTCCCGTACGACCATGATCCTCCCTCAAGCTATCCAACGTCACCCGATTGGGGGCCGTTCGGCACCTGTTATTTGCGCTCTGCCGCGACAAGGTTGGAGTACCAGCCCAGCCATGCGCGTCACAAGCGGAGAGAAAAGATGAAAGCAGCAGTTGTCCACGGCTTCCACACACCTGTCAGCATCGAGGATCGGCCGATTCCCGACGTGGGCCCCCACGAAGTCCTCGTGCGCGTCGAGGCCTCGGGCCTCTGCCACACCGATATCCACGCAGCGAACGGAGACTGGCCAGTAAAGCCCACACCGCCTTTCATTCCCGGCCACGAGGGTGTAGGAATCATTGAGCGCGCTGGCGCGAACATCACGCGGGTGGCAGTCGGTGATCGTGTTGCCGTGCCGTGGCTCGGCACGGCGTGCGGCGAATGCGAATACTGCATCACGGGGTGGGAAACGCTATGCGAGAAGCAGCAGAACACCGGCTACTCCATCGACGGCGGGTGGGCGGACTATGTCGTCGCTGATGGCAGATACGTTGTGAAAGTCCCAGAGGGCGTTGACCCCTTCGAGGCGGCACCGCTGACGTGCGCGGGCGTTACCACCTACAAAGCGGTGAAGGTTTCGGGTGCGCGTTCCTCGGACCTCGTCGCGATTTTCGGGATCGGCGGCCTCGGGCACCTCGCGCTCCAATATGCCCAGATCGCGGGTGCCCGCGTTGTCGCAGTCGATCTCGTCGATGAAAAGTTGGAGATGGCGCGGGAACTTGGCGCAACCTATACCGTCAACGCACGCGAAACCGATCCCGTCGAGTACATCAAAAGCCTGGGTGGCGCGGACGCGGCGATAGCCCTCGCCGTGAATCCCAAATCTTTCGAGCAGGCGTACGGCTCGCTCAAGCGGGGCGGCACTCTGGTGCTTGTCGGTTTGCCAGCTGAAAACCAGATGAACCTACCGATCTTCGAGACCGTCCTCAACGGCATCACCGTTGTCGGCTCGATCGTGGGCACACGCGCTGACCTGCAAGAAGTATTCGAGCTCCACGCGGCAGGTAAGACGTCGGTTCGTTACCACACGCGCAAGCTCGACGAAGTCAACGACGCGATTCGCGACGTCGAGCAAGGCAAGATCGATGCCCGTCTGGTGTTCGACATGTCGTGAACCGAAAGGTCCGCGACTACACCTGAATCAGATCAAGAATCTGCGCGGCGCATGCGCGGTCACCGGTTAGCTCGACACTGTCGAGCGGTGTCCGTCGCCATACCGTAAGGAGCAAATCGGAGGCTGGCCCCCTGAGCACGGCCTGCGCCTCGCCGCCCCGGCCACGCCGGACACTCGGACCGGCGTCGCCGAGAGTGAGGGTCCACCGGGCTGACTCCGTTTCGGAGCATTCGAGGCGTAATGAGCTTCCTGAACCGCGCCCATCAGCCCGCGCACTCAGAATTCTCGGCACGAATACGGTGAGCCATTCTTCGCTGCCGTCGGCTGCAAGCGTCGCATCGATGCGTCCCGCCTGGCCGGGAGAGACCGCGTTCTCCGCGTCCCAGCGATGCACGGCAGTCTCGTGCGCCTGTCTGCGGAACCAGAATGCTGCCGTCCCTGGTCCCGCAAAGGTATCTGCTGGAGTGTCCGGATCCGTACGGGCCAGCTCCTCAACGAGGATCTCGAGCGACTCCTTGTACCATGGCAGGACGTCAGCCCCTCGCGGCGGCCGGTTGCCGCTCGACAGACCGGCTGCCGCTTCGGTCCCGTCAGCTAGGTACGCTGCGGCCCACCGGTGCACACGCCCGAGATGACCCACCAGGCGCTCGAGGTTCCAGCCCGGACACGTGGGCACGGGCACATCAAGTGAGTCAGAGGGCTGGGCCGCCATCAGCTCGCCCTCACGAACAATCGCGGCACGGTAGTCGTCGGGATGCACGGATATAAACTACGCCTTCGGCTCGGTGCGCGTCCCGAAGCTCTCCATCCCAAGGTCGTACAGCACAGCTTTCATGGTGTCGTAACGCTCCGGTCCGGCCTCTTTTCGCCACGCTCGCTCAACTGCCGCGATTCGGGCTGACACCTCGCGAGCGACCCGCTCGCCGTCGGCTGTTCGGACAACCACCCTCACGCGCCTGTCGGACGGCAGTTTCTCGCTCACGACAAGTCCGTCTTCTTCCATCGCATTGACGAATTCGCCAAGTGATTGCTTGGTCATCCCGGAAAGCGCCGCGAGATCAGTAATCCGGATCCCGCGCTCGGGGATCATCTGGAGCAAGCGCATGAATCCGCCGCGCGGATGGGGCGGATCCCCCGCCTCAAGCAGCTCACGGTGCATTCTGCGGTTCACCCCCTCAACCAAGACAAGAACGTGGTCAGGAAGATGGGACGCTGCCGACAATCGACCCTTGCGCATAGTAGTAAGGTTACCTTATTATTAATAGTAAGGTAGCCTTACTCACAACGGGAGGGCGCTATGTCCGCCCGATCCACGCACACCGAAACCGATGAGGACCTGTACCGGCTCGCGGAACTCAATACGCGAACGATGCACAGTGTCACGACACAGGCTGTGGGTGAGCCCGTCCACGTGCAGGCAGTGCGGCATTCGGCGTTCCCCTACCAGTGGGGGTCGGTTTCGACCGCGGGCCTCTGGAAGGTCGTCGTCAGTTATGCGACATCGTCGCAGCGCAACGGTGATCACGCATTCTTTGTGAAACTTCTCCGGAATCCCCGGCTGTGGCCACAACTGAGCCTCCTCCCCGAAGCTATCCGTCGAGAATTTCTGGACTACCTGCCCTGGAAGTTCGAGTATGAAGTACATGAGAGCGGCATCGCCGAAGCGCTGCCGCCTGGCATGCGAATGCCGATCTTGCACCACGCGGAACACACGCGAGACGACTGGCTGGCACTGTGGTGGGAATGCGTGGACGTGTCCCCTGAGCCCTGGCGCGCTGATGATTTCGCGCGAACTGCCTATCTGCTCGGCCGCCTCGCAGCAAAGAGACGCCCGGGCGCAGCAGTTAATGCTCGGCTCCCCGCCATCTGTCATCAGCGAAGATTCGGAGGCGCGCTGCGCTACTTCGTGACGACGCGGGTCCAGCAAGTCCAACTGCCGATTCTGCGAGAACGCTCAACATGGCAGACCCCGCTGCTGGCACACGCCCTCGCCTTGGTCGACGACCCGGAGCTGCCTGGGGACCTCGCGCGGCTGGCAGACCGCCTGCACGCGATACTCGATCAGCTCGATCGACTGCCACACACCTTTGCGCACGGCGATGCCAGCCCGCAGAACCTCCTTATCCCACGCGCGGACCGCGACGAACGAATCGTCATCGACTGGGGGTTCGGGACACTCCTGCCCATCGGCTTCGACCTCGGCCAACTACTTGTGGGCCTTGTCCACGCGGGCGAGATGGCACCTGCGGAGCTCGAGAACATTCAGTCCGTGATTGTTCCAGCGTACGTCGAAGGCCTTGCTGCAGATCACTACCCGTGTGCCGAGCGGGATGTACGCCAGGGCTTTCTCGGCTCACTCGTAGCGCGATCGGCACTGACATCAATCCCAACGGAGCTGTTGGACCAGCCACTGACCGACGACAATCAAGAGTTGGTCGTTGACCGCTTGCTGCTCACTCGATATTTGGTGGAGCTGGCGAAAGACCTCGGCTGAACGCTCGCCTTCTATCCTGGTGACATGCCTCAACCAGCCGAACAATCCAGCCGAGTGCGGGTGGACGTCTGGCTGTGGTCTGTGCGACTGGTGAAAACTCGCTCGACCGCAGCGAGCGCGTGCCGCGGCGGTCACGTCCGGGTCAACGGCGCCCCAGCTAAACCGTCCCAGGCGATCGGGCCGGGAGACGAGGTTCGTCTGTGGTCACACGGAGTCCTGCGAATTGTCGAAGTCGTGGATCCGCTGAAGAAGCGTGTCGGAGCACCGGCGGCCGCGCTGGCCCTGATCGACCGCAGTCCGCCGCCACCCCCGAAGGAAGTTCTCGCCTCGATCCCCCGCCGTGATCGCGGCGCTGGCCGCCCTACCAAGCGCGAACGTCGTCAGCTCGATCGATTGAAGTCCTTCGAATAGCACACCGCCGGTCGTGTGCAGATACTTGCACGCATCGTGCGCGCAAGTTACTCAAATTTGCGCACGACCGGGCGGTGTTTCGATCACAGCATGCAGCTGACGCAGCCCTCGACTTCAGTCCCTTCGAGTGCCATCTGGCGCAGACGGATGTAGTACAGCGTCTTGATGCCTTTGCGCCACGCGTAAATCTGAGCCCTGTTCAGGTCACGCGTGGTCACCGTGTCCTTGAAGAACAGTGTCAGCGAAAGTCCTTGGTCGACATGCTGGGTCGCTGCCGCGTACGTGTCGATGATTTTCTCGTACCCGATCTCATACGCATCCTGGAAGTACTCCAGGTTGTCGTTCGTCATGTAAGGCGCCGGGTAATAGACCCGACCGATCTTGCCTTCCTTACGGATCTCGATCTTTGATGCGATCGGATGGATCGAGGACGTCGAGTGGTTGATGTAGCTGATCGAACCGGTCGGCGGCACAGCCTGCAGGTTCTGGTTGTAGATGCCGTGTTCCTGAACGGACGCCTTCAGCTCGAGCCAGTCCTCCTGCGTCGGGATGTGGATGCCCGCGTCGTCGAACAGTTTCTGGACTCGGGGGGTCCGTGGCTTCCACTCCCGCTCGGTGTACTTGTCGAAGAACTCACCGCTGGCGTATTTCGAATCGGGGAAGCCCTTGAAGTACGTCCCACGCTCGATCGCAAGGTTGTTGGACGCCCGCAAGGCGTGGAACAGCACGGAGTAGAAGTAGATGTTCGTGAAGTCGACACCCTCGTCAGAGCCGTACTGGATGTACTCCCGCGCGAGATAACCGTGGAGGTTCATCTGCCCCAGACCGATCGCGTGGGAATCGTTGTTGCCCTTCTCGATTGACGGCACTGAGGTGATGTGCGTCTGATCCGATACTGCGGTGAGCGCCCGGATCGCGACTTCGACGGTTTCACCGAAGTTCGGCGAATCCATCGTCTTCGCGATGTTGAGGCTGCCGAGGTTGCACGAGATGTCCTTGCCGATTTCGCTGTACGACAGGTCATCGTTGTACAGGCTCGGAGTTGAGACCTGCAGGATCTCTGAGCACAGGTTCGAGTGGGTGATCTTCCCCTTGATCGGGTTCGCGCGGTTCACCGTGTCCTCGAACATGATGTACGGATAGCCCGACTCGAACTGCAGCTCAGCGATGGTCTGAAAGAACTCGCGCGCCTTGATCTTGGTTTTGCGGATGCGCTTGTCATCGACCATTTCGTAATACTTCTCGGTGACGTTAATGTCCGCGAACGGCACCCCGTAGACCCGCTCCACGTCATAGGGCGAGAAGAGGTACATGTCCTCGTTCTTCTTCGCCAGGTGGAAGGTGATGTCGGGGATCACCACACCGAGGGAGAGCGTCTTGATGCGGATCTTCTCGTCGGCGTTCTCACGCTTGGTGTCGAGGAACCGGTAGATGTCTGGGTGGTGTGCGTGCAGGTAGACCGCGCCCGCGCCTTGCCTGGCTCCGAGCTGGTTCGCGTAGGAGAACGAGTCTTCGAGGAGCTTCATCACCGGGATGACGCCCGACGACTGGTTCTCGATCTTCTTGATCGGCGCGCCATGTTCACGAATGTTGGACAGCAGGAGCGCCACGCCTCCGCCGCGCTTGGACAGCTGCAGCGCAGAGTTGATGGCACGGCCAATTGACTCCATGTTGTCTTCGATTCTCAACAAAAAGCAACTAACTGGCTCGCCGCGCTGCTTCTTGCCTGAGTTGAGGAAAGTCGGCGTTGCTGGCTGGAATCGGCCGGAGATCATTTCGTCGACAAGCCGTTCCGCGAGGGGACGCTCGCCGGCGGCAAGGGTGAGCGCAACCATGCATACGCGGTCCTCGAACCGCTCGAGGTAGCGCTTCCCATCGAACGTTTTCAGTGTGTACGACGTGTAGTACTTGAACGCGCCCACGAAGGTCGGGAACCGGAACTTCTTCTTGTAGGCGCGCTGGAACAGTGCCTTCACGAACTCACGGTCGTACTGGTCGAGCACCTCGGTCTCGTAGTAGTCGTGCTCGATGAGGTAGTCGAGCTTTTCATCGAGGTCGTGGAAGAACACCGTGTTCTGGTTCACGTGCTGCAGGAAGTACTGCCGGGCGGCTTCGCGGTCCTTGTCCAGCTGGATTTTGCCGTCCGGGCTGTAGAGGTTCAGCATCGCGTTGAGCGCGTGGTAATCGAGTTCGCTCTCCGCTCCGCGGGCCGGTGCGGCCGATTCCGGTGCAGTCACTGTCGGTGCCAAAACTGTTCCAATCCCTCGCGGACGCGCTCGACGTCCTCAGATGTCCCCATTAGCTCGAATCGGTACAAGTACGGCACTTTGCACTTCTTCGAGATGATGTCTCCTGCAACGCCAAAAGCGTCGCCAAAATTCGTGTTTCCCGCCGCGATCACTCCGCGAATCAGCGAACGGTTGTGCGGGTTGTTCAAGAACCGGATCACTTGTTTCGGCACGGCACCGACGTGCCTGCCCTGCGAATCTTTCCCGCCCGCGTACGTCGGGACCACCAGCACGAACGGCTGATTGACCTCAATATCGCCGTTCTGGCCATGGACGGGTATGCGAACGGCGGGCAAGTCGAGTTTACGGACGAACCTGTGCGTGTTCTCCGAGACACTGGAAAAGTAGACCAGCATTTCCGCTCCACTCACATCTCATCGAGGGCGGTTCTGGTGGCCCACTTTCCCTGGGTGCAGGAGATCAGGCGGCGGCAGTCGCCAGCGACTTGATCTGGTCGGGGCGGAAGCCCGCCCAGTGGCTCTCCCCGGCCACCACCACGGGAGCCTGCAGGTAGCCCAGCGCCATGACAAAGTCGCGTGCCTCAGCGTCCTCGGTGATATCGACGACGTCATACGCCAGCCCCGCCTTGTCGAGGGCGCGGTAGGTCGCATTGCACTGAACGCATGCTGGCTTGGTGTAGACGGTGATGCTCATCTGCTACCGACCTCTCATGGTGAAGGGCGCACCAGAACCTTGTGGTGCTTGCATCTGAAAACACTCATCGCCGCGCGGACTACCCGTCATCATTGATGAATGTGGTCGAACTTCACCCTTCACGAGCCATCGGCTGGCTTCCCCTCCGACCGCCGACCCTGTGGGTGCTGCTCTGCTCTAAACACTACACCTAGTGTCTGACACCGCAAGCGAATCGCATATCTAGTAATGACATTTTTGGAATTCGCAGGTTGTAACCCGTGTGACCAGGCATCCGTGGCGTGTCGAACTAGCCTCTGGCGTGTCGTCCACAGGCCTGTGGAAAGGCTGCGAACTACATCGCTGTAAGTAAGCTGCAGCAAACACGCACCTCAGTCGCGTCGCCCACGCAGGACGCCCGCGAGGATCAGCAAGAGCCCCGCCAGTCCCCAAAATGCAAGCACGAGAGTCGGCTGAGCGGACCCCATACCGTCGAAGAAAGACACCGATCGCAACAAATCCGCGCCCGCACCGGGCGGCAGGAACTGGCCGACGGTCCCCCAGCTTCCGGGGAGCATTTCCGGCGCCACCGCGACACCCGAGAGCGGGTTCCCGATCAGAAACACAGTGACGGCACCGAGCGCGATACCCGCGTGGCCCAGCACCGAATGCAGGCCCACGAGTGTGATGCCAATCGCCCCGATTGTCAGCGCGATGGCAGCACTATTGATCCAGTAGCTTCCAGCCAGCACCCCAAGCCATCCCTGTGCGACAAAGCCCGCAACGAGTCCGGACAGAGCCGCACCAAGCAGCACAGCAACCATCCTGCGCGCCGCTCCCGCGAGAGCCAGCGAGGAAGCGACGCCGATCAGCAGTCCGCCCATAACCATCGGAAGCGCAGCTGCCGCAAACCCCGCGCCGCGCGGGTCATCCGCCGTAAACGGCACGAGATCGTTCACGTCCGACATCGCCGGGCCGCTAGCGACCCCCGTCAGCAGGTGGGCCACCACAGGGCTTGCGGCCGAGGCGGTCAGCAAGGCTGGCGGCGAGCCTGGACTCAGTACGAACGCTCCGTAGACCTCGCGATCTGTGACGAGCGCCTCGGCCACCGACGCGTCATTCGCTTCGGTAATCGCGAACACCCCGGGGGCCCTGTCGTTCAGTTGGGCCGAGAACTCTGCGACAGCGGCCGGTGGGCCTGCTACTGCGATTGGAAGATCCGCGGGAGCCGAACGCGCCGCAGGCCAGGCGAAGGCAGCGAGTAGCAGACCGACAACGAGGGACAGCGCGCAGGCAATCCCGATCGCCTTCGGCCACGGGGACGCGGTTGAGGTGGCATCCATGACATCCTCCTATAAAACGAACGACCGTTCTCTTATAATGGCAGAGCGCCACCGCTCAAACAAGAGCGCGGCTTCGCTGGAGAGAACGGATAGGGTTCATCACATGCCACGCGTCTCTGAAGAGCACCTCAGCGCCCGGCGGGAACAGATTCTTTCGGCAGCGTGGCGCTGTTTCGCACGCAACGGCTTCCACATGACGTCGATGCAGGACATTCTTTCCGAAGCAGACCTCTCCGCAGGTGCCGTGTACCGCTACTTTCCGGGCAAGCTCGACCTGATCAAAGCCACTGCAGAACGGGTCTCCTACGGTCTCACTGCTGCGTTCGACACGCTCGACGCCGTTGAGCCAGTACCGCCTCCCGCGGAAGCATTCGGGTTCTTTGCATCCACGATGCTGCAATACATCGCGTCGCAGACCGAAGACCTGACGCGCGTCGCCATGCATGTGTGGTCGGAGGCACTTCGCGAAAAGGAGATCAGCGATCAAGTCAAAACGGTCGGTACGGCGGTTCTTGCACGGTGGATGAATACCGCCTCGCGCTGGAAGGACGCTGGCCATATCGCACAAACCGCCGAGGTACGCGATGTTGCCAAAGTGATGTACAGCGCGATGGTCGGCTTCATCGTCCAGCGAAATCTGCTGGGCGACCTTACGGTGGAACAATACGTTTCGGGCCTCGATGCGCTGATTCACAGTTCCGCGGCGCCGGTGAGTTCCGACACGGATTGATTGCCCGGCACTCCGATCAGGCCCTTTTTGCGGCAGGCTGTCACTAACCAATTCAGGAGGCTTGCACATGTCTGAGCCCGCGCTCGCCCTCGAGGGACTGTCGAAATCATTCGGACAGAATCCAGCCGTCCGCTCCGTGTCACTGACTGTTCCGCGAGGGTCGTTCTACGGTCTCGTGGGACCCAACGGAGCCGGAAAAACAACCACGCTCGCAATGGCCACCGGCCTGCTGCGCCCGGACATCGGGCGGGCTCAAGTGTTCGGCCACGACGTCTGGGCAGACCCGGTCACTGCAAAAACACTGTTCGGTGTTCTCCCCGACGGCCTCACCTTGATCGACCGCCTTACTGGGCGCGAGTTGCTGACATTTCAGGGCCTTCTACGCAGTATGGACAAGTCGACTGTCGACCAGCGCAGCACTGAACTGCTGAACGTCCTTGGACTGAGCGATGCAGGAGACAAACTCGTCGCCGACTACTCGGCGGGTATGACCAAGAAGATTGGCCTCGCCTGCGCGATGCTCCACGCCCCGCGGCTGCTGCTACTGGACGAACCCTTCGAAGCCGTCGATCCCGTGTCGTCCGCAACCATCCGGAAAATCCTGCAGCGGTTCGTCGCGGGAGGCGGTTCCATCATTCTCTCGAGCCACGTCATGGCCACCGTCGAACAGCTGTGCTCGCATGTCGCGGTCATGTCCGAGGGCGCGATCGCCGCAAGCGGAACGATCGAGGAGGTACGCGGGAGCGAGCCGCTCGAGGATGTATTCGTGCGCCTCGTCGGCGGCCACACCGATGGCGGAGAGGAGCTGTCGTGGTTGCGCTCCTGATGCGTTTGCGGTGGGCGATTACCCGAAACAATCACACGGGTGGCCGCCTGGCGCTGTACATCCTGCTTGGGGTGCTCGGGCTTCTCGCAGGCATCGGATCCCTCCTTGTCGGGCTGGCCCAGTTTGACCGGCCAGGCGCGGAAGCGGACCTGATTGCGCTCGTAGCTGCCACCTGGGGTGTTGTCTGGATTTTCACGCCTTTTGTCGCCGGGACAGTAGGCGGTGCGCTTCGGCCCACGCAGTTCGCACTACTTCCGCTACCACCGCGCCAATTCGCGGTGGCCTTCCTCCTGACGTCGTTCGCGACCGCACCGGTCGCGTTTACCCTGTTGGGCCTCGGGGGACCTGTTCTGTACGCGCTCCGGACCGCGCCCGAGGCTGTCTTTGTCGCTGTCCCGGCGGTGGTGTTGCAAACTATCTTCGTCGTCGGACTTGCCCGCCTTGTAGGGATTTGGCTGACAGCACTTGCAAGTACGCGCAAAGGCCGCGACCTGGCGATGCTGGCTGCCGTAGTTCTCGGTGCCGGGCTGTGGCTTGTGTACATGGCAATGCAGCTGATCGTCCCCGCAGTCATCAACGCCGATGCACCCTGGCTGAACACGTTACTGCGCGCGGTCCCGTTCGGCTGGGCAGCGCACGCCACCGACCTTGCCATTGCAGGATCATGGATTTCCGCGCTGGGCATGCTGCTTGCGCTCGCAAGCCTCATTGCCGTCATATCCTGGGCGTGGACGCCCGTGGTAACGCGTCAAATGCTCTGGCCTGGAGGCGAATCGGGTGCGGCTGAGAAATCACGACGCACCAGCAGCCGCGCACAGGGACCGCTGAGCGCTTCCGTGGGCAAAGAGTTCGCACTTCTGTGGCGTGACCCGCGCCGCAAAGCTGCGCTGCTGGTAGTGCCGATGTTCCTTGCGCTGGTATTCGTAGGCCCTTCGATCATGGAGGGATTTGACGCGTACCTCGCCGGTGCCCTCGTCATCATGACGATCGCGTTGCTCTCCGGCTTCCTCAACCTATACGGGTTCGATGGACCCGCGGTCTGGCAGGTTCTCGTGACGCCAGACGGTGCCCGTCACGACCTGCGCGGCAAGCAGTTCGCCTGGGTGACACTCGCGGCCCCAATCCTGATGCTTGTGCTGGTCGGCCGCTACGTCCTGTACGACCGTGGGCTCGACGCCCTCGCCTACGATCTCTCGAGTTACTTCGCGGCGCTGGGGGTGGGTGCAGCAGCGGTCGGACTGTCGTCGGTTCTCGCGCCCTATCCGGTGCCTTCCGCGAAACAGGGCAACCCGTTCTCGACGCGTGGCTCGTTCAATAGCGCTTCGCTTGCGTCACTCTTTTTGACCATCGCAGCCCTTGCTGCGGTCTTCACTGTGTTCGCGCTCCTGACCGCATCCGGCGGCTGGATCGCGTGGCTCGCGGTGCCCGTCGGCGCTGGTGTGGGATACGGCGCTTGGATCCTCGGCGGTCGGATTTCGTCCCGTGCACTGGAGTCGCGGGGGCCGGAGATTCTCGCGGTAGTGCGCAAAGAACCCTAGAACCACTCCATCACAGAAACTGATATCATATTGCTAGCAACCAGCCTCAGAGAGGAGGTTTCTGGCAATGACAACCGCACCCGCGCCCCAGAAATCACAGGTCCCACTGATTCCCGCACCTAAAATCAGTGAACGTGCCGCACCGAACACCAACGGGTGGCCGGTAGCTGGAGCGGTGCTAGTCGCTTTTCTGGCGGCACCTGCACTCATCGTTATGGGGGTGATAGCCCAATCGCCAGCCGGCTGGACAGCAGTCGGGGTCGGGGTAGTGCTCATCCTCGCCGCCCTCATCGTCGGCGCAGGGCTCACCCTCGTGGCACCAAACGAATCGCGGGTCTTGCAGGTCCTGGGCGGAAATTACAGCGGGACGTTGCGCACACCAGGATTTCGCTGGGTCAATCCCCTGACGCTTCGTAAACGCGTCTCCGTCCGCATCCGCAACCACGAAACCGGTCGCGCGAAGGTCAACGACGTTGACGGCAACCCCATCGAGATCTCCGCTGTTGTCGTGTGGCAGGTCGAGGACACCGCGCGAGCTGTGTTCGCGGTGGATGACTTTGTCGAATTTGTCGAATTTCAAACGGAAGCGGCGGTCCGTCACATCGCTGGGTCGTACCCATACGACGCGTCCGACAGGCTATCGCTGCGTGAAAACGCGGACGACATCAACGCGAAGCTTGCCGAAGAAATCGCGGTCCGTGTCAACGCTGCAGGTGTCCGCGTCATCGAATCCCGGATCACCCGACTGGCATACGCGCCCGAAATCGCACAAGCCATGCTGCGGCGTCAACAGGCGGGCGCCGTGATCGCGGCACGCCAACGCATCGTCGAGGGTGCTGTCACGATCGTCCAGCAAGCGCTGGATCGCCTAGATAGCGACGGTGTTATCGAACTGGATGAAGAGCGAAAAGCAGCGATGGTCTCCAACCTGCTCGTCGTACTGTGCGCTGACCGCGACGCACAGCCCGTGGTCAACACAGGAACGCTCTACCAGTAGGCCAGGCAATGGCGACCGAGCGGAAGAAAATCTTGTTGCGGCTCGACCCCGCCGTCCATGATTCACTGGCGAAGTGGGCGGCGGACGAGTTGCGCAGCACCAACGCGCAAATCGAGTTCCTGCTGCGCAAGGCTCTGACAGAAGCGCGGAGGATGCCCGATGCGGCACGGCCTGTCAGGCGTCAGGGCCGGCCGCCTAAATCTGACAGCTAATCTCCGCTGTAGTCCGGATTTTGTGCCATGTAAGCGTCCGCGCGAATACTCAGGGAGGTGGAAACACCAGAGTTGGGCAAGCTTGCCCGCACATTGACGACGGTGTTGAACGCACCCATCGGCCCCGCACCGGTCACCGCGGGCACCTTGAAGTTCGAGGCGGCGACGTTGATGTTTCCGATCGCAATCACTCCGGATGGAATGCCGTCGCGGGTCAGCTTGGGAATGTGATCGTCACCCTCGATTCGCTGCATCCGGACAGTGAGCGGCTCGCTCGGTGTGCCGATGTAGCACTCACCCCCGACGAGCGGGTTCTGCACATGTATGCGGAGGAACAAGGTGAGATCGAAGGCAAGCAAATCGTTGAGCAACAGTGGCTTGACTGCCTGGACCTGTGCTGTCACATTGCCCATCGAGCCAAGCGCGCGGGACACGGCACCAACTCCGGTGACGCCGCCAGGTACAGCGAGCGACTTTCCATAGATACCGTGGCTCCCATCCGAGGGAGCCACGAACGTTCCGTTCTCAACTCCGCCACTGATCTTCAGGCCACCGTCCGAGATCGGAACAACGAAGTTCGCGCTGCGGAATTCCCCACCCCGAATCAGAACCGTAAGGCAATGCTGCGCCGTCGGCGAACTCGCGACGAACCCAGGGAAGTGGGACTTTGTTGCCTTTGATGTGGTCACCCGTGACTCCTCGCCGCTCGCCGCTGCGCGGTAGGTCGTGACAGCGTTGCTGCTCACTGTCTACCGCACCGCGGCGGCATCCGCGCGAAGTTCAGTCACACTATATCCACGCGCCCGGCGGTCATCCCTGCCGAGCTTTGAAACGTGGCTCCTTCTTGTTGATCACGAAAACTTTGCCCCGGCGCCGGACGACCTGCGCGCCTGGCTTGTTCTTCAGTGACCGCAATGACTTACGGACCTTCATCCGCCCTCCTCTTATCCGATAATGATTTTCACTATAGCTAAGAGGGGCGGGTTTCCCTAGGCGACGAGGGCAACACTACCGGCGAGCGACACCACTGCTTCCCGCACCTGTGTCACTGCCTCAGCGTCGTCGGCCGGGCGATTCTCGGCGAAACGCTGGTATGCGCCGCCAATCGAGACGGAGACCTCCTCGACCACGCGGCCACCCGCGACTCCCACCGACCTGCGAGCATCATCATGGGCCCAGGTTCCGCCGTACTGGCCTGCCGCGATTCCCACCACAGCGACCGGCTTGTCTTTGATTGCACCTTCACCGAACGGGCGCGACAGCCAGTCAATGGCGTTCTTGAGTACTGCCGGAAGGGTCCCGTTATATTCGGGCGTGACAAGCAGCAGCGCGTCCGCAGCCTCGACGGCGGCACGGAGCTCTTCAGCAGGCACGGGAACGCCAGTGCGGCTGTCGACATCTTCCGAATAGAACGGCACGGTGCCCAGCCCATCCACGATCGAGACGTCGATCCCATCGGGGGCGTTGGTGACCGCGATTTCGGCGAGCTCTCTATTCAGCGAGCCCGCACGGAGGCTCCCCACCAGCACTGCGACTTTCACGCCGTTCGAGGTGCCGTTCTTCGTTGCCATGATGCCCTCCAGGATGTCCGATTGTTTTCGCAGCGGTCGCCGCTCGATACCGCGTACAACCGGACCGCGGTCCGGTTTCATCCCGATGCGGTTGGCGTGTGATTGAGGTCACAGATTGCCCCTGCCGACTACCATCCTTTAAGTGACAGCCTCCGGAAGTGACCCCGCGCGCCGGCTTCCGCTCATCGGTGCACCAGAATCGGAGCGCGCAGACGCTGTAAGGAACCGCGAACGACTGCTCTGCAGCGCGCGGCAGATTGTGCGCACCGAGGGCGCGGAAGCGCTGACCATGGAACGCCTCGCACACAGCGCAGGCGTTGGCAAGGGCACGGTCTTCCGGCGATTCGGCAGCCGATCAGGGCTGATGTTCGCGCTCCTCGACGAGGCTGAGCAGCAACTTCAGCATGCTTACCTGTTCGGCCCCCCTCCGCTAGGTCCAGGCGCTGCACCCGTAGACCGACTGCTCGCGTACGGACGCGCGCGCCTGACTTTCCTCGACGAACACGGTGAACTGCAATTGCAAGCCGAGCGGCAGCCTATGAGCGCATACAGGTCGCCGCCGCACGCCGTCGAACACACCCATGTGATGAATCTCTTGATCCAAGCGCGAGTGACGATCAACCCACGTTTACTCGCCGATTCATTGCTTGCTTCACTCACCGCCGGGCTTGTGCTGTATCAGCTTCGCACTCAACAGTTTTCCCTCGACGATCTTGTCATGACCTGGGAGCACTTGGTGCGCGCCACAGTGCCGCGAGCAGACTGACTCCCCAACACGACTCGTGTGGCGGCCACCACTAGAGTTTGCATAGGCAAGTACTACACGATCGTGAAGGCTTAGCATTTTCGTTATGGCCGACGATCGCACCCTCTTCGACGACCCCAGAATCACCCTGATGGGTCTTTTCGTCGAAGCTTACGGGGCACTGACCAGCAGAACCGCTAGCCAGATCAGCGAACACGACCTGGCCCCAGCCGAGTTCGAAGCGTTGCTTCGGCTGAGCAGAAGCGCGGAGCGGAGTCTTCGCATGTCCGACCTTGCCGCGCAGGCAGCGCTGACCAACAGTGGTGCGACCCGTTTAGTCGATCGTCTGGAGTCCCGCGGCCTCGTCACACGAGAAACTAGCCCTGACGATCGCCGTGGCACCACCGCCGTCATCACAGAGGACGGGCTCCGGAAGGTCACGGAGGTCCTGCCCGGCCATCTCAGCATCGTTCAGGACGCCTTCCTCGACGGGGTGCCTGCCGAAGCGCGGGCGCCGTTCTTCGAGGCGCTCCGCGCGATTCGGGACCATCTGCGACCGGAAGCCGAACGCGGCGCACGCTAGGGTGCCCGGCTGGCCTGCGGTGTCCCGCGGGCCCCGCTAAGGTAGATACGCATGAGCGGCCTGCGTGAAGAGATTCAGCGTGAACTGTGCGTCACACCCCAGATTGACCCTGCAACAGAGATCCGGAAGCGCGTCGAGTTTCTGAAACAGTACGCAGCAGCTACACGGGCCTCGGGCTTCGTACTCGGCATCAGCGGTGGTCAGGACAGCGCACTCGCTGGCAAGCTCTGCCAGATGGCTGCTACCGAACTCCGCTCTGAAGGCACCGCTGCGCGTTTTGTCGCGGTACGCCTGCCGCATGGCGTGCAGTCCGACGAGTCCGACGCGAACGCAGCGCTCGAGTTCATCGAACCCGACGATCTGACGACCGTGAACATCAAAGCAAGCACCGCCGCAGCCGCAACGGAAATTTCGCATGCGATCTCCCACCTCGAAGGCGGGAACGAGGGCATCAGCGACTTTGTGCGGGGCAACGTCAAAGCGCGTGAGCGCATGGTCGCGCAATATGCCATCGCCGGCCAGCTCGGAATGCTCGTCGTGGGAACCGACCATGCAGCGGAAGCAGTCACCGGGTTCTTCACAAAGTACGGTGACGGCGGCGTCGACCTCACACCTTTGGCCGGTCTGACGAAGCGGCAGGGTAAACAACTTCTTCGAGAACTCGGATCGCCCGAGACCATCTGGAAAAAGGTCCCCACCGCTGACCTCGAGGACGGTCGGCCCGCACTCCCCGACGAAGCCGCGCTGGGGATGACGTACGAGGAGATCGACAGCTACCTCGAGGGTGGCTCCGTCAGCGAGGAGACCGCAGCACGTATTGAACGTGTCTACCTGGCAACGCGGCACAAGCGCACGGTGCCCGTTACGCCGTTTGACGACTGGTGGCGCTGACCGCCAATCTGATCGCCGCGATGAGGACCAGCGGCGTCACCGCCCACACCACGAGGCAGTACGGGCACAGCACCCGAATGACCGCAACGCTCTGATACACGAGCCACAGCACGAAGATGGACGCTGCGATCACCCCGCCAAGGTGGGTGAGCACGAACCACCGGGGCATTCGCACGTTTCCCAAAGCGAGCACCCCCACCGCGGTGACGAGCGGAAAGCCCGCTAGGCCCAGATACGTGTTGGGGAAACCCAACGCCTCCGCCTGCCAGGACGTCAGTACAGCTCCACACGTCAATCGCTCATTGACGTCGCACAGCGGCAGGTAGCCCGGCAAGGCGAGCATTCGTGTCCGTTCGACGGTAAGCAGGACGGCAGCAACAAATCCGGCAGCCCCTCCCCCGATCAGCATCCACCCCGCACCTCGCTGGTCAAGCATCCACTGTCCGCAGAAAATCCAGCACCAGCGCATTGCACTGTTCCGCGTTCTCGGCGGGGATTTCGTGTTTCGCGCCCCGCAGAATGTGTAACTCCGCTCCTGGCAACGACCGGGCAATCAGCTCGGTGTGACCGGAGCGGACAACATCGCGCTGGCCAGCGATGACCAGCGCCGGGATATGCGCACGGCGGAGCCGTACCGGATCAATGTGCGGATGATCAGTCATCAGCACGATCTTTGCCAGCGCTGCTGCTGCCCGGCGCGATCGGCGTGCCGCAATCGATAGCGCGGCCCGCTGCACAATCAGCACCGCGCGGGTCCACGGATGCAGGCCGGTTGGGTCCAGATTCGCACCCACCACCGACACGGATCGGACCCGCTGCGGGTGGTCCGACACGAGTTGCAGCGCGATGTTGCCGCCATCGCTGTAACCGAAAACATGTGCGGAACGGATGTTCAGTTCGTCGAGAACCGCAAGTACATCACGCGAGAAAAGCGGGAAGTCCCACGACTCGGTCCCACCGCTGGACCGGCCGTGACCGCGAGTATCAATCGCCACCACCCAGTGGTGGGCTGCGAAGGCCCGGATCTGAGTATCCAGGGTATGCAGATCCTCGCCATTTCCATGCAGCACGACGAGCGGGGCGAGAGCGCTGTCGCCGTACGTCTCGAAGTGAATGTGCGCCGTTTCGGTTCGAACATGGCCCGCCGATAATGGCTCCCGGTCTGTTCCCGCCAACGTCACAGCCTCCTTATGATCAACAGCCCGCACGTCAACTGCACGGCCGGTCGTATCGATCAGCGGGCGTTACAGCACATTACAGTGGCGGAGTGCACGACGACTCTAGCTTCCTGCCTCTGGACGCCTTCACGCGCGCCGCAGCACCGGCCACTAAGGGATCGGACTGGCACACTGAGGCGCTGTTCGAACTCGCCCCGGCGGGCGCCTCCGCTGCGCCGCTTGAGATTGGTGACCGGGTAGTGCAGGAGATCGTCTCGTCGCTGCGACATGCGGACCCACAAGGTGAACGTTTCGCTGCCGTTTTCCGCGCCACGTTCGACCAGCTCTACGACGGGCAGCACACCGGCCGCTACTGCTGGGATCAGCTCTACAAAACCGAAAAGACCCACTTTGGGACGCTCATCGAAATCAACCTGCGCCGCGCGTTCGGAGATGTGCTGCGAGACGGTGAACTTCTCGACTACAAGATCAACGGCTATGACGTGGACTGCAAGTTTTCGCAGCGGTCTGGCGGGTGGATGCTTCCGCCGGAGGCGTTAGGCCACGTCATTCTTGCGTGCACCGCAAGCGACCAGGCCGGGACGTGGAGCGTCGGAGTGGTGCGCGCGCGACCGGAAATCTGTCGGCTCAGCGTGAATCGCGACGGGAAGACCGCGCTGAGCCCGAAAGGTATAGCTGAGGTCGTGTGGCTGCACAAGGATGCCGAACTCCCACCCAATGTGCTGTTGAAAGTGGATCCAGTTGTGGTGGCTCGCATCTTCTCGCTTCCAACTGGCCAGCAGCGCGTCAATGAACTTTTCCGCCGTGTCACCAACCATCGCATTGGCCGCAATACCGTGGCGACGGTCGCGGAGCAAGACGACTACATGAAGCGGGTGCGCGCGAACGGCGGGGCCCGCTCGACGTTGCAGGCAGAAGGAATTCTGATCGCCGGCGGCGACTACGTCGCACACAGGGCAGTGGCACACGAACTCGGTGCGGCGGTTCCGCAGCCTGGCGAGTTCGTCAGCATCCGTGTGGTGCCTGCCGCTCGTGGAGACCACGGCCCTGTCGCCGAGATTGAAGGCACCCTGTGGCGCTGCGCGCGCCCGGGAGAGTCCGCGACCGCGGCCGCACCTACCATCCCTGCCTCGCGCCGCGGCTCACTCAAAGTCAGTGTCGATGACTCCGTCAGCCGACTGCTCTGACAGGCTGCAAAAGCCGGTCTTTCCGCACCGCGGCCGCACGAGATCGGCGATTGGTCGCGGCGCCCCCTGCCAGCATCCGCCGGATGGAACCACCGATTGCGGTGGCGACCGGCGGAGGGAAGGCATTCCCGATCTGCCGGTATGCCGCCGTTTTGCGTCCCGAGAACTGCCACTCGGGCGGGAAGCCCTGCAGCGCGGCGACCATTTCCAGAGTCAGTCGCGGAGTGAAATCCATCGGTGTCTCCGTTCCGGGCGCCGCGTCAGCGATGCCCCTCCCGTCTACCCCGAGCGCCAGCCACGCCGCGCGAGCGCGGGTCGGGCCTAGATCTGGACCACCATGCTTACGGGAACCACCCACGATCGTCGGGCCGATTCCCTCCGCGCCTGCTGCCCAGTGGCCAGCCCCCGGCCAGCCATCCTGAGCCATGAAACGATATAGCGTTTCCCCCACGGTCGGCGGCGTTCCCTTCGCGCCAGGCCACTCGAAACGTCGCATGAAACGTCGTTTCGCCGCGACCAAGATGAATCGAGGACGCAATTGAGGCACGCCGAACTCGGAGGCGTTGAGCACCTGCCAGTCGGCGTTGTATCCGAGGGAATCGAGGCGGTCGAGAATGGACTGCCGATAAGGCGCGAATCGGGCTGTCGAGAGGCCGCGCACATTCTCGAGCATCACGGCTGCGGGGCGCGCCTGCGCGACGAGACGCAGTGCCTCGGGGAACAAGTCTCGCTCGTCGTCAGCACCGAGCTGATGTCCCGCGATCGAGAACGGCGGGCACGGGACGCCTCCCGCTATCAAATCAACGCCGCGAAAATCCCTGCCGCGCACCTCCCGGACATCACCTTCATGTACCTTCCAGGAGGGGCGGTTCAGCCGAAGGGTCGCACAAGGTTCTGGCTCGATCTCCACAGCGAGTTCGTGACGGAACCCAGCGATCTCCAGTCCGAGCGACTGCCCACCTGCCCCCGCGCAGATCTCCAAGCACGTCAGCTCCTCCGTCACCGTTCCTCCTGCCACGCCAGCAATGCCCAGAAAAACAGGGCGCTTCATTTCGCCTCGCACCGTACGGTATCGGTCTGACAGGTTTCTGCGGGCACACAGCCGCGGCATGTCTCAGAGGCTAATTACGCCCAGCACATCATCCGTTCATGAAAGCGACGACCCCCACATCGCATTGTCGAGGCGCACTCGCCATCATGGATGGAGGTCGGTCATCGAAATCGCGGTGCGCCGGATACTAGAGGGAGGGTCATCAGCATGAGTGGATGGTCGCAGCGCCTGATGACGGCGCTTTTTGGGCCACCCAGCGCACAACCTGCCACCATCGACACTGCTGCGATCCCCGCGATCCTGCCGCTGCGGCCAATCGACCTCAGCGACGACAGTGCGGTGACCGAGACCCTTGACCTCGCGGTCCGCGTGGGCTCGGTACTGCTCGACGCAGGAACCGGCGCGATCGATACCCAGACCCAGATTCAGTTCGTCGCCTCCACCTACGGACTCGAACAGTGTGAGGTAGACGTCACGTACAACTCGATCGTCATCACGGCGCATCGGGGCGCGTCTCTCCCACCTGCGACCACGATGCGTGTCGTCCACCATCGATCGCTGGACTTCACACGGCTCTCGGCAGTCGATCAGCTGATTCGGCGGATGCGCCACCGCGCACTGACACCGGCTCAGGCGCATCGCATTCTCGACACCATCGTTTCAGCCCCGCACCCTTACCCGCGCTGGGTCGCGACATCGGGGTGGGCGGGGCTCGCCGCATCGGTCGCGGTCCTGCTCGGCGCCGGGCCGGTAATCGCGCTAGTTGCCTTTCTCACGACGATCGCCATCTACCGCACGAATCTTGCGCTGAACCAGCTCGGGCTCCCGCTGTTCTACCAGCAGGTGGTTGGCGGAATCATCGCCACGATTCCCGCGCCGATCATGTATCTCCTCAGTGGGCCGCTGGGGATTACCGTGCACCCCTCCCAAATCGTCGCCACCGGGATCGTCGTGCTGCTTGCTGGCTTGTCACTGGTCGGCTCTGTCCAGGACGCCATTACGGGTGCGCCTATCACCGCGTCAGCGCGACTGCTGGAAGTCGTGATGATGACCGCGGGAATCATCACCGGCGTCACCCTTACCCTGCAGATCACCCAGCAGCTCGGAATAGACCTGCCGATGATCGGAACGACCCTCGTCCAGGGCTTCACACGAATGCCGGTCCAGATCCTCGCGGGCGCCGTCGCCGCCATGTGTTTCGCGCTCGCAAGTTACGCCGAACGCAGGGCCCTCACAGCTGCGGCGCTCGGCGGAGCAGCCGGAATGGCCACCTTCCTCACCACGGTAAACGCTGAGGCCGGGACCGTCGCAGCGGCAGGCACCGCGGCGATCCTCGTTGGGTTCGCAGGTGGCCTTGTCGCGCGCCGCGCTCTCGTTCCTCCGCTTGTCGTGGCTGTCGCCGGCATCACTCCACTGCTACCCGGCCTCGCGATATACCGCGGGTTGTACGGGCTCGTTGCGGACGATCGGTTCGAAGGCATCTCAAACCTTGCCAACGCAATGGCGATTGGTGTTGCGCTCGCCGCGGGTGTCGTTCTCGGTGAGTGGATGGCGCGGACGTTGCGCCGGCCGCAGATGCCTTTCCGGCCCGACGTCGTGTCTACCCGGTTCCTGCCGCGCCCATGGGCGCGCCCACGCAGAAGCTGATCTGGTTAACTTGCGCGCCCCGCAGTGGTGCCACTTGCCCACCGAATAGCGACAACCACCTCGAACATCGACCAGTTGTCGCTGCAAGGTGGGCGTGCGAACCCAGCACGTGTCACACCCAAACAATGACAACGACTATTGTCACAGTAAATGTTGTTCTATAGTATCGAGGAGATTGTCGGCCAACGATGCCCCGATAAGTGGTCCGCGAGAACCGCGCAACAACGACGGCGAGTTCGTCCACTACGGACGTCGAGGGGTCTTGCCGAAGTCTGCGCGGCGGGTGGGGCCACCAGAGACCTGTGGAGAAGACCTCTATGATCAGCGCTGTGGACGTTCAACGACGAACTGTCACCAATGGTGACGTTTCCCTTGCGGTCTTCGAAACCGGCAACCCGGAAGGTGAGCCCATTGTCCTCGTGCATGGCTGGCCAGACACGCATGAGCTATGGCAGTACGTGGTGCCGCAGCTTTCCCACCGCTTCCGCGTTATCTCGTACGACACCCGTGGCGCCGGTGAAAGCACGGTTCCCGCTCGTGTGTCCGACTACGAACTCGCTGCGCTCGCCGCCGACTTCTACGCTGTAATCGATGCCGTGAGCCCGGACGCTCCGGTCCACGTCCTTGCACACGACTGGGGCGGCGTAGAGGTGTGGGAAGCGCTCGCAACTGAGGACGCCGCGAGCCGCGTCGCCTCGTTCACAGTGACGTCCGGACCCAACCTCGACATTCTCATGTACTGGGTGCGTGACCGGCTCAGGCGGCCGACTCTCAGTAACCTCGCGGGACCGCTCGAGCAAGGCGTCGCCTCCTACTACACCTACCTTTTCCAGCTACCGTGGTTGCCAGAACTGGTCCTGCGCCGTGTCATGGCCGGAAACTGGGCCCGCTTCCTTGGCCTCTTTGATGGGCTGGACCCGGCCCGGGTTAAGTCGGCCGCCACGATTGCCGAGGATATGGCGAACGGCGTCAACCGGTACCGCGCCAATATCGCGCGGCGCCTAATTCGTTCACAGCCGAAGCCAACGACGGTGCCAGTGCAAGTAGTCATCAACGCGCGGGACCGTGCGGTGCGGCCCGGCGGGTACGACGACTACGGGAAGTTCGCGTCACAGCTGTGGCGCCGGACAATCGATTCTGGTCACTGGTCCCCGATCTCGAACCCAGACGACCTGGTCCGGGCAACAGTCGAGTTCATCGACATGCTCAGTGGATCAGACCCATCCACAGAACTTGCAGAAGGACGCGTCAGCTACTCAGGTGAGTGACGCGATGCCCGATAGCATCGGCCGGGGTTCGTCGGACGACCGCTGGAATGGCAGTGTGGCCCTATGGACCCTGTGGACGGGCTGATAGCGCCGACTCCGGGCAGGTCGCGGAATATGGCGGCTATCAAGCGTGCCGGAACGCAACCGGAACGGCTCGTCCGTTCGGCGCTACACAGAATGGGCTACCGCTTCCGCAAGGACCTTCCCATCCGGGCAGACGGCATGCTGATTAGACCGGACATCGTCTTCACTAAAGCACATGTCGCGGTCTTCATTGACGGCTGTTTCTGGCACTGCTGCCCCGAACACGGCACGAAGCCACGCACCAACTCCGCATACTGGAACCCGAAGCTCGCGCGCAACGCGGAGCGCGATCGCCGACAGAAACAGGCGCTTGAAACCGCCGGCTGGACCGTTCTCCGCATCTGGGAGCACTGCTCTGTCGAAGAAGCATGTGCTTCAGTAGTGTCAGCGCTTCGCTGCGAGGGAACACGGACCAATCCGGCACCATCGGGCGAAAGATCGTGACAGGCTTGATGTACCAGTGTCTTCAGAGAGGTGTGAGCATGGACGCAAGCCAGGACACGGCCCTGGATGATGCAATCGCTAATGCCGAAAAGAGAGCAGGCGATACGTCGTCTCCGCTGGCGAAGCGCCTGGGCAAGGCGGCTCTTGTCGGGCTGACAGTCGCCCGCGGCCCGGTCGGAATCGGCCTTCTTGCGGCCCAGCGACTCCGCTCGGGGCGCAAAGCGGCAGAGACATCGAAGAAGCAGCGTTCCAAGAAGGTCAAGGTAATGCGCGGAACGATCTGGGTGACGAGCGCGATCGGACTCGCGGGGCTTGCCGCGTACATGGCGAAGCACTGGGACGAACTGTCCGAAGGCGGACCAGAGTCGCCTCAGATCGGGCTCAGCTACGACACCCAGACGTAAAGGCTGCCGTGGCGTGCGCGTGATTCGCTGGGCTGCGGCAGCGGTGTCCGCAGCTGTCCTGGCCGGTTGCGCGCAAGACCCGTCGCCCTCGAGGTCTGTTCCAGTTGACAATAACGCCTCTGCGGTCTCCATCGTGGCGGCAGAGCTACAGGTCCCCTGGGATGTCGCATTTCTGCCCAACGGTGATGCGCTGGTGACTGAACGCGACAGCGGACGTGTGCTTCTCATCGACGACTCGGGCACTCCCACCGAGGTACTTCAGCTCGACGGCGTCGAAAATCGGGGTGAAGGTGGCCTCATGGGAATAGCCGTATCCCCCGAGTTCGCCGACACCGCGCAGGTTTTCATTTACTACACCACTGAGGCGGAGAACCGCATTGTGCGTTTCACGTTCAGCGACGACGCTCTCACGGACCCCCAGCCGATCCTGACAGGCATTCCGTCGGGCACCATCCACAACGGAGGTGCGCTTGCCTTCGGCCCTGAGGGCTACCTTTACGCGGCGACCGGAGATGCTGGGCGACAGCAACTCGCGCAAGACGTCGATTCACTCGGCGGCAAAATCCTGCGACTCACCACAGACGGGCGACCGGCACCCGACAATCCGTTCCCCGATTCGGCGGTCCTCAGTTACGGGCACCGGAACATTCAGGGTCTGGCGTTCGACTCCCGTGATCAGTTGTGGGCGTCAGAATTCGGTGCTTCTAGCTGGGATGAACTCAACCTGATCGTCCCCGCTGGGAACTACGGATGGCCTGAGATCGAAGGCATCGGTGGCGATGACCGCTTCATCGACCCCGTCGAAGTGTGGCGGCCGGCCGAGGCATCCCCGGCAGGCCTGGCCATCATCGATGACGTCGTGTACATGGCTGCCCTGCGCGGCAATCGGCTATGGGAGCTCCCGATCGATAACGGCGCGACTGGTGACGCCCGAGCGTCGCTCGGGGAATTCGGACGCTTGCGGGCTGCGGTCGCTGCACCCGATGGCAGCCTGTGGGTAACGACGAGCAACCGTGACGGGCGCGGGCAGCCACGCCCGGACGACGACCAGATTCTGAGGGTCGAAGTTCCCTAGCTCACTAGGTCCAGGTCATCATAGCCTTGGCCGCTCCCGCCTCCTCAAGAGAAGCGAAGGCGTCACGATAGCGATCGGCAGAGAAGCGGTGGGTAATGATCGGAGAGATGTCGATCCCCGCTTCAATGAGAACGCCCATTTTGTACCAGGTCTCAAAGATCTCACGCCCGTAGATTCCTTTGAGATTGAGCATGTTGACAACAACCACGCTCCAGTCGATGGCAAACGGTTCGGACGGCAAGCCGAGGATCGCGATGTTTGCCCCGTGGATGGTGTGAGCAAGGATCTGCTCCAGAGCTTTCGGGCTCCCAGAGAACTCCAGCGCAACATCAAAACCTTCCCGCATACCGAGGTCAGCCTTGACATCGCTCAATTTTTCCGACCGCACATCGACCACGCGGGTTGCACCCATCCGAAGCGCAAGCTGAAGACGCAGCGGGTTGAGGTCGGTAACCACGATCTTTCGGGCACCGGCGTGTCTGGCGACAGCGGTCGCCATCAAACCAATCGGTCCCGCCCCCGTGATCAAAACGTCCTCCCCCACCATCGGGAATTTGAGGGCGGTGTGGACTGCGTTGCCGAACGGATCGAACAACGCTGCGATCTCAGGGTCGACGCGACCAGTATGTCGCCACACATTCGACTTGGGAATTAAGACATAATCCGCGAAAGCGCCGGGAAAGTTCACCCCCAGCCCTCTCGGTGCCCTGCACCGCCGCCGCTTGCCCGCAAGACAGTTTCGGCAACAGCCGCACACCACGTGACCTTCGGCGCTGACAAGTTCGCCCTCGACGAAGCCCGATACGTTGGAGCCCAATGCCGCGATATGACCCGCGAATTCATGCCCTATCGTCATGGGCGCGGGGATCGTGCGCTGCGCCCACGGATCCCACCGGTAAATGTGCAAGTCAGTCCCGCAGATGCCGGTCGTATGAACCCGGATGAGGACGTCATCTGGACCTGGCACAGGGATTGGTACGTCTTCGAGGCGAAGACCGTGCTCGTCCGGGTGCTTGACCAGGGCCCTCATTGCGCTAGCATCTCACATTCGACCAAGCCTGAATGCAGATATTCGGACATAACCGTCTGAGTGCGTCTAGTACTCCGCCGCATCGATCATCGGCCCGAGGTCCACGTCGCGCGCTTTCTGGATATGTGGTTTGTTCACTTCCTCCTTGATGTACTTTGCGACGAATCGCTTCACCTCCGATTCCATGCCCGACACGATTTGGAGGACGCTGGAGGCGAGACCCTCTGCGCGGATCTCTACCGCGACGTCGCTCTTGTCTGGTGGCTCAACTTCGATCACGGCGCGCAACGGTTTCGCGGCGCGCGCCGTCAGTTTCAGATCGACAGCGACATCGGCCCGAAAGCGGTGCACCGTGCCAGTCAACCGGACAACGAATTTCAGATCGACCGGGATATGCAGGTTGAAGCGGAGCGGCTCGTCCTCGGACACTCGCGTGACAGTGGGATCATTGACAATTCCGTGCGCGGTGACCTTCGCGATACGCCCAGGACCAGCACCGATCGGCCCGAATTCGATCGGCGCTCCAGTGATGCCGGAAACGGCCGACAGTATTCGCTTCTTCGAGATGGCGCGGTCGAAGAACGCCAGGCCGAAATCTGCGTAGGTGAAGTATTCAGTCTTGGGCGCACCACGCTGCGCATCATGGTCAGCACTCACATTGTTGAACATACTCCGCGTGTTCGGTCACGACTGAACGAGTCGGTAGAACCGGAAGAAGTCATTCTCGATGTCGTAGATCTCTATCCCACTGAACCCCGCCTGACGTGCGTACTTGTCCAGCGTGGCCGGACGCATCACGGTTCCCGTACCAACCGAGTGCTCATGGGAAAGCCCGTCTGGAAGACAGCACAGCAGACTGTATCCGTACATCAACTGCTCGACTTCGTCTCCCGGTGCGGTGAATTCGTGCGCCACGCGCTCGTCCATGACCAGCACTGTCCCGTCTGGACGCACAAGACGCCGCATCTCCCGCAGCACTGAAACTGGGTCGGACATGTCGTGGATGCATTCGAACGCGCATACGAGGTCGTACTGGGCGCTGCGGTCAGGGCCCGGCATCGTCGCGGAGAACGACACCCTGTCCGAGACTCCGTAGGACTCCGCGACGGCACGGGCTTTCACTATCGACGCAATATCGGTGTCAATGCCGTCGACAGTGGCATCTGGGTAGGCTTTTGCGATTCCAATGGAGGACCATCCGTACCCGCACCCGATGTCGGCGACGGTCCCGCCTGCACGGAGCGCCTGTTCGATGCTGGGAATCGACGGCAAGTATTCCTTACCCAATGGGCCGAGGAACAGGGGCCTGTTGGCGGCCGCCTGGCCCTCGCGTGCGTCCGTTCCGAACTGTTCCCAACTCACACCAGTTCCGGTGCGGTAGGCGTGGACCAGGTCTTCGAGCCGCTGACTGGTAGCTGCGAAAAGCTGGCTGAAGGGCGCGATGTAGTTCAGCGAACTTTCACGCGCGAGGACCTCCGCGTGCTCCGGCGGAAGCGTGAACCGGCGTTCCTCTTGGTCCGCGCTGACGTCGTCAACGTGTACGTAGCCGCACACCGCCTGGTGTTCTAGCCACTCCCTCGCGTAGCGGGGCGCCGTCTCGGTGCGGCGAGCCAGCTCTGCGGCGGTGAGCGATTCACCGTCACTCAGCGCTGTGTAGTAGCCAAGTGACATTCCGAGGTAGATGGCTTGCGTCTCCGCGGCTCCGAGCACTGAGCGGAAAACGCGTTCCGTAAACGCCTCGGTTACCGCTGCTGAAGTTGTCATGAATGTGGCCTCCGTGTGTGTCGGTGCAAAGCGGTGGTGTACCCGCTCACCATCTACACGGAGGCCACGTTCATTCGGTTCACTCAGATTCTTGGACCCACGCCGTCGCGTTCGGCGGCAGCCCGCCGTTTGTCGGCGCACTCGCCACCACAACCGTGCCCTCCGGAAGCGGTACTGCTTCAGAGCTGAAGTTCGTGATGCTGTGCCACCCGCCAGGGCGGGTGAAGTGCAGCACGGCGGGTTTGTCTGTGGCTACCCAGTCGAGCGATTCGTCGGTCTGCATTTTGTGCCGCGCTTCGAGCGCGGACCGATAGAGAGCAAGGGTGGAACTCGGGTCCGCTTCCTGGACCGACGCGGCCGCATCAGCGAACCACTCCGGCTGGGGAAGATGCGCATGTCCCGGTCCGAAACCGTAGGACGGGCCGTCAGGTGTCCAGGGCAGCGGCACGCGGCATCCGTCGCGGCCCTTCTCGATGCCGCGGTTACGGAAGAACGCGGGGTCCTGCATGACCTCTTCGGGAAGGTCGCCGACCTCATGGAGGCCGAGTTCCTCGCCCTGGTACATGTAGGTCGACCCGGGTAGTGCGAGCAGAAGCAACGCTGCCGCGCGAGCCCGGCGCACACCGAGTTCACTGTCGAGTTCCGGCTCCTGACCGTCGGTCATGAGCCACGACTTACCGTTCTTCGTTTCACTGTCCTGCGGTAGCCCATACCTGGTGGCGTGGCGAACTACATCGTGGTTCGACAGGACCCACGTTGACGATGCGCCGGACTCGGCGGACAGCTTCAAGTTGTCGTCAATGACGTCCCGGAACTCTTCTGCGTCCCACGCTGCTTCAAGCAGGTCGAAGTTGAATGCCTGACCAAGCCCCTCCGCACTGGCATAGCGCGGGCGGCGCGGCCTAGGCACCCACGCTTCCGCGACCGCGGTCCGGGGCGGTTCATACTCGTTGAAAACCTTGCGCCATTCCGCATAGATCTCGTGGACCTCGTCGCGGTCCCAGAACGGATGTGTGCCGTCTAGCGGAAGGTGTTCATGCATCAGATGACGGAGTTCGTCCCACGTCGGCAGCGGCTCCGAAAGGTCCTTCGTGAGCGCGTGGGCCACGTCGATCCGGAAGCCATCAACACCGCGATCGGACCAGAAGCGGAGAGTCTTGATGAAGTCCTCACGCACTTCGGGATTGTCCCAGTTCAAGTCTGGCTGCTCGGGTGCGAACAGGTGGAGGTACCACTGCCCGTCGGGCGTCTGGTGCCACGCCGGCCCGCCGAAAACCGACTGCCAATCCGTGGGCGGCAGGGATCCGTCCGGACCTTCCCCATCACGGAAAATGTAGCGATCGCGCGCGGCCGAGCCTGCGGGCGCCTGCAATGCTTCCTGGAACCACTCGTGCTGGTCAGAGGTGTGGTTAGGGACAATGTCGACAATGATCTTGATTCCCGCACTATGGAGCGCCGCGACCATCTCGTCGAAGTCCTCTAGGGAACCGAGGCGCGGATCGACATTGCGATAGTCCGCTACGTCATATCCACCGTCGGCAAGCTCCGACGGGTAAAACGGGCTCAGCCACACCGCATCGACACCGAGATTTTTCAGGTAGGGCACCCGTGAAGTGATGCCCTTGATGTCGCCCAGGCCGTCGCCGTCAGAGTCAGCGAAACTGCGCGGGTAGATCTGATATACGGCGGCTTGACGCCACCAATTGGGATCGGTCATAGCGGGGTCGGACACCTGTCCTCCTGATCAAGGATTGCATGGTTGGATGAAGCGTAGCTAAATCGAGTTAGCTCGAGTATCTTTCTCATGACGGATCACTGTCAACCCCTTTGTCGAAAGCTGTCAGACAGATATGAACGCACCCCGAGTGACACTCGCTGACGTCGCCCTCAGAGCTGGGGTTTCACGCTCCACGGCGTCGTTCGTGATGACCGGGCGCGCGGCCGACATGCGAATCTCAGAGGCAGCACAACGAAAAGTCCTCGAGGCCGCCGCCGATCTCGGGTACCGCCCGAACCTCACCGCACGCAGCCTCCGCACGAACAAAACGCACACCATCGGTCTGATCTCGGACACCATCGCCACCACTCCCTTCGCTGGTGAAGTCATTCATGGCGCGCTTGATGCGGCACTCGCGCACGGCCATCTGCTCTTCGTCGCAGAAACCGCTGGTAACGAGGCAGTGGAAGCCGACCTGATCTCGGAAATGCTCGATCGGCAAGTAGACGGGATTATTTACGCGACGATGTTCACGCGCTACCAGAAGGCGCCCGCAGTGCTGTCGAAGGTGCAATCGGTCCTCATCAACTGCCTGGATCCGACGTCCAGCTCCCCCCGAATAGTCCCGGACGAATATCAAGGAGGCCGCACTGCAGCGCGGGCTCTGACCAATGCCGGCCACCTGCACGGCATATACGTCATCGGTGGGCGGCACGACATCCCTAAGACCCCCGGTGGCCTCTACGCAGGCGTGAATCGTATGCGCGGCGTGGAAGACGAACTACGCACGTACGGCACCGAAGTCGCTCTGTCGTATGAATGCGAGTACGAACCCGCGTTTGGTTACCAGGCCACAATCGAACTTCTCAGCGACGGCCATCGGCCGCGAGCACTCCTATGCCTGAATGACCGCCTCGCCTTTGGCGCCTACCAGGCACTCGGAGAGCGCGGCATGCGTGTGCCTGATGATGTTTCCGTCGTGTCGTTTGATGCGTCAGACCTCGCTTCATGGCTTCGGCCCAGCCTGACAAGTGTCGCCCTGCCCCACTACGAACTCGGAAGGATAGCGGTCACTACGCTCCTCGATGCGCCCGCCGGGAAGGGCGGCGAGAGCAACGACGTTCTCGTCCCCATGCCGCTGCATGAGGGAGATTCAATAGCGACGGTGACTTCAGCCGGCCAGATTCAGGAGTAACGGGACAGACGCGTGCGTCATTTCCGCTGAGGCTGTCCTGTTACTCGTGCGTTTGCCCGGCCCCGATAGCACCGCACCTACGCGGCGGCTAGCAGCGAATCGACCGCACGCGGTGAGAAAATGTCGTCGAGGATCATCGTCGCGCATGCCGCCACGGAACCCTGACCGTGCAGATCGCTTGCCTCGATGCGCAGTTTCCGCGTGGCCATCGCGGTCGCACGCTGGTAAATGACTTCGCGCATGCCCGCGATTAGGGGCTCGGCCGCATACGCAAGGTCCCCGTCAACGAAGAGCAGTTCTGGATTGAGGAGATTGATCAGACCTGCAGCGACCTCACCGATATGACGGCCTGCCTCACGGATCATTCGCACCGCCGTCGGGTCCCCCGCACGCGCGAGGTCCGCGATATCAAGGGTGCGAGTCACCGGAAGCCCCGCAGCTGCCATTCTCGGTGCGAGCGCCCACCCGGACGCGACCGCTTCGAGACAGTCGATGCCTCCGCATCGACAGAGCGCTCCACCGCCATTGCTGACCTTGATGTGGCCGATTTCGCCCGCCGCGCCCACCGCACCTCGAATGAGTGACCCACGGCAAATCAGGCCCGCACCGATGCCCGTGGAGGCTTTGATGATGATCAGATCGTCGACCTCAGGGTGGCGGCGCCGCTGCTCGAGCGCCAAAGCGTTGACATCGTTGTCGACAGTGATCGGCACCGGGAATTTGGCCGTGAAGTAATCTGGGAAGGGCACGTCGCCCCACCCTTGCTGGACGGGCGGGCTCACGCTCCGGCCGGTGACCACGTCGATCGCGCCGGGCACGCTCAGCCCGATTCCCCGTACGTTTTCTCTACTGAACCCGTTGTCGGTCAGTAACCGTTCGAATCGGGCGACCGCTGCACCAAGAACCGCATCGGGACCGTCGGTGAGGTCCACCATGAGTTCAGCTTCCGCGAGGGGCTTCCCTCCGAGGTCGCAAACCGCGACGATCGTGCGGCTGGCACCGAGCGCACCTGCGAGGACGACGCCGCCGTCAGCGTTAAGTTCAAGGCGTACCGGCGGACGCCCGCCAGTGGAGGCTCCGTCCGCGCGCTCGACAACGAGCCCGCTGGCGAGCAACTGATCAACCCTCGCAGTCACGGCGGTCCGGGAGTGCCCGGTGAGGCGGCCGATATCGCTGCGCGTCAGGGGGCCACGTCTGCGCAGAAGCGCCAGGATCTCGCCCGCGGTCGCGCCCGGCACTACGGACAGCAGCTCCTTCACCTCCAGCTCCCTTCGTCGTCACTACGTTAACCGTTTCCCGCTCAGCAGCCGTGTCGCGGTCGCCGATGGGCGGAACTGAATTCCGGCCTGCTGCGCGACACGACGGGCGGTAGAGGCCCCGACTCACCTAGTAATGTACAAGAAATACATAAGTACTAGCCACATCATACCTAAGTCCTGTAACGTGATGTGCGCCCCCTCACAATCAGTGGCAATTGAGGAGCCCCAACATGCTCACCACGCAACAGGTCGACACGTGCGACATCGTCGTATTCGGCGGCACCGGTGACCTGGCGATGCGCAAGCTCATCCCGTCGCTCTACCAGCGCGATCGCGATGGCCAGCTCACCAGCGACTCACGAATCATCGCCGTGTCCCGCGCGGGTCTTGACGGCCCGGGATACCGGGACAAGGTTGCCGCTGAGCTGCCGCACTTCCTGCCGAAAGACACCTACGACAGCGAGACCGTCGACGCCTTCCTGACGCGGCTTCATCACGTCACACTCGACGTCACGTCCGCGGAGCCGTGGGAAGAGCTCGCCGCTCTCCTCACCGCAGTAGAGGACCGCGTCCGCGTGTACTACCTCGCGAGTGCCCCAAAACTCTTCGGTGGCATCTGCCACCGGCTGCAAGACAACGGACTGGTCAGCCCCCAGTCCCGGGTCGTGCTCGAAAAGCCCATCGGCACAGACCTCGCCTCGGCTCAGCAGATCAACGACGAGGTGGGTGCCGTTTTCTCGGAAGAGCAGATCTTCCGCATCGACCACTACCTGGGTAAGGAAACCGTCCAGAACCTGCTGGTTCTGAGGTTCGCGAACACCCTGCTCGAACCAATGTGGCGCTCGGCCGCAATCGACCACGTTCAGATCACCGTGAGCGAAACAGTTGGCGTGGGGAACCGCATCGGCTACTACGACGGTTCCGGCGCGCTTCGCGACATGGTGCAGAACCACATGCTGCAGCTACTCTGCCTAGTTGCGATGGAACCGCCGAACCACTATGACCGTGACTCTGTACGCGACGAAAAGCTGAAGGTCCTACAGGCGCTCAAGCCTCTGACCGGGCACAATGTTCACCGCAATACAGTGCGCGGGCAGTACGCCCCCGGCAGCATCGACGGCCAGTCCGTCCCCGGCTACTCCGAGGAACTCGAAGGGCAGGCCAGCAACACGGAAACATATGTCGCCCTGAAAGCCGAGGTCAACAGCTGGCGCTGGGCGGGCGTGCCGTTCTATCTTCGCACCGGGAAACGCCTTGACCGTCGCGCCTCCGAAATCGTCGTGCAGTTCAAATCGGTACCGCATTCGATCTTCCCCGCCATTGATGACGAGATGATCCCACCGAACCGCCTGGTCATCCGACTGCAGCCGGATGAAGCCGTCCGCCTGCACCTTGTCACCAAAGCTCCTGGCCCAGGTGGATTGCGGCTGCGCGAAGTACCTCTGAATCTGAGCTTCGCTGAAACCTTCGACGAGCGGCTGCCCGACGCGTACGAACGCCTGCTCATGGATGTTGTGCGTGGTAACCCCATGCTCTTCATGCGCCGCGACGAGGTGGAAGCGGCATGGGAATGGGCAGAGCCCATCCTCACCGCCTGGCAAGAATCACAGCACCTGCCCAAGCGCTACGCCTCCGGCAGCCACGGCCCGGCTGCCGCCACCGCTCTGATCGAGCGGGACGGCCGTACCTGGAACGACGAGGAATGACCTTGACTGTTGACACCACCCCGATCAGCAACACACCCATTAACCCGACAGTTACCGCTGTTACCGAACGCATCGCTGAGCGCAGCCGGGAGACCCGAGCCGCATATCTTGAGCGTATCCGCGCCGCCGCCTCACAAGGGCCTGCGCGCGGGAAGCTCTCGTGCACCAACCTCGCCCATGGTTTCGCCGCGGTTGAGCCAGTCGGCAAGGACCTGCTTCGGCGTAGCTTCAAGCCGAACATCGCCATCGTGTCCTCGTACAACGACATGCTGTCGGCACATAAACCTTTCGAGTCGTACCCGCGGCGGATCAAAGAAGCCGTGATCGATGGTGGCGGCATCGCCCAGTTCGCGGGTGGCGTGCCTGCGATGTGCGACGGCGTCACCCAGGGACGCGCAGGCATGGAGTTGTCCCTCTTCAGCCGCGACGTCATCGCTATGTCCACCGCGATCGCGTTGTCACATGACATGTTCGACGGTGCGCTGATGCTCGGCGTCTGCGACAAGATCGTGCCCGGCCTCGTGATCGGGGCGCTCTCCTTCGGCCATCTGCCGACGATCTTCGTGCCCGCCGGACCAATGACGTCTGGCCTTCCGAACACGGAGAAAGCACGTGTGCGGCAGCTTTACGCGGAAGGCAAGGTCGGCCGCGAGGCGCTGCTCGAAGCCGAGGCCCAGTCGTATCACGGTGAAGGCACCTGCACGTTCTTCGGCACCGCAAACTCGAACCAGCTGCTGATGGAGGTCATGGGCCTGCACCTGCCTGGTGCGAGCTTCGTGAACCCGGGCACCCCGCTGCGCGACGCGCTGACCGAGGCGGCCGCGAAACGGGTTGTCAAACTGACCGCGGGTGGTGACGAGTTCACACCGATCGGCGAGGTCGTCGACGAGCGCGCCGTCGTCAATGGTGTGGTCGCGCTCCTCGCTACGGGCGGCTCCACCAATCACACGATGCATCTTGTCGCGATGGCCGCTGCTGCTGGGATCGATCTGCGCTGGGACGATTTCAGCGCATTGTCCGATGTGGTTCCGCTGCTCTCCCGGATTTACCCCAACGGCAGCGCGGACGTGAACCATTTCCACGCTGCGGGCGGCATGCCGTACCTGATTGGTGAGCTGCTTGACGCAGGTCTGCTCCATGCGGACGTCAAGACCGTCGCCGGTGGCGGGCTTGAAGCGCGTTACCGCAGTGAACCCACACTCGAAGAAGGAACGCTGACATGGCGGGAGGGCCCGCGGGACAGTCTCGACAAGCAGGTCCTTAGAAGTGCAGGTGACCCATTCTCGCCTGACGGCGGTTTGCGAATGCTCACCGGCAACCTGGGCAAGAGCGTCATCAAGGTGTCGGCCGTTAAAGCGGAGCACCGGGTAGTGAAGGCGCCCGCTGTCGTGTTCGACGATCAGGACGATTTCCTCACGGCGTTCAAGGCGGGCGAACTCGAGAAAGACTTCATAGCAGTGATCCGATTCCAGGGGCCGCAGGCAAACGGCATGCCGGAACTCCACAAGCTCACGCCGACGCTCGGCGTTCTGCAGGACCGTGGATTCGCGGTCGCGCTCGTCACCGACGGACGCATGTCCGGAGCTTCGGGAAAGATCCCCGCAGCAATTCACGTCACACCTGAAGCTGCAGCGGGTGGTCCACTTGCACGAGTGCTCGACGGAGATGTTGTCGAACTCGATGCGGAAGCCGGGACGATCACCGTCCTCACAGAAGATTTTGATCAGCGCGTGCCCGCCGAATTGGCCGACAGCACGACCTTCGGCACCGGGCGAGAACTCTTCGCCGCCCTTCGAGGTGCAGTGGGAACAGCTGATCGTGGAGCTAGTGTTTTTGGAGCAGCCCTATGACTTCGATCCCTTCAATCGAATCCCCCTGGCTCGTCGCCGATATCGGCGGGACCAACGCGCGGTTCGGTGTCGTCACTGAGCCCGGCGGTCGTCCCCACCAGGTCAAAAGCCTCACTGGGGCGGACTACCCGGACCTCGCCTCCGCGATCGAGACGTACATGGCTACCACTAGCGGCGTAGGCCGCCCTACAGTGGGCGGCGTGGCAGTCGCGGGTCCCGTCAGCGGTGACCGTTTCCGGCTGACGAACGCATCGTGGGATTTCTCTGTGAACGCGACGAAACAAGCGCTGAGTTTTAGGCACCTCGCGCTGATCAATGACTTCAGCGCGCTCGCTCTCGCGGTGCCGTATCTCGATCACAACGCGGTCGTCCCGCTCGGTGGAGGCGAACGCAACACGGACCTCCCCGTCGCTGTGATCGGCCCCGGGACAGGTCTCGGTGTCTCGGGCATCGTGCCGCATCAGGGCATGTGGATTCCCCTCGCCACCGAAGGTGGCCACGTGACCCTCCCGGTCGAGACGGACCTCGAGGCACAGATCGCCGCACTGCTTCGACGCCGGTTCGGCCGCGTCAGCGCTGAAACCGTGCTGTGCGGTGTCGGCCTGACCCGGCTGTACCACTGCATCGCAGCGATCAGGGGTGCAGAGTCGGTCATCATCTCGCCTGCGGACGTGTGCGCACGCGGCAGATCGGGCGCAGACCCTATCTGTGTGGAGACACTCCAGGTATTCTGCGCAATGCTGGGAAACTTTGCTGGCAACGTCGCACTCACCGTGGGTGCGCGCGGCGGGGTACTGATCGGCGGCGGGATTCTCCCGAGGATGCGTGACGTTCTCCAGCACAGCGAGTTCCGTGCGCGATTTGAAAACAAAGCCCCCATGACGGGATACGTGTCCGCGATCTCCACCGAGCTGATCATCGCGGACTCACCTGCACTACTTGGCGCAGCCCAGTGGATAACCCAGTGGCTGGCTCAGGAACTGACCCCCACCACCTCTGAAGGAGCCCTGGTATGACCGTGCCATCGACACCCACGATGCCCTCCCTGGGGACACCCCCCGCCGTGAGCTTGCTCGATATCTCCCCCGTCATCCCGGTGGTTGTCCTCAACCATCCGGACGAGGCGGTGCCGCTCTCGCGAGCCCTCATCGACGGCGGTATCGGAACGATTGAGGTGACACTCCGTTCGGAGGCCGCGCTACCAGGGATTGAGCGCATCGCAGCGGAGGTGCCTGAGATGCTCGTCGGTGCGGGCACCATTCTCAACCCGGCAGACGTCCGCAACGCCGTCAATGCAGGGTCCCAGTTCCTTGTCAGCCCCGGTAGCACATCTCGGCTGCTCGCCGCGATGAGTGACAGTGGTGTGCCGCACCTGCCTGGCGTTTCGACGCTGTCCGAGATGATGACGCTGCTTGACCGTGGCATCACGGAGATGAAGTTCTTCCCGGCGAAAGCCGCAGGCGGGCACGCTTATCTGAGTTCCGTGGCGGGGCCACTGTCTCAGGTTCGCTTCTGCCCGACCGGCGGAATCACGCCGCTCACCGCCCGTGACTACCTGGCTTTGCCGAACGTGGGGTGTGTCGGCGGTACGTGGCTGGCTCCGAAGAACGCCGTCGCGAATGGTGATTGGGCAAGGATCACCGAACTCGCAGCACAGGCGTCGAGCATGGCTGGCTGAGAACCTGGCTTTTCCCGACTAGCCAGGAATCGGGTGCATGACGCAGTAGCGTCATGCACCCGACTTCTGTCTGGGCTCACCGGCGAGTGCGGTGCATGGCGTTGAGTTAAACGGGAAGGTATACCTCTGTGATGGCCTCTGCCCGGGCGACCCCGGTCGCACCACCAAAGCACAGCCGCGCGCGTGCGACGGATATTCTGCTGACGCTCATCGCCCCGGTCACCTGGGGTACGACGTACGTCGTTACGACTGAGCTACTGCCACCAGATCGCCCCCTGCTCGCGTCGCTGCTCCGTGCCCTGCCAGCGGGCGTGCTGCTGCTGGCCATTACCCGAGAGCTGCCGCGCGGTGACTGGTGGTGGAAAGCCGCCGTACTGGGGACCCTCAATTTTGGCGCGTTCTTCCCCTTGTTGTTCTTTGCCGCGTACCGGCTTCCCGGTGGGGTTGCGGCGACGATCGCCGCGGTGCAGCCGCTCGTGGTCCTCGCAGTCGCTTACTTCGTACTCAGGGCCCGGCCGTCAGGATGGGCGCTGGGTGCTGCGCTAGCGGGCGTCGTTGGCGTAGGACTACTGGTACTCACCGCTTCGGCGACGCTCGATCCACTGGGCATCATCGCGCAGATCACCGGAATCACCATGATGGGCACCGCGATCGTGCTTGCCAAGAGATGGGGCCGGCCCGCGGGAACGTCCATGCTGTCGATAGCTGGCTGGCAGATGACGATCGGGGGCGTGATGCTCATTCCCGTGGCACTGGTCTTCGAAGGCCTCCCCTCCTCACTCAGCGGTGCGAACGTGCTCGGGTACACCTATCTCACGCTTGTCGGTGGCGCCCTCGCATACGTGTTCTGGTTCAGGGGCATCGAACGGCTTCCGTCAACGTCGGTTGTGTTCCTCGGATTGGCCAACCCGATGACCGCCACACTCGCGGGGCTCTTTCTTCTGGGCCAGACGCTCACGTCATGGCAAACGCTTGGTTTCGTCATCGCACTCGCCGCCATGGTGACGTCCCAGATCACGCCGCAGGCATCTCGCCGCACGTGAGATCCTGTAGGCGTGTATACAGAGCGCCGGTCGACCATTCGCCATGCGGTGGTGTGGTCGGCGTCATCACCCGAAAGTGAAGACCAGCTGGTGCTGCCGGACGGCTGCATGGACCTGCTGTGGCACGACGATCAATTGTTCTTCGCCGGACCAGATACCCACGCCTATGCCACCACCTGGACTGCCTCGGAGTGGGTTGGCATCCGGTTCGCCTGCGGCCAGGGACGGCTGGTCGCCGGAATACCGGCTGCTGAGCTCCGCGATACACGCATCACGATCGACGCACTCCTGCCCGCGGCCGAGGCCAGGCAACTCAGCGAACGGGTCGCCGAAGCCACCGACCCCGGAGTTGCACTGGAAAAGATCACTGCGGAGCGACTCTCTGTCGCGCCACACTCGGACGGGCTCGCGGAGCGCATGTACACCATGCTGTCTCGGGGTTGGCCGGTCGCGGACGTAGCCCATCACACTGGTCTCAGTTCGCGCCAGCTGCACCGGCGAAGTATCGATTCTTTTGGTTATGGACCGAAGACCCTTGGCCGAATCCTTCGGCTGAATCGCGCGCTGGACCTCGCCCGCGCCGGGATGCCGCCCAGCGTGGCCGCAGCAAGATCCGGCTACGCGGACCAAGCCCACTTTGCGCGCGACGCCCGCTCGCTGACCGGCCAGACCGTCACGTCTCTGCTGAAATAGCGGGAAGCGGCGCGTAGAGATCCACGCCGTTGCCGTCAGGGTCGTTGATGACGGCATAGCGCTGCCCCCAGAATGCGTCCCAGGGCGCCATGTGGCTCTTGTAGCCAGCGTCAACGAGATCCTGATAGGCGGAATCGACGTCGCTGGGGCTTGCACATTCGAACGCGAGACCTACCTGACCATGCCCGGGCGGCTCCCAGCCTGGGTCGAAAGTACGAATGGTGGCGATGTCATCCCACGCGAGACGAATGCCGCCCGCGAGTTCAAACTCCACATGTGGCTGAGAGTCTGCATCTGCAGGGATGTCCAGGCCCAGTTGCCGATAGAACGCCAGGGAGCGGCTCATGTCCGATACGACAAGGGCAATCACATTCAAACGCGGTTTCATGAACCCACCGTATGACCGCGTAGGGGATGCGTCTTGAATGTTTCGGACGTCAGTTCCGAACTAACGCGACAACCGGGATCGTGCGCGACGTCTTGGTTGTGTATTTATCGTAGTCGGGCCAGAACTCTGACATCGCACGCCAATTGCGCTCACGTTCTTCACCTTCGAGCAATTGCGGCGTCACTCGGAACTTGTCCTTACCCAGCTCGACCCAGCCCTCACCTCTGTCCCGAAGATTCAGGTACCACGCCGGATGGGTGTCACTCCCGCCGAATGATGCGATGACGATAAGCCGGTCACCGTCTCGCCCGAAGAAGAGGGGCGTTGTTCGCTCTTTACCTGACTTGCGCCCCACCGTGGTGAGGAGGAGCTGCTCATTCCCCATGAACTTCGATGTTCCACCCGACCTGCGGAAACGCCACGTTTCAACTTTGGCCCCCACGCGCATAACCAACTTGAAGACTCCACCGTGCTCGGTCATGTGCTCAGCGTATCCGGCTCCGGCTCTGACTCTGGGATGCTCCCGCCAGGTAATTCGCTCCCCAGTCGTCGAGCATCTGAACGAGCGTAACGAGAGTGTGGCCAAGCTCCGTCAGTGAGTAACCCGGTCTTCAGGCAGGCTGACTTTGGGCGCGCCGGAGCGCGGGGCGCCACAGTCAGTGACCAGTCGCACAACCCGGACGGGCGACCTCGCCTAGCAACCCTCAGTAGTGGAAGAGGATATAAGGCGAATTAAGGAAACCGAGACAGTTCAATCGCCACTGCCCCGCCATGAGGTGCTCGTGCATGCCCATCAGGCATTCACCTTGGGTTGGGTACACGTGAAATCCCACACCTGGATGCGCCGAAGCGGTCGGTGCAGCCGCCAACGAGATCCCGGCTGCCATCAACACGGACGCGGCCAGCACCGTTGCCCTGCGTTTCATCGCTCCTCCTCGCGCAAGTACGAACCAAGCCGGATGACCCCTCACGTCGCGGACCATTCAGAAACGGCCTGACACCCTCCATTAGACCTGCCGGGTGACGTGGCGCACAATCCCCTAGTTTCAGGGCCCTGCCTGAATCCGCAGAACCTCAGGCGTTTCGATGCCTAAACGAGTACCTTCACGTCTATGGCGACAAACGGGTCATGACCGTAGATGAAGATTCACATCGATGGGACTGACGGCTCACTCACCGCTGTTGGTGCAGCGGTCCGCGCAATGGCCACTACCGCAGGTCTGCGCGAGGACTACGCAACGCGCTTTCGTGTAGTCGTTGAGGAACTAGTCCGCGAAGCGCTGACCCGTGAATGTGAAACCGATCAACCGGATGTCCAGGTCGCGGTGCTTGCGGAATCCGGCACACTCACCGTGACGGTCACAGATCAGGGCCTGCCCATGACCGGCGCACAGGCGCGCGCAGCACCCTCGCGCCGACTAGCGGCGCTGGGGTTCGTTGACGAACTCCACATCGCAAGCCACGGGCACGAAGGAAACGTGGCCTCCTGCTCGATCCGTGTCGCCACCGCGAATATGCGCTACAGCGGGGCAGTCCTCGATGATACGTCGCAGCGGGTATCGGATGAGGAAGCGGAATCGATCGTCATCCGCCGCATGACGCCCGCAGACGCCGAGGGACTCGTCCAATGCATCTACCGCTGCTACGGCTACACGTATAAGGACACCACCCTTTACGAGCCACGACACATCACGCACCTGCTGCGACGCGGACTGATGCACTCAGTAGTCGCCGCGAGCCCCGAGCGGGGCATCGTCGGCCACGCGGCGCTGTTCGTCCAGCGCGAAGGCGACCCGGTGCCAGAGTCCGGCAAGCTTGTCGTTGACCCGCGCTACCGCGGCCGCCACTTAGCCGAACGAATGGCAGCGCTCCGGCTCGACATCGCCCGTGAAGAGGCCCTCCCCGGCGTGTGGGCTCAAGCGGTGACAAATCACCCCGGCAGCCAGAAGGAAGTCATCCATCTCGGCGGCCTCGAGGTGGGTGTTCTCATTGGCGCGTCACCCGCCACGGTGACCATGGCCGACTTAGAGAACATCAATCAGGGACGCCGGACTCTGATCGCGATGTACACCCCACTCCATTCGCGTGCCCGTATTCTGCATCCTCCCGACCAGCTTGGTGACCTGATCACCGAGCTCACCACCTCGGCTCAACTCGAACGCAGCGTCGACAGCAGCTCGTCACTGCCGACTGGACGTGCCGGGCGGACGAAAGTTCGCGTAATGGCCGTCCCCAGCACTGCCACCGCCTATATTCGGGTAGCGCAGGTCGGTCCAGACGCCGGCAGTCGAATCGCGGAGGAACTGGACGGGCTCAACGCTTTTGATCTCGCGGTCACCTACCTTGACCTCCCGCTGACCGATGCCGCCGCTGGCGCGCTAGCGACAGAACTCGAGCGCCTGGGTTTCTCCTTCGCAGCGTGGCTTCCTGACTTCGCCCCCAGTGGCGATGTCCTTCGCCTGCAGCGCATCGGCAGCCACCCAGTTGACGTCGAACACGTTCGTTGCGCACGCGAGGAAGGCCAGCGAATATTCGATTTCGCTGTCTCGGAGTGGCGCCGTGTCCGCCGGGGTGGACTGGTATGAGTTCCGGTAGGGCACCTTTCCCAATTTGTGGAATAAGGAAAACATTGCGGATTCCGATCGAGCAATTCAAACCCTAGCCTCGCATAATAGGAATGAACGACACCAAGTGCTATTTGCGGTAGCGGGCCATTCTTGTGGCGTCATGCCGTCGTCTGGTACTACTCTCAGCGAGAGGCACTCGCAAATGCCCCAACATTGAACGAGACCAATAACACACAACTGAGGCAAGGTGAATCACCGTGAGTACTGGCGGATACGATCCGGAAACCAACCCGCAGTTCACTGGCTCTGGATTCGGGACCAAACCAGCCGGAGTCGCGCCTCGCGGTATCGCGCGCCTCATCGACTGGGTGATAGCGGGGATCCTCGGCGCCATAGTCTTCTGGCTCCTCCGCCAAGGCGGCGAAGTCCCGGCCTGGGCGGCACTTCTCCCCGGCGCTGGATTCGGGTTTCTCTATTTCTTGGTGTTCGAAGTGACGACAGGCTCGACACCCGGCAAGAAAATCCTTGGACTGCACGTCATGGGTTCCGGCGGCCGCTCGAAACCCAGCCTGAAAGAATCCGCGGTCCGCAACGCCTACATGCTGCTGAATCTCATTTCCTTCGTCGGCTCGCTGCTGTGGCTTATCGCCGTGGTGGCGATCGGTTTCACAATCAGCACGAGCTCCGCGAAACAAGGCTTCCACGACCGCATCGCCGGCGGCACACAGGTCGTCAAGAAATAGGGGTCGTCAAGAAATTGGGCAGGCGGGTTCAGTGGAAGCTGACGTGCACGTGGTCGAAATGATTCTCAGTCGCTGAACCACGGTCTTCCATCTGCTGCCACTCGCCACCTGGGTAACGAATGCGCTGACGCCAAATTACGTACGAGACCCCAAACTGCCCAGCGTGCGCGAGCGCATAATCGGCGATCGCGTCACCCACGTCGCTACTGATCATGAAGTCGACAGCACGGCCGTGACCGTGATCACCCCCGTCGCCTGGCCGCAAGCCACCGAACGCAGTTACTTGAGGAAACAGCGCGCACACCGCACGGTAGACCATCGCCGCGTTCGCGGTCAGACCCAGACTCTCTGCCGAGCCGAAAGGGCATTCCCGCAGGGCGATATCGACTGGGGACGGTGGCGGCGGCGGGGGCGGAAGAACCTCCGGAAGCACCGGAGGCGCTATCGTCCTCGGCACGAAAGTCTGTGCAGCCTCGAGGGCGAGTATGCCGACCGTGGCACGTTCGCTGGACATGGGTGCGGGAGCTTCAGCGACTGCCACATTGGTCGATGCCAAAACAATTCCCAGGGCTACCGCTACTTGTCCGCGCATCCTTGCTAAAGGGAGCCGGTGCATTTCCACGTCATGTCCTTTCGAGGCCAAATCGCTTCCAGAACATACGTACTGCTTGAGGGAAATGCAAAGTTGATCTTTGTTGGTGAATTTCGGGCGGCACTCGATATAATTAGGTGCTGACCAGCTTTTTCCTGCTAATGACAAGCACGATTGGAGCGTCCTGCTATGCGACGAGGATCACCTATAACGGTTCGATATCCTCGCAATTGGGCGCCCGCTTGCGCCACGCATAGGGACGTGAATAATCCGCCTCAGCAGCGGCAGGAATCGGTCAGTTCGCAGTCAGTCTGGCGAGTGCGCTCAGCGGGATCGGCAGCCAGCTTGGCCGGTTCTGCTGCTCATACCCCACCTCGTAGACGACCTTGTCCAGTTCAAATGCACGCAGTTCGGGGGGACGCTCGCGCAGGTCGCGTGTATCGCCACCCGCGGCTGTGTAGCCCTCACAGAACGCCCCGCAGTTGCGTTCCACCCACTCCTCGGCCCGGACTTCGCGCTGGTGCTCACCGCGCGCACCGCCCTCACCAACATGAAGGTGGTGGGCCGCGTAGTCGAAGGAACGCAGCATCCCCGCAACATCGCGAAGCGGGCTCCCCAGTGCCGACCGGTCCGCAAGGGTCGCTGCGGGCTCTCCTTCGAAGTCGATGAGCACCCACCCGGACGTGGTGCGCAGAACCTGCCCCAAGTGCAGATCACCGTGGATTTGCTGCAGAATCAGCGGGGTTGCGTTTAGTTCATCGAACGCCGCACGCACCGTGGTTTCGTGCTCGGCGATCTTCGGCACCTGCTCGAGCACCTTATCGAGGCGGGCGTGCATCGACGCCACCATATTCGCGACCTGTTCGGGACTCGCGGCGCTACTCCCCCCGGCACGTGCAAGATCGGCGTGCACTGCCGCTACGGCAGCGCCCAGGCGGCGCGATTCACCAGCGAAATCACCGCCGACTTCCGAAGCATGTAAATCTCCCTCAGCCATCAAGTCCCGCACGCTCGCGCTCGCCGCAGCCCAGCCCTCTGTAGCGTCGGGCAAATACTGCTGCAGGAAACCGAGAACCGTGTCTCGCGACTGAATGCTGCCCAGCGGCGCGGCAATATGGCGGCTGCCCGCGGCATGCAGCAGTCGGTGCAGCTGAAGATCGCGTTGCATGCCAGGACGCGGCCGACGGTACAGCTTGAGAATGTACGCGTCGCCGAATATCAGCGACGTATTGCTTTGCTCCGCGCCGACACTCCTGGGGCGCAACCCGGTCTTCAGCCCCGTGTTCGGCCCGGTACCAGGCTCGGGGGCGAAGACCACGCCGTGGCGGTCCGCCCGGGCAGCGAAGAAGTCCAGCAGCGGCGCCAGGAGCGTTGGGTCCGCGGAGGCATCGAATGCAGCGAGGTCACCGACGTTGCCGATCACCTCGATATGCTCTGCAGGCTCGCTCGCCAGGCCGATCAGTAGTTGATAAGTCTCGGCGATATCCTGTTGCCGTACGGTCACCAAAGCGTGTACCACTCCGGGATCGCCGTCTTCCAGCCACACTGAAGTCTGGGGTTCGACGGCATCGATCGAGCGGTGTTTGCTGGCGAACCAGCGCTGCCGTGGCAGCCATTCGCGCAACGGCTCCGCCAGTGAGGTCACGATCTCATCGGCTTTCACTGCGCGTCGCCACCCTCGACTGCATCAGTGACCTGGAACCAGTAGAAGCCGTGGCCCGGAAGGGTCAACAGGTACGGAAGCTCCCCGATCACGGGGAATCGCACGCCACCGGTGAGTTCAGTGGGCTGCCGACCCGCGTATCTGGAAAGGTCCAGTTCTACGGGCTGAGGGAACCGTGACAGGTTGTTCACGCACAACACCAGATCGTCCCCGTCGGCCGGATCGTTGTAGTGACGCAAGTACGCGAGGACGCTTGGGTTCGAGGAGCCAAGCTCGATGAACTCACCCAATCCGAAAGCGTGGTGCTGGCGCCGAATCTCAAGCATGCGGCGCGTCCAGTACAGCAGGGAGGACGCATTGTTCAGCTGCGCCTCGACGTTGACGCTCTGGTAGCCATAGACGGGGTCCGCGATAGGCGGGAGATACATGCGCCCAGGGTTGCAAGTCGAGAAACCGGCATTGCGATCCGGAGTCCACTGCATGGGCGTGCGGACCGCATCCCGGTCCCCGAGCCAGATGTTGTCACCCATGCCGATCTCGTCGCCGTAGTACAGAACCGGAGATCCTGGCAGCGACAACAACATCGCGGTGAACAACTCCATCTGATTGATGTCGTTGTCGAGCAGCGGCGCAAGCCGCCTGCGGATGCCGATGTTGGCCTTCATCCGCGGGTCTGTGGCGTACTCGGAGTACATATAGTCACGCTCGTCGTCGGTGACCATCTCCAGCGTCAGCTCGTCGTGGTTGCGCAGAAAGATCCCCCACTGCGCCCCAGCAGGAATGGGCGGCGTCTGTGCCAGGATCTCCGAAATCGGATAGCGCGATTCCCGGCGGACGGCCATGAAGATGCGCGGCATGAGTGGGAAGTGGAACGCCATGTGGCACTCGTCGCCGCCCACGGCGGGGTCGCCGAAGTACGCGACAACGTCGGACGGCCACTGGTTGGCCTCCGCAAGCAGCACCCTTCCCGGGAATTCGTCGTCGACCACCTTCCGGCAGTGCTTGAGGAACTCATGCGTGCGCGGCAGATTCTCGCAATTCGTCCCCTCCTCTTCGAACAGATACGGGACCGCATCCAGCCGGAAACCGTCGATGCCGAGGTCAAGCCAAAACCTCAGGACATCGATCATCGCCTCACCGACCTCGGGGTTCTCATAGTTGAGGTCGGGCTGATGCGAGAAGAACCGGTGCCAGTAGAACTGACCGCGAACGGGATCGTATGTCCAGTTCGACGACTCCGTGTCGACGAAGATTATCCGCGCGTCGGGATACCCCGTGTCAGTGTCGGACCACACGTAAAAGTCGCCGTACGGACCGTCCGGATGATTGCGCGATTCCTGAAACCAGGGGTGAGCGTCCGAGGTGTGGTTGAGCACGAGGTCAGTGATGATCCGGATATTGCGCCGATGCGCATGCTCAAGGAGGTAGACGAAGTCATCGACGGTGCCGAACTCGGGGAGCACGGCACGGAAATCGGAAATGTCGTAGCCACCATCACGCAGGGGCGATGCGTAGAAGGGCGGCAGCCACAAGCAGTCGACGCCTAGCCATTGCAGGTAGTCAAGCTTGTCGACCAGGCCCCGCATGTCGCCGGTGCCATCGTTGTTGGAATCGTGGAACGCGCGGACCAGTACCTCGTAGAAGACCGCGGTTTTGTACCACTCGGGTTCGCGTTTCGCCTCTCTCGCATGTGCGAACTCGTTGGCCTGCGGCTCAACCAGATGGCCGTCGTCAGTCATTTCCTCGCCGGTATGCGGAACACCCTCGAGTCCCAGGGCCGCATCGGGGCGTCGTTCGTGCGTTGGGATTGCCATCGCGGCACCGACTTCCCTTGATCGTTTCGCGGTCTCCCCCTACGTTGCTACCCAATCGCACGCACCGCAAGCATCTTGTGAAACATGCCGGATTCGCACTGATACCTACGCTCGTGCCCGCGCACGTTCGTCCACGAACAGCGATTGGCTCCCTCGAGCGACCGGACCGGCTATGTCGTGGATTCGCGAGTGCGCAACCCCCGTCCCCTGACCGCCAAGCGTGGTGGTGGCTTCCAGCGCAACCCAACTGCCGACGGGTTCACGTTCAAGACTGATCGTGAGGTCGGAGTTCATGAAAACATGTGTCTCGTAGGAAACTTTCTGGCTGATGCCGTGCGCCCAGTCGGCGAGGGCCGTAAGTGTTTGCAGTGGCGTTGGGTCTTCACCAGCCACCAGCGGCCGGGTCATCGTGAGCCACGCAGTCGAGGGGCCAAGATTCCAGTCCCCGTGGACGAACCTGAGCTCCACAGCACCCGTGAACGCGCGCGGGTCAAGAAAACTTGGCATAGCGGAGATCGGGCAGTCGCCGGGCGGTGGAAGTGGTGTCTCGGCCGGAGCCGGCATAGCGCCGGCAACCGGGTCGGCAGACTGGCTACGTCGCATTCGCAGCGCGCTTGCGCGTGCTACGACCTCACCGTCCACGATTGCCGTGGCGGCGCAGGCTTGGATGCGGGCACCCGGACGGGTCACCTTCGCTGCGACCTCGACAACTGCCATTGGAGCCGGACGAAGCAACTCGATAGTGATCCGGGTCCACAGCATTGGAACTGGGTGCGGCAGACGTTCTAAGGCACGAACAAGGACAGCTTCGAGTGCGCTGCCGTGGATGCTCCCGCCGTCCCACGGGCCGCGGGCCAGCAGCGTGGGCCGGAGAAGCGTGCCGTCGAGTTCGAAAACCGCGCACGGGTCACTGGGCAACATCGATCTGTTCTTCGACGTAGTGGTTGCTGATCGATGGGGCGATCCCGATCGCCGCACCGTGCGCCGCGTATTCCTGATTCGACGCCCAATTACGTCTGACGATCGTCCCTGATACGGAGCGCAGTTGCCGGGGCATCAAGCGGTCAACGCGACGCACAATGCTGGCGAAAGCTCGCAACCGGACCTCGTCAGCGTGAGTCCAGTCCGCGCCGAGAGTCTCCCGAAGTGCGGGTGGCAAAGTACCCACGGTAACGAAGGTTGCAAGCGGACCGACTACGCAGTAACCGATCGGGGCCCACAACCAGCCGGGGACTCGCGGCGGAGCGGGCGGGTGGCGTAGCACGCCGAGCAGTTCCCGGGCCGTGGGGTGATTGACGAGTCGGCGCATCGCTACTTCGTCGAGCCAGGCGACATGCGCTGCATGGTTTGCAGGCAGTGCGCGCTCCGGAATGCCGAAGGCAATTCCTGCGCGTTTCCAGGAACGGAAGACCTCTTCACGCTGCGAATCGGTCAGCGGTTCCCCAAATAGGTCCGCCGCCGTCTCACTGGCGTAAACGGCGGAAGCCAGCACCAGCCAGGAGGCTTCGGGGTCCCACGCGTGGTAGCGCCGGCCAGTATGGTCGACGCCCTGAATGCCGCGATGCAGTGCTCGCAGGTTGCGGCTGTACTCCCCCGCCTGTTCGCCCATGACGACCATGCTGAGCACAGGCCACACTGAGCGACGGAATCTTCCCCACGGGTCAGTCCTGTAGGTCGAGTACTGCCCTACACCTGCACCAATCACCGGATGGCAGACCTGTAGCAGTAGCCCCGTTCCAACGAGCAAAAGGAACCGCCAGTCGGTAGCGAGTTCCTCTGCGATCGTCGTCGAAGGCTTCCGCACCGGCCGCTTCAGCACTGACAACATTGACAGTCCCCTCATTAGTGGTAACGCTCGTTTCCAGAAGAGAATAACACTTCTGGAAACGCATGTGTCACCATTGGGGTGTGGCCATCCAAAAGCGAACCTACGCCGGAGTCCCCGGCGCCGATCGCTCCCAGCAACGACGCACACAGCTCATCGAGGCTGGACTGGAACTCATGGGATCCCAAGGTGTGGCAGCGACGACCGTCCGGGGAGTTATCAGCCAATCCGGTGTCTCGCCGAAGTACTTCTATGAGCACTTCACCAGCGTCGACGAGTTGCAGGTCGCCGTATTTGACGCAGTGATTGCCGAGGTGGAGCAGCTAGCCCTCGCCGCGCTCGCAAGCGCGCCGCGCAATGCCCGCAGCCGGATCCGAGCGGTACTCGCCGCCATAACCGATCTGCTACTCACAGATCCGCGGAAAGGCCGCATCCTGCTCACAGAGGCGATCACCACGCCGGTGCTAGCTACTCGTCGCCTCGCAGAAGTCACCCGGTTCTCTGGTCTCCTTGCCCACCACTCACGAACAGTCTGGCAGGGGCTCGCACACTACGAATCGACAGTGCTCACAACCTCACATTTCGCCGTCGGCGGATATGCCGAAACTCTTGCATGGGTGCTCGAAGCTGGCGCCGACGTCGACCGTGCGCAACTTGTCGATGAGCTCACCGAACTCCTGCTGGGCACAGGAGATGCTTTTGCGCGAATTGTGCGACACCAGCGCGGCCAATCAGGTTCCGCCCCCGCGACCGCTGACGCGGGACGAACGTGACGTGCCGCGTTGTTACGCCTCCAGTCTGGCCCGGATGCTCGCCAGTCTTTCCTGAAGTTCCGCCTCACTGATGAGGCCGCGCACCACGAGGGAATGCGCTAACGCGACGAGCTGATTCTCGGGATACGGCAGGCTGGAATACGACGATTCGGATAGGGCATCTTCCTCATCGCGTCGTTCTTTGAAATTGGGGACGCTCGTATCGCACGCGGCGTGGTCGAGAGCGTCGCACATGCCGTCGAGGCTGGTCTTCCACGGCGGCACAGGATTAGTGACGCCATACTTAGCGGCCATGCGCGGCCAGACCTGATTCCGTTCCACGATGCTTTTCAGTGGCGCGATATCGACATCGCTGATTGAGCGCGGTTCGTTCGGCGTACTCACGTGTGACTGCTCCGTCAGTTGGCTGGGTGGATAGCTGGACGGGTGTCGGTGATGACGTTCGTCGTTACGCCAGGCTTGGGCAGCGCAACCCCGATCAGGCAGTCGCGTGTGACAATTTCCGCGAGCTGGTCTTCGTCCCATCCGTCGGTCCCCTCCGGACGGAGCGGCATCACCATAAATCGGTGCTTCTGGTTGGAGTCCTGCACGCGGATCGCAATATCATCGGGCAGATACAGTCCGAACTCGGCGAGCACCTGGCGCGGCCAGCGAACCAGACGCCGCCGATAGTTAGGTGTGCGATACCACTCGGGTGAATTGCCAAGAATCGGTCGCGGGTAGCACGAGCACAGTGCGCAGACGATCACATTGTGCAGTGTTGGTGTGTCCTCGAGGATCTCAAACGCGGTGAAGTCGCTCGGCGTGCCGAAGCCGGTGGGTTCCATCCAGTCCACACCGACTTCTTTACTGGCGGCCATCGGGTCGGTGAGCGCGAGCGTTTTGAAGTCGGGGTCCAGCCACGCCCGGGCAACCAGGTTCGCGGCCGGCGTGGGGCCGATCTGCTCGGCGAACTCGGTGAACCGACGATGCTCCTCGGCGGTGAAAATGCCCTTCTCAATGCACAGTTCGCGCAGGGCGATCTCCAGGACTTCGAAGTCGGTTATTTCGTCCACCATTGGCGCAACAGTGCGCTCGTGATCGTGATCATGATCGTGGCCGCTCATGGGATCCCTTTCTGACGAGGGTGCCGGATCATCGGAAACGGAAGGGACCGTCGCCTAGGGTGCTGCTTTCAGCCAGCGCTCGGGTAACTCCGTTTGCAGGCTGTCGTCCGTCGTGCCTGTGTAGCCATGCCACAACTCCGCCATGTTGAACCGGACGACGTAGAACCACTCCGCCTTCGCATCGGGCCGGTCCCAGGTCTCGTCCTCTGCGGCTGGGCTCTCGTACGCAACGGAAGCGATCTCCCCTTTGGCGCCGCGCACGTATTCAGGGGTGCGGGTATACAGCAGGGCGGGCAGTTCGCGCACCACCACTGGATCGCCGACCTGGAACTTCGGTTCACCGGCCTGGCCGGCATACACTTGCGGATCACCCTTGCCGACCGCATGCAAGTGGTGCTTGTTGCGTTTGACCTGGGAACCGTCACCCTCGAACTTGGGTTGCGCCGCGATCGCCTTGCCGTCGAGACCGCCCTCGTACCGGGCAGCAACCTCGGCCATCCGTTCGCTCAGCTCGCCGAGGCCAATGTGGTGTTTTTCGACAAGCACGCGAGCGACCGCCAACAGCCAGCGACCGTAGTACGGAATCCCCAGGTAGACCGCGCGCCCCACGTCGACATTGCCCATCCGGCGCCGCTCTTCCGACAACCAGATCCCGCGCCAGGCGAGCACCTCACAGATCACATAGGTGTTGTGCTCCCACACCTCGTACTGCTTGTTCTCGTACTTCATCGGCGCATCCGGTTCCCCGCCCACGTCGTGAACCGTCTTCATGTACGCGTTGAACCGCTCGTGGTCGAGGAGATCCGGAGTCGGTGCCTCCGGAATTTCCGGATAGGAGGATTTGAGCCGGGCCACCAAATCAAGACGGGCTGCACGTTCCGCCGCTGTACTCATGAAGGCTCCCATCGCTGCGAGGGAAAGGTGATGACTACTGGAGATCTGATGAGGGTCTTAGAAGACACCCGGGTGCTGTCGCATCACCCTGGGCAGGCCGATGGCCGCCATGCACGGCTGGCGACGAAGTAGCTTCGCTACAACGTTTCACAAAGACAAATTTATGCCTCATGAGCTGCTGGCGTATAGGTTTCTCAACAAACGGTTCGAGGCAGAATGAGGGACTGGTTAGCAGTCTCATCCCGGCATCGCCGGACAGCCGGCCAGCGTCCGCTAATTCCCGGCTTGGGAACCGGGGTATTCCGCGAGCGTCCGGCCTGCGAAAAGCGCTTACGCTGACATAAACGGAACCTCCAGGAGCAGTGCAATGACCAAGGAACGGCCTGTCGAAAACACATCCGCTTCGTCGGCAATCGTCTTCAACGGGCGCGTGCAGAAAGTCGGTGACCGGGCAATTCTGCGGTTTCCCGACAAGACGAGCGCACAACTGCCGTCGCGTGGCCAGGTCGCGGTAAAGGCCGTGTTGAATGGGCACGCCTTTGCAACGGTTGTCGAACCTGATGGCATGCGGGGCCATTGGCTTCCGGTCGAGAATTCGCTGATCGACCTTCTCGCTCTCGATGCCAACGATCCGGTGACGCTCGAAGTCGAACCGACCAAAGACTGGCCAGAGCCCGAACTGCCCGACGACTTCCGGGCCGCTCTACTCGAGGCTCCAGATATCGCAGAGGAATGGCGCACCATCACGTCGATGGCGCGCTGGGAATGGGTGCGTTGGATCAACGCCACGTAGAACCCGCAGACGCGCGCGCGTCGCGTCGCGGTCAGCATCTCGAAACTGCGCTCTGGCAAACGACGCCCGTGCTGTTTCGATCTCTCGTCATGCACCGACCCGGAATTGTCGAAAAGTGGCAAGCTCGCAGGCGCGTGACCAACTTGATGCCCCGAAATCGACCTCGTCGGCGCGGACCGAGCGACCATGTAGAGAGGAAGCGTGGCATTGCTTCGACCGTGGGTGCTGACCGGCTTCGCCGCGCAGCTGGTGGTGCTGGCTGTCCTTGCCGGCTTCGTCCACGTGAGCGCGCTGGGATGGTTGGTCGGACTCGCATTCAGTGCCGTGGTCAACATAGTGGTCGCGAAGGGTCTTGACCGGGAGGGTCTTACTATTCTCGGGCCGGCGAACCAGGTCACGCTCGCGAGGGCCATCCTGGTCGGCGGCGTCGCCGCGCTGGTGGTCAGCGGATTCAGCACTGACATCCCGCCCGCCCTGCTCGTAGGCCTCACTGTGCCCGCCCTGATCCTCGACGGAGTGGACGGCTGGGTCGCACGGCGCACCCGGTCGGTGTCGGCGACGGGCGCTCTCTTCGACCAGGAAGTCGACGCATTCCTGATACTCGTCCTGAGCATCCAAGTCAGCAGAACGCTCGGCGCCTGGGTGTTGGTGATCGGAGTGGCCCGCTATGCGCTCTGGGCCGCCGAGCGGCTGTGGCCATGGCTACGAAAACCGGTACCGCCACGCTACTGGGGCAAGGTGGTGGCGGCGGTGCAAGGCATCGCGCTGATCATCGCGGTCGCGGATGTGCTGCCGCCGGTCGCCAACATCATCATCGTCGGCGTTGCGCTGGCGCTGTTGTGTGAGTCGTTCGGTCGCTACATATTCTGGCTTTGGCGGAAGCGACCCACGAAATCGAGCTGATGCGCGATGTAGACCAACTCCCCCGCGGCCAGTTGCCGACGGCGCTCGGCCAGCCAATCGGCAAGCTCCGCGGCTCCCACCCAATCCTGGCGAACCCGTAAAGCGTCCCGGATCGTGTCGAGGATGATGCGCACGAAGTAGGCCTCTTCGGCCGGATAGCTCCCGTCCGGGCCCGGGCACACAACCCAGTCCGACGACCCTGCTGCCAGCGCGGGCGCCCCCGCGTCCCGCAGGTAGTGAAACAGCCGTCGACCCGTGCGGCTTTCCCCCGCCGGACGTCCGTAGCGGACTCGCTCGTCCATGTCGCGGTGATACGCCCGCAGGACCTGGTCGTCGGCGGAGTGAGAGGGCTCGAAGATGCTTTCACCGTCGTAGTTGATCGTGAACCAGTAGACGCCGCCGGGGACGAGAAGCTGCAGCAAGCCGGGCAGGACCGTCGGCACGTCCACCAAGTCGAGGACGGCGTTGGCGATCAGCACATCCGCCCGCACCTCGTGAGCGGCCTCCACGTAACTCCCGAGCTCGGCCTGCACGAGGCGCACCCGAAGATCGCCCACCTGAAGCCCATCAGGCAGTAATTCGCTGCGCAGACCGCGAGCGGCCGCCCAATCGGACAACCATTGGCGAGAAGAATCCAGCAACTCCCGATCCGTGTCCAACAAAATGTACTCGCCGACGCTGACCACTCCCCAGTCCATCAGGCGGGCCACCATCGTCCCCAGCCCAGCGCCGACCTCCAGCACTCGCGGCGCATCCGCGGGCATCAGCCGCCGCAACTCGTCCAGGACGTGCCGGTTGAGCGCCCGGTCGTCGACGGTCGTCTTCGCCGCCAGATAGCGGCCATAGTCAAAGGTCATTTCTCGGCCACCATCGCGAACTTGCGCACCCGCCCGCTGCCCAGCCAGTCACTCCACAGCTCATGGGACGTGATCAGATCGGCGGTAGCCTGTGTCCCGATCTCAGCGGCGATCTCACTGCGATGCGCTCGATAACTGAGAAACAGCGCGGTCGCCATCGCGTGATGGGAGGCGGTGCAGTCCTGCTGCCAGGTCACGGTCAGCCCAGCGTTGCCCAGCACGGCCGTCAGTTCCGGAAGCTCGATAGGCCAGACCGTATCGGCGGCGGGCATCCGCTCGCGCTCCTGGTGGGTCAGCGGGCGGCCTTCCTCGACCGTGAAGGCGAAACGTCCACCCGGCTCCAGCACGCGCACCACTTCACGAACGAGGGCGTCTTTGTCGCGGAAAGCGAGCATCGTCTCCAGCAGAAAAACCACCTCGAAGTTGCCATCGGGCAGCGGCGGGATGTCGATCTGCTCGAAACGGCACGGTAGGTCTTCGGCCCGCTCCCGTGCGGTGGACAGTGAGCTAGCGGAGCGATCGATGCCCAAGTAGTTGCACCCGAACTCCGCGCTGATCATCCGGCCGGGGCCAGCGACCCCGCAGCACAGATCGAGCACTGAGACGCCGAGACCGACCCGGGCCTGGCGAGCCAGCTGCCGGACCTCGCCCGCCGACACAAAGCTCTCCTGGCCCACATACTCGGCCGCGGGGAAGGCAGACGCCCGCGCCCGTTCCAGCGCGCTCACGTGGCGAAGCGCGCTGAGAGCGCATAGCGCAACAGGACGACGTCGCCGATCTGACGCGTTTCGGCAAGCGTGGCGCGGTGGTCCGGATTCCACGGGAACTGTCCGTCGCCGACGAGGCGGCAGCCTCGTGAATCACCGACGAAGAACGGCGCCACGACTAGTTGCAGCTCATCCGCCAGACCAGCCGTGAGGAACTGAGTGAGGATCGTTCGTCCGCCCTCGACCATCAACCGGCGAACCCCTCGGTCGCCCAAATCGCTGATCAGCCACTGCATGTCAACGCCGTCACCCGCATCGACGACCGTGGCCACCGATTCGAGCCGTCGGGCCGCCTCTGTTGCGCTGGCCTTCGCGCAGTAGACGATCTTGTCGGCGGGACCGCAAGTGAAGAAGTTCGCGGCGGCGTCTAGGAGACCGCGCCGGGTTACCGTGACCTTGATCGGCGATGGCGACAACCCTCTTGCGACTCGCTGTTCCCGACGTTCGGCTGATCGGACCAGCAGCCTGGGGTTGTCGTTGCGGATGGTGTTCGCGCCGACGAGGATCGCATCGCAGGATGCCCGAACATCGTCGACCCGGTCGAAGTCGGCGTCATTGGACAGCAGAAGGCGTGGAGCTGTTGCGGTGTCGAGGTAGCCGTCGAGCGACATGCTGCAACTGAGCAGTGTGTAGGGACGTTCAGCCATTCGCGGACGACCCTTCGAGGAGTTCACCAGATCTCTGCAGCCGTCGATGTGGGACCAACAACATGATCGCACCGGGAAGTGCTGCTGCGATGGTGAATACGCCAAATGCGGTGGAGACGGCAAGCCCTTGCGCGCCGCCCAGCCCGGCCGCTCCGAACGCCCACACGGCCGCGCCCTCGCGCGGTCCCCAGCCGCCGACATTGACCGGAAGTGCCGCCACCACCAACACCAGCAAGGTCAGGGGCAGAAGGTGCGCCATCGAGACGTCAACTCCAACGGTGTGGGCGGCGAGGACGAAGGTCGCGGCGTGACCCACCACGACGGCTATTGAAGCAAGCACGATTCCCGGCCACGCGCGCGGTACGAGGCCGAACCGCCACACCACCGCAATCAGCCCGACGAGGACAACAGAGACTATGGCAAGCACCGCCACAGGCACCGGGGACGGCAGAACGGCAAGCGCCACGACGGTCAGCGAAATCAACACGAGTTGACCGGCGACGCGTTCCTCCACGACCGCTCGTCCCGCACGCGGCACAGTGCCGACATCCAAACCATGCCGCACGGCGCGGTGAACGTCGCCGAGTACACCGCCGGGGAGCGCGATATTGAGGAACTGCGACTTGTAGTAGGCGGCAACGGCATCCCGCATGGGAAGTTTGAGGGCGAGGCCGTCTGCCACGAGCCGCCACCGCCACGCTGAACACACCGTGGTGGCGAGGGCGATTGTCGCCGCGATGGCGATCGACGGAATGCTGACCGCCTGAAAGCCCGCCACAAACGGTCCGGTACCGAACTGAACCACCAGTAGGACGAGGATCGCGACAGCGACCGCGACCTGTAGGAAAACGCGCACTTTCATCCGGCGAGTACCTCGGCAACTCGCTCGGTGGTTGCCTGCCATGTGGGCAGCGACCTCCTGCGGTCCCGTGCCGCGCTGCGGAGCCGGTGACGGAGCTGAGAATCCTGCAACCAGCGAGCCAATTCTGCGGCCAGTGCGCCGGCGTCACCCAGCGGTACAAACAGGCCAGGCGAAGTACCGTCAGCGGCGGTACCGACGGCCTCGGGGATGCCGCCCACCTCGGACGCCACCACGGGAACGCCCCGGGCAAGCGCCTCGCAGATCACCATTCCGTACGTCTCGCTCCGCGATGCCAGCACGAGTAGATCGGCAGTGGCGTACTTCTTCGAAACGGCATCTGTGTCGAGAGCCCCGGTGAAGGTGACCCGACCGGCGATCCGCGAGGTGTGCAACTGCTGCCGCAGACGATCGACGAAGACGGGTTCACGATCCAGCGGACCGGCGAGGGTGCAATGCCATGACAGTTCGGCGATGCGGTCCAGCGCGTCGAGCAGAAGGTCGTGACCCTTGTGTTCGGCGACTGTCGCCACGCACAACAGCTGTCGCCCCTCCGGACTTCCACATGCGAGTTCAGCGGAGTCCACGCCGGGATGGGCCACGTGCACGCAACCGGGCTCCAGACCGTACTCGGCCAGCAGCTTCTCCCGCGTCCAGCGGCTGGTAGTGACGATTGAGTCGGCTACCCAAAGCACTTCGCGCTCAAGCTGGTTCTCGGGGAGCATGTGCACCAGCACAACCAGCCGAAGGCGTCTGGCCGCCGACACAAGAACCTGCGGCATGGCAGAGACGATGATGCCGTCGACGAGCACCACCGAGTCGTCCGGAATCTCGGCCGTCACCTCGGTGACTTCAACACCCTCGGGCCGCGGCCAGCAGCCCGCGACCGGCTGGACGCATACCTGCCACCCCAGCCGGGTGAGCCCCTCCGCGATCCGACGGTCGTAGTAATTGCCGCCGCTCGGACGGGCTGGATCGTCGAAGCCCTCGGGCACCAGGAGATGAACGGTCATGGTGTTCGTTCGTACGACGCCCACGCCACATGCGACTCACGAAGCGTCACCATGATCCCGGCAAGCCCGGAAGCACTTTCGCCGAGCTCGCCAGCATGAATGCGGTCCACCAGCCGGTCAGCTACGAGCTTCGCGAGCACCTCGGTGGTGGTGTTCGTGCCCGCCAGGGACGGATCGTCGTCGAGGTTCCGATAGTTCAGGTCCGAGAGCACCGAGTGCAATGCAGTAGTCGCAGCGCCGATATCGACGACGATGCCGTTCGGGTCGAGTTCGGTCCGGCGGAACGTCGCATCGACGACGTACGTGGCGCCATGCAACCTCTGTGCGGGCCCGAACACCTCGCCACGCAGGCTGTGCGCGATCATCATGTGCTCACGCACCGTCACACTGAACACGGCTTTTCACTCCCTTCGTAGGTGATCACGTGGCACAGGCCTGGCAGCGAACCGAGCTTTGCCATCGTTTCGGGCAACTGATCAAACGGCGACGTGCTGCTCAGCAATGCGTCAAAGGCCGGGTCTCGGAGAAGTTCCAGGGCAAGTTTGCGCCGGTCCGTGTTCGTTCGGCTCGTCCTCCGAACCGGAGCGACCAGGCCGACTTGGCTGGAACGGATTGCCAGCCGCCGCGAATGGAACGCTCCGCCAAACGGGACCTGGACGTCGGTATCGCCGTACCAGCTCACTTCGATCACTTCCCCCTCGGTGGCCAGCAGCTGCAAAGCCAACCGCAAACCTTCGGCCGTCGCAGTGGCGTGGATGACGCGATCCTGTTCCCGAGGGGCGTCGCCGGCCTCCGCGAACTCGACACCCAGCGCTGCCGCGACCTCGGCACGTGAGGTGTCCACATCGACGAGCCTGACCGAAACTTCGGGAAACTTGGCGAGCAGCCGGGCCACGCAGCAGCCGATCATCCCGGCACCCACGACCGTGACCCGATCACCGATGAGCGGCGGCGCGTCCCAGAGCACGTTCACCGCCGTCTCCACTGCGCCGGTGAGTGCCGCCCGCGCGGGCGGCACGTCGTCCGGCACGACGACCACGGCGTCGGCGGGGACAACGTAGCGGGTCTGGTGTGGGTAGAGGCAGAACACCGTGCGACCTACCAGTTCCGCCGGCCCCTCCTCGACTTCCCCGACATTGAGGTAGCCGTACTTCACCGGCCCTGGGAAGTCCCCGTCCTGAAATGGTGCCCGCATCGCCTGATGCTGGTCGGCCGGGACGCCGCCGCGAAACACCAGCATCTCGGTACCGCGGCTGATCCCGCTGAACAGAGTTCGGACCAACACCTCGTCGGGATTCACGGGTGGCAGCCGAACGTCGCGGAGCTCGCCCAGCCCCGGGGCACGCACCCAGTAAGCACGTGCGTCACCCTCAGACATCGGCCCTCCGAATAGCTTTCGTTCCATGGCCCGTGCACCGTGTATACCACGTCGGTAGGGCCGAAACGTGGGCATTGCTTCGACTGAGCGAGCGGCCCTACTTGCTAAAAGCGGTCAGGAACCGGTCGCGGAAGGACTCCATCGGCCAGACCGGAGCGTGTGGGCTCGGCCGCAGCCCGGTCTCCCAACCCCAGTCCGCGATCTGGTCCAGCACGGCCTGGTCGCGGGTGACGATCGTGATCGGGACGTCCAAGCCCTTGTTCTCGCCAATGAGGTAGGTGGGCGGCTGGTGGTCACCGAGGAGAAAGAGCACCAGGTCGTCGTCGCCGTAGGTCTGCACATAGGAGACCAGCGTGGACAGCGAGTATTCGATGGCTCGGCGGTAACCGTCGCGCATACGGGCGTTATCGAGCATGACCACCTGCGCGGAAGCGCTTTGCCCGGCGTCGGGCTCGTCGAAGACGGCGCCGTCGCCGACGTCGTTCCAGTCGCGCAGGTAGGGAATCATATGCCACGGCCAGTGACTGGTCACGAGTGCGATCTCCGCCATCACCGGCTCCCGGCCCGCGCGCTCGCGTTCGGTGCGTTGGAAGAAGGACAGCGTGTACTGGTCTGGGGCTTGAAAGCCGAAGTAGGTTCGGGATCGGATGTCGAGGCTCTCCTCGTCGTAGATCTGGTCGAAGCCGTAGTAGTCTCCCGCCGGCCACGGGCCTCGGTTGGCCGGCATGACCGCGACGGTCCGCCAATCGGTGTTGAAGGCGCTCGTGAGCGTGAGCCGGTCGCTTTCGACGAGCTTGTCGAAGCTGTACTGGTTTGCCACCCGCAGCCCGGACTGCAACGTTGCGTGCGCCAGCCAACTGTCGCCGCCGGATACCGGCGAGGTGAGGTATCCACTGCGCGAGCCGAATCCGGCCGCATCGAGCTGGCGGGTTCCATCGTCGAGCACCGCCTTGACCGTTGGCGCGAACTCCGGGTCCTCGAGCGCGATCCGCCCGTAGCTCTCCACAAAGGCGAAGACGACGTCCTTCCCGCGTAGCGCGGCGAGCGGACCCACGACCGAAGTGTCGTCAGCGGCGCTCAACTCAGCGTCGAATTGTCGCTGATTCTCAGCGCTCGTCCGCACCTGGTGGCCGGCCTGGTAGGCGAGCTCCACGACGCTCCGCGACGCCACCGGCAACGATGGCGCGAGCTGCACGGAGAATGTGAGGCACACCAGCCAGATGACGGCCAGTCCGGCGACCGTGCGTCCCGTCGTGCGCCGGTGATTGGTGGCGACGCGCGCAAGCCGCCCGACAGACAGCGCCAGGACCAGGACCACGGCAATTGCGAGGACGGCGGCCCCGCCCGCGACGGCGAACGCACCGAGCAAGCCGATCTCCCTTTCGAGCAGGGACACTCCGTTGCCGAGCTGAGGCCAGTCGAAGACCGGATCGAACTGCCTGCCCCGGATACCGGAAAAGGCCATCTGGATGATGCGCAGCAGGGTCAGCAAGCCGAGCAGGGAGCCTAGGGCGAGAGCCACAATCCGGCGTGGGCGTGCTGGCAGAACGAGCAGAAGCGCGGCAGCGAGCAGTCCCTCCACGGGGATCCGCAGTATCGCCAGGGGGGTTAGGTGCTGGATGTCGGGAGGTGCGATGAGTGCGAGGAAGACCAGCAGGGCAGCGAGGGTGGTGAGGAGCCATTCGGGGACACGACGGCGCGTGGTTCGCTCCCCCGCGTGCCGCACTGTCTGCGATCGATCCATGTGCACCCTGACCCCGAACGGACAATTACTGCGCGGCTCTAAAACGCGACGGCCTGATGATCCTCGCGCTGCGAACCCAGCCGAGAGTTCTGCCGACGACGAGCTCCACTTCGTCACCTTCGGTCAGCGTCCCCCACAACTCGGGCTCGACACAAGGGAATTGCCGAGGACTACGGCGACTTCACGAGCATTGTCGGCAATGCGTCACCGGCGCTCGCGAGCGTCGAGAAGGCAATCGAGCACGAAAAAACCGCTGAGTGCCATTCGGACTCAGCGGTTATCGAAAGTGGAGCTAAGGGGACTCGAACCCCTGACCCCCACACTGCCAGTGTGGTGCGCTACCAGCTGCGCCATAGCCCCGTTCACATCAGCCTATCGGGCCGGTGCTCGACCGAAATTACACCACGTCGAGCAGTTCCGGCAAATCTGCTGGGGTCACTCGCCTATCAGGTTGTTCAGCCAGTGCCGGTTGTTCCAGTCGACGATTTCGCCGTCCGCGACCACGGTCGGCGTTCCCTGGCCGCCCGCGGCCTCCATGGCCGCGCGAGCTAGGTCGGCGTGCTCGCGGGCGGCGTCTTCCCGCGCCCCCGTCGTAATGCAGTCAACTGCGGCATCGTCGGCGCCCGCCTCGCGCGCGACGTCCGCGAGTTCCGCATTCGTGCGGTCCTCTCCGCTTCGCGGCTTCGCCTCATAGAGCGCAGCGTGGAACGCGCTGAACGCTGCACCATTGCCCGTTTCGGCCACACATTCAGCTGCCGCCGCGGCGCGAGTGGAATACGTGCCGCTGCCCGATGCGGGGTCGAGGAAGTTCATCGTGTTGTACTCGACCAAGATTTCGCCCTCGTCGACCACCCGCGCGATGTGCTGGCCGAACAGCCGCTCGAAGGACTGGCACCCTTCACACATATGGTCTTCGAATATGGCGATCGAGCGGGGCGCGTCCGGGAAGCCGAGCACGATGACACCGTCGTCGGCGATCGCCACGGGCGCTTCACGGACTGTTCCATACCCCTCGTCTACGGGTTCACTTGTGCGCTGCTGCCACAGCACCATCCCGACTACAGCGATTGCGGCAATGACGACAGCGATCGCACCGAGGATGTACGTCGCTGAGTTGGAAGGTTTCTCGGGAGTGTAGGCGCTCTTGCTCGGCGTCTTCCTCGCGCTCACTGTCGTCCTTCCGCTGTTCGTTGAGGGGCGGTACTAGCGTGCCATAGCGCACTGACAATCAGATGAGGAGCCCGACCATCGTTGCGCTGATGAAGCTCACGAGCGTTGCACCGTACAGCAGCCGGAGACCGAATCTTGCGATCGTGTCGCCCTGCGCCAGCGCGAGCCCTTTGACCGCTCCCGCGATGATTCCGATGGACGCGAAGTTCGCGAACGAAACCAGGAACACTGCCACGATCGCGTAGGCGCGGTCCGACAACTCGTATTCCCCCGCCGCGATTTGTGTCATCGCCACGAACTCGTTCGTCACGAGTTTCGTTGCCATCAAACTCCCTGCGTCCACTATCTCCGATGGCGGAACCCCCGTCAGGAACGCCAGCGGCGCGAACACGTAGCCCATCACCTGCTGGAATGTCACACCGAAGATTCCGTTGAAGACACCGTTCACCATCGCGATCAGCGCGACGAAGCCGATCAGCATCGCAGCAACGGTGAATCGCCACGCGGAAACCGTCCCAGATGTATTCGGTGAGCATCTCGAAGAACGACCGGTGCCGCGCGTCGGAGAAGACGGCCACGTCCTCGGAGGGTTCGAGGTCATACGGATTGATCAGCGTCACCACGATGAAGATGCCGAAGAAGTTCAGCGCGATCGCCGTGACCACATATTGCGGGTCGAGGAGCACCATGTACGAGCCCATGATCGAGGCGGAGACCGTCGACATTGCCGCGGCCGCCAGCGTGTAAAGCCGTCGTTCATTGAGGTGGTGCAGCTGGTTCTTCAGCGCAATGAAGACCTCAGACTGGCCTAGAAGCAAGGACGCCGATGCGCCGAATGATTCGAGCTTGCCAAGGCCGTTGATCTTTCCGACAGCGAGACCCAGATACCGGATCACGACATGCAAGAGCCTCGACCATTCGAGGATGCCGATAATCGCCGAGATGAACACGATCGGCATGAGCACTGCCATGAAGAACGCTGGGCTGAGGCCGTTCGTCGCGTCTGGATCACCAGCGAGGCCACCGAACACAAATGACGTTCCCTCGAACGCGAACTCGAGGAGCCGGCTGAAGCCACTGGCTATCCCGTCGACGACGGTCTGGCCAACTGCGGTTCGGATAAGGAAGAAACCGAGAACCACCTGGATCGCAAGCATGATGGCCACGTATTTGAGCCGTTTGAGCGCCAGCTTCCGGTCATAGCTGGCAGCCCAGGCCAGCGTCATGAAAACGGCGAGACCAGCTATCCCTACGGCGTAGTGCATACGACCCCTTGAGGTTTGTGCTGCCTCGCGGTGGTGACACCGCGAAAAGATCACTTTCGCCAATGGTGGGGCAGCCCGCAACTCGAACGAGGGTGAACGGAGATAACAAAACGGCCCGGACCTTGTCGGTCCGGGCCGCTTCTGGTGGAGCTGCCGGGAATTGAACCCGGGTCCTCCGCAGTGTTGATGGGGCTTCTCCGTGCGCAGTCCGTTGTGTCTCTACTCGGATCTCACAGTCTCACGGACGAGCTGTGATGACGATCCCAGTCACTGTTTGATGTCCCATCTACCCCCGTGACCGGGGTAAACGGTTTGTCCCTCTAGTCGACGCCAGGGTCCGGGCCGAGGGCCTTCCCGGTCTGACGAGCCATCTGCCTAACTAAGCTGCGAGAGCGAAGTCAGACTGGCTGCGCTGAGCATTGTCGGCGCTTATTGGTTTGCAACGACGCTTAACGGTGGTCTCTTGCCTGCACCGGCACGCTTCCCCCATCGCGACGAACAGAGTCGAAACCGATCAGCCCCTCGCGCCTGGGTTCTACAGGACTACCTACTCTAACGCCTCCCGGCGGCCCTGTCATTCCCGTTATCTGTTGTCAATTTCCTCGTGCACCGCACATTCGCGCAACATACTGCAGATCTACTCGGGAAACGTCCCGAGGAAATCCACAGTATCTTTAGGCAATCTGCGGTTCCTGAGGAGATTAACACCGTGGCCGCTCAGACCATTCCCCGGATGGCGCTGGCCGGTGCTTCGCCTCAGCAAGTGCTTCCGAGATGCGGTGGAAAAGTTCATCAGGTCGCTCAAGGTCGGCCCACACCCAGCGCACCACCAGCCAGCCCAGCCTTCGCAGCGCGTCTTCGCGCTGTTTCTCGCGAAAGACGTCATCATCCCGGCTGTACTTCATGCGCCCATCGAACTCTCCGACCACGCCGCACGGAAAGAGGAAGTCCACGCGCGCAAATCACCTTGCCGCGCTTGTCCCGGATAGACGCCTGGAGGCACGGCATCTGAAGTCCGTATCGATGCATGAACACCCTGCTGCGTGATTCACCTGGGCTCTCGCTTCGCTCGTCGAGGAAAGCGATTGCCTTTTCTGCCTCCCGGATACCCGTGCAGTGGCGCGCTTCATCTAACTCGCTGCTCAACTGGTCTCTGGTAGCCAGACCTCGCTGGAGCGCAGCGTCACCAATCACGACGGCCTGCTCGAATGGCACCGTCCGGGCGATATCGACGACCGTTCGCGCGGGCGTCGTGACGGGCAGACCTGCGACCAGTCCCGAACCAGAAGCCGAACCGGAGTGCACGTGCATGTCACCAGTTACCCGCCCCGCGGAGCGGTGACCACGCGTGACATGCACCCGTTTCTGGTCCAGACCCCATGTCGGCAGGCCATGCATGACCGCGGCCGATGAGTGGCTCAATACAGCATCGCCATGCCGTCGCGCGGCCGAAACTGCTGCGACGCGGAGGAGGTGGCGCTGTTCAGTAGACATTGCTGCCCACTCTCGGCTGCGGACATAGCAATCGCGGCGCAACTTAAGCAGCTCCGACCCACCCCGTCGACGTTACCTGGGCGGCAGATCCGTCAGCAGCAGCTTTCGGCAGGCCGCATATCTCTCAATCGTCACGCGGAGAGTGTGCCGCAAATCCAGCGAGCCACGAGAAATCTATCCACATCCCTGTGGATAACTTCCTATCCGCTCATTCCCTTGATACGACGGCCGAGTTCGCGTGTGGCTTCGCGTTCCGCGGTACGGCGAGCGAGGTCCTGGCGTTTGTCGTGCAACTGTTTGCCTCGCGCGAGCGCGAGTTCCACTTTCACTTTGCCATCGGAGAAGTACATGGAGAGCGGGACGAGCGTCAGTTGTCCTTCACGGGTCTTTCCCACGAGGTGCTCAATTTCGCGTTTATGGAGCAGCAACTTCCGTGTCCGCCGCGGTTCGTGATTCGTCCAACTGCCTTGCCCATATTCGGGGATGTGCAGGCCGCGCAGCCAGATTTCGCCGTCGTCGACCGTGGCATACGCGTCTACCAGCGATGCCTTACCTTCCCGCAGGGTCTTCACTTCGGTGCCGAGCAGCACGACGCCCGCTTCGTAGACGTCGATGATCGCGTAGTTGTGGCGCGCCTTCTTGTTGCTCGCGATGACCTTGCGGCCCTTCTCTTTCACGTCAGGGCCCTTTCTGGATTCCTTCTGATCATGACCTTCCAACGATACGGGCACACGCAACTGGTTTTCACTCGCGCACGTACCACCGCAACGTCAAGTATCCCGTGATTGCGGACAGCACGGCCGCCGCTCCCACGAGCCATGGTGAGACCGAGGCGATCGCGGCGTTCGTTATCGGCGCGACAATGTTCGATTGGTAGACCTCACTGAGGACGTCGTCGAGGAATACATTCTTCGTAACGAAGAGACCACCCACCGCAACGAGCGCACCGGCAAGTGCGGCGACCACCGCTTCGAGCAGGAAAGGCAGCTGTGTGTACCAGCGTGTGGCACCGACGAGCCGCATGATGCTGACTTCCGTACGGCGGGTGAAGGCAGCGATCTGAACCATATTCGCGATGAGCATGAGCGCCGCGAACGCCTGGAAGATCGCAATCGCGAACGCGCCGTTGCGAAGGCCGTCCAGAACGGAGAACAACCGCTGCACTAGTTCTTCCTGGTTCCGGACGGATTCGACTCCCGGGTACAGGTTGAAGTGCTCATAGATAGCGACGAACTGATCGGGGTCGTCGAGCCGGACCCGGAACGACGCGGGCAGCGCCTCAGGGCGAACCAGGTCGAGGATCTCCGGGTTGTTCTCGAACGTCTCCCGATAAATCTCGAGCGCTTCCTCACGACTGACATAGCGCACGTCTGTGACACCAGGGAACTCGCCGAGATCTTCCCGGAGCGTCGAACAGATGTCTGTCTCACATCCCGGGTCGGCGGTACTGATGTCGTCCGTCAGGAAAATCTCGACTTCAACGTTGTCGAGATAAAGCTGCTCCGTCTTGTTCGTCATGTCGACGACGAGCAGCCCTCCTCCGAAGAGGCCGAGCGATATCGCGGTCGTGATGATCATGGCGAGAGTCATCGTGATGTTGCGGGTGAGCCCCGCGAAGACCTCGCGGATGATAAGGGTGAGTCGCATTACCGCCCTACTCCATAGATACCGCTCTTCTCATCACGGACGACTGCACCATGACTGAGTTCGACGACGCGCTTACGCATCGCATCGACGATGTGGTTGTCGTGCGTCGCCATCAGAACCGTCGTACCGGTCCGATTGATGCGTTCAAGCAGGAGCATGATGTCGTTGCTGGTATCCGGATCCAGGTTGCCTGTCGGCTCGTCCGCGAGCAGCACCTTCGGTTTGTTGACGAATGCGCGTGCCATCGCTACGCGCTGCTGTTCACCGCCCGAAAGCTCGTCCGGCAATCGATTGGCTTTACCCTCGAGGCCCACCAGCTGCAGCACCTCAGGCAGCGTCTCGCGAATCTCACTGCGCGACTTCCCTATCACCTGGAGCGCGAAAGCCACGTTCTCCTGGACCGTCTTCTTAGGCAGCAGCCGGAAATCCTGGAAGACGCAGCCGACGCTTTGGCGCAGCTTCGGCACTTTGCGCGCCGGAAGCTTGTTTACATGAAAGTCCGCGACGTGGATGTCGCCCGAAGTCGGCACATCGTCGCGGAGCAGAAGGCGCAGGAGCGTGGACTTTCCCGATCCCGACGGCCCAATGAGAAAAGCGAACTCACCGGATTTGATCGAGACGGACACGTTGTCCAGCGCGGGGCGTGTCGAGGTCTTGTACGACTTCGTCACGTTCTCGAGGCTGATCACGCCGCCGAGTGTATAGCGCTACACCGACAGCTAGCATTTTCGCGTCCTAGACCGTTTCGCTCTTGCGCCATCGAATGCCTGCTTCGATGAAACGATCGATCTCTCCGTCGAGCACTGTGGAGGGGTTGTTCACCTCGACTTCAGTCCGAAGGTCCTTGACCATTTGGTAAGGATGCAGAACGTACGAGCGCATCTGGTTGCCCCATGAGCTGCCGCTTTCGCTCTTCAGCGCGTCCATCTCCGCGCGCTCTTCGTGGCGCTTGCGCTCGAGAAGCTTGGCCTGCAGGACGCGCATCGCGGCGGCCTTGTTCTGCAGCTGCGACTTCTCGTTCTGGCAGGACACCACGATGCCGGTCGGGAGGTGCGTGATGCGTACCGCGGAGTCGGTCGTGTTAACGGACTGTCCGCCAGGTCCTGAGGAACGGAAGACGTCCACTCGCAGCTCAGTTTCGGGGATATCAATGCTATCGGTCGTCTCGACCACAGGAAGGACCTCCACCTCAGCGAAGGACGTCTGGCGGCGCGCCTGATTGTCGAACGGACTGATCCGCACGAGCCGGTGGGTCCCCTGCTCGACGGAGAGCGTGCCGTACATGTAGGGCGCTTTGACGGCGAAGGTCGCGCTCTTGATGCCCGCCTCTTCGGCGTATGACGTGTCGTAGACCTCGACCGAGTACTTGTGTTTCTCGGCCCAGCGGATGTACATGCGCATCAGCATTTCCGCCCAGTCGGCAGCATCGATGCCACCCGCGCCGGACCGAATCGTGACGAGTGCTTCGCGCTGGTCGTATTCACCGGACAGGAGGGTGCGGACCTCGAGGAGCTCGATTTCTGCTCGGAGCGCCGTACGCTCATCGTCAGCTTCAGTCGTAGCTTCCTGCGCGGCAACGCCCTCCTCGGCTTCGGCGAGTTCGTACATCACGGGGAGGTCGTCGACGCGCTGACGCAGTTCCTCCAAGCGCCGCAGTTCGCCTTGCGCATACGAGAGCTGGCTGGTGACCTGCTGCGCATGCTCCTGGTCGTCCCAGAGATCGGGTGATGCCGCCTGGTCTTCGAGTTCGCGGATCCGCCGGCGCAACTCGTCGATGTCAACTACCGCCTCGACAGACTTCAGAGTGTTGTCGAGGTCGGCGATATCTGCGGAAACATCAGGATGCACAATCCTCTAGCCTACCCGCTTCCCCACCACGACGACGCCAGCCCCGGGACGCTTGGCGGCAGCTCAGTGCTGGTGGACAAGCTGCGCAACCTCCCACTGGGGGAACGGGTCAGCGTAACTCCGCCACTGTGCGGGTCCGGCCTTGAGTTCACGATCGGTCAGCAGCGCCCGTGCGAGCGCGAGCTGCGGTTTTGACTGGTCAAGCTTAAGACCGATGAGGACGATCTCCTGGCCAGGCTGCACATCGACGTCCCTCCAGCGCTGGGCTGGATCGATCGTGAGATGCGGCCCCGCCTGCGACCACACCGCGGCGTAGGGGTGGCGACTTGCGAGCCAGCAGAACCCTTTACTGCGCAGCAGGCCTGTGAAGCCCTGGATTGCCTCCGCCAAGCGTTCCGGGTGGAACGGCCGATCGCTGCGAAAGGTCACGCTGCTGATTCCGTATTCTTCGGTTTCTGGAGTGTGACCCGCTGCGAGTTCTTCTGCCCATCCGGGGGCCTCCCATGCTTGCTCGCGGTCGAAGAGTCCAGTGGCGAGTACCTCGTCAAGCGCCACCATTCCATGCGAGGTCCGGAGGATCCGGGCGTGTGGATTGAGTCGCCGTACTGTGGCCTCGACTACACCCGTCACTGCCTCCGTGACCAGATCGGTCTTGTTCAGCAGGATGACATCCGCGAACTCCACTTGGTCAACGAGCAGATCAGAGATAGTCCGGGAATCTCCGTCCCCTGCTTCGAGATCTCGCTGCGCGAGATGTTCACCGCGGGCGAGTTCTGCCAGAAACGTCGACGAGTCGACAACTGTGACCATCGTGTCGAGCCGCGCCAGCGTGCCGAGCCGGAACCCCCCTTCGAATTCCCACTCGAAGGTCGCAGCCACGGGCATGGGTTCGGAGATGCCCGTGGACTCGATGAGGATCTGGTCGAATCTGCCTTCTCGCGCGAGCGTACCGACCGACTCGACGAGGTCTTCCCGAAGAGTGCAGCAGATGCAGCCATTGGTGAGCTCGACCAGCTTTTCTTCCGTCCTATCGAGGTGCGGCTCTTTCCCGAACGCGCCGCTGACGAGGCGGGCGTCGATGTTCACCTCGCTCATGTCATTGACGATGACAGCGACGCGCCGGCCCTCGCGATTCGCGAGGACATGGTTGAGCAGCGTCGTCTTGCCGGCGCCGAGGAAACCAGACAGGACGGTGACAGGGATCAGGTCCCGTTCAGCAACTGAAGTCATTTATTAATAGTAACCGTTTTCAATAAGGGCATCCACGCACTCCCGTGAAGCGCACGAGTAGCGTTTCCCTCATGACCGACTTCACCGCGGACCTCGCTGTCGCCCGCGATATCGCCGATCGCGCTGACGCCATCACGCTCGCTCGCTTTGGTGCGCTTGACCTGGCTGTCGACGACAAACCCGACCTGACGCCCGTCTCCGACGCTGACATCGCCGTCGAGAAGATGGCGCGTGAATACCTCGCCCGCCAGCGGCCCGGCGACCTTGTGCTCGGGGAAGAGTTCGGCGGTGACGCGACCTTAGAGGGGCGCCAATGGGTCATCGACCCGATCGACGGTACAAAGAACTTCGTGCGCGGAGTGCCGATCTGGGCCACGCTGATTTCGCTTCTCGATGACGGCATCCCCGTTGTCGGCGTGGTGAGCGCGCCCGCACTCAGTCGCCGCTGGTGGGCGGCCGCCCGCCAGGGAAGCTTCCGGCAACTGCACAGCGCGCAGCCGGAACGTATCTCAGTGTCGAAGGTCGGCGACCCCTCCGCCGCGAGCCTCAGCATCTCCAGCCTCTCTGGCTGGCAGGAGCGGGGCATTCGCGACAAGCTCATCACTTTCACCGATCAGGTGTGGCGCCTGCGCGGCTACGGAGACTTCTTCTCTTATTGCCTCGTCGCCGAAGGAGCGGTCGACATCGCGGCCGAGCCCGAGGTGTCGCTGTGGGATCTGGCGCCACTCGACATCCTCGTTCGCGAAGCGGGCGGCCACTTCACCTCTCTTGAGGGCGTCCCAGGGCCGCATGGAGGCAGCGCCGTCGCAACAAATGGCCTGCTCCAGGACATCACATTGAGCGCCCTGGGGTGACCCTCGCAACACACGCGCAACAAAATCGCCGGCCCCGCGCACTTCGACCTTACCGGCGGGTAAGATAGCGACCACACAATGACCCTTCTCTCAGGAATAGCTGGAGATCATGAGTAAGAAGAACTCCTCAGGCGGCGCGTCAAGGCGCTCCACCTCCGCTGTGGGCCTGAACCCGGTGAAGCGCGACGCGATCGGCACCGCAATGCGTGTCCTGACCTCGCTCACCGGTTCAGAGCTGGCAGAAAAGTACAACCTCCGCAAACCAATCGATCGGGTCGCATACGAAGCCACAAAGACCGGCTTCCGCACCCTCGGCACCGCAACTCGCACCTTCAAGAAGGTCTCGGGCGGCGGCAAGCCGAAGCGCCTCCCCGATTCCGAGGCGAAGAAGAAGGGTCTCTACGACCTGACCTTCAGCGACGAACAACAGATGATCGTCGAGACGGTTTCCGAGTTCGCGGAGGAAATCCTTCGCCCCGCCGCGTCCGACGCGGACAGCGCTTCGGAAGCACCAGCCGATCTCATCAAGCGTTCGGCCGAACTCGGGATCACGCTGATCAACGTGCCCGAAGACTTCGAAGGTGCTGCATCTGAGCGCGGGGCGATCACGAACGCACTGGTCGCCGAGGCGCTTGCGCATGGCGACATGGGGCTTGCCCTGCCGATTCTCGCGCCGAGCGGTTTTGCCGTGGCGCTCACTCAGTACGGCAACGATGCGCAGCAGCAGACTTACCTGCCGGCATTCGCCGGTGAGAACGTCCCCGGGGCAGTCGTCGCCGTGAACGAGCCACGAGCGCTGTTCAACCCGTTCGCACTCGAGACGAAGGCAAACCGCGCTGCGGGCGGTTACACCCTGCAGGGTGTGAAGAGCCTGGTGCCCATCGCGTCGTCCGCCGAACTCTTCCTCGTCGCTGCCGAACTCGGCGGCAAGCCCGCATTCTTCATCGTGGAATCCGATGCGACCGGGCTGGTTGTCGAAGCTGACCCGAGCATGGGGCTGCGCGCCGCTGGTATCGGGCGCCTGAACCTCGATAACGTCGTGGTTCCGGAATCCGCGCTGCTAGGTGATGGTGACCCCGCGAGCCGCGCCAAGGACTATGAGGACATCATTCAGCTCTCACGCCTCGGCTGGTCATCACTCGCGTGCGGCACCAGCAAGGCCGTGCTTGACTACGTGATTCCTTACGTCAACGAGCGTGAGGCGTTTGGCGAGCCAATCAGCCACCGGCAGGGCGTCGCGTTCATGGTTGCGAATATCGGCATCGAACTTGATGGCATGCGGCTAGTGACCTGGCGCGGCGCGTCCCGCGCTGAGCAGGGCGTCTCGTTCGCCCGTGAAGCTGCCCTTGCTCGCCGACTCACGTCCGAAAAGGGCATGCAGATCGGCCTCGACGGTGTCCAGCTTCTCGGTGGCCACGGTTTCACCAAGGAACACCCCGTCGAACGCTGGTACCGCGACCTTCGGGCCGTTGGTATCGCTGAAGGCGTCGTCGTCATCTAGTCCTCCCTCCTCAAGCCTGGAGATTTTCATGATCAATCTCGAACTCCCCAAGAGGCTGGTGGCCGCGTCGAATCAGGCACACCAAGCCGCCGCGGAGATTTTCCGCCCAATCTCACGCAAATACGACCTGCTCGAGCACGAGCGTCCCGTTGAGCTCGACACCATGGCAAGCCTCGTCGAAGGCATGGCCGATGCTGGGCAGGCCGCGTCCGGTGCAACGCTGGGCCGCGGTGACAAAGCACGCGAAGGCAACATCAACGGTGGCAACATGTCCGCCCTACTCAACGTCATCGAGACGTGCTGGGGTGACGTGGGCCTGACCTTGGCGATCCCTTTCCAGGGTTTGGGCAACTCGGCTATCGCCGCCGTCGCCACCGATGAACAACTCGAGCGCTTCGGCAAGGTGTGGGCCTCCATGGCAATCACCGAGCCCAGCTTCGGATCCGACTCCGCTGCCGTGACTGCCACCGCTGTCCTCGACGGTGAAGAGTGGGTGCTCAACGGTGAAAAGATCTTCGTGACGGCGGGTGACCGCTCCACGCACGTCGTGGTGTGGGCGTCGGTGGATAAGTCCGCCGGGCGTGCCGCAATCAAGTCCTTCGTTGTGCCTAAAGATGCGCCCGGCATCACCGTTGCGCGTCTCGAGCACAAGCTGGGTATCCGCGCATCCGACACCGCAACGATCGTTCTCGACAATTGCCGGATCCCGAAAGACCACATCCTTGGCTCACCTGAGGTTGACGTCAAAAAGGGCTTCGGCGGTGTTATGGCCACCTTCGACAACACTCGGCCACTCGTCGCCGGCATGGCCATCGGTGTCGCACGTGCCGCGCTCGAGGAATTGCGCAAGATCCTCAGCGAAGCCGGTGTCGAGATCGATTACAACGCGCCTGCGTTGACACAGCATGCCGCGGCTGCCGCCTACCTCGAACTTGAGGCGGACTGGGAATCGGCATACCAACTGGCTATGCGTGCCACCTGGATGGCGGACAACAAGAAGCCCAACTCACTCGAAGCTTCTATGTCGAAGGCGAAGGCCGGCCGGGTTGGCACGGCAATCACACTTCGCGCCGTCGAACTCGCTGGCTCCCTCGGCTACTCGGAGCGGCCGCTGCTCGAGAAGTGGGCGCGCGACTCAAAGATCCTCGACATCTTCGAAGGCACCCAGCAGATCCAGCAGCTCATCGTGGCTCGCCGCCTGCTGAACAAGTCCTCAGCAGAACTGAAGTAGGCCAGAGCATACCGTCGCCGTGGCCCTGGGGAACCTCTCCGTTCCTCAGGGCCACAGTGCTTTTCAATCCGAATGAGCGAAGTTCCCACCGCCCGCTCGCTGTTCACACCACCAAATAGTCGCTCCCACCGGCCATAGCCAGTGGGAGCAACCTAAAAAGGTGGTGAAGACGGGCGGTGATGTCAGTTCAGCCAGACCCCGCGCAGCGCAAGCCAATGACGCGGGCTCATGGGCGTCCCGTCTGTCTTTCGCACCTCATAGTGCAGGTGCGGGCCCGTTGAGTGGCCCCGGCTGCCGACAGTGGCGATCATCTCGCCTGCCTTAACGTGCTGCCCGGCCGTTACCAGCGACCGGTCGACGTGACCGTACACACCGATCGTGCCGTCATCCTGAGTCACTCGCACCCACAGCCCGAATCCCTGCGCAGGACCCGATTCGAGCACGACGCCGTCAGTTACGGCCAGAACAGCAGCGCCGAGCGGCGCGGCAATGTCCAGTCCGTAGTGGAACTGCCCCCAACGTGGACCGAAGTCAGATGTCACTATCCCGCCGTACGTGGGCCCAATCGCGAAAGGACGCGCGACACTCTCTGGCAGGGCGATACTCCCCAACGGCTCGGCCGCAGGAACATCAGCGGGTTCATTGGGCGTAGGCGCCGCTTCTGCGACCGGTTCCTCGACTGTGCCGCTGGCCTGCTGCTCTGGTAGCTCCGGCGGCACCGCGGCTTGCTGAAGCGGCGACTGAGCGCCCGCGGTGCTGACGTCGTGGCGCGGCACTTCAGCTACGGCAGCACGCGCTTCTGTGGCGTCAGTCGAACTACCTGCGCTCACCTGTGCGGCGAGAGTCCCCGCAACGATGGTCGACGCGACGGCCACCAAAACTGTCAACGCACTATCAGGGATGCGCGCTCGCGCCTTGCCGAACGTCCGCGCTACCGCAGCGAACTTACCCGACTTCGCTGGTCGCTGGCTTGTGCTGCCACTTTCAGCTGCCGCGACCACTGTGGATCCGTCGGTGGACTTCCCGGCCAAGAACCGCCCCCTTAAGCTATCTATAACGGCACGATAACGAACCCGGCCGTGTTACGCATCCAATTCCCAAAAACCCGTGGTGACGATGAGCCACCTCGCAGTTTGTGAGACCCCCGATGTAGCTCAGCTAGATGCGTATCGCGCCGCGCTACTGTGTGCTCTGTCACGATACGGCATCGGAAAATACCAGACCGAGTCAGGTGGTGATATGCCCGAATTTGACCGTGCCTCGGCGAGGCAGATCCCGCAGGCAATGGAGCCAACGACGTTCCGTTGCCACAGCTAGCTCGTAATCCGGCCACCGCGCGTGACTGCTCCGACGTGCTGCCGCATGCGGGACCGGTACTCGGCACGCTGTCCATCATCGACAGCGGTGAGGACGCGATCTGCACGGAGGAGCCGCATCGCGGTGCGCAGCAGTGGCTCCGGAACAACTGCACGGAGGGCGTCCCACACGATTGCATACCCCGGGACCGCCACTTCTGCCTTACGAGTCGCACAGTTGCGCACGATAGCGGCCGCGACATCCTCAGGATTAACGGTGGGCAGCCCCTGACCGAGTGGGATACCTGAACTCAGCCCGGTTCTGACCGCGCATGGCAGCACCGTACTGATGCTGACGCCGGTGCCCGCGAACTCCGCACGAACGGCTGCTGAGAGCCCCACGGCTGCGTATTTGCTCGCGTTGTACACGGCAAGACCGGGGATCGGCACCTTCCCCGCCATGGACGCAACATTGATCACATGGCCACGGCCATGCTCGATCATCGTCGGCAGGACTGCCCGCATTCCGAGCACGAGCCCCATTGTGTTGATATCGAGCGTCGCGAAACTATCGTCATCCGGCTCGTCAAGAAAGCCCCCGGCTGGCATGATTCCCGCGTTGTTGATCAGCACGTCGATATAGTCGTGCCGCTCGATGATCGTTTCTCTGAACTCCGCCCATGACTGTCTGGATGTCACGTCAAGTGGGAAAGCGAACGCTCCCGGACCAAGACAGTCTGCCGTCGCCTGGGCCTGCTCGAAGTCAATATCGCCGATCCAGACGATCGCTCCGATGTCGTGGAGAAGTTCAGCCGTAGCACGTCCAATCCCCCGCGCTCCGCCTGTGATGACCACTACCGAGCTATCGAGTGGGATCTGCGGGTAACGCCTCCTCATAGGTCCAACTCCTTACGTGCCGCATCACCGATGGGACCGGGCGGCATGAAGCATCGTCCGGTCTCAACTGTCCGGCGCTTATGTGTCCCTTGTGCGTCTGCCCGCAGTCTCGACGCTACCGTTGCCTGTGAACAGCGTCTAACGAAGCGGCGCCACGAGCGACACCCAACTAGGTTAAATACTAGCAGTATCTGAATTCCCCCAGTAGCTTAGTAGGCGGGGGTTGCTGGTCGAGGAGTCGAATATGGTCCGCATGAGCCGCGCAGAAAGTCAGGCGCAAACCCGAAAGCACCTGATCAGAACCGCTCAACGCATGCTGCTGGCCCAAGGTTATGCCGCAACCTCACTTGAGGCCATTGCCGACGAAGCCGGTTTCTCAAAAGGCGCTGTCTACTCGAACTTCAAGAATAAGGATGCGTTGTGCCGTGAGGTCCTCCGCCACATTCGGGCAGATCATGCCGCAGCGCTGGTCACGGAAGTCTCTTCGGCCACATCGTTTCAGGAGCTTCTGGACTCATTCGCTGCCTGGTCGGAACGCACCATTGGCGACCAGAAGTGGTCGACCCTGGAAGCAGAGTTCGCCGTTCGAGCCAGCGCGGACGAACTCTTGCGACAGCAACTCAGCAGCGACGCTGCCGAGATCCGCAGAGTGATCACTCAACTCGTCGCCGCAGCCGTGGAGTCCTACAACCTCGACCTCGACATGCCCGCTGAAGATGTGGCGACCGCACTCCTGAGCCTCGGAATTGGGCTCGGCTTACAGCGCGCTATCGATCCCACTGTGTCGGCGCAGATCTTGACCGACACCATTCGCGCAATGCTGGTCCGGAAAATGTCGCCAGCATCCTGACGAGCAGCGGCTGGATACAAAGAAAAACCCCCTCCAAGTCGTGAGACTAGAAGGGGGTTTTTGGTAGTAGCGGGGACAGGATTCGAACCTGCGACCTCTGGGTTATGAGCCCAGCGAGCTACCGAGCTGCTCCACCCCGCGTTGGTGAACCCAAGGTTACAGGCACGCGTTCCGCGATTGCAAATCGACCGAATATGGCCAGGCCACAGGCAATTTCGCGGACAAAACAAGAGGCGCCGCAGCAGGACTGCGGCGCCTCTCGGCTGATGCTGACTCGAACCCTCACGCGCGTGCGCCTGAGTCACACCTGGGTGCTAGTTCCCCCCGGTCTGCTCGTACGCCTGAACTGCTCGCTCGAGGCGGTCGAGTGCGGCGCCGTAGTCAGCGAAGTTGCCGTTGCGCTGAGCGTCTCGAAGCGCGGTAAGGGCCGCATCAAGTTCAGCAACGACGTCGTCGGAAGCACCGTCCACTGGTGGTGACGGAGCGGGAGGCGGAGTAACCGTCTCCTCCTCGACACCATCAGTGACGCCCGCTGCCTGTTCGTCGATCGGCAGTTCCGTTTCGATGTCGACGCCGGCTTCTTCGGCGGTTTCAGCCTCGACCGCATCCCCGCCAGGGGCGGTTGCCAGGCCAGCTGTCCGTGTATCGAAGACCTGGCGAAGTGCGCCAGCCAGCGTCGCGTGGTAGCCGATGCGCACTCGGCCGTCTTCGCCTCGGTAGCTCACGACTACGCGAGCGAGCTGCGGGAAGGCACTGTCTGCCGCACCACGACGCTCGGTGTAGATCGGTTCGACGTAGAGAATTCCGCCCTCGCCGACAGGGAGCGTCAGCACGTTACCGAAGTGCAGCCGGTTTGCGCGCTCGAGAAGGGTGATATCGGTCGCCACGCGAGTGTCGGTGACCATCGAGTTCTGAGCGAGCTGCGGACCCGGTGTCTGAGTGTCGGTTGGCAATCTCCGGATCGTGAACTGGCCGTAGTTCTCTGGGTCAGAATTCACCGAGATATGCGAGGCGAGGAACTCGCGGTTGAACACCACCATAGGGCTGGTGAGCTGGAATGTGGGGTCACCGGTCTCGGGGTCGCCCATCAGCATGTAGTACGGCGGCTGATCCGGCGGATTGTTCTCGACCGTCGGGTCCTTCGGCACGGACCAGAAAGCGTTCGTCGTGAAGAACTCACGTGGATCGTTGACGTGGTAGCGCGACAGCATTTCACGCTGGACCTTGAACAGATCCTCGGGATACCTGAAATGCGCCCGGAGATCGTCGTCGATAGAGTCCTTCGGCTCAACAGTATTCGGGAACACGCCCATCCACGCCTTGAGGACAGGGTCTTCCTCATCCCACTCGTAGAGATTGACAGTTCCGTCGTAGGCGTCGACTGTCGCCTTCACGGAGTTACGGATGTAGGAAACCTCTTCGGGCGGCAGCGGACGGAGTGACTCCGTGCTGTCGGCGACGAGACTGTCGAGAGTCGAGCGCTGCGCGTAGGGATAGTTGTCCAGCGTGGTGTATGCGTCAACGATCCAGACAACGCGGCCGTTGACGACGGCGGGATACGTGTTGCTGTCAGGGATCAGCCACGGGGCGACAGCCTCGACACGGTCACGCGGATCACGCTTGAAAAGGATCTTCGAGTCAGGCCCGACAGCATCGGAAAACAGAATGTTCCGCTCGGAGTATTTCGCGAAGAACGCCAGCCTGTTCGCCCAGCTGCCGATGGCTACACCACCAGCACCGGTGTAGGTGTACTGCTCGAGGTCGGTGTCGTACTCGCGAGCGCCAGCCTGCTCCGTCTCTCCAACGATCGCGTAGTCCGGATTCATCTGCGCGATGAGTTCGCCGAAGTAGATCCGGGGCTGGTCAACGGGAATGATGTCACTCTCGTTGAACAGGTCACTGACGGCGTAGATCGGGTACCCGCTATCTGACGCGTCAGCACCATCAACGTCGCCGACCGCCGCGTTGACGCGGTTCGCCGGTGCCGCAACGAAGCCGTTGCCATGGGTGTACACCGTGTGCTTGTTCAGCCAATCCTGCTGATTGGCCGCAAGCCCACGCGGGTTGAGCTCGCGGACAGACACGATGTAGTCCTGCAAGGTTCCATTGATCGAATACCGGTCAATGTTGAGCTCTTCTGGGAAGCCGTAGAAGTTCTTCAGCTGCTGTTGCTGAGTGAAGGTTCGCGAGAGAATCGCGGGGTCCAGCAAGCGGATATTCTGAATCGTCGTGATATCCGCAGGATCATCGGCCGGTGAGCGGCTGCCCACGCCCGCCCAACTTTCGTAGTTGATCCGCTCCGGCTCGATGCCGTATGCGGCGCGCGTCGCGGCGATGTTCCGTTCGATGTACTGGCCCTCGCGGTCAACAGGGTTGGGGCGTACCGAGAACTGCTCCATCAGCATGGGCCATACTGCGCCGACAAGAATCGACGACAGCAAGAGCAACCCTGCTGACAGTGCAGGTATACGCATGTCACGCAGGACAATCGCGGCGAAGAAGGCCACGGCACAGATGACCGCAATCGCGAGCAGGATGAGCTTTGCCGGAAGAACCGCGTTGATATCGGTGAAACCCGCACCGGTGAACGTCGGTTCCTTGCGGCTGCTCGTCAGGAGGCCATAACGGTCGAACCAATATGCGACAGCCTTCAGCAAGATGAACGTTCCGGCTAAAACAGCGAGCTGGATCCGAGCAGAATTGGTCAGCGCGCGGTCACGGTTGTCGAGACGGATACCGCCGAAGATGTAGTGCGTGATCAAGTTCAGGATGAAAGCAAGCACAACGGCGACGAACAGCCAGTTCAATACGAGTTCGTAGAACGGCAGCGCGAATGCGTAGAAGCCCACGTCGAGACCGAACTGTGGGTCGTTTACTCCGAATTCCTGCCGGTTGAGGAATAGCTGCACTGTCTGCCAGTTGCCCTGGCCAACGAGACCGGCCAGGACGCCGATGACGACCGGGACACCGATCGCGAAGACTTTGAGTCGGCTCGTCACCGCTATGCGATAACGCGCAACAGGATCATTCGGCGACGTGGGCGCAAAGATTGGACGGCTTCGGTACGCAAGGACAAGTGCGCCGAAGATGATCAGTCCGACGATCAAGCCGACCGCAACAAACAGTGCAAGCCGCGTAAAGATGACGGTGGTGAATACATTCCGGAAGCCGACTTCACCGAACCACAGCCAGTCGATATACGTATCGATCAGCCGTGGACCCACGGCCAGCAAAATGCCGCCGACAGCGGCGAGCACGATAAGAATCCGGCTGCGACGGGACAGGGTTGGTACTCCAGCGGGGGGCCTTATGCCCACGAGGGCCTCTCCATACGTTCCTGGCGGCACTCTCGCACCGCTGCGATCAATTCAGTGTTCACTCTCAACTCTACGGAAATCCGGACGCTTTGCACGAAACCACTACCGCCACCGCTTCGGCTGAGAGTGAACGGCCTCAGCATGTCGGCGCCTCTTCACCCGTCGTGATGCTGGTTAGGGCGCTCACCGCATCGTCTAGGGTGTCGACACGCACCAGCGTCAAGCCGTCCGGAGCAAAGGTCAGAGCTTCGCGGCAATTTCCGCCGGGAACCAGGAACTCACTCGCGCCTTCTTCCTGGGCAGCAACCAGTTTGTAGCGAATACCGCCAATAGGTCCGACCGCACCCTCGGCATCAATGGTCCCGGTTCCCGCAATGAACCTTCCGCCGGTCAGTTCCCCGGGGGTGAGCTTGTCGATCAGCGCCAGGGCGAGCATGAGGCCAGCCGAAGGCCCGCCAACCTGCTCAACATTGAAATCGACCTGGAAGTCCTTCTGAGGCTCATCGACAACGGCGATGCCCAGTATGCCGCGGTCTTCGTCGTCCGGGTGGGAGCCGAGCACGATCGTCACCGTGCCGGCTTCACCGTCACGGGTGAAGGTCACCTCGACACTGTCCCCTGGACGAAGACCGTCGAGCTGCGCGGGGACGTCGGCGGCGGAGAAGACTTCCACATCGTCGACGCGGGTGATCACATCGCCCGGCTCGAGGAAGCGGGCAGACGGGCTCGTTTCGCTGACCTCCGCGACCTCAACCACCAACGGGAATTCAAGGTGCCGCAGCGCGGCGCGTTCGGCCTGCCGCTCCGACTGCTCGAAATCGAGCCGGTTCAGTTCCCGCACCTCTTCATTGGTTCTGCCCGGTGGAATCACCTCATCCAGGGGGACGAGTCCGTTGCGCCCGCCGATCCAGAACCCGAGGGCGTCGAAGAGTGAAAGTTCACTGCGGACAGCAACAGTCGTCATGTTGAGGTTCCCGCCGAAGTCCTCAGGCTCAATGCCGGAAATCTCGATGATGTCGCGGCCAGACAGTGTTCCGAGGGTGTTGTAGGTCGGTCCGGGACCGACCGCCGCATACGGAACCTTCATGTTCGCGCCCAGTGATCCAAAGATCACTATCGGCACAAGAGCCGCTATTAGCGTCACGATCCGGCGATTCACTCCGCCCAGAGTAGATGGTTCTCTGGGCGAGTTCCCGGAGGGTTTGTTCGCCCAGGGCGTCACGACTGCCCGCCATCTCACAAGGGCGGCCTTGTACCGTTGAGTCATGAGCGATTCGCCCTTTGGTTTTTCCCATTCCGACGACGACCCCGATCGCCGCAAGAAGGACGAGGGGGGCGAGGGCGGTGGCCAGGGCAGCAGCTCGGGTGGACAAGGTTCCGGGCCTGGCGGACAGCCGCCCCACGAGGGTGGGCAGTTTGGCCCGGGGCAGTTCGGCTTCAGTTCGGGTGGCTTCGACCCCGCGGCTCTTGGCAAGATGCTGAGCCAATTTGGCCAGATGCTTTCTGGCATGGGTTCGTCGATGGGTCAGCAGGGGCAGCAAGGCCAGAGTCCCGTCAACTACCAGCTGGCAAAAAACATCGCACGGCAGCACATTGGCTCGTTCAGCCCCGTGAGCGAAAGCCAGCGCACTGCCGTCAATGACGCGATCCACCTCGTGGATGTGTGGATCGACGGCGTGACTACCCTCCCCTCGGGCGCGAACCGCACGGCTGCCTGGACACCAAACGACTGGCTCGAAAATACGATCGGCACGTGGCCTCAACTCTGTGACCCCGTGGCCGAGCAGATGTCGGGCATGTGGATCAAAGGCCTGCCAGAGGAAGCGCGTGAAATCGCGGGTCCCATGATGGGGATAATTAGACAAATGGGTGGCGCGGCCTTTGGCTCGCAACTAGGGCAGGGCCTTGGACACCTCGCGAAGGAATTACTGACGTCCACTGATATCGGACTGCCGCTCGGACCGGCCGGTACCGCTGCCCTCCTGCCGGAGGCCATCAGCAAGTTTGCGGAGGGCCTGGATCTCCCGCACCGCGAGGTTCTCGTCTTCCTCGCCGCGCGTGAGGCGGCACATCAGCGACTTTTCAGTCACGTGCCCTGGCTGCGCAGCAGGATCCTCGCCGCCGTCGAAGAGTACGCGCGGGGCATCCATATTGATTTCAGTTCGATCGAGGAAGCGGCACGGGGGATGGACCCGATGGCGCTCGCGAATCCCGCTGAGCTGGAGAAGCTGCTCCAGCAGGGCGCTTTCGAGCCGCAGAACACCCCCGAACAGAAGGCCGCGCTCGAGCGCCTCGAAACGATGCTGGCCCTTATTGAAGGCTGGGTCGAGTGCGTGGTGTCGCAGGCGCTCGCCGACCGTATCCCCTCGGCCTCCGCACTTACGGAGAACCTGCGTCGCCGCCGTGCGTCTGGGGGACCGGCCGAGCAGACGTTCGCGAACCTGATTGGTCTCGAACTTCGGCCACGGCGCATCCGCGAGGCGACGCAAATGTGGTCCCAGATCGTCGCTTTCGGCGGAGTCGAACAGCGGGACAATGTGTGGGCGCATCCTGACTTGCTGCCTGACTCGTCGGACCTCGACAACCCGGCCGCGTTTGTTGACCGCGTCGTAGGCGGTGATACCTCGGCCTTCGAGGACGACCCCATCGCACAGTTGCGCAGGACTGAAGAACAGGAACGTTCTGCAGCGGGACGCGGAGACGACGCCGAGCAGGGCGAGGACGACGAACGTCCTGGGGGCACTGCGGGTTCCTGACCCGGTTCCCTCTAGCGCTCCGCCGCCACCGCGCGATCATCGTCGCGGCACTCGCCGATCTCATTGTTGCCATCGGGATTGACCGTGCTCATCCGTGAGTACGCCTCAAGAAAGCCGACCGCGCGTTCGGTCCGAGGGAACCTGTAGACATGTTCCCAGAATTCCGGTGGGTGCCCGCCCGGAACGATGAGGTGGACAAGTTCGTGGACGAGGACGTAGTCGAGCACATAGTCGGGCACTGCGCGGAGAAGCGTACTGACGCGGATCGTCCCATCCTCGGGGGTGCAGGACGCCCACCGAGTACGCATCGCTGGCACCCAACGCACGGACTTCGGCTCCGCCGCGCCGTCGAGCCACCGCCACGAAAGCTGGCGCGCTCGTTCTTCGAGCCGCTCGTTGTCTCCCCCGCGCTCCGCATCGCGTCGCTGATCCGCCTTTCGGATTTTCGTCACCATACGCTCCACCAGTTCAGCCTCGGTGGATTCAGACAGACCACTTGGAACAAGGACAACAATGCGATCGCCCTCGCGCCGGGCACTGATCGTTTTTCGCCGCCGCGGACTTCGGCGAATCTCAACCTTGCTGAGTGAATCCTCTGTGGCTGGTTCCGGACGCGATGTCCGACTCACTGATTGTTCAAGAATCCCCGCATTGACGGGAGATGGGGCGGCCTTGCGGCCCCGCCGCGATCCGTCGCTCATGATGAGAAGGATAGCGATGTACCGGCTAGCCGTCCGCCCCAGCGTCACTTCCGCGCGTCCGTCTGTGGATAAATCGCGATTTACCACACCTTGCTTGCGCCCTGTGGATAACTTCGGCGGGCCACCCGTGCTTCATGCAAAGCTGGGACGGTGACGCACGAGATCCAGCCCCCGTGGACGGCTGACCGCAATGGCCGACAGAATCCGCTTGTCGACCGGAACAGGCCTGTACTGGTGCGCCCGTGTGGTGATGTCCAGATCGGCTGGGACCCTGAGACCGCTCTACTCATCTCACCGCCACGGGGGTGCAGTGCGGACGCTCTCGCCCGGATACTCCGTTCTCTGGACGGCACTGTCTCTATCGACGCGGCACTGCGGGCCGGTGAGCGCGCGGGCGCGACCCGGACGTCTTTCCTGACGCTCCTTAGTCACCTGCGGGACGCTGGCGTGCTTACAGGGGCCGGGCAGGCGTCCACACAGGGAATGCCCGCCGTTGCGCTGGCGGGACGGGGTCCTCTGGCGGATGTCCTCGCAGGCGCGCTCCCTGACCTCGGAGTGCGGTTAACACAGTTCACTACACCGAACCAGCAACGGTCGCAAGGGTGTATCGCGCGGACGCGCCCGCTCCTCGTCGTACTCACAGATTCTGCGCTTGTCAGCCCTGTCCTCAATGACTTCCTCATCCGCGAGCAACTTCCCCATCTCGCCGTACGTGTGCGTGACGGGCGCGGACTAGTCGGTCCGCTTGTCCTCCCCGGTGCGACCAGTTGTCTCAGGTGTGCGGACCTGTACCGGGCCGATCGCGACCCTGAGTGGCCGCATATCGCCGCGCAGCTCACCGGCAGTGTCCCCCATGCGTCACCAGCGACGGTCCACGCGGCGGCGGGATATGCCCTCAGCCAGGTCGAACTTGTTCTCGCTGCGGCACGGAGGCCGAACAATACGGGCCCACCCGGACCGCCCGCGACGCTGGGAGCAACTGTGGAGATCGACCCGTTGATGGTCACCATGACGACACGGGACTGGCCGCGTCATCCCCTTTGTGCGTGCTGGACTGGCTCGCCTGACGGTGCCGGAAATTCGGCTGCCTGATGTACGGTTTCAGACACGACTGTCAGGGGAGTTGGGCACAGCCAGCAATTTCAGTAATGATGTTGGGGTGACTGCTATCCCACGAGGCCGCGCTGCCCGCACCGCAAAACTCGCCAGACTGCCGCTTGGCTACGCTGGCCGGGCGGCGGCGGGACTAGGCCGCCGGATCGCGGGGCAGAGCAGCGAAGAAGTAAGCGCCGAAATGGCTGCACGAGCCGCGGAGCAGCTCTTCAACGTCCTTGGTGAACTCAAGGGCGGCGCCATGAAGCTCGGCCAGGCGATGAGCGTTTTCGAAGCTGCCGTGCCAGAGCATCTATCCGCGCCGTACAGGGAGGCGCTGACTAAGCTGCAGCGGGACGCTCCGCCGATGCGCCCGCAGCAAGTCCATAGGGTTCTCGATCAACAACTCGGCACCTCCTGGCGGGATCACGTCTCCGAGTTCAATGAAGTACCGGCAGCCGCGGCGAGCATCGGTCAGGTACACAAAGCAAGATGGGCAGACGGCCGAGAGGTTGCTGTCAAGATCCAGTATCCAGGGGCGGATGAGGCGCTGCGTTCGGACCTGCGCCAGATCGGACGGCTCGCTCCCCTGTTCAAGCCGCTGGCACCAGGGACTGATATCCGCGCCCTCGTTGACGAACTCACCGCGAGGTCTGTCGAGGAACTGGACTATCGGCTCGAGGCTGACAACCAGCGCACTTTCGCTGAGGCGTATGCGGATAGTCCGTACATCCGAGTCCCGAAGGTGGTGGCAAGCGCGCCGAAAGTCATCGTGACCGAGTGGATCGAGGGTCTGCCGCTGTCCCGTGTGATCGCCGGCGGCAGCGCGGTGCAGCGCAGTCACGCAGCGCAAATGCTCACAGAATTCGCTCTGTCGTCACCAGCGCTCACGTCGATGGTTCACACGGACGCGCATCCGGGGAACTTCATGATCCTCGATGATGGACGGCTCGGCGTCATCGACTTCGGCGCGATCGTTTCGCTGAGCGGCGGCTTCCCGCCGGAACTGACGAAAATGATTCGGCTTGCTGTTGGGGAACACTACGGCGAATTGCTCGATCACATGCTGGAAGCGGGCTATCTAGTCGCGGAACGCTCCCCGGAGACCGAGGACCTAGCGGAGTTTTTGCATCCGCTGCTTGAACCACTTCGGACTGAATCGTTTACTTTCTCCAGGGAATGGATGCAGCGCGTCGCCGCTCAATACTCGGACTGGCGGGGTAACGAGTTCCGGACTGCGCGAACCTTCACGATGCCCGCGCAGTACATGATGCTGCATCGGGTGCTGCTCAGCACCGTGGCCGTGCTGTGCCAGCTCGACGCGCACGTACCTTTTGGCCAGATAGTTCGCCAGTGGGTGCCTGAGGCTGTTGCAGACTAGCCCAACAAACCCCCGGCACAGCGGGCCGGCTCCTCATGCGGCCGGTGATGCTTTCGGCGGGCGACCGCGCGGTCTTTTTCGCGCGACGATCGCGCCGTGATCAAGAATCTCGCCACCCCACACGCCCCAGGGTTCTTGCCGGTCGAGCGCAAGTTCGAGGCACCTCGCACGGACCGGGCACGCTGCGCACAGTGTTTTCGCGTATTCCAGGTCGGCGGGACTATCAGCGAACCACAGGTCAGGGTCCTCACGTCGGCACGGGAGTGCGCGAAGACGGTCCGGCAGAACGTGGACCACGGATGGGGATAGCGCGACACCGGTTCTGTGTCCAATGTCGATAGTCACGGTAGTGCTCCTCGGGCTCAGGTGAAGGTTTGACTTAGTGCATTCCTTGACCAGCGGACCGGGGCCTCAGCTAATTGAGCGTCGTGACAGATGTTTTGGGCTGTCATGCGACGAGATGCCGAAGCCACGGATCCGACTGGCGGTCCGTGGCCTCGTGCGGCGGTAATCCCTCGGCTACGCCGTTCTGGGATTCGCTGTGAGACCTTGAACGGACCCTGGTGCGATCTGGCTGATGGGCTGCATGGCCGCTAGTTCTACGGCGGTTGCCGTGTCGCGGCGGCGCGCAGTCGCTACGTCGCCTGCAGTAGCGAGGAAAGCGGGGGCAGCAGCCGTCGCGCCCCATGCATTGACACCAATGCCATGGATCGCACCTACGATTGCGTTGTCCACCTCGCTCCTCCTCAGTCAGATCGGGAGGCACCTAAGAGTGAGCCCTGCCCGAGTTGTGACACGCGCGACGCCAGCAGTAGCCGGCCCCTCGCGTGTCGGGTGTTTTCAGAGTAATCCGTGACCTACAGAAGGCACAACCTATTTTCTAGCTGCACAAACACATTCCGGTGTACCCATTCTCAGCGCCCTCCCGCGCCGTTGACGACCGCGAGAACATCCGCGCCGAACCGCTCGAGCTTCGCGGCGCCTATACCGGGGATCTTCACGAGTGCTGCCCCGTCGGCTGGCTGTTTCTCAGCAATTGCAGTGAGCGTTGCGTCGGTGAACACCACGAACGCGGGGACATCAAGGTCACGTGCGGTTGCGAGGCGCCACGTCTTCAAACGTTCGAAGAGTTCCTCCCCCGCCGGATCGAGAGGGTTCCGCGTGGCTTTAGACCGCTTACCTGCCGATCCACTAGCGGCGCGCTGGGCGGAAGAACCCGCTGGCAGAAACGGAGCGAGGAAACGCGAGGGCTTGCGCGTCTTGCGGCCGCCTTCTCCGCGCGCAAGCGCCCAGGTAAGCGTCAGATGTTCACGCGCACGCGTCACGCCGACATAGAAGAGACGGCGTTCCTCTTCGATCGCGGTCTCCGCGCCCGTCCCATCACGGTCACCGAGAGCATGCGAAATGGGCAACGTCCCGTCGGTCAGGCCAGCGAGGAAAACGGCATCCCATTCGAGGCCCTTTGCAGCATGAAGCGAAGCGAGGGTCACACCATCCACCACTGGTGGCTGGCGAGACGCGGCTCTCTCCTGCAATTCACTGACAAGTTCCTTAATCGTCAGAGTCGGCTGCATCGCGACCAGGTCCGCGGCTAGTCGCTCCAGCGCGACGAGCGACTCCCACCGTTCCCGTGCCTGCTGTCCCGGGGGCGCAGCATCACCAAGGCCATGCGGCACCAGCACTGCTCGCACCAATCGGTCCATCGGCACGTCCTCAGGCAAATCAGTCCGTTCCGCCGCTGCGCGCAGCGCCCCCATTGCCTGTTTCACCTCTGTCCGTGAGAAAAACCCTTCACCACCTCGCACCTGAAAAGGGATCTTCGCTTCCGTCAGTGCCTGCTCATACACCTCTGACTGGGCATTGATCCGAAACAAGATAGCCATTTCAGACGCAGGAACCCCGCGCTTCTGAAGCTTCTTGATGCGCGCAGCGATCCCCGCGGCTTCAGTCGCTTCATCATCGAACTGAGTGAACTCCGGGTCGGGCCCGTTCGCTCGCTGTCCAACAAGTTCGAGCCGCATACCCGCGATCCGGCCACGAGCGGCACCGATCACATCATTCGCCAGCCCTACCACCTGCGGGGTCGAACGATAGTCGCGGACGAGACGGACCACGGTAGCTTCGGGGAAGCGGCGGGAGAAGTTCAATAGGTACGCAGGCGTTGCGCCTGTGAAGGAGTAAATGGTCTGGTTCGCATCACCGACGACCGTCAGATCGTCCCGTTCACCGAGCCACGCATCGAGTACGCGCTGCTGTAGCGGAGTCACATCCTGGTACTCGTCGACGAGGAACGAGCGGTAGCGATCGCGAAACTCATCGGCGACGACCGCATTCTCCTCCAGTGCGGCGGCGGTGAACATCAGAAGGTCGTCAAAGTCGAGCATCATCGTGTCACCGGAGACTTTGAGCTGCTCGTAGTTCTGGTAGACACGGGTAAAAATCTCAGGCGGAGCAGGTGAGTCACGGCCCTCTTCCACGACCGCGGCGGCGTAATCGTCCGGCGCGATCAGGCGCGACTTCGCCCATTCAATCTCTGCAGTGAGGTCACGTACGCTGTCCGGATCCGTCGATGCGCGAGCAGCCTGGGCCGCCTGCCGAACAGCGGGGAACTTCCGATCCATCAGCTGCCACGATGTGTCGCCAATGACGCGCGGCCAGAAGTATCTGAGCTGGCGCATTGCTGCAGCGTGAAAGGTCCTGGCCTGCACGGTTCCGCATGACGGATCCGCGGCCCCAGTGGCGGCAAGCTCGCGCAACCGCGTCCGCATTTCCCCCGCAGCCCTCGTCGTGAACGTGACGGCAAGGACCTGCCCCGCCGCCACGTGGCCGGAGGAGACCAGATGCGCGATTCGGCGCGTGACGGTCCGTGTCTTTCCGGTGCCCGCTCCCGCTAACACACACACAGGACCACGAGGCGCGAGGACAGCAGCGCGCTGTTCCGGGTCGAGACCGTCCAGCAAGTCCGTAGCGGAGATAAGGGTTTTGGTCGCGGAAGGTCGGGACATGGGTCCCATCATGGCAGGTGGGTACGACAGTGAAGAATCCCACACCCCGGCCATCATCCGGAATGTCCGGGCTTGACGAGTGGTTCACTCTCAGCGTGACAGATGTAGCGATTTCTCAGAACAGCCCGATCACGGTGTATTCCACGACATGGTGCGGATATTGCATTCGCCTCAAGAAGCAGCTCAGTGCAGCGGGGATTGCGTACGAGGAGGTCGATATTGAATTCGACCAGCATGCCGCTGATTTCGTTGGCAGAGTGAACAACGGCAATCACGTGGTGCCCACTGTGAAGTTCCCCAACGGTGCGACCGCCACGAACCCGTCCCTCGCGCAGGTCAAGCAGATTCTGGCGAACTAAGATCGCGCGCGCCGGGCCTGTACCCAGGCCGTCAGAATGCCGTGGGCGATAGAAACAGCCCCTGGCGGGGTGAATGTGGCAGCCGCGGTCAGAGTCCGGCTACGGGTTGTGCGTGCGGCGGCAGCCATGGTGGCCACCGCGGATTCGACCTCGGTGAGACTGAACCATCGCGCTTCCTCAATTTCCCCGGGTTCAGGAATGATGGGTTGGGCCGGATCTGCGAGCGCGTGGTAGCCGAGCATCAGTGACCGAGGGAAAGGCCACGGCTGGCTGCCCAGGTAGCGGATGTCGCGCACTGCAACTCCCACTTCTTCTCCGACTTCACGATGCACGCACGCCTCAGCGGATTCTCCTGCCTCGACGAAGCCCGCGAGCAGCGAGTACCGGCCCGACGGCCAAGATGGCTGTCGAGCGAGCAGAACGCGGTCTCCCCCGTCGTGCACAAGGCAAATGACCGCAGGGTCGGTTCGGGGATAGTCCTCACGGCCACACGACTGGCATCGGCGCGCCCATCCCGCCGAGATGGCGGCTGTCGGGCCGCCACACACAGCGCAGTAGCGGGCCGCGTCATGCCAGTTCAGGACGGCCTGAGCCGTGGTGAAGAGACCAGCATCACGAGGGCTGAGAAGTGAGCCCGCCTCACGCAGCGTCGTGACCGGCCCTGGTGGCAGCGACCCGCGCACCGCCCAGACGTGACGCCCGGATTCTTCTTCCCCTTCAATGGCGATCAGAATCGCGTTCGATGGCGGCGCCTTCGCTACGTCCGGCCCCGCGAGAAGGTGCAGCCGGGTGGCCGTACCGAACGCATGATTCTGCTCGTTGAGCAGGAGCAACTTTGCGTGCTTCCAGCCTGCTTCTAGGACATCTGGAGCGTCCCGGAGCTCGGCTGCGCGTTCTAGCGCGGATCTAGAGAGCGCCGGGGTGTTCGCGAGCTCAAATGCATTAATCACTGTCGTCTGTCATCGTGTGCACGGCGGATATAGAGAAGCCGATCGTTCTTTTCGACAGTACCCACGGATGGGTCATCCACTCGAGTCAAGCGCCCCTCCCGCACCACGCCCAGCACGATATCGCGGAGTTGACGAGGCGAACCGCCGACCTCATCCCTGGCGACTGGCCGTTCCGCGATCGCGAAACCCACTTCGGGCGTGAGCAGATCCTCAATCATTTCGACGACGTTCGGGGTTGTTGTCGCGATCCCGAGTAGACGTCCCGCAGTTTCTGACGACACGACGACTGAGTCAGCTCCTGACTGCTTGAGCAGGTGCGTATTCTCCGCTTCTCTGATCGATGCGACGATCTTCGCGCGCGGCGCGAGTTCGCGGGCCGTCAGGGTTGCCAGCACGGCTGAGTCATCTCGATTGGTCGCGACCACAATCGCTGCCGCGTGCGGGGCCCCGGCCAGTTTCAGCACATCCGACCGTGTCGCAGAGCCGTGAACCGTAACGAGCCCACGCGTTTGTGCGTGGTCGAGCACAGATTGTTCCGTGTCGACCACGACGATCTCGGACGGCCGCACGCCGTCTCCGATCATTGCGTCAACTGCGGTGCGGCCTTTGGTTCCGTAACCCACAACTATGGTGTGATTGCGCACCTGCTGCCTCCAGCGCTGAATTCTCCAGGCCTGCCTGGAAGTCTCCGTGAGGACCTCTAGCGTCGTGCCGATAAGCAAGATGAAGAACATCACCCGGAGCGGCGTGATGATGAAAATGTTGGTAGCTCGCGCGAACGGCGTCAGCGGAGCGATATCTCCATAGCCCGTCGTGGACAGGCTGACCGTGGCGTAGTACAAGCAGTCCAGATAGGTCAACGGTGCATCGGTCGAGTTGCTGTAACCGTCTCGGTCGAAATACACCAGCGTAGACGTCAGAACTAGCGCCACGATCGCCCCGACGATGCGCCTCGTTATCGCTTGGACGGGACTCCGCTTGAGCTTCGGCATCGTGACTACGCCGACCAGCGCGTAGAGTGGCCGCTCCGTCAGCGGTTCTGCGGGCTCCCCGCCCTTCCGCACAAGACTTCGCACCCGCGGAAGCATATCGCCAGCACCCGGGTTGTGCTGACGAGTCAGGGCTACCGAGCCCGAGCCGTAACAAGTGGCGGTGCAGTGGCTAGGCCGACACGACGGCCGACTCCACTTCACGCACGTCAAGATGCAGACACGTATCGCGCACAACACCTAGGCCGTAGGCCTGAATTGCGCCAAGTACCCCGGTACGGCGGTGCACCGAACGTGTGCTGGCGTGCGACTCCACAGTGGCAGCCCACGCCATCAACGAAGCCGTGAGTTCGTACCCGTTCGGCCCGGCGAGCGTTATTTCGCTGAGCTTGTGTTTCGACTTCGAGAAGACCCGCGCAGAAACAAGCACTCCTGAGCGGTCGCGCTCATGTGATTCCGGTCCGTCCTTGCCAAAACCGCCTAAACGCGCCCCAACGGTCGAGACGACGCGTTTCGCTCCGGGCAGTCGACGGATCAGTGGGCCCGCGAGGCTCGCGGTCGCGAGCAGCGGAGATGCCTTACCGAACCAGCCGAGGTACACATCGAGTTCCTGCAGGCTCGGCGACACTTCCGGAAGCGTCAGGTGTTCAGTTGTCCCAATACTGAATCCCGAGTACTTGCGGCCACCAATCCGGAATGAACTGCTTCGCGCACCGGGCCGTTCCGCACGGATTCCGTTCCGGTACGTGTACGAGCGTTCAAGACTCGATCCGGCGAGAGATGCGATAGTTCCGCGACTCAGCGAACACAACGACCCGCCAGTGCTGAAGTACCCGATCTCCAAACGATGCGGCACCCCCATCTCGGCCGCCCGCTCTAGCGCCCAAGCTCCGGCGAGCTGTCCTGTCACATATTCGTTGCCGAAACCTGGCAGGATGCGCGCACCCCGGTTCGCCGCGCGGGTGCCGAGCTTCTCGAACGTCCACCGGATAAACGGAGGCTCACCCGCTGAGTCGATGTAGGAGGCACCCGCTTCAGCGGCAGCTTCCGCCACCGTGCGACCGTGGCTGTGGAATGGCCCGACGGTGGTGACGATGACATCATCCGCCGAGATGGTGCGGCGCAGTGTCCCGACGTCGTGCACGTCGAGAACCATCGTGTACGGCGGGTCCGAGGGGCGAATCTCCGCGGCACGCCTGTCGAGCGCCGCGCGGTCGCGTCCCACGAGGACAGGGACTTCGCCGCGTTCAAGAAGCGCTCGCGCGACCAGTCCCCCGGTGTATCCGGTTGCGCCAAAGAGCAGGATTCTTCTCGTCATATTGTCCGAGCCTAATCGCCTCGCGTCTGCTCGCTCGATCCGGCACCGTCGGTATGGTGCGTGTCACCCGGGTTCGCCAGGAGCGTGCGAAGACCATCCTTGTCTGGAAGGTCCTGCGGCGCAATGGTTCTCCCAGACCGGACGTAGTGGAATGCCGCGCGCACTTTTTCCAGTGAGACTGGAGTCCCTCGCGCTGCCATGAGGTCAGCCCACGCGATCCTGTACGCGGCTAGCTGCATACTCACAGCGGCGCGATCACGCGGCCCCGGTTCAGCGCCCGTTTTCCAGTCAACGACGCTGTAGCCGCCGTCATCGTCCCGGAAAACAGCATCGATCCGCCCGCGCAGAACTGTGCCGCCGATTGTCGTCTCGAACGGCACCTCAACTTCTGCTGGACTTCGGAGCGCCCATTCGGACGCGAGAAATGCTTCTTGTAGCTGCTCGAGATCAGCGTCTGGGCTCGCGCCAGTATCAGCGGCTCCGGGGAGCTCATCGAGGTCGAGCAGACGCGTTGCGCCATATCTGCGCTCCAGCCAGGCGTGGAAAGCGGTTCCGCGCCTCGCGAGCGGATTCGGCGGGAAAGGCAGCGGCCGACGCAAACGCAACGCAAGTTCCATAGGGTCGCCCGCGAGGGCGACAAGGTTGCTCACCGAAAGGTGCTGGGGCATCTCTACGAGCACTTCGCTGGTACGCCGGCGCTCTCGCTCCGCGAGCAGGACATCGACATCGGCTGCCCACGCTAGGCCGTCACAGGTTTCTGCCTGATCGTCATCCTCGTGCGCGGAGCTACTCTTACGACGCTTGAGCGCGGTGAACACCAGTGACGCTCCAGCTTCGATGTCTGCGCGCCGTTGCCCCAGCGGATCGATGGGCCATTGGACGATTCGTGTGGCGGTGGCAAGTGGGTTGACATCGCCTGGGCCTGGAGTTTGTGCCCATTCACAGATCGAGATGCCGCCGGATTCGCCGAGGTCACGAAGCTCCTCAAGGAATAGCGAAGGGCCTTTTGGCTTGTCACCCGTCTCGCCCCACTGGTGGCCCGAGATGCACAGCACGCGTTCTGTCCTGGTCAGCGCAACGTAGAGCAAACGGCGTTCTTCATCGAGCCCGCGAGCTTTGAAGGCATCCTGGTGCCGGGTTATCACTTCCTCGAGTTGCTTGCGGTCGTTCAGGTTCTCGAGTTTCAGCACCGGCACACCGTCTGAGCCTTCCCCATCGGACCCGTCTTGGCGATCGCCCCGCAGCGCTGACGGAATCTGCCCAATGGACGTCAGCCAAGTCTCTGCTGAGGTGGACGAGGGGAAGACTCCTTCGACCAGGTGCGGGATTGCGACGACTTCCCATTCGAGGCCTTTGGCTGAGTGCACGGTGAGGATCTGCACTCGGTCCGGTGCAACCTGTGTTTCACCCGGCGCGAGGCCATTCTCAATCACTGCGGCAGCGTCGAGGAAGGCAAGCAGCCCCGTCAGCGATGCTGCGGGGTGGCGCGCGTAACCAGCGACGACATCGGCGAATGCGTCAAGGTGCTCGCGTCCGGCCCCAGGTGCGTTCTCGGCGAGGAAGAAACCGCGCGCCTCAGTTTCGATGCCCAGCGCGACGGTGCGTTCCACGTCAGCGACGAGTTCAGTGAGCGGCTGGCCCAATCGCTCACGAAGTGCCGCCAGTTCACGACCCAGTTCAGTGATTCGCGCGAAACCCGCCGATGAGTACCGGTCCGCCGCGCCCGGATCGGCAAGTGCATCAGAGATGCCAGGCTGTTCGGCAGCTTCGCCCGGTATCGCCTCATCGAGCGCATTATCGAGTTCCTCACGGGTGGACACCGCTGATTGGTTCTGGCCACTGGCGATTGCGAGCTCCCGCGCACGCTGCCACAGCGAAGCAAGGTCTGCCGCCCCGAGCCTCCAGCGGGCTCCTGTGAGCACGCGCACGGCTGCCGTGCCCGCCATGGGGTCGGCGATCAGGCGGAGCATTGCCACCAGATCCTGCACTTCCGGTGTCTCCAGCAGCCCGCCGAGCCCCACCACCTCCACCGGTATGCCTAATTCGTGCATAGCCTCTGCGAGCGGTGCGGCGTCACGGTTGCGCCGCACCAGAACGGCCGCAGTAGGTGGCGGCTCCCCCCGCTCACGCGCCGCGTCGTACTCCAGGAACATCTGCTGCGCCACCCATCTGCGCTCAGCCGCGACATCTCCGCATAACGCGAGCTGAACCTCGCCTTCGGCTGCTTCGGGCCGCGGTTTGAGGGTGCTAACGGGTACGCCACGACACCGCAACGGCTCCGAAACCTTGTTCGCGATCGAAAGTGCCGTCACTGGATTGCGCCAGCTCGTCAGCAATTCGAGGCGCGGCGCAGGGCTACCGTCACCGCATGGGAAGTCCATCGCGAACCGTGGAAGGTTGGCCGCGGACGCGCCGCGCCACCCATAGATCGACTGGATGGGATCACCCACCGCGGTGACCGCGAGCGCTGGATCAGTGCCGTTGCCGAAAAGCCCGGCGAGGAGGATTCGCTGCGCGTGCCCCGTGTCCTGGTACTCGTCGAGCAGCACCACACGGTAGCGCTCCCGCTCGCCCTGCCCCGCTTCAGGGTGATTAGCCGCCAGCCGGGCAGCGAGCGACATCTGGCTGCCGTAATCGAGTGCACCTTCTTCTCGCAGCACTGTCCGTAACTGCTGCACGAGCGGGAGCAACTGCAACCGCTGATGCTGGGTCGCGAGCAATGACAACAGGCGCTGGTTGGGCTCCTGCCGCTGCCGCGAGCCGGGAGGCAGGTAATGCACCAGCTTCTCCAGTTCGAGGTGCGCGGAGGAGAGGTCGTCGATATCGATCATGTGCTCATCGAGCGCTGCGGAGAGCGCCAGCACCGCGCTCGTCACCGACGCGGGTGTCCGTTCGAGGTCGAGGTCACCGTCCCAGGCGCTGACCACACGATGGGCGATCTGCCACAGCTCGGTTTCGCTGAGGAGCGTCGCGGAGGGCTCTATCGGCAGCCGCAGTGCATGTTCGGCCAGCAACTTTCCAGCGTAGGCGTGATATGTGCTGACCTCCGGCTCACTCATACTCAGGCGGGCACAAAGTTCTCCTGAAGGATCAGCACTGTGCAGAAGCTGAGTTCCTGCGAGCCGCGCCAGCCTGCTGCGGATACGAGTCGTGAGCTGATGCGCGGCCTTGCGTGTGAACGTAAGGCCCAGAACATTCTCTGGGTGGACGAAGGCGTTGGCTACCAGCCACACGACTCGGGCGGCCATCGTTTCCGTTTTACCCGCGCCAGCACCCGCCACAACGAGCAGCGGACCGGCGGGAGCTGTGATGACGGCCTGCTGTTCAGGAGTGGGCTGCGGCTGTCCGAGCGCCTGAGCCAGTTGGGAGGGTGTAAAACGGGGCCGGGAGAAATCAGGGCCCGAAGACTTCCTGCGGCGTCCGCTGCGCACCGAATTCGTACTCACTACTGGGTCACCTGCCTTCCCACATCCTGGGCAGGGCAACTGGAGCGAACAGGGCAGTGGCTGCAGCCGTCATTGATCCGCGCCTCGAAGGCCGGTCCCCGTGTCGCCTTCGCGGCGTCACGAATCAGGCTGATCCATTGCTGAACCTGCTCCGCGGTCAATGCTGGCTGACTCCGCTCCGCCGCACCCGTATTCTTGTGCGGTTTGGCGACGAACACGAGCCGCGCGCCGCCGGGCTCGGCCGCGGGCTCCCCGTCGATCAAGCCGGATGCCGCGGCAACTTGATACGTAGCTAACTGAGCGTGGTCGAGCGCGGAGGTTGCACTCACTGGCGTGCGTGCCGTCTTCACGTCCACGATCACGGGCCGCCCCTCAGTGTCATGTTCGAGCCGATCAATCCGGCCGCGCAACCGAACGTCAGGGCCTTCCCCGGTCGGGTCGGCCAGCACGCCATCGACGGCGACCTCGACGCCCGCCTCGGTCAGCTCGGTGCGCGAACGTCGCAGCCACTCGTCGAAGTGCGAGAGCATGTTCTCGATCCGTGCACGCTCATGCCGCGCGTACCACGGGGACCCTAGATCCACTTTGTCCCAGGCCTGAACGAGCGCCTCGCGGACCTGCGCATCGGAGATGTTTCCCGCAATTGCCTGCGTGAGCGTGTGAACGAGCACTCCTTTGACCGCACTTGCGTCGTTGCCATCCGAGCCCCCGTGACGTTCCAGAAGCCACCTAAGCGGACATTTCGAAAGCTGATCCACTGTCGAGGGTGACATGCGCACTGGGCCGTCTTCGGCGGTCCACATCGCGCGATCAGTGGTGATGGAGCGCAACCCATACCACTCTTGAGGATGCGCGCCCGGAACACCCGCTTCCGCCAGCCGGCCAAGCTGGACCGCAGCGTCAGACTTCCGCCCTTCGGACTCGCACGGGGAACACACCACAGCGCGGAGCTTCGCGACGAGCGCTGGCAGCGCGAGCACTGTTTCGGGCTCCTCACTGCGCTCAGATCGCGGCGCCTCTTCCTGGCCCGCGCTGGCCCCGAGACCGAGTTCGTCGATGAAGCGTGAGGGTACGAGATCTGATTGGCCAGATACCGACTGCGCGGCGGTCACGAGGAGTTGCCGGCGTGCGCGCGAACATGCGACAAGAAATAGCTTGCGCTCGTCCGCGAGCAGCGGCGCGAGCCGGGAAACAGGTGTCGCCGACTCCCCTGTCATGTCCCGTCGCATCACATCATCGATGTCGCCGGCGTTAAGCACACTTCCCCGCCCCCGCAGAGATGGCCACACGCCTTCCTGAACACCGGCGACAGCGACGACATCCCACTCGTTACCCGCCGCCGCGTGCGCACTCAGCAAAGTGACCGAATCCGCGCGTGTTACGTTGCGGACCACTGGCTCAGCGGGGAGCTCTTGATGGGCGATATAGTCGGCGAACCCGGCGATCGACGCCGCGGGCAGCCGGTCCACATAGTTGGCTGCGGCGTCAAACAATGCCACCACCGCATCGAGATCACGGTCTGCTTGCGCGCCAGCGGGTCCACCACGCAGCGCCTGCCGCACCCACTGACGTTCGCGTCCCGCTGCGCGCCACACCTCCCAGAGCACCGCTTCGAGGCCGCGATGTCGTTCACGGACCTTTCGGGCGCGGCGGAGTACCTTCCTTAGCCGCTCGACTGGCGCGGCTTCCACAGGTGTCAGCGCACCCAGGATTCCGGAGTCAGCGGATGTTTCGGGCGAACAGATCAGCCGCGTCAAAACAACTGCCGAATCCCTGTCACCGCCGCGGGCCACCTCAGCGCGCCGGATTCCGCGGCGCATACGACGCAGTGTCAGTGGGTCTGCACCACCGATCGGGCCGGCTAGAAGTTCTAGTACCTCCTCCGCTGTCAGACTCGACTCTTGGCCAGGTGGCCCCGCCACCGCTTTCAGAACAAGCAGCAGAGACCTCGACGCCCTTTGTCTCCCGAGCGGCAGTTCCGGGACCGGGGTGTTGACTGGCACTCCCGCAGCCAGCAGGGCGCGCCGCAGCGGCGCTGAAAGCTGCGGAACCGAGCGGACAATCACCGCCATCCTCGACCACGGGACTTCGTCATGGAGGTGGGCGCGGCGAAGTGTGTCGGCGACGGCCGCCGCTTCGCGTGCCGGCGTGCTGAGCACACGCACCATCGCCCGGCCAGTCTCCTTTGCTGGGCTGACAGTGAAGACCTTCCGCTGCGGCTGCATGCCTGGGAGCTTCGCGGCCACCCGCGCCACGGCCGCAACGATCTCGGGGGCACTCCGATGATTCTCCGCGAAAACAATCCGTGCGGCCGTTTCATTGTCCGCAAGGCGCTCGAGGAATGCCGGCTCAGCACCCCGGAAACGGAAAACTGACTGGTCGCTGTCCCCGGCTATCACAGTGAGCTCTGTCCCTGTTCCCAGCAGCTCGATCAGCCAGGCAGCTTGAGGGTCGAGATGCTGAGCATCGTCAACGAGTAGATAACGTACGCGCTGGCGTTCACGCTGAAGCAGATCTGGATCGATTGACAGCGCGGTCACTGCCGAACTCACAAGCTCAGCCGCATCGAGGGCGGGTGCAGTGGCCTGCGGGACCTCCATGCCAACGGACCCTCGAAGAAGCGTGCTTTGTTCGTACACCGCGGCGAACCGGCCCGCAGCGACCCACTCCGCCTTGCGGTGTTTCCGGCCTAGCTTCACAAGATCCTCCGGCCCTAGCCCCCGCTCGGCGGAGCGCCGAAGGAGGCCCCTAAGTTCGGAGGCGAACCCAGCCAGGCCCAATGCGGGACGTAACTCGGTGGGCCAGTAGTCGGCACCGTCTTCGATGTCGCCGTGGAGCATCTCCCTGAACACAGCATCCTGTTCGGAACTGGTGATGAGGCGGGGCGGCGGGTTGCCGTACTGCGCGGCTTGCAGCCGCAGAACAGCAAACGCGTAGGAGTGCACCGTCCGCACCAGTGGCTCACGTGTTGCTTGCGGCGCGCTGCCTCCCTCGGCCAGCAGCGCAGAGGTGATGACTTCACGCATGGACGTGGAGGCTGCACGTGAGTGAGTAAGCACAAGAATCGACTCGGGATCCACCCCCGCCGCCATCATTGCCACGGCCAGGTCGGCGAGGTAAGCGGTCTTTCCGGTGCCGGGGCCACCGAGAAGCTGCACAGGGGCCCACCCGGACGGAGCCGGATTGGACGATGCCGAGCGCGAAACGTCCCCGCCCGCAACACGGTGAAGGAGTGCCGCCGCCGCACCGGACCACGTCCGGACATGCTGCTGAGGCGCTACCGCGCCAACTAACCTGACTCTGACGTCATCCGTCAGCCCCCGCCGTGCCGTCATGCGATACATGACATCACGGAGGTGTGACAGATTTACGCGCTCAACTCCCGGGTGTCGCGGGGAGGCCGATTCTGGGCGCCTTTGTCGAGCGTTGGCAGCACGGTGTCCGCGAGCCGTTGCGCCGCTGTGACGTCCATCTTTCCGGCCGCATATGTGAGCAAGGCTAGAGCCAGGTCGCTGCCGGCCCCGAGCGTCGAACCGGTCGCGCGTGAGGCGACCTGACCGACACGTCCCGCGAGTTCAGCGTAACCGCCCTCGGTCCCTGGCAAGAGTGCCGTCCCGTGACTCGCTGCATAGCCAACGAGGCGATCGAGTGAGCTGCGCGATTTGCGATGCGGCAGCAACAGCCCCCGCTCCCGATCTGTCAGCACATCGATGTCGCTGACCGGTAACTCCGGGTGCGCCGCGATCGCGGTCAGCAGACGCTGGAACCGCTGCACAATTCCGATAATCGTCGCCTCGTCGAACAATTCCACCGCATACACCATCGACCCGGTGATTCCGGCGGGCTCACCGTCATGGCCGAAACTCTCGGTCAGGACAAGCTCGAGGTCACAGTCGGCGGCTTTGGCTTCCAGGCCACCGATCGCCACATCGAGGCCAGCGATAGAGGTCATCTGCTGCTCCTCGTCGTGCAGCGAGATCATTACCTGGAATACCGGATGGAAGGACGGCGAGCGCGGAATTCCGAGGACTTCCACGAGACGCTCGAATGGCGTCTCTGCGTGACTGAAGGCTTCGACACTGCGCTCGCGTGACCGCGTGAGCAGGTCGCAGAAACGCTCCGACTCGATGACGCGATGCCGCAGCGCCAGCGTGTTGCCGAACATTCCGACGATCGGATCGAGCGAGTCATCAGCCCGCTTATCCACTGGTGTACCAAGCACAATGTCATCGGAGCCGCACAGCTTGAAGAGCAGTACGGCGAAGGCAGATTCAAGGACCGTGAACGCTGGCACGCTGTATCGCTCTGCAATGCTCTTCAGGCTCGAGTGGACCTGCGGGCCGAGGTAGAAGTCCACAGCCTTCCCGCACAGCGACTGGAAAGCTGGGCGAGGCCGATCCAGCGGAAGATTGAGCACATCGGGCAGGCCGTCGAGTTCGGCCCGCCAGAACTCGATCTCACGTGCGATCACACTCTCCGGGTCGGATTCCTCACCGAGAAGTTCACGCTGCCACAGCGCGTAGTCCGCGTACTGCAGAGGGAGCGCCGACCAGTCTGGAGCGGCACCTGAACAACGGGACTCATACGCCTGAAAGAGATCCCTCAAGAGGTGACGCAGAGATGCCCGATCCGCCGCGATGTGATGCACCACGAGAGTCAGAATGTATTCGCTGTCCGCCATCCGGAACAGGCGCGCACGGAAAGGGACCTCGCTGGTTAGGTCGAAGCCTTCCCGCGCGAACGCGAGTATGGCCCCTGCCGGATCTTCAGCATCACCAAAATCTAGGTCCGCGGGCGTCATGTCAACGGTGATCTCACTCGCGGGCACAATCGTCTGGTATGGCCCATCCGCGGATGCGGGGAAAATCGTCCGCAGGACCTCGTGCCGCTCGATGAGATCCTGGACCGCTGCGGTGAGCGAGGCACCATCGAGGTCGCCCATCAATTCGACAGAGATCGGGACGTTGTGAACGGGCGAGTAAGGATCGAATCGATTGATGAGCCACAGTCGCTGCTCACCGAGTGACAGAGGAATGCGCTCCGGTCGCTCGCGTCCCGACAGCGCGGGACGCTGACCGGCATTTCCGGGAGCCTTCGGATGCTCATTTTCCTGGCTGCGTACGGGCACGGAGGCAACGGTATCTGGTGCGTCGCTCATATTCAGGCGCTCCTTGCATTGTGTCCGCTGCTGCCAGTGATGCAGCTAGCTGGGTTCTCGATCACAGTGAGCCCGTGATCGTGTAACGACACGGTGGCACGCACCGATGACGTCACCATGGCAGGATTAAAAGCCATCGACGTGGCCGCGATAAGTGATGCTGGGGCCGCGCGCGATGCCGCACCGTCGAGCAGCCAGTGCTCGCGCCGCTGCGTCGCGCCGCAGACCGGGCGCGCGTTCATTCCGGCGTTGTGACCCATTGCTTAACTACTCCACTCGAACCTTCGTAATCTCGAAGGTTAGCATTGCGTGACCCACGTGTGATCAGCGTACAGTCCCTGCTATTTCAACCGGGTTAATTCCCCATGCCCGAAGGAAAAGAGTCGCGGCACCCCCGTCGCTGCATCCCTCAGTGGGGCTAACTGTACCTGCTAACAGGCCGAGATCACTATGGTGAATTTAAGTAGAGAACTGCACGTTCACAGGTTCGGATGCTCCGTACCATCCGCAGATATTCGCCCGCGCGATCCTGTGCTCCTCGCGCTGCACGGACTTACCGGCCATGGGCAGCGCTGGGAGGACCTCGCACGCAGGCACTTCCCCGAGTTTCAGGTTTTCGCCCCGGATCTACGCGGCCACGGCAGGTCACCGTGGGAACCACCGTGGACGATCGAGAAACACGTGGACGATCTTCAGCAGATTCTTGGCCAACTCGATCGTGCGGTCGTTGTCGGCCACTCGTTTGGCGGGAACTTAGCGATCCATCTGGCTCGCGCAATGCCTGATCGCGTCGCCGCGCTGGTACTACTTGACCCTGCCGCCCAACTCGACCCGGCATGGATGCTTCGCCTCGCCGATGCCACCACGGCGTCACCGGACTACACCGACAGGGAGGAAGCGCGCAGTGACAAAGTCAATGGGGCCTGGCGTGACGTCGACCCTGATGTACTCGAGCGGGAACTCACCGAACACCTTGTTGTTCTGCCCAACGGCCGCGTCAATTGGCGCATCTCAATGCCGGGAGTGATCACCACTTTCAGCGAACTTGCTCGCCCAGCGGCGCTGCCGCCACGAAACACCCCAACCGTCCTCGTGGTGGCGAGAAGGTCGAGCCCACCGTTCGTTACCGCTGAGTTCCGCGCCATGCTCGAAAACCATCTCGGCCCCGCGCTCACGGTGGTCGAGGCCGAAACTGACCATATGGTGGCACAAGAAGACCCCGGCCTCGTGGGCGCAATCGTTCGAGATGCCCTCATCAACGCAAGGGACAGCGCCAGCGATCGCGGTGTCACGGGAACTGAGCAGTGACGCCGGCGATCTCAGACGAGACGGTGGAGCACGTGCGTGAACTCGTGTCCGGCATTGCGCCCGGATGTGTCGCCACCTACGGCGACATTGCGACGGCAGCTGGGCTTCCTTCTGCACGCATTGTCGGCTGGATTCTGAAGACAGACGGAGCCGATATCCCCTGGCATCGTGTTGTACGCGCTGACGGTATTCTCCCTGGCCACCTCGCTGACAAACAGGCTGGGTTGCTCACCAGCGAGGGAGTTCACATCGTTGATGGACGGGTTCGCGTCGCTACGTACAGACACGATTTCAGTAGGTGACGCACGAACTCGATTCAGCGGCGCAACGTCGGCGCGGGCCAGCAGCGGGCGGCCGCGAACCTCGAACTGATCAGGCCCACGAGGTCGGGATGCACGCCGATCGGCGCGGCGACGCCATCGGCCCCGAGTTCATGGAGCCGGTTGTGGAAGAGACCGTGAGCCAGCAGGTAGGAGGCGATGAAAACGCGTTTCCCCGTCTTACGCCGCACCTCGCTTACCACGTCACCGATCCGGGGCACGGCAGTCGCGATGTAACCCACGTCCACCGGCGTCCGCATACGGTCAGCGAGCAGCACCGCTGAACGACGCACATCTCGCAAAGCACGTGTGTCCGATGATCCCGCCGCCGCGAGAACGACTGCATCTCCGGGAGCCCACCCCGCCTCGACCAGCCGATCGGCGAGGATGGCGGCGAGCGCCGGGTCAGGACCTATCGCTTGCGTTATACGGACTCGACTGTGCCCTGACGCCTCGACCTCCCGGGGAATATCGGTCCGTACGTGATAACCCGACGCGAGGAACGCTGGCACCAGCGTCGCCGGTCCCGGCATCTGCGCTAATACTTCGGACGGAGAGGGGCCCAAGACATCAACGAAAGCGACTCGGGTTGGGCCGGCCTGCTCGGACACCGCATCCGCGACAGCAGCGATCATGGACACGCCCCGGGGGTTCCGCGTGCCGTGCGCAACGAGCACTTGCCCGCGTGTCTCCATCACCGGTCTCCCTTCGGATCCGACTCGACGGGGTCGAGCGCCAGCCTGTAGCCGCGCTTCACCACTGTTTGCACCACCTTTGGTGCGCCAAGGGCCGCCCGCAAGCGGGCCACCGCAGTTTCCACCGCATGGGTGTCACCACCCGCACCTGGCAGAACCGCCAGCAAATCTTCCCGCGATACAACCGCGCCGGGACGCCTCGCCAGCGCGCGCATGATCGAAAGTGAGGCGGGCGGCACCTGCTTCACTTCCCGATCCACGACGATGCAGCTGCCCCTGATACTTAAATGGCTCCCACCAGCTTGCAGGTGGTTCGCCCTGCGAGGCAACTCTTCCGCGATATGGCGAGCAAGGGCACCCAGTCGTGCGCGATGCGGTTGCGTCGTCGCAACACCGAGCGCTTCTAGCGGGGCGGCGGTCACCGGCCCCACGCTGAACGGGACAACACGCCCGCGCAGCGCATTGAGCAGAGACTCGAGCACACGTGTCTCTTTCGCTCGGCCAAGCAGCGACGCGACGGCCGGCGCACTGGTGAAGGTGATGGCGTCGAGTTCTCCGTTGATTGACATTTCGATCATTCGGTCGAGCTGAGAACGATCGTCCGGCGGGACCCAGCGGTAGACGGGAACCGGTACTACCTCCGCTCCAGCGCTGCGCATGACCTCACAAAAGTCGGGAATCGGCTCCCACTCTGTGGTTGCGCCGTGAAGCTGCACGGCGATCCGCTTACCTTCGACCCCTTCCTCGAGAAGGTGATCCAGTACCTCGGCAGAGGATTCCGAGTCGGGAGACCATTCCTCCCGCAGGCCCGCGGCGCGCATCGCACCCTTGGCTTTCGGCCCGCGAGCGAGCAGTCTGGACGAAGTCAGCGCGTTGAGAAGTGGCTCCGCGAGACCCCAGTTGTCGGCAGCTTCGACCCAGCCCCGGAATCCGATTCCCGTCGTTGCCACGGCGATATCTGGTGGGGACGCGATCACCGACTCGGTCGCCTTGCGTAACTCCGTGTCGTCGACGAGCGAGATGATCCGGATGGCTGGTGCATGCACTAGAGTTGCTCCCCGCCTGCTCAGGAGGGTGGCGAACTCCTCAGCCCGGCGCGCAGCGGTGATACCAATCGTGAAGCCGGCGAGCGCCGCTGGACTGTCCTCGTCGGACCTTACCGGCACAGTCCTCTCCTTCGCTCCCATAGTGTTCACGCTACTGGCTTCCCATGTACTGATGTGTCGCGCACGGTGTGCGGTCGTAGTTCGCTTGATAACTGCTCCTGGCACCTGTCGTGTCGGTCACTCCCCGGCTGCGGCGCGTACCTGAACAAGACCCTCGACAACCCGAGTTTGATACACGGGCAGCGAGTGGCCTGCGTCATCGAGGCATATGCCGCTTTCCAGCGAGAACACCTGCTTCAGCAGCGGCGACGCCACAGTGGGCTCCCCTTTACGGTCCCCGACGATCCCGCGTGACATGACCGCCGCGTGAGCGAACGGGTCGATGTTGCCCACTGCACGCAGCGATCCATCATCGAGGCGGAACAGCGCTGCCTGGTCATTACCAGGCAGCAGGACCGCAACACCACGATTCGGCAGCAGAAAATCGTAGGCGCACGCAGTCGTCCAGCCATCGGAGCCGTTCAACTCTGGGGCCTCACTGGCCTCACGGACATCGAGTGCCGTCATCATTTCACCCCTGTTGTCGCAGTTTCGGGCATTGCTGGCATCCCCAAAGTCACGGGAATCTTGCGTCCATCAGACTCGGCGAACTGAACCAGGGGATCTGGCTCAGCTGGCGCGTTGACGAACGATACGAAGCGCGAGAGTTTCTGCGGGTCTTCCAGTACGCCGGCCCACTCGTCCTTGTAACCAGCCACGTGCCTCTCCATCGCCGCTTCGAGTTCGTCGGCAATACCGAGGCTGTCCTCGCAGATGACCTTCTTGAGGTAATCCAATCCGCCCTCGAGACTCTCCTGCCAGGGCGCCGTGCGCTGCAAACGATCGGCGGTGCGGATATAGAACATCAGGTACCGATCGATGTATCTCACCAGCGTGGCGTCGTCGAGGTCCCCTGCCAGCAGTTCGGCGTGCCTCGGCGTTTGACCGCCGTTGCCGCCTACGTAGAGATTCCACCCCTTCTCCGTTGCGATCACTCCCACATCCTTGCCGCGGGCTTCGGCGCACTCACGCGCGCAGCCGGAGACCGCTAGCTTCAATTTGTGCGGAGAGCGCAGACCGCGGTAGCGCTTCTCGAGGTCAACGGCCATTTTCACGGAGTCCTGCTGACCATATCGGCACCACGAGGAACCCACGCAACTCTTTACCGTGCGCAGCGACTTCCCGTAGGCGTGGCCGGATTCCATGCCTGCTTCCACGAGGCGCTTCCAGATCGCGGGCAACTGCTCAACGCGAGCACCGAACATATCGATCCGCTGACCACCAGTGACCTTGACATAGAGGTCAAATTCCTTCGCTACCTGCCCGATGACGATCAGCTGGTCTGCCGTCACCTCTCCGCCTGGCATGCGCGGGACTACGGAGTACGTACCGTTCTTCTGCAGGTTCGCGAGGAAGTGATCGTTGGTGTCCTGAAGTGAGGCTTGCTCCCCCTCAAGGATATGATCGCTGCTGGTGGAGGCCAGGATCGAGGCCACAGTCGGCTTGCAGATGTCACAGCCTCTGCTGCCGTCGCCGTGCTTGTCGATGAGCTTCGAGAACGTGCGGATTCCAGTGCTCTGCACGATCTGGAACAACTCAGCACGTGAATGCGCGAAACACTCACACAACGCCTTCGACAGCTCCACTCCGGAGTCAGCAAGCAGCTTTTTGACGAGCGGGAGACAGCCTCCGCATGAGGTGCCCGCGTTGGTGCAGCCTTTCACAGCCGCGATGTCGCACGCGCCGTCCGCGATGGCACCGCAGATGTCGCCTTTAGTGACGGCGTTGCACGAGCAGATCTGGGCGTCATCGGGAAGCGCGCCCGCGCCGATCTCTACACTGCCACCGGCTGGCGCGATCATTGCCGCAGGGTCACCTGGCAGTTCGCGGCCGACCATCGGACGGAGAGTGGCGTAGGAGCTCGCGTCACCGACAAGAATGCCGCCAAGAAGCGTTTTCGCGTCATCTGAGACGACGATTTTCGCGTAGGTTCCGGCAGCAGGGTTGCTGAAAACAACCTCGAGAGCACCCGGCGTCTGAGCGAAGGCGTCGCCGAAACTCGCCACATCGACGCCCAGCAGTTTGAGTTTCGTCGAGAGGTCCGCGCCGGGGAATTCCGCCTCCCCACCGAGCAATCGGTCGGCAACAACCTCTGCGGACGCGTAACCGGGGCCGACAAGCCCGTAGCAGCGGCCCTCAATCGCCGCGACCTCGCCGATCGCGTACACATCCGGATCCGATGTTTGGCACTCAAGCCCGGTGATCACGCCGCCGCGTTCACCGACGTCAAGCCCTGCGGTGCGGGCCAGTTCGTCGCGGGGGCGCACACCGGCCGAGAACACCAGCAGTGCTGCGTCGATTGTTTCACCGTTGGACAACTCGACCGTGAGGGAGCCGTCTTCTTTCTCGTTGATGGCAGCGGTGGATACCCCGGTGTGAATTGTGAGGCCCAGATCCGTTACCAGATTCTTCAGCAGCGCGCCGCCACCCTCGTCGACCTGAAGCGGCATCAGCCTGGGCGCAAGTTCGACGACGTGTGGCGTGAGTCCGAGCAGTTTGAGTGCGTTCGCCGCTTCGAGACCGAGCAGGCCACCACCGACGACGACACCAACACCATTGCCGGCAGCAGCTGTCTCCGCGGCTGCCTTGATCTTGTCCAGGTCGTCGAGCGTGCGGTACACGAAGCAGTTTCGCGAGTCCTTGCCCGGTACCGGGGGAACGAAGGCGTAGGACCCGGTTGCGAGGACGAGCTTGTCGTAGCTGAGGGTTTCGCCCGTGCTCGTGGTCACCGTACGTGCGGTGCGGTCGATCTTGACGCCAGTTGCGCTGAGACGCACATCGACGTTCACATCGTCCGGATAGTCATTACCGGCGAGAGCGAGTTCCTTCGGATCCCAGGTGTTCACATAGGACGACAGCGCTACACGGTCATACGCCGCTTCCTTCTCTTCACAGAGAACCGTGACTGCCCACTCGCCCCGATCATCACGTGCCCGGAGCGCCTCGACGAATCGGTGTCCGACCATTCCATGGCCGACAACAACGACCTTCTTCTGCATCATGCCGCTCCTTCTTGGTGCTGATGTTTTAACGGTATGGACGCTTCGTTACCTCCCTGTTTCGCGTCCGGGTCGCCCTTTTTAAGCCATCCGCACGGGCTGTACGACACCGCAGGGAGCCGGCGTCTCACGGGAACTGATCTCGTTGCGGGAATCGTCATGGGCTGCACCTCCAAATCCGGCATCTGGGTGCACGAGAGCGCGAGGAGCCACTCCCACGCTGCGCCCAGATACCGGATCCTCATACCGATAGGGAGTTGCGCGACGCCGAGTTAGACGTTGGCGTGAGCCAGGCTCGGAGCCCGCGAAATTGCGAACGACGTGCGCAGGTAGTACCACCACGTCACGCTGGCCATGACCAGGAACACCACCGCGTAGATCCAGAAGGCCGGAGCCATCGTCCCGAGGTGCACATTGGACAAGCGAAGCGCCTGCTGCAGTACGAACCCACCGAAAGCGCCAACAGCTCCAATGACGCCGATTGCTGCCCCAGCCTGGCGCTTTGCTGATGCGAGCGCCTTCTCCATGCTGATGCCCTCTGATTCCGCACGATGCCGCACGCTTGCGCTGAAGATCATGGGAATCATCCGGTAGGTCGAACCGTTGCCAACGCCGGTGATGATGAAGAGCCCGATGAAAGAGATGAGGTACAGCGGGAAGCTCTCCAGGGCGAGTGATCCCATCACGGCCGCGATGCTCGCAGAGAGTCCCACGAAAACGAAGAAGGTAAGCTTCGCGCCACCCACTTTGTCAGCGAACCAGCCGCCTGCTGGACGCGCGAATGACCCGACCAGCGCACCGATAAAGGCGAGATTGCCTAGTGCGACCATCCATCCCACGTTCTGCAGTTCGGGGAAGTAGGCACGGAGCAGAGTTGGGAATGCGAAGGAGAAGCCAACGAACGAGCCGAAAGTCCCGATGTAGAGGAAGGCCATGATCCAGGTGTGCTTGTTCTTCATCGCCCGGGGGTATGAGTCACCGTCCGGCTTTGCACCGCTGATGCTGTCCATGCGAGTCCACGCACCAAATGCGGCGATGAGAATGAATGGCACCCAGAAAAGCGCAGCGACTGTGAGGGCGAACCGGTAGCCGGCCTCGTCTTGCGCGGTGAAAAGGAGCGCCCCTGCGATCACAAGCGGCATTGCAAGCTGCGTAACAGCAACACCAAGGTTGCCACCGGCGGCATTGATGCCTAGAGCGGCGCCCTTCTTACTCTCCGGGAAAAAGAAGGAGATGTTGGCCATCGACGACGAGAAGTTGCCGCCACCGAAACCGGTGAGAGCGGCGAGGACCACGAACACCCACATGGGGGTCGATGGCTGGCTGAACGCGATAGCCAGGCCAATCGTCGGAACGAGCAGCATGCCTGCACTGAAGGTCGTGAAACCACGCCCACCAAACCTCGAAACAGCGAAGGTATATGGGATTCGGAGAATCGCGCCAACAATGACCGGGACCGAGATCAGGATGAGGGCATTGTTGACAGCCGCGTCGCCCTGCATAAATGCGAACCCTGCACTGCCCATCTGCGTGACAAGGATGCTGTACAGCACCCACACGTTGAAGCCGAGGTGCTCGGCGAAGACCGAGAACATCAGGTTGCGCTTGGCAACCTTTTTGCCTTTCTTCTCCCAGAAATCGGGATTCTCCGGCTCCCAGTGGTCGATCCAGCGTCCTTTGCGGTGAGCCGCTGCGGCGGTGTCTTCCGCTCCTGGCTCTGGTGCGGGTCGTTCGCTCACGAGCGTCATCGCGGTCCCCTTTCTAGTGTGGAGACCTCAATGTAGGAATTGGGTGTTGCGACTGTGCTGCCCTACATGACTGCACCGTCAAAATCTCCTCACCTGGACAAATCGTGCCCCGTGAGGGTTTCTTCCGTGTTTCGCCGCTGTGTCAGTGGGTGAAGTTCGGGCGTTTCCATGTGTCTTCGATCACGCGTGGTGGGCACACGTGACGCGCAGCTATGAGAGTGATCACAACAATCCCCGCGAGCACTGCGAAGGGTACCGCCCATCCCCCGGTCAGTTCGTGCAGAACTCCGACACCGAATGGTCCGGTGCACGCCAGCGCGTAACCAAACCCCTGCGCAAATCCGGACAGCTTGGCTGCACCCGCGTCTGTTCGGGACCGCAGGTTGATCAGCGTCAGTGACATGGGGAACGTGGAAGGCCCCAGCCCGAGCAGCACGATCCAGACAATTGTGCCGTGCAGTGGCGCGAAGTGGAGCCCCGCCATTCCCACAACGATGACGCTCATGCATCCAGCGACCAATGGATACGGATTGGTCATCCGTGTCGTCAGGCCCGGCATGACCAACACACCAACTAGTCCGGAGAGGATGAAGATGCCAAAGAGCGTTCCCGCGTTACCCCGGCTGATTCCGAAATCCATGAGCATCGTCGGAAGCCAGGTCAGGAAGGTGTACGTCATGAGCGCCGTCATTCCGAACATGACGGCGAGGCCCCACCCGAGCGGCGACCGCCAGACCTGGCCGTCCGCGCTCGCGGCCTGTGTGGCAGCCGCGCGGTGAGCCCGCGTGCGGCGCGTGAGGCCGATCCAGGGAAAAACTGCAGCCGCGGCCACCACAGCCCACATGCCCAGCGAGAACCGCCAGCCGACCGCATCCGCGATTGGGATCGCCATGATCGCCGGAATGACTGTGCCAAGTTGCACAAAACTGATGTAAAGCGTGGACATGAGCGCGATGCGATCGGAGAAGTAGCGCTTCACCAACGGCGGCAGGACGACATTACCGATACCCATCCCCATCAGCGCTATCGCTGTCAGTAAGAGCATCGGGGTGACATGCCCGGCGAGGGGCCGGACAGCGAGCCCCAGCGTGGAGAGCACCACTGAAAGCAGGGCTGTCCGCTCGAGACCGATCCGCACCATCACCGCTGGGGTCAGTAGACCCGCTACCGCGAACATGGCGGGTGGCATCATTCCGAACACCCCGGCCATCACCGCGCCAAAACCCACTGCCGATCCGATATCGGCGAGCAAGGGCGTCAGTGACGTCACTGCTAGGCGGAGGGTGAAAGCCGCGAGTAGGAGACCAGCGAATACCAGCAGTCGTCCACGCCACAGATGCTCGCGCACTCCACGCACGATCGCCGCGTCGGCAACCTCAATGCGGGAAGCGTCGCTCGCAACTGCTTCAGCCGGAACGAACGGAGGCACAGATCTCTCCTTCAAGACACGAAGATGGGTTCATCAAATCATAGGATGACCCTACGAACATCGGCAACGTATTCTGAGCCACACAGCACACCGTCAGGAGGCACCGGTGCGACACGTGCAGCGACAAAGCCTGATTTCGCAAGTAACCGACATGCTCCGCGAGCAGATCACCTCCGGGGCGTGGCCGGTCGGCAGGCGCATCCCTACTGAACCCGAACTGTCTGAACTGACCGGAACTGGGCGGAACACGGTTCGTGAAGCTGTACAGGCGCTTGTCCATGCGGGGATGCTGCAGCGACGGCAGGGCTCGGGGACCTACGTTCTCTCCGCTTCCGATATGACTGGCGCACTGTCGAAACACCTAGCGGACGCGGCGGAACGCGACGTCCTCGAGTTGCGGCAGGCCCTGGACGTGACCGCCGCGGCCCTCGCCGCGATACGCCGGGATGACCACGACATCGCTACTTTGCAGCGGTTATTAGACGAGCGCACACGACTTAACGCCGCGGGCGACTTCGATCGCGCGATCGAGGTCGACGTCGATCTGCACCGCGCGATCGTGGCCGCCAGCCATAACGCCCTCTACCTGGAGTTTTACGACTCACTCGTCCCGATTATCAAGTCGTCGATTCACTATCACCTCGAGTACCACGGTCTGGCCGAGACCCATTACGACCAGGAACATGTCCGGCTGGTCCGGGCAATCATCGCGGGCGATCCGGCAGAGGCGAGCCGGGAGGCTCAGCAGTTCCTCGCCAGTGTGCTGAAGAACATCGGGTAGCGAACTAGAGGGTTCCGAGGATCTGCTCGGCGGTCCGTTCTATCGCGGCGAGCGCTGGCGGCGTCGACCTCGGGTGCAGCGCGTGGACGGCGACTCGGAACATCAGTGCGCGAAGCAGCATCTGGGGCCACTCCTGCATCGCATCCCACCGTTCGACAAGACCTTCGTCCGCACCACCCCAGGACAAGGCGTCAACCACGACAACCGCAGCTGCCCACGAAATCGGCCGCCAGTACGGGGTGATATCCGTGATTCCCGGGGCCTCGGTCTCAGCGAACAGCACCGTCCCGAACAAGTCACCGTGAACCAGCTGAGTCGGCAGCTCGACCGGTTTGCGCTGCTCAGCTAAATGCTTCAGCAGTGCAAGGCTCCCCTCCACGCCTTCTTTCGACATGTCGAGCAGGCCCGTACGCCGCGGATCACGTAACGGCACCGGCTCCCACGCAGCACGGTCTGCGGCAACAAAAACGTCGATATCTGAGAAGGGTGCTACTGGAGGCTGGGTCAGGAATCGGGGCTTTTCAAGCCGCGACGTCGCTGCATGCAACCGAACTGAGAGCGACACCACTTCGTCATGCCGAGGTTCGGGAGAACCTTCGATGAAGGTATCCGCGCGCCATCCCGAGACCACGTATCGCCCATCTGTGGCGCGCACAGGCTTGGCTACGCGCGCGCCGTCGACCATCAAGGTCTCGCGAACTTTCGCGGACCACGCTGCGCGCGCATGATCTCCGACCGGGGACAACACAACGTCGCCGAAACGCCAGCCACCGTCCCAGTCCGCACCCAATGACACGGGTTCTTTTTCTCGCAAGCCGAAAGTCGAGCGCACATGGTCTGGAGGCGGGGCGGAACTCACGACCGTAACCTACTCCTCTGAACAGTGGATACCCGGTAGGACCACGGCCGTGTCGGCTCTCGCTGCCGCACATCAGTACATCGGCAGCGAACGATCCACCTGCTTCACCCACGCGGCCAGACCTCCACGAAGGTGTAGCGCATTCTTCAGCCCAGCCCTATGCAGCGCTTCGAGGGCCTCGGCGGACCTCACACCAGTCTTGCAATAGAGCACGACTTGCCGGTCTTGCGGCAGCTGACTCAGCGCCGCGCCTGAGTCGAACTCAGAGTGCGGCACCAAGGTTGCTCCTTCGATGCGGACGATCTCCCATTCGGTGCGCTCCCGGACATCGATGAGAGCCGGCGGAGCTGCTGACGAGAGCAAATCCGCGAGCTCAGCGGGAGCGATCGAGCTGTCCCCCGTTGGAGGCGCGACCGCAGTTCCGCAGAACTCCTCGTAATCCGTCAGTTCCGTTATCCTCGGCGCGTCTGCTGCACGGCGCAGTCCGAGTGAGCGGAACGACATCGCGAGCGCGTCATAGACGAGGACGCGCCCGAGCAGCGGATCACCGGTCCCGGTAATGAGCTTGATCGCCTCTGTCGCCATCAAAGAGCCGATCGTCGCGCAGAGCGCACCGAACACTCCCCCTTCGGCACAAGAGGGCACTGTGCCCGGTGCGGGTGGATCGGGAAACAGGTCGCGGTAGGTCACACCGCGCCCATCCGGAGCGTCTTCCCAGAAGACTGAGACTTGCCCTTCGAACCGGAAGATCGACCCCCATACGTAGGGCTTTCCGGCGAGCGCAGCCGCATCATTCACCAGGTACCGGGTTGCAAAGTTGTCTGTTCCATCGACGATCAGGTCGTACTGCTTGAAGATGTTCACCGCGTTGCGGTTCTCGAGGCGCAGGTTATGCCAGCGCACCTCGACGTGCGGATTGATATTCCGGATCGAATCGCGGGCGCTCTCCCCCTTCGGCCGCCCCAGATCGGACTCACCATGAATAACCTGGCGCTGCAGATTCGACATCTCAACGCAGTCGAACTCAACGATGCCGATCGTGCCCGCGCCCGCAGCTGCTAGATACATCAGGACCGGTGATCCCAGCCCGCCTGCTCCGATCACCAGTACGCGCGCGTTTTTCAGCCTGCGCTGACCCTCGACACCAATCCCAGGGATGAGAAGATGCCGCGAGTACCGGGCTATGTCATCGCGGGTGAGTTCGCCAGCCGGGGCTACCAGCGGAGGTAAAGGACTCATGCCGACACTGACCTACTGCCCAGCTCGCGGGTACGGCCAGGGGTTATAGCTACACACGAACCCATCCGGCGGGACCACACCACCCGGGTCGAGCTGCGCAATCTCATTGTTCGAGGTACTCAGCGTCTGCTGCATCATGACGTTCGCGAGCCCCCCATCGGATTCGCACGGCACGTGTTCAGGGTAGCCAATCGCATGGCCCACCTCATGATTGACGAGGTACTGGCGATATGACCCGATGTCACCCTGGAATGCCAGCGCTCCCCGGACCCACCGGGCGTCGTTGATGATCACTCGGCCACTGCGCGGCGAGAAACACGAGACTTCAAGCTGGATCGTGTAACCGCAGAATTGGCGGACTGTCATCACCGAAGTGAGCGAAACCCGGAAGTCGGGGGGTCCGTCTTCCGGCGCCGAGACCCTCCGGAAACCGAATTGCGGGTCCGCGATCCAGCTCTTCGGGTTGGCGAGCGTCTCATCAACCATCCGCGTGACCGCTTCATCGCCGCCGTAACTGGTTGTGTCGATCCCTTCCTCGATCTCGACCGTGTACGTGAACACGCGGTTCTCCCCGGCACCCACCTCGCCGGTGTGGCCCGGAACAATGCGCCATTCGCCCGTACCGTGCTCCGTATACGGCCCGCCCGCAGGAAGTTCACCGGTGGGCAGATCGGGGAAAGAACCGTCCGCAGGAGGCGGCGCGAGCTCCTCATTCTGACTGGTGCCGCCATCGAGCATCGGCAGATTCTGGCTGCCTGCCACGGTCTGATCCGACGAAAACCGATCGTCAGCACCGTTGGCGGAAAACACCGTGACTGCCACAATCAGGAGCGCCACCGTCGGCACCGCGTACGCGCGCCACCCGTGCGCGCGCAAAAAGACGAGCACCCGGTTCGCTCGTGGTGAGCGCTTCGCCCGTTTCCGGACCCGTCTGGCGCCCCTCGACGGCCGACGACGCACATAAGGAGGCGGTTCAGGCTCGCCGCGGAAGTCTGCCGCGCCATGCGCGTGCCCGATCGGATCCCACTGCGCCTCGAGCGGCTGGTTCCGCGGGCTCTGCCGCACAGACGAGCGTGAGCGTGACGGTGCCCGCGTCCGTCGTCCACGGACGCTACGCGCCTCGTCCCGAGGCCGCCGCCTACCATCTTCTTGGTGACGTGCTCCGCGAATCGTCACCCTCCCACACTCTCACAATTCGACCGGGCACAAACTACGCCGCGCCGCGCGGCACAACGGTCACGCAGGCGGACAATTCCACCGCGAGCCTACCCGAACCAGCCGCCGTCGCGCCGACCGCGACAGCCGGCGCGAGATCGGAATTTAGGCCTCTACAGGGTAGTGTCAATGCACTGGTAACCAGCAACGACACCAGCTGTAAACGAACGGTGATGGCATTGACGGAACGGATCAGCACTCCACACTCATCCTCTGAGGAACGCAACGGTGGAGTGCGAGGCACTGAGCAGCCCCGCACGCCGGCGCGGAAGAACACCCGGCTGCCGCGCGGCGCACGACGAGCTCAGCTTCTCCACGCTGCCAGCGACGTCTTCGCCAGCCAGGGGTACCACGCCGCCGGGATGGATGAGATCGCGGAGCGGGCCGGGGTGAGCAAACCGGTGTTGTACCAGCACTTCCCGAGCAAGCTCGATCTTTACCTCGCGGTGCTGCAAGCTCACGTCGAGAAGCTGATCTCAGGCGTACGTCAAGCGCTGCGCTCCACCACCCACAACAAGCAGCGTCTCTACGCCGCTGTCATGGCTTTCTTCGATTTTGTCGACAATGACACTCAGGGTTATCGGCTGATTTTTCAGTCCGACGCGCTGAGCGACCCCTCTGTGCAGGAGCGCGTCGAGCAAGCCAGCGAAGACTGCATCGACGCCGTATTCGATCTGGTCAGCCACGATTCCGGCCTTGATCCGTACCGGGCACGCATGCTGGCTGTGGGCCTTGTCGGAGTCAGCCAGGTGAACGCGCGTTACTGGCTCGAAGCGAACCGCCCGATCAGCAAGAGTGACGCTGTCGAAACAACTGTCACACTCGCCTGGGGTGGGTTGTCGCACGTCCCTTACCAGCGGTCGTCCGATGAGCGAGAGGCCGAGGCGCCGTCTACGCGCGCATCCACGTCCACGGACGCGAGCCCCGCATAGTCTGAGTTAGACAAACATTGGGCGCGGCAGCCTTCCGCTGCCGCGCCCAAATTTGTGCTCAATCAGCTGGGTGCGAACCCAACCTTGCGTGAATCGGCCGGACCGATCTCCACGTAAGTGATCTTGCTGGACTGAATCAGATACTTCCGGCCCTTCTCGTCCGTCAATGTGAACGTCGCACTATTGCCCTTCTCGAAGGCAGAGCGAGCCTGCTCCTCTACCTCCTCAACGGACTGGGTGCTATTAACGATCAGCTCCCGACTGCTGTCGGCGATCCCGATCTTGACCTCCACGCTGTCCTCCGATCCACATAAAATGGCGTGCTGCTGAACACGATCCAGTCATCCTGATGTCAGGCTATCGAAACGGCGGGCCAGGGGGCCGCCGTTACCCTGCGCTGTAAGCGAACGGCCCCAGACCCCCTACAGACCGAGGAGCTTCATCCGCTCGTCGTGTTTTGCCTGCATGCTGTCGAACAGCGTGGCGATGTGGTTGAGGTCCCCGCTGGCTGAGAGGACAAGTTCTGCAAGGTCGTCACGCTGCCCCAGCACAAATTGTGCTTGCGTGAGCGCCTCACCAAACAGACGCCGTGCCCACAGGCGCAGCCGGTCCGCAGCGATGGTGTCGCCGTCGACGATCGAGCGCACCTCATCCTTCACGAACTCGGAATGGTGTGTCTCAGCGAGCACACCTTGGACCACCGCGGCGACGTCAGGGGGGAATGCGCTCGAGATTTCGAGATAGAAGTCCGCCGCGATCCCGTCGCCGATGTATGCCTTGACCAAGGTTTCCGGCCATGTACTCGGTGTGGTCGAGCGGTGATAAGCATCCAGGACGTCGATGAAGGGTGCCATCACTTCGAACGGATCCCTGCCCTGTTCCTTGATGGCTGAATGCAATAGTTCGTAATGACGCATCTCGGAACCGGCCATGCGCGCGATCGCGACCCGGCCGTACAGATGCGGAGCGAATTTCGCCTCGTCAGCTAGTCGGTAAAACGCCGTGATCTCGCCGCACGCCAGCGCGCCATACAGTTCGATGATTCCTGGGTGATCGCTACTCACAGATCCCATAGTGGAGAGCCTATTCCACCGATCGGATCACCCGCGCGCCTACCGTCAATCAGTTGCTTATCCCGACACGGGTTTTCTCGTGCCCCGATCAGAGGCGAGCCGACATGCCTGCCGCTGACATGCGATTTTCCTCTTCGACGCGCGGTGGCCGGTACCATGGCTGCAAGCCCTTGGCAACGAGCGGTTGCTCACCTTTCGTTTGGGTGGTCAGTCCGCAGCGGATTTCGACGACACCGCGCCGGCTTTTGAACTCGCGCCGCGCTTACGAAGCCGCGGCGAACAACAGAAAGGCACATCCTGAGCAAGTTCACGAAAGACACGGGTATGGCAGGGCCGCCTGGAAATGCGTCCGCTACGGAGAAGACCGTACTTGCGGACGCTCGCGCCCTCACCGAACCCCATGAATCACCGAGCTTCGCGGAGTTGGGCGTCAACGACAACATCGTTCGCGCCCTGAATGAACAGGGCATCGAGCGGACGTTCGCGATCCAGGAACTCACGCTTCCGCTCGCGCTCGCCGGCGAAGATCTGATTGGACAAGCTCGCACCGGCATGGGCAAGACCTTCGGTTTCGGTGTCCCGCTTCTGCACCGCATCGTTACTGGCAGTGCCCCACTCGACGGCACTCCGCGTGCCCTCGTTGTGGTCCCAACGCGCGAGCTGTGCATTCAGGTGACCAAGGATCTGACGGCTGCTGGGCGGTACCTCAGCGCCGGGGCCAACGGGAGTTCCCGCAAGCTCAGCGTGTCCGCGATTTATGGCGGTCGGCCTTACGAGGAGCAGACGTCGGCGCTCAGCGCTGGGGTCGACGTTGTTGTCGGCACCCCCGGCCGGTTGCTGGACTTGGCTAATCAGAAGTATCTGAAGCTCGACGGGATTTCGATCGTCGTGCTCGACGAGGCCGACGAGATGCTCGATCTGGGCTTCCTTCCCGACATCGAAAAGATTCTCAGCCGCGTGCCTGATGTGCGGCAGACGATGTTGTTCTCCGCAACGATGCCTGGCCCGATCATCACGCTCGCGCGAACATTCTTGACTCAGCCCACGCACGTCCGCGCAGAGGAAACCGACTCATCAGCGGTTCATGACCGCACTCGCCAGTTCGTCTACCGCGCACACGCGCTCGACAAACTGGAACTCGTCAGCAAGGTTCTCCAGGCCCGCGAACGTGGCGCTGCCATGGTCTTCACCCGGACCAAGCGGCAGGCCGACCAGCTTTCCCGAGACCTCGAGCAGCGCGGCTTCGCGGTGTGCGCCATCCACGGTGACCTCGGCCAGGGCGCTCGGGAAAAGGCATTGCGCTCGTTCCGGTCAGGAAAAGCCAATGTGCTGGTTGCAACCGATGTCGCTGCCCGCGGCATTGACATCGACGACGTCACGCATGTGGTCAACTTCCACTGTCCCGACGACGAGAACACGTACGTTCACCGCGTGGGGCGTACCGGTCGCGCTGGACGCACCGGAATAGCCGTCACCCTTGTGGATTGGGAAGATCTCGAGCGCTGGAAGCACATTAGCCAGACTCTAGACCTGAAGATCGATGCGCCGGTCGAGACTTACTCCACGTCCGACCATCTCTTCAAGGACCTTGATATCCCGGACGACGCAAGCGGACGTATCTCTGTGCCGGCGCGCGACGCTTCGCCGCAATCCGAAGACGTCACGGCAAGCGACGAGAAAAAGCGCACGACGTCCCGGCGGCGACGTACACGGGGAGCGCGGCGCGATACCGATACGCAGGGTGGGACGAACGCGCCGGGAGATGCGGCCTCTACCTCTCCTGAATCTCCAGGCACCCCATCCTCCCCTGATGGCCCGAAGCGGCGGCGCACGCGCACGCGCGGACGCAAACCCGCTATGGAAAGCGCATCTGACGGTGCACCGTCAGATGCGAAGAAGGGCGCCCCGGAAAACGCCTCAGCAGAATGAGCAACCGCGCACAGGGTGCGGGGAGCGGTCGTGATCGCACCTGAGCGCCGGAGCCGGGCAGATGTGGTCGCCACCGTTGCGATCATCATGCTTGTCGTCGTTGCGACGTTCACGATCTGGTGGCGCAGCGACTACCGGCAAACACAATCCGCCCCCGCCGAGCGGCCCATCGAAGCAGTCACCGGGGCACTAGCAACACCCACCTCCGTACGCGAGGTGTGGCGCGCGCCCAGTGAAGCATCGACCGTTCCCATAACGTCCGGCGGCACGGTCGTGAGCACGCGCGCCGGCGAGGTTGCTGGTCATGACGTCGCCACGGGCACCCTGCGCTGGCGGTATGAACGCCAGCGCGAACTGTGCGCGGTGACAGGACAAGAGCACCAGGTGGTCGCCGTGTACAGGACCCCGCGCGGCTGCACGCAGGTGACTGCCCTCGAAAGCGCGACGGGTGTACGTGGGGAGCAGCGAACGAGCGACGCTGATACTTCCGTGACCCTGACCGCCGACGGACCCCACATTATGTCGCAAGGGCCGCAACGGCTCGAGGTATGGCGCTCCGACTTGGTCCGGACGCTCGAGTTCGGCAGGGTTGCCGCGCCCGTGAATCCGGACCGCCAGCAGCGCGGTGGCTGCGACATTCTCGACGCACACATCACCCGGTCCCGTGTAGCGGCGGTTCTGCAGTGCCCGGAAGAAGCGGGTGAACGACTCGTCCTGCTGGACAGCACTCCCGAGCGGAACAACGAGCCCGAAGAGCACGGAAGTGCGCTCATCACTACTAACGATGCCGGCCTGGGTGAGATTCCGGGAGCTGAGGGCACGTCACTGGCCGCGATTTCTGCGCAGCTGACTGCGATCTTCGTCCCGGGAGACACAGACGAGGTCGCTGTTTATGGCCAGGAGGGCACAGCGATCCATCGGTGGTCGCTCGCGGATGTACCCGCCGCTCCTGGCATCTCCGATGATGACCCCCCAATCGGGTTCATTCCGGAGCGAAGGTCCACTGGCACCGTCAGCGCTCCCACGGACTTGGCGTACTGGTTCACCGGCACCGATGTGGTCAGCCTGTCTGGACGGGACTTTCGTCCGTTATGGCGCGTCCCCGCCGCGGGGCCCCCGGCCGTGATGGCTGGCCAGCTGCTTGTTCCCACCGCTGCCGGAATCAGCGTCCACAATGCGCGCACGGGAGCACTGGAGCGCACCATTGCCCTCGATCGCAACGGCGAGGACGTGACGGGCCTTGCAGTCCTGGGTGACTTCATTCTCGAGCAACGAAACGGCAGCACTGGGACTGTCGTCGTACTAGGCCCCAGCTAACTGCACCCTATTCGTAGGACGCGAAAGTGTTGAGCTCCCCGCCCTCTGTCCAGGTCTTCAGCAGGTTCGCAGCGAGCTCGCGATAAGCGACTGCGCCTTTGTTCTTCCGTCCCGCCAGAATCGACGCACCCGATGCGGACGCTTCCGCGAAACGCACTGTCCGCGGAATCGGCGGCGCCAGCACGGGCAGTCCGTAGCGGTCGGACACATCCGCGAGCACGTCCCGACTATGCGTCGTTCTCGCATCGTAAAGCGTCGGCAACGCCCCGAGCAGCGCCAGATCCGGATTCGTGATCTGCTGCACTTCGGTCACTGTGCGCAGCAACTGACCAACACCTCGATGGGCGAGCGTCTCGCATTGGAGCGGCACGATCACCGAGTCCGCCGCGGTCAGGCCGTTGAGCGTGAGGACGCCGAGCGACGGCGGGCAATCGATGAGAATGACATCGAAATCAGACGACGCCGGATCGAGCGCGCGGCGCAAGGTGAACTCGCGACCGGGCCGCATCAGCAGGAGCGCCTCCGCCCCAGCAAGGTCGATGTTCGCTGGAAGCAGCGTCACCCCATCGGCGGTATCGAGAAGAACATTACCGATCTTCTGCTCGCCGATCAGAACATCATGCACCGACATCTCAAGTTTGTCCGGATCATGCCCGAGCGAGAAGGTCAGGCACGCTTGTGGATCGAGGTCAACCACGAGCACCCGTTGGCTAAGCGCCGACAGTGCGGCGCCGAGCGACGCCACCGTCGTGGTCTTGGCGACCCCGCCTTTCTGGTTCGCTATCGCGAGAACTCTGGTCACACCGCCATACTCCCCGATTACTTCGGCAGATGCGAGGACATGCGCGGCGTTTTGCCGGGTGTTTTGGCTGCGGATTTGACAAACGGGCGGTCGTCAGTCTGCGGACATCCACTCACTTGAGCGCCCGCTCATCAGGAGCACAAGCGTCAGGACAACCACCCCGCCGAGGGCGAATCCCCACAGGTACTGCTGCGAACCTGAAATGAGCGAAAAGACGACGGGAAGCAGCAGCAACTGGATCACCACTGCGATGGCACGTCCCCAACGCTTCCCCAGTGCGAGGGCGATGCCTCCGCCGAGCACCGGCGCACCCAGGAAGACGAACCACCCAGCTGTCGCGTAGCCGCTGACTTCGGTGCCCCCGGTACCGGTGACCGCGCGCACGAGCAGCCAGGCCCCGAGCCCGAGCAGGACGAGACCCTGAAGCGAGACGATCACTCCTGCCGCCCTGATCCCAGGGGGCACCGGCGGTTCTGCGGGCTTGCGCGAGTCTTCCGGAGACGATGAGTGGGTGGCCACCTCGATAGGGTATTCCACCGCGCCGGTCACGGTCGCAACGCATCGACAGGCTAGGCTCACTCATCGTGCGCGCGCTGCTGATAGTGAATCCACACGCGACCTCGACTACACCAGCGGGTCGCGACCTGATTGCGCTCGCACTATCGAGCGCTCTCAAGCTGAGGGTCGCCCACACCGCCTATCGCGGTCATGCTGCGGAACTCGCTGCGGAGGCCACGTCCGATGGCTACCCACTGATAATCGTCCATGGCGGTGACGGCACCATCAACGAAGTCGTGAATGGTGTGCTCGGGGGCGATGTTCTGGGAGGCGAGGGCGGCTCGATGGCTTCGATCGCCGCGACCGCATTACCGACGATTGCGGTAGTGCCAGGCGGGTCGGCGAATGTCTTCGCACGGTCGCTTGGCATCAAGAATGATCCACTCGACGCCGCCAATCAGCTCATCAGCCTCGTACAGTTGCGTCACCATCGCCGTATTGGTCTTGGACATTGCGATGGGCGCTGGTTCTTGTTCAACGCGGGAATGGGTCTTGATGCGCACGTCGTCGAGTCCGTTGAAGCGAGCCGCGCGGGCGGTAAAGCTGCAACCTCGGGGCGATACGTCCGCGCGACGGTCCGCACGTTCATTCGCGAACGCAAACTTGCCCCCGCGCTGACCGTTGAGACTCCGGGTGGAGCGAAAGAAGAGGGTGTGTACTACGCATTCGTGTCGAACGCGAGTCCGTGGACCTATCTCGAGGACCGTCCTGTCTACACGAACCCCGGTGCCGACTACGACTCGGGCCTTGGTGTCTTCGCGCTCAAAACTGCGGGCTGGGTCTCCACACTGCGCATAGCCAGGCAGTTGGTGTTCCCGCGGCGCGGCGGGCCCCGTCATCCGGATCTCCTGCGCGCCGATGACGTGAACGAAATCCGGATTAGCAGCAGTCGGCCTATCGGCCTGCAGCTTGACGGCGATTTTGTCGGGTTACGTGAGGACGTCACGTTCCGTGCCACACCTAACATGCTCGACGTCGTTGCACCAAGAAATCCCACCCAACAGACTCCGTAAAGCATGTGAGATCACGCACATCTACGCGTCAATGTCAAATTTCATCTAGAGATTCTGCCCGATTTGACACAGACTGGAACATCCGAGCGTACAAATAGATGGGTATCCACACACTTGGTCTAGACCCGCACGCCTGGTGCAGACCGCATCGGACGGCGGCTTAGTGATGTTCGTTACGACCTACTCGGGAGTATTGAGCTTCGAGTGAGTTCGTGACAGCATTTCTAGTTAACGGCGTGGAAACACAACGGCTACGCGTGAATTAATTGTTGACAACAATGGTGTGACGCACTTCGGTTCCTCGTGCGCAGCACACCCAGTGAGGAGTACCGATCATGGACTGGCGCCACAGGGCGGTCTGTCGCGATGAGGATCCGGAACTGTTCTTCCCCGTTGGAAACAGTGGCCCGGCGCTTGCGCAGATCGCGCAGGCAAAACTTGTCTGCAGCAGATGCCCCGTCACCCCCGAATGCCTCACGTGGGCACTCGAATCCGGCCAAGACGCCGGCGTGTGGGGTGGCATGAGTGAAGATGAACGTCGCGCACTGAAGCGGCGCAAAGCTCGGACCCGTGCTCGCAGCACTGTCTGACGTTAGCTATTCGCAAACAGTATTTGGCTTGGATTCTTCGGGATCCAGGCCATTTTTCTGTCTTTTGCCACAGCACACAATTAATGTATTGAATTCACGCCCTTCGGCGCCCGAGTGGCACCCGCAGCACGGCGTCAGTGCCGCCCGCTTCGCTCTCGTGCAGTCCGAGCGAGCCTCCCAGCTCCGCGGCGACGAGTGTGCGCACGATCTGCAGGCCCAAACGGTCGGAGCGTTCGAGGCTGAACCCTTCGGGCAGGCCATTGCCATTGTCGTGAATGACGACATCGAGCCATCGCGCCGAACGTTCCGCCCTAAGGACAATCTCTCCAGGTACATCCCGGTCACTCGAGTCAACTGACTCGAGGTCCTCCGGCACTCCAAGGTTGAACGCGTGCTCGATCGCATTCTGGACAAGCTCAGTCAGGACCATGACAAGCGGTGTCGCCTTATCCGCCGGCATAACGCCGAGGCTGCCCTCTCTGCGGACCGCGATCGGCATCCCCACAGTGGCGACGTCAACCATCATCGGCACCAGACGATCGATCACGTCATCAAGGTTGACCTGCTCGTCGACTGACATCGACAGGGTGTCGTGCACAAGGGCGATTGAACTTACCCGGCGCACCGATTCCGCGAGAGCCTGGCGTGCTTCTTCATTCGTTGTTCGTCGCACTTGCAGGCGCAGCAGTGCAGCCACGGTTTGCAGGTTGTTCTTGACGCGGTGGTGGATTTCGCGAATCGTCGCGTCTTTGGAAAGCAATGCCCGGTCGCGGCGCTTGACTTCAGTGATGTCCCGCACGAGCACGAGCGCGCCAGCAGGTTCGAGCTGCGGATACAGCGGCAATGCCCGGAAGAGCACGGTCGCACCCCGCGCGTCTATTTCCATTCGCATGCTCGACTCACGGGCCGTGACGGCTTGCAGGCGGACACCGAACTCCTGCGCGTCGAATGGGTCGGAAATCAGCGGCCGTGTCACCGCCGAGAGGTTCTGGCCCGCGATCTCGGTGCTGAGCCCCATCCGGTGGAATGCCGACAGCGCATTCGGGCTGGCGTACGCAACAGTGCCCTCAACATCGATGCGGATCAGCCCGTCACCGGCTCTCGGGCTCGACTGGATGCCGACCAGATCCTCCCGTAAGGGGAAACTCCCGTCGCAAATCATCTGACACAAGTCCGCCGAACACGCGATGTACGCCATCTCGAGCGCACTCGGAACCCGAAGCTGAGCAAGTGACGTATCGCGGGTGAGAACCGCGATGATCTGCCCGCCGCTGCGGACAGGTATTGCCTCGCGCGCAAGCGGCGTGCCCTCGTACCAGCGAGGTGTGTCCTCGCGCAGGATTTCGCCCCGCAGCATCGCTGCGACGAGTTCGGGATGGTCGGCCCAATCGACGGAACTTCCTACCCTGTCGTGCGAGTACACCGTCGGAGACGTGGTGGGGCGGCATTGGGCCACACAAACCGCTTTCGCGCCAGCCAGATCATCTTGCCCCTCCGCGTCGTCCAGATCGCCAGTAGCCACCCACATGAGGACGTCCGAGAACGAGAGGTCGGCAACCAACTGCCACTCCCCCACAAGCCGCTGCAGATGGTTGACGGCATCGCCCGGCAGGTCGGTGTGCTCCGCGAGGAGGGCGCTAAGAGTTGACATATGCGAACACCATCATGAAATCACCGCGATGAGGTCGCCCTGCTGGATCACATCACCTTTTGTGACGTTGACTGCGCTGACGGTGCCGTCGAGTTCCGCGAGGACAGGAATTTCCATCTTCATCGATTCGAGCAGCACAAGTGTGTCGCCTTCGCGGACCGCGTCACCGACGTTGACGACAACATCGAGTACCTGCGCGACCATTTCCGCGCGCACATCTTCCGCCATGGGGACCTCCGCCGTTTCGCTAGCGTCTCTAGGCTAATCGAGCGCAATTACGGGTAGCGACATCAGGGCGGCTACCGCGATTCGCCAACCACGCGTGCAAATCCATGCCCCGCAGGGCGAGTACACTGGACCGGCAATAAAGAGAGCAGAAGGCCGGGGTTGCCCGTCCGCATAAGGAGTGACCATGAGCAAGCGTGGCCGCAAGCGTAGCGCCCGCCGTAAGAACAAGGCGAATCACGGAAAGCGTCCCAACGCCTGATACCGCGAAAGTCCGGGTTTAACCCGGACTTTCGTCGTTTCAGGCGGCCTCACTCATCGGTGACGATCCGGTGAATTGTGACCTGCCTGCGGATCTCGATGGTCAGGCGGTCGCGGAGATACTCGGGCGCGCGCTCACCGCCGCACTTTCGCGACAGCAGTCGTTTGATCTTCTCCTCCACGCCGTACGCCTCGAGGCAGGGCCCACATTCGTCTAGGTGGGCTTGCAGCCGCTCACGAATAACCTCGTCACACTCATGGTCGAGCAATAGGTATACATCCGCCATGACCGCAGTGCAGTCGACATGGCTATCCGCTTCGAGGAACCCCTCCTCGCCGTAATTGTCCGGTGGGGTCATCATTGCGCCCTCTCCTGAGTTTCAGCGGAAGCCTCGCTGTTCGAACGGTTGAATCCACGATCCCGGGCGACGTCGGCCAGCATGCCACGCAACTGCTTGCGTCCGCGGTGCAAACGCGACATCACAGTGCCAATGGGCGTCCCCATGATCTCCGCGATGTCCTTGTACGGAAAACCTTCAACATCTGCGTAATAGACCGCCATGCGGAATTCGTCTGGCAGCGACTGGAGCGCATTCTTGATGTCGTCGTCGGGGAGCGCTTCGAGCGCCTCCACCTCCGCTGAGCGCAAGCCCGTGGAGCTGTGTTCAGCCGCGGCCGCGATCTGCCAGTCGGTGATCTCCTCCGTCGGATACTGCGCTGGCTGCCGCTGCCGCTTGCGGTACCCGTTGATGTAGGTGTTCGTGAGAATGCGGTACAGCCACGCCTTCAGGTTCGTCCCTTCCTTGAAGGAACTGAAAGCGGAGTACGCCTTCAAATAGGTCTCCTGGACCAGATCCTCCGCATCGGCAGGGTTGCGCGTCATCCGCAGCGCAGCGCCGTAGAGCTGGTCGATAAGCGGCATCGCATCACGCTCGAACCGCGCAATCATCTGCTCGGGCGTTTCACCCTGCGATGGTTCGCCACGCGGTGCATCCGATTGAGTACTTTCCGGCACAGGCTTCCCTTCGCTGATAGCAGGTTCCAAGCCTACCGCCCGAGGAGGTAAGTCCTGATACCTGCGTGCCCGCCGGAAATATTGCGTCTGCGAAGTGGGAGGGTCGTCTAGGCACAGCGCCGCCATCGTTACGTACACGCTCCTCTTCAAGTTGGCACACGAACATTCCGTACGCATCGATTCAACAGCTGAAGAGGCACGGTTGTTCCCGGCTAACTAACTGTGTCGCTCTGCACGTTCTCAGAACAGTTGCGGCTCGCGCTCGTCGGCATCACCGACCGGCACGATGAGGTCAGATCCCTCGTTACGCACCTGGTTGACCTTGGTACTGACGCGGCGGACCTCGATTGTGCTGTCGAAATCCGCGGGCGGTTGAAGCAAGTCCTCAGCCGCTGGACGATCTGGTGCAAGCCACGCTTGCCAGCGGTCAGGGCTCACTACGAGCGGCATGCGGTCGTGGATCTCGGTCAGCACACCCACCGCGTCGGTTGTGAGAACTGCACAGCTGAGAAGCGGAGGAGCATCCTCTTGCGCGGAAGGGTCCCGCCATGCGGACCACACACCAGCGACATAAATCCTAGATCCATCGCGCGGGGTCATGAAGTATGGCACCTTCACGAGCTTCCCGGTGACGGGGTCATCGGCCTGCACCCACTCGTACCAGCCATCCATCGGGATGAGACAGCGCTTACTCTTCATTGACGTTCTGAACGCGGGCTTATCGGCCGCCGATTCAGCCCGCGCGTTGAACAGCAGAGGCCCCTTCTTGATCTCCTTCGACCAGTGCGGGACGAGTCCCCACCGCATCGCCCGGATTCGCCGGCGCAGCGGGGAGTCCGCATCAGCAGAGTCGTCACGCCGGTCGACTACGGCCGCGACGGTCGTCGTGGGCGCGATGTTGTAGCCCACCCGCGGTGAGCCGCCGCCCTCAGCATTGGGCGTCTCGTCGAGAGCATCGAGTTCCGCCGCTAGCGTTGCGGGATCGGCGGTGGTTGCGTATCTGCCACACATAAGTTCCATGCTAAGCACGAACCGCAAAAAGGAGACGGGTCCACTGCCCCGGTGTTGCCGCTATGCGCGAAGATGGGTACATGAGCATGTGGACCGCACCGACCCACCCGTCGCCCATCCACGCGAAGGTGGAAATCCCAGGTTCGAAGTCGGTGACCAACCGTGCCCTCATTCTGGCTGCTCTCGCGGACGGCCCCTCAGTCATTCGCGGTGCACTTCGCAGTCGCGACACGAATCTGATGATCGATGGGCTGCGAATGCTCGGTATCGACATCACCGAGGACACCCTGGATGAGACGACGCTCCACCTCTCCCCCGCGTCGATGCACGGCACTGAGATCGATTGCGGTCTCGCGGGAACGGTGATGCGGTTCCTTCCGCCCGCTGCAGCGCTCGCAGCCGGAGACGTCCACTTCGACGGTGACTCGCAAGCCCGCAAGCGCCCGCAGCGCGTCACCCTCGACGCTCTGCGCGCGCTCGGCGCCTCGGTCACCGGCGACGGACTGCCCTTCACTGTGCACGGGACGGGTGCGCTGCGCGGGGGCATCGTCGACATCGATGCGTCAGGTTCCTCGCAGTTTGTTTCGGGTCTGCTCCTGTCGGGGGCGCGATTCGAACGAGGGGTCGAGATCCGGCACACCGGCGCTCGCGTGCCGTCAACCCCCCATATCGACATGACGGTCGAAATGCTCGCGGCAGCAGGAGTCCTGACCACACGGCCGACGCCCTCACAATGGAAAGTCGAACCTGGGCCGATCCGTGCGACCGACTGGAATGTCGAACCGGACCTCTCGAACGCAACACCGTTTCTTGCGGCCGCCGCAGTGACTGGGGGTTCCGTGACGGTGCCGCGGTGGCCGGCCCGGACTTCGCAAGCTGGCGACCACATTCGTGGCATCCTCGCTGAAATGGGTGCACAGGTCACCTACGACGGTGGCGCGCTGACCGTCTCGGGTTCTGACCACCTCAGCGGGATCGACGTTGATCTTGGGGACGTCGGTGAACTCACACCGACTGTCGCTGCACTTGCCGTCTTCGCGGACACGCCAACGCAGATAAGGGGAGTCGCACACCTGCGCGGCCACGAGACTGACCGGCTGGCCGCGCTGAGCCATGAGATCAACGGTCTCGGCGGAAAGTGCGAGGAAACCGAAGACGGCTTGCGGATCGTACCTGCACCGCTGCACGGCGGCACCTGGCACGCCTACGCCGACCACAGAATGGCGACCGCTGGCGCGATCGTTGGACTACGTGTCGAGGGTGTCAGCGTCGACGACATCGACACGACCGCGAAGACACTTCCCGGGTTCGCCCAACTCTGGGGAACGATGCTTGATCAGGGTCTCAACGAAGGGAATTCGCTCTGAGACAACGCGAGTTTGACGAGTCGGATGTTCGCATCAGACCGGGGAAACGGTCGCGCCCGCGCACCAAGACCCGGCCTGAGCACCTCGACGCCGAGATGGCGATGGTGATCTCAGTCGATCGTGGCCGCTGGGGCTGCGTACTGGAACGCGACCATAGCACCACGGTTACGGCGATGCGTGCCCGCGAGCTTGGCCGAACCCCAATCGTCGTTGGTGACCGCGTTTCGCTGGTCGGAGACCTTTCAGGAAACCCTGGCTCGCTAGCGCGGATAGTCCGGCTCGAAGCACGGACTAGTGTGTTGCGGCGCACCGCGGACGATACGGACCCGTTCGAACGGATCGTCGTCGCTAACGCGGAGAAGCTCCTCATCGTCGTCGCTGCCACTGATCCTCCACCGCGAACTGGTTTTGTGGAGCGGGCACTCATCGCGGCGTACGCCGGCGGTATCGCACCGATTCTGGGGATCACGAAAGGTGATCTCTCTGATCCCGCAGAGTTCACGGTGCATTTTGAGAAGCTCGACCTGCCGATTGTGCGCTGCGGTATCGATGACGGGCTCGAAGCCTTGACGGATCTTCTCGCAGGCTCTGTTACCGCGCTGCTGGGGCATTCGGGTGTCGGGAAGTCGACACTGGTGAACAGGCTCGTCCCGGATGCTTACCGCGCAACTGGCGAAGTGACCGGTGTCGGCAAAGGCCGACACACCTCGTCGCAATCGGTGGCCTTGAGGCTGGATCAACTCCCCGGGCCCAGCTGGGTTGTGGATACGCCAGGTGTCCGCTCTTTCGGCCTCGCACACATCGACGTGAACGATGTGCTTGGAGCTTTCGCCGATTTAGCCGAGGCAGCGGAGGACTGCTCACGCGGCTGCAACCATCTCGGGCCACCTGAAGATCCAGAATGCGCCCTCGATTCTCTCGAAGGCGCATCCCATGCACGAGCTATGGCCGTTCGGCGGATGCTTGAAGCGCTCCGTTCGAACGATATGTGGTGACCGTCAGGCCGCCTGCAACGCGCGAACGGACTCCGCCGGTGTGGCGGGCCGGCCGATCAGCTTGCGGATCGCGGGAACAATCCCGCGCTGCTTCTTTGTTGCATTCATCGCGGAGCGGAGACCACGACGCGCACCTGTCACCGGGTCTATACCTGCGAATGTGTCCTTGAGCCCGCCGCGAATGCGGAACTTCAGCTCCGAGTTGGTTTCCGGCGCGTCGTCGCGCGTGGCTGTCAGGTAGCGATCTGGAAGCGCAAGCTTCGCGATGGTCCGCCACGTCTGCAGGTACATCTTCGGGAAAGAGCCCGTGGTGTAGGGCAGGTCGTATTTATCGGCCAGGGCCTCCACCCGTGCAGCTATGTCCTTGAGCCGGTTACTCGGCATGTCGGGGAAGAGGTGATGCTCGATCTGGTAGCAGAGGTTGCCACTCATGAAACGCATAATCGGGCCCGCCTTGAAATTCGCCGAACCGAGCATCTGCCGCAAGTACCATTCGGCTGGAGTTTCGTTGCGGTACTGCTCTTTCGTGAACTTCTCAGCACCGTCTGGGAAGTGCCCGCAGAAGATGATCGCGTTCGACCAGAAGTTTCTAATGACATTCGCAGTGAAGTTCGCTGCCAGCGTCGTCAGGAACGCGGGGCCGGTGAGCGCCGGGAACAGAACGTAGTCCTTACCGATCTGCTTGGCGATCTTCTTGAGAACCTCTGCGCGAAGCTCTTCGAACTCTTCGCGATCCTTTTTTCCAGCTGCCACCTTGCCCAGTTCGAGGTGCTGAATCGCAACCCCGTACTCGAAGAGCGCCGCGAGGATAAAGTTGTAGATCGGGTTGCCGAGGTTGAACGGCGTCCACCTGTTATCACGCGTAACGCGCAGCAGACCGTATCCCACATCAGGGTCGAGACCCACCACGTTCGTGTACTTGTGGTGCATGTGGTTGTGGGTCTGCTTCCAGTGGGCCGCAGGGTCGCTGATGTCCCACTCCCAGGTGGAACTGTGGATTTCGGGGTCGTTCATCCAGTCCCATTGACCGTGGATGACGTTGTGCCCGATCTCCATGTTCTCGACAATCTTGGCAACCCCAAGGCCAACGGTGCCGAGGACCCACGCTGGAGGGAACCAGCTAGCGAAAAGGACTGCGCGGCTGCCGAACTCCAGGGAACGCTGAAAACGAATGGTGTTGCGAATGTATCGGGCATCACTCTCACCGAGCGACTCCTCGAATTCCGCGCGAATCTGGTCGAGCTCGCGCCCTAGCGCCTCGACGTCTTCTGTGGTGAGATGCGCGTATTCTTTGATGTCGGTGATCGCCATCTGAGCCCGTCCTAACGTAATCAGAGGTAGTAACCTTACCTACGCCCACGTAGGTTACCAAACCGTAAGTTACGGTATCGTATTTGTGGCGCAGTTCATAGCTCGAATGTACAGTTGCCGGCTGGCGTATTCACGCACGTCTTGACGCGCTCACCCGGGTTGGATTCCCTGCCGCTGCGCAAGTCGCGGACAAATCCCTCGCTCAATTCCGCCACACAGGTATGACAGATGCCCATACGGCACCCGAACGGCATTCGCACACCGACTTTTTCACCAGCTTCAAGCACGGTTGTGGCACCGTCGACCTCGACAGCTTTGCCAGAACGCCGGAATTTCACCGTTCCACCTTCACCCGCGTTCGCGGTGCGGTTGATGGTAAAGCGCTCGACATGAAGGTGGCCCGCGCGTCCCTGCTCCTCCATATAGACTTCAAGGTTGTCGAGCAGCGCTTGCGGTCCGCACGCCCACACCTCACGCTCACGCCAGTCGGGGAAATGCTCGTCCAGCATTTCCGGCATGAACTTGCCATCCTCGGTGGTCAACTGGAGATGGAGCTGGTAACCCGCACGTTCCTCGTACCCGCTCAACTCGGCTCGGAACATGATGTCATCCGACCTGCGAGCAGAGTGAATATGGGCAATGTCTGCAATCTCATCGCGCCTCGCGAGTGTTCGCAGCATCCCCACTACGGGGGTGATGCCACTGCCCGCGGTGACGAAGAGAATCTTCTCCGGCGGCGGCTCCGTAAGCGTGAAGTCACCCTGCGGAGCGGCAAGCCGGACGATCGTCCCCGGCTTCACTCCGCCAACAAGGTGCGTGGACAGAAAGCCTTCCGGCATCGCTTTTACCGCGATCGAAATCACGCCCTCATCACGCGCGGGCGGGGAAATGAGCGAGTACGAGCGCCAGTGCCACCGCCCGTTGATATGCAGGCCGATTCCGACAAACTGACCGGGCTGATAGTCGAACCGGAAACCCCAACCAGGCTTGATAACCAGCGTTGCCGAATCGGCAGTCTCCGGCCGTACCTCGACAACTCGGCCGCGGAGTTCCCTCGCCGACCACAGTGGATTGACCAGGTGCAGATAATCATCTGGGATCAGTGGTGTCGTAAGGCGCGCAAAGAATCCCCGCACCGCGTTCAGCCTGCGGTTTTCGAGAGCGGGAACGCCCTCGATCGGCTCCTCAAGCCATCGCGCGAGATCCTTGAACTTCATAGCCACCCTTTCACCATCCCCTACCCTACGGACCCCAGCGCTCGTAGGTTACGGTTACGTAGGTTACGTTCCGGGCCGCGAGATTGCCGAAGCGATGAGACCTAATTCACTTTGTCATAGCAACTCGACGAGGAAACCTAATTCTTGCGTGGCGTACCAGGCCAGATCATGGTCCTCGGCATCGCCGAGGACAAACTCGGCCTCACTGTCTCCAAAGTCCGCTTCATCGATAATTGCCGCGGCCCGGGAAACCGACTCTTCTGCGTCGGCGAGATCGATGTGCGCTGACGCAACCTGCTCCAGCGTGATAGCCGAACTCACCGACACGACCGCGTCGTCAAGGTCTGACCTAAGTGTCACCTGTTCATCGTCGACGTCGGCTGCAATTACCGCCCGTCGGTAGCGAACATCAGCCGGGGCGCCACTCTCTGCCTCCGCTGCGAGCAGTCGCAGAGAAGCCCGCGCGGCGTCGCGCATTGCGACCTCCGCGAGTTCGTCATCGTCGCCAGAGCGATACGCTTCCCGTAGCGCGGGTGTCACCGCAAATGCCCGCCCAGCGAGCGGAAACAGCTCGCGTTGCTCGACTAGTTGCTGCACCCCATGCAGCGTGACTGGGACATAGATGCGCATAACCTGCCCTTTTCGGTGTCAGCCTCACAGTGCGCCAGTTGGCAACCACTCTGTCACTGCCTGGCCCTTCGACATCTAGCTACATGCCTCGCGCAACTCGTCGAGAGACTCTCCGAGCATCGCAGCGAACACATCAACATCAGGCATAGCGGCACGATCCGCATTGAAGCCGAAGTAGATGCGTCCGTCGTAGGACGTTACGCCTATGGACAGCGCCTGGTTCTTGACGAGCGGAGGCACCGGATACATTTCTGTCATCTGGACACCGGCCGAGAACAGCGGCGATTGCGGCCCTGGGGCGTTGGTGATGATCAAGTTGAACCCACGCTGTGAGAAAGAACTGGCAACACGAGCGCTCAACGCATGCAGGGTGGCGGGCGCGAACCCGCTTAGCTGCACGAGCGTTCCCGCGTCGACCGAGCGGCCTGATGTGGAATGCACCTCTGTCGCATGTGCCACCTGTGACAAGCGGACTATCGGATTCGCCTCGCCGACCGGAAGGTCAATCATGAAAGACGACAGCTTCTTCCGCGAGTCGGGCCCTTCAGGTGCACCTTCGAGGTACACCGCCATCGGCACCAGCGCGCGGACTGTGGTCGATGCTGAGACGGGCTCGCCCCGCGAAACCAGCCAGTTCCGAAGGGCACCGGTGAGCACCGACAGAACCACGTCGTTGACGGTGCACCCATAGCGCGCCCGGATCCGCCGGAAGTCGGAGAGCATCACCGCCGCTACCGCGTATCGGCGGTTCCTCGAGATCGTGACGTTCAGCGGACTCGTGGGAGCATTGCTAGCCGCAGACCACGCCATAGACGCGAGCTTGCCGGCGCCTTGCGCTACCTTCGCTACCGTCGTCGATACGTCCTTCGTCGCCAGCCGCAATGTGTCCGCAGCTTCACGCGGCCGGGACACCAAGTCCATCACCGCACCCGCGAGCAAACGGGCATCACTAGGCTCACGCTCCGGCATCCACAGGTCATCCGCCAGTTCCGGCGGACGTGGTTTGCGGTCAAAAATGACCTGCCCGATCTCCATGTTTTCGATGCCGTCAACGAGAGCCTCATGCGACTTGATGAAGAGCGCTGCACGCCCCTCTGAAAGCCCCTCTACGAGGTACATCTCCCACAGCGGGCGAGTCCGGTCGAGCGGCCGCGAAATGAGCCTCGCGATCAAGTCATGGAGCTGATCGTCACCTCCTGGCCTCGGCAGCGCCGAGCGGCGGACGTGATAGGTGATGTCAAAGTCAGAGTCATCTACCCACACCGGGCGGCCAAGCCCGCGCGCCACCTCTTTGACACGCCGCCGGTATCTAGGCACCAGTCCGATGCGCTCTTCCACCAGGTTCAGCAAGCTGTCGTAATCAAGCCCCTCCTGCGGAGTGCGGAAAATTGCCAGCGTACCGACATGCATCGGCGTTGTGCTGTCCTCGAGATAGTAGAAAGCGGAATCAAGGTTGGACAGTTTCATCACAACCGCGCCACCTCCCCACGTTGGCTGCGCATACTCGACTTACGCGGCGCATCCGCCGTAGCACTCCCCGCCTTCAGCACACTCACTTCACTCGTGACGCCCCCGACGTGTCGGTGCACCCACACCGTCACCAAGCTGTTGTCCCCTTCACATGAGCTCTCGTCAAGATGATGCACCACAGATTACCGCGTTTCGCGCAAACTGTTTTCCCTGCGGAAATATTACTCGAAGTGAGCTCAATACGTACAAAAGCGGCACGGCTGGTCTGGTCACGCTAGACTGGCTGCGCGCTCCGTCCTCTCCCGGAGACACCGCAGGCAGACGCATGTTTCTACGGAGAGGAATCTATCTTGAGCCGCCACGTTTCGCTCGACACCAACTCCCCCAGTGTCGCGGAGTCGAGCATCGCACGAGGCCAGGAGCCATCGAGTCGGCCATGCCCGACAGGTCTCAGCGTCCGCCGAGTCGTCCCCGCTGAACCACCCTCAGCCGAGCAGAACCCAGCCTCAAGCCCTGCAGTACCCACTCAGGAAGTCCAGCGATGCGCAGGGTCCTCACAGTCGCGGCAGCGACGCGCTGGCCTGTCGCCCGCACGCCGTGTATCGCCGCCCGGCGGCGCTCATGCCGCTGCCAGCGCATTGTTTCGCATGACACTTGAGATCCTCGGCCGGCGGAGGCCAGTCACACACTTGTCCCAGTGCGCGACACGGCTAATAGTCGATCAGGTGGGCGCGATTTCGCGCGACTCACGCGGCACTGTCGGCAACGCGCGACTACTCCGTGTGCATGTACGCCCGGTCAGCTCGATGGCGACGGAGGCGTTCTGCACCTGCGAACGGGGTGACAGGGTGTTCGCGATCGCCGCAAAGATTGAATTGACGCCTGGGGTTCCACCCCGGTGGGTCTGCACCTCGTTGCGGGTAGTCCGGTGAAACACACATCTACGTGCGCGGAGCACGTGCACACCACGAGTGCACGTGCTCCGCGCACGGACATCAATCGCTAGCGGCGGTGCCGGCCGGCCTTCTTACGGCCCTTCTGAGATGCGCGCCGGTCCTTCCGGTTGCCGCTCTCTGCGTCTGTGCCATCGTCGCGCCGTACCTCGGTTCCACCCTGTTCTGACGGTCCTGAGAAGGTGAGACCTTGCGGGGAACGCTGATCCTCGAGCCCCCGAGCCCGCAACGCCGCTCCCACACCCGCCCCGGCAGCCACGGGCGCCCCTTGAGCGCGCGAAGCGGCAGCAGCCTGGGCGAGAGGACTCGCGCCAGCGCCGCTCAGACTTGCCGCCGGTGTGGCAGCTTGTTGCTGGCCGGGCTGTTCAATCGCGACATTGAACAGGAAGCCCACAACTTCTTCCTTGAGACCTTCGAGCATTCCGGCGAACATGTCATAGCCTTCGCGCTGATACTCGACAAGGGGGTCACGCTGCGCCATCGCGCGCAGACCGATGCCTTCCTTCAAATAGTCCATCTCGTAGAGGTGCTCGCGCCATTTGCGGTCCAGCGCCTGGAGGAGAACGCGCCGTTCCAGCTCCCGCATTCCGCCTTCTCCGGCGATCGCGTCGATGTCCTTCTCACGCTTCTGGTACGACGCGTGCGCGTCTTTGAGGACGGCGTCAAACAACTGCTCGCGTGTCAGGTCGGAACGATCACCGATCTCCGTCTCGCCTGCGAGGTCCTGCCAGCTGACTGAAATCGGGTACAGCGTCTTCAGTGCGCTCCACAACTGCTCGAGGTCCCAGTCCTCCGCAAACCCCTCCGAGGTCGCACCGTTGACGTACGCGGTGATCACATCGGTGATCATGTGACTGATCTGGCCCTCGAGGTTCTCGCCGCGGAGAATGCGATTGCGCTCCTCGTAGATGACAGTGCGCTGCTGGTTCATGACCTCGTCGTACTTCAGGACGTTCTTGCGCACCTCGAAGTTCTGCTGCTCGACCTGCGTCTGGGCCGACTTGATCGACCGCGATACCATCTTCGACTCGATCGGAACATCATCGGGCAGATTCAGTCGCGACATGATCACTTCCACCGCCCCGAAGCGGCGCATCAACTCGTCGCCGAGAGACAGATAGAAACGTGATTCCCCGGGGTCGCCCTGCCGGCCCGAACGGCCGCGCAGCTGGTTGTCGATCCGACGTGACTCGTGCCGTTCCGTGCCGAGTACGTACAGCCCGCCTACCTCACGGATCTTGTCCCCTTCGGCGGCGGTTTCAGCCCGCGATTCCTCGATTCGCTCATCCCACTTGGCCTGATAATCCTCGGGTGACTCGACAGGGTCGAGTCCCAACTTGCGCAGTTCGACGTCCAGGATGATCTCCGGGTTGCCGCCGAGCACGACGTCTGTTCCGCGGCCGGCCATGTTGGTTGCCACAGTCACCGCACCGAGTCGACCAGCTTCGGCGATGATCTGAGCTTCCTGCTCGTGGAACTTCGCATTGAGTACGTTGTGCTTGATCTTGCGCTTGCGAAGCTGTTCGGAGAGGTATTCAGAACGCTCGACACTCGTCGTGCCGACGAGGACAGGCTGTCCCTTGGCATGGCGCTCCGCAATATCGTCCGCCACCGCCTCGAACTTCGCGCGCTCTGACTTGTAGATCAGATCCTGCTGATCCGCACGGATCATCGGCTTGTTCGTCGGTATCGGCACCACGCCGAGCTTGTAGATCTGATGTAACTCGGCAGCCTCGGTCTGTGCCGTACCTGTCATGCCGGAGAGCTTGTCGTAAAGGCGGAAGTAGTTCTGCAAAGTGATCGTGGCGAGAGTCTGATTCTCTGCCTTGATCTCCACTTTCTCTTTAGCCTCAATGGCCTGGTGCATGCCCTCGTTGTAGCGGCGTCCGGTGAGGATACGTCCGGTGAATTCGTCAACGATGATGACGTCGCCGTCGCGGACGATGTAATCCTTGTCGCGCTGAAACAGTTCCTTCGCCTTGATGGCGTTGTTGAGGTAGCTCACCAACGGCGAGTTCGCTGCCTCATACAGGTTCTCGATACCCAGCTGATCTTCGACGAACTCCACACCCGCTTCGTGAACGCCGATCGTCCGCTTCTTGATGTCCACCTCGTAGTGGACGTCCTTCTTCATCAGCGGAGCAAGACGGGCGAACTCCGCGTACCACTTCGACGAGGCATCCGCCGGGCCCGAGATGATGAGCGGCGTCCGAGCCTCATCAATGAGGATCGAGTCGACCTCGTCGACGACTGCGAAGTTGTGTCCGCGCTGGACGAGGTCCGACAGCGAATGAGCCATATTGTCGCGCAGGTAGTCGAAGCCGAACTCGTTGTTCGTGCCGTAGGTGATGTCTGCGTGGTAGGCATCGCGGCGCTGCTGGGGCGTCATACCCGACAAGATCGCGCCAACCTCGAGCCCCAGGAATCGGTGAACGCGGCCCATCCACTCCGAGTCACGTTTCGCGAGGTAGTCGTTGACCGTGACGACGTGGACACCCTTACCGGATATCGCGTTGAGGTAGGCGGGAAGTACACAGGTCAGCGTTTTGCCTTCACCAGTCTTCATTTCGGCGATGTTGCCGAAGTGGAGTGCGGCGCCGCCCATGACCTGGACGTCGAAATGCCGCTGCGAAAGCACCCGCGAGGACGCCTCGCGCGCGACTGCGAACGCTTCCGGCATCAGGTCGTCGAGCGACTCGCCGGACTCGTGGCGGCGCCGGAACTCGTCAGTCTTTGCGCGCAGCTCCTCATCGGTCAGCTTCTCTACCTCGGGTGAGAGCGTAGAGATATGGTCGGCAATGACCTTGAGTCGCTTGACCAGGCGGCCTTCGCCGACTCGCAGCAGCTTCGAGAGCATGTACAGATTCCCTCAATCGTCGTTGTAACGGGCACCACCCTCGTCGGGGAGCGCCCGCATGGCGGGCCCGGCCTGGACTGGCCCCGCCATGGAAAGTCCGGCTAGGCGAAACCCAGCCGGACTCCATGTTAGGACGCAGACGCGAATCCGTCCCTTCCCGTCACGTCAGCCTAATCAAACCGTAGTCGAAGGCGTGACGCCGGTAGACCACCGACGGACTGTCGGTCTCGACATCGTGGAAGAGATAGAAGTCGTGCCCCACAAGTTCCATTTCGGAGAGCGCGTCGTCGACAGTCATCGGCTGCGACGGGTGCACCTTGGTACGAACTATGTGCCCGGGGCCCGGGTATTCGTCCACAGCGAACTCGGCTCCGTTTTGGGTTGCGGCGTCCTCAGCTCCCTCGCTGGCGGATTCAGCACCTTTGGTTTCACTAGTTAAATTCGGCAGCGGCGGCTGCGCGTTAGTGAGAGCGGCCGTGGCCTCAGCAACCGAGATCGGTGTGCGGCTGCCATGATGAACCTTCCGCCGATCGCGGAAGCGCCGGAAGCGGCTCTCAAGCTTGTCCACCGCAACTTCGAGAGCAGCATAGAAGCTCTCCGCAGAGGCTTCTGCTCGAATCACCGGGCCTTTCCCGCGCGCTGTGATCTCGAGCCGCTGGCATGTCTTCGATTGGCGGCGATTCTTCTCGTGGTGGAGCTCAACGTCGAAGAGGTAAACGCTCGGATGGAAACGCTCAAGTCGAGAAAGCTTCTCCTCCACGTGAATTCGGAAGTGGTCGGGGACCTCTACGTTGCGCCCCTTCACCACGATATCGGCATGGAGCGAATCAGATTGCTCGGACAGACGTTCGGTTTCGCCATTGCGGGCTCTCACGAGATCCGCTTGTGGAACGGTCGACACTGTACCTCCCAGAATCTGCCGATGCGCGCTTACACGGCATCGACCTGCATTGCGAATGTGCCGGGAGACTCCCATATCAGCACCCGGCACGAGGGATCGATGTTCCTCACCTCCCCTACATGCAGTGCAACGGGTTGTGTTCGCGACGGTAGTACGCCGTTTCCTTTTCTGCCACCATTACATCAGAAATGTCACGGGATATTTGCCTAGAAACAGTTTCACTTATGTGACCCGTCCGATCTAGTGCCTCACCATGCGCACGGATCCCTCTTTTCACGGCTCTTCAGGCGCTAGCCAACGTAAGCGCCCCGCTAACCCGGACACCCGCACGACGCAGGATCCGCACCGATTCCGTCAACAGCGACCCCGTCGTGACGACGTCATCGACAAGCAGAACCGCAGGCGCGGAAATGCCTCCACTGGGCACCATGTGGGGTACGGCAAGCTGACGTACGCGCACGCGTCCCGCCACGTTTAGGTGGCGCTGCGAAGCGGTGAGGCCGACCGAGTCCTTAACTCCCCGCGTGAAGCGAAGGGCCTTCACCACGGAACCTGCCTCGTCAGGCAATGCCCGTATGGCTCGATCCGCTATTGACGCAACCGGGTCGCCGCCGCGCCTGCGCGCGGCGAGCCACCTGCTCGGCGCCGGCACCAGAATGAGGCGAGCCAATAGGGCGGGATCAAGCTCGCCTTCCTGCCTCAGAGTCTCAATCCCGCACGCCACGACCGCACCCGCAACCGCTGCGAGATCCGAGCGGCCACGCTCCTTTAGGTTGACTATCAGTTCACGCGCGGCCCCGCGATAGCGCCCGAGCGCCCAGACAGGCACGCCGGGGTCGGATCTGGGGTTGCACAGGCGAGGCTGGCCGAAGGCGCCCGCAGCGCACCGGCCGCACCACACCAGCCCAGGGGCGCCGCACCCGCCACACTCTGTCGGCAGGATTAGGTCTAGTAATGCACGCATGCTCCCAGAATCGCGGCTGTCGATAGGGTGCTACAACAGGCACTTCCGTAACTGTGGATAACCGTCGTCTGCGGGCGCACCTGTGGAAATACTCAGCCCGGCAGGATGGGTTTCGCATCCACACCCATGAGTCGAGAGACTTCCCGCCAGAAACGCTCCCCATCGGGCTCATCCTGCCCCAGGCGCAACACGCCTCTGCTGTCTGTGACGTACTCCGTCGTGGGTGAAGCATCGACCGCGGTCACAGGCGGCGACAGGTTCCCACGTGGAAGTTGTTCGACACGGGAGCCATCCGCTGTCACCCTGGCCACGGGCGCTTCGGAGGAGTTGCGCACAACAAGCAGAGAATCAGTACTCCCCCAGTCGAGCGCGACTGCAGTGTCCGTCAGGTTCAGCGCTACTGGCTTCGGATTGAGGAGTGTATGCAGCCCCTGACGCGGCTCTGCGACCGCCGCCACATAGACCTTGCCACCAACGATCAGAGCCGCACGCACACCGTCCGGCGCGAGCCGGAAGCTGGTGATCTGGCCCTGCAGTCCCGCAATTGCGCCCGATTCGACCTCGAGTGCTGAATGCTCTCCCGTGGCCGGTTCCCTGACGACACGAATCACCGTGTCACCGTCGATGACCGCCCACAGCGAGTTGTCGCTCGCAGACCAACTCGGCCTGGTAATGGAACTGCCTTCGGCAGCCACCGTCAGCGCGCCGCCGTAAGCGCCGATCAAGAGCTGATACGCGCTCCCATCAGAATCTTCGTTGCGGGTGATCACCGCCACTTGTTTACCGTCGTGCGAAATCGAACCGGAGTCCAGTGAGTCGAGCGCCCCAGCCGTCCCAGGCACAGGACTGACCGCAGAATCTGTCACAGATACGAGTGCGCCGTTGAAGATCGCGTGCAGGCCAACATCAGCCGACGCCGCAGCATTCGGATCCATCGACGCAACATCCTGCCGTGTCCAGCCAGTCGGCAGCGATTCGTCGAGCGGAGCACCATCTGCCTCGATCACGTAAGGCCCAGGTATGTCGGCGTGATCAAGCGTCCAGATAATCTGGGCTGCCAGTCTGCGGCGCTCGTCAGCACCCGACGCGGCGAGCCCCTGAAGGTCCATTTTGATTCCGCCGAGCCCCACGCCTACCTGCGTCGTGCGCCCGTCAGCTTTAGTGATCGGTCCACGAAGCCGCACCTCTTCCGAGAACTGGCTCGTCACTCCTGGCGCGAGGTTTGTGGACGGCCCATCCATCAGCATCGCCATCAACTGCGGCACAATCTGTTCGGGGTTGACCGCCACCCACCGAAGATCCGGAACGAGGCGACGTCCGGTGGGATCGAGGAAATAGATGGCCTGCCGCTCGTAGTGACTCAGGAAATGCGGGCGCTCGATTATCACTCCGCTGGGCAGGTCGTCGATCCGCCACTCGTCTTCGACCCGTACCACCGAGATCTTTGTCTCTACCGTGCCTTCTTCCGCGGTAAACACGCCGTCTGGGCTCAGTTGACCCACTTTCTCCGCACGCACGATGAAAGTCGCTGTGTTGTCCGACCTCAGCCCCTCGGAGAGCACATCGACACGATTCGCGATCGTGGTACTTGCGCTGTCGTTCCAGCGACTCTCAGCTTCCGTAGTGAGGAACTGGCGCGCCGCCGCGTGGCGGCCCGCCGGTTGTGCGCTGGCCTTGATGAATTCCCTGACGAGCGGAAACGCGTCGATACCGGGTGTGGGTTCAGGGACTTCAGTCTCCGCAGGATTGTGCTGAATAGCGCCGATCGCTTGCGGCTGCGAGTGTGTCGGCAGCGCCGTGCATCCACTCAGCAGCAGAGCTCCGGCCGAGATGAGCGCGGCCATGATGCGAGCCGTGCGTGAGTGTCGTGGCGCAGCACACTCGGCCGCCGGGCTCCACGCCCTGAGCTGCTCGTCGTGCGCAGCGCTGGAGTCACTCACTGACTGCTCTCCCGTCCCGCTCCGCGCGGTCCGCTCATCATCGCTTCGCTGTCCATCGTGCCATCGGGACTGTGTGGTTCGCTGTCCTGCGACGTGGAGGCGGGAGACACCGACGACTCACTGCGGGGCACATCAGGCAGCGCAATATCACCCGGCTCAGGCCGCAACGGGAGAGGACTGCCGGTGATCCGCCGCCCTCGCACGACGGGTAGGGTCAACCGGAAACATGAGCCATGGCCAGGTTCACCCCACGCTTCAAGCCTGCCGTTGTGTAGCCTCGCATCTTCGACGCTGATCGCCAGACCCAGCCCAGTGCCGCCTGACCGGCGCACCCGCGACGGATCCGATCGCCAGAACCGGTTGAACACCAGCTTTTCCTCACCGGACTTCAGGCCCACACCCCAGTCACGCACCATGACGGCGAATGCCTCGCCATCTGACCGCATTCGCAGCAGAACGGGATTGCCTTCACCATGATCGATCGCGTTCGCGAGGAGATTCCGCACCACACGCTCGACTCGCCGGGGGTCTACCTCCGCTACAACTGACTGGTCAGGCATGTCCACGATCAGTTCGGTTCGCGCATCCGCAGCGAGGTGTTTTACGGTCGCCAGCGCGGCCTGCACGCACGACCTCACGTCAATTTGCTCTGCCGCCAGTTCCGCGACACCCGCGTCGTGGCGACTGATCTCTAGGAGATCCGCAAGCAACCCTTCGAACCGATCCAGTTCGCGCACCATGAGTTCCGCTGACCGCTGGAGCATGGGGTCCAAGTCATCCCGGCTGTCGTAGATGACATCGGCGGCCATGCGCACCGTCGTGAGCGGCGTCCGCAGCTCATGGCTGACGTCTGACGTGAATCGTTTCTGGAGATTCCCGAACTCCTCTAGCTGCGTGATCTGCCGCGACAAGCTTTCCGCCATCTCGTTGAACGACATCGCAAGCCGCGCCATGTCATCCTCACCACGTACCGGCATCCGTTCCTTGAGCCGGCCTTCGGCAAATCTGGCGGCCACCCGAGCGGCAGAGCGGACGGGCATCACGACCTGGCGCGCAACAAGCAGGGAGATAGCAGCCAGCAGGACCAGCAGCACCGCGCCACCGGTGACGATGGTGCCGCGCATCAGCGCGAGACTGCGCTCTTCACTCTCGAGTGGGAACACCAGGTAGAGCTCGAGCGCCGGGATGTCCGATGCAGTAGGACTGCCCATGATCAGCGCCGGGACTTGAGCGCCCGCAGAATTTTGAACCGTCGAGTACTGCCGGGCTACTTGGCCCTGCCGCACATAATCACGCAGAGAGGTGGGGATTTGTTCAGCTGGACCGCTCGTTATCAAAGGCGATGAAGCATCGGCGTCAGCGATCAGAACAGGGCTGAACTGACCCGCGCCGCCCGATGTCTGCTCAGTCTCTTCCTGCCAGCTCAGTGCCGATCGCGCGCTATTAAGACGTCCTTGCCGGGACGTGGTATCCCCCGCCCCGGCAAGTTCACGCTCAACAGTCTGTCGTGCGGATTCAATTTGTTGCTCCGCCGCAGCAATCTTGGCTTCCAGCATCCGCTCGGTGAGCTGGTTCGTCAGGGTGAACCCGAGCACAAGAATAACCACCAGTGACAGCGCAAGCGTTGACGTAACAACTCGAAGCTGCAGGGAGCGTCGCCACCATCGTGCGAGTAGTGCACCGGTGGCGCGAATACGGCGCACCCATCTGGTCGTCCGACCATTGATCTTGCGCCGCGTTCGGGCGCGCCCGATCACGGCGGTCCGGCCTTGTATCCAACTCCTCGCACAGTGAGCACAACTTCGGGCTTCTCGGGATCGTTCTCGACCTTCGCACGCAGTCGCTGCACGTGCACATTCACCAGGCGGGTGTCTGCCGCGTGGCGGTAGCCCCACACCTGCTCGAGGAGGACCTCACGGGTGAAGACCTGCCGAGGCTTCCGGGCAAGCGCCACCAGCAAGTCGAACTCCAGCGGCGTGAGACTGATCTGCTCGCCTTCCCGCGTTACTTTGTGTGCGGGAACATCGATTTCGATGTCGCCGATGCTGAGCAACTCGGCGGGCTCATCGTCGCGGCGGCGCAGCCGAGCGCGCACACGAGCCACGAGTTCCTTCGGCTTGAATGGCTTGATGACATAGTCGTCTGCACCTGACTCGAGTCCCAGCACAACGTCGACAGTGTCCGTCTTCGCAGTGAGCATCACAATCGGAACGCCCGAGTCAGCACGAAGAACCCGGCACACATCGATCCCGTTCATTCCTGGGAGCATCAGGTCGAGCAGTACCAGGTCAGGGCGAATCTCACGGACCGCGCTCAGAGCCTGAGTGCCGTCTCCGATCACGTACGGCTCGAATCCCTCACCCCGCAGCACAATCGTGAGCATCTCGGCGAGGGCCGCATCGTCATCGACAACCAGAATCTTCGGCTTCATATTCATATCGTGACATTCCAATAGTGTGAAGAGGCGCTTTGACCTGGCCGGCGCGCCGCACGTTGTCTGGCATTGCCGATGCCCTCACTGTCGAGAGTACCGAAACGACCGCCGATGGGTTCTAGCCGAGAATCCACTGCGCCAACTCCGCCCCAGGGTCAGTGGCAGTGAGAACACGCCAAGGCGACACCCAGGCCGCGGCCGCGAGCGCCGAGTACACGTTGGCAGTGCGACGCTGAAGGTCGCCATCGCGCTCAAAGATGTCGCGCTCGCGCCCTGGCTCAGTCCCTTCGCGCCCTGCCGCTCTCCGCTGGGCAAGTTCAACTGGCACGCCGAGAAACATTTGCCGGGCAGGAAGCGGAAGCCGGAACCTTCCGAATTCGAGGTTCTCGATCCATTGCACAAATGGACCATCGGAATTCTCCCGCAAGCGTGCCGCTCCGTACGCCGCATTCGAGGCGACATACCGGTCGAGTATGACGACGTCGTTGTCACTGCACAGCCTGGACAGATGCGACTTCGCCGCCGCCCTGTCGAGGGCGAAGAGCATCGCCATTCCGTGCACCGAAGCGGCGAGGTCGCCGTGCTGGCCACGGAGCGCCTCGGCCGCGATATCGGCATGAATTGACTCGCCGTAGCGAGGGAACGCCAACGTCGCGACCCTCGCACCTGCCGCCTCGAGCTCAACGACAAGCTTCGCTGTTAGAGTCCTCTTTCCCGCTCCATCGAGACCCTCCAGCGCGATAAGCTCGCCCATTAGTAGCGGTAGTGATCCGGCTTGTACGGCCCTTCCACATCGACCCCGATGTACTCAGCCTGCTCCTTTGTCAGCTTTGTGAGTGATCCCCCCAGAGCTTCGACATGGATGCGCGCGACCTTCTCATCGAGGTGCTTAGGCAGTCGATAAACCTCGTTGTCGTACTCGTCCTTCTTCGTCCAGAGTTCCAGCTGCGCGATGACCTGGTTCGAGAAGCTGTTACTCATGACGAAAGAAGGATGCCCGGTAGCGTTACCCAAGTTCAGCAGTCGTCCTTCGGACAGCACGATGATCGAGTGTCCGTCATCGAACATCCATTCATCCACCTGCGGCTTGATCGTGTCCCGCCGGACATTCGGCGCCTTCTCGAGGCCAGCCATATCGATCTCGTTGTCGAAGTGTCCGATGTTTCCGAGAATCGCCTGATGCTTCATGCGCTGCATATGCTCGAAAGTGATTACGTTCATGTTGCCCGTCGCCGTGATCACGATGTCAGCGGCCGAAATCACCTCATCGACGGTGGCCACATGGAATCCGTCCATCATCGCCTGTAGCGCGTTGATCGGGTCGACCTCGGTCACCGTCACACGTGCACCCTGGCCGCGCAGGGCTTCCGCACTTCCCTTACCGACGTCGCCGTAACCGCAGACGACAGCGTACTTGCCGCCGATCAGGACATCGGTGCCACGGTTGATCCCGTCTAGCAGCGAGTGCCTGGTGCCGTACTTGTTGTCGAACTTGCTCTTGGTGACGGAGTCGTTGACATTGATCGCGGGAAAGACGAGCTCACCGGCCGCCGCGAACTGGTACAAGCGATGCACGCCGGTCGTTGTCTCTTCGGTGACGCCCTGGACCGAATCAGCGATCCGGGTCCATTTCTTTCCGTCTGCCTCGAGTGAACGCTGGAGCAGGCCCAGAAATACCTGGTATTCGGCTGAATGCTGGTCTGGATCGATGGGAGGAACTGTCCCTGCGGCCTCGAACTGAGCGCCACGAAGAACCAGCATCGTCGCATCGCCGCCATCGTCGAGAATCATGTTGGCGGGCCCAGCCTCATCCGGCCAGGTCAGTGCCTTCTCAGTGCACCACCAGTACTCCTCGAGGGTTTCACCTTTCCACGCGTAGACGGGGACCCCCTGCGGATCCTCCGGAGTACCGTATGGGCCGACGACAATGGCGGCGGCCGCGTGATCCTGGGTCGAGAAGATGTTGCACGACGCCCACCGGACAGACGCACCCAGCGCGGTCAGTGTTTCAATCAGGACCGCGGTTTGGACCGTCATATGCAGCGATCCCGTGATCCTTGCCCCTTTGAGAGGCTGCACTTCAGCGTATTCGCGACGCAATGTCATCAATCCGGGCATCTCATGCTCGGCCAGGCGAATTTCTTTTCGTCCGAACTCAGCGAGGGAGAGATCCGCGACCTTGTAGTCGAGACCGTTCCGCTGTTCCACAGATGGCTGTGCCGCCATGCTCCTCATCAACTCCTTTTCGCGGGACACGGGTAAGTCCCCGCCCCGATACGTCAGGCTATACGCTCCGCAGATTTGCGGCAGGGACAGAAGGTTCTCAGTGCGGACAAACTAGGACGCTGGCCGGCGCGCGAGTGAATCCTCGTACGCGCGCTCGAAGAAGGGCACGACAAAGTCGGTGAAGTCGTCAATTATCGTGTCCGGCGAGCGCGCCGGGATGGCGATGAAACTCAGTGCGATCCGGCCGACATGGTTTGCCGCAATCCGGGCGTCGCGCGGCGAGAGTTGCACCCAGCTTCCCTCGAACACCTCGGCCAGGGAGTTCACAGCTTTTTCCAGGACCGGCCACCCGTCAGTGGTGATGAGGCTGAGCAGCTCGGATTTCGCGCGGCCAAGCAGCGCCCACCGAACAGCTGGGTCACTCGTCGCAATGCTGATGAAGCGCTCGAACGCGCTCATAATTGTCCCGCGCGCGTCGTCCGGATGCGCCGCGACTGCGTCTTTCACCTCGTCGAGGAATTGGTCGACAAGGCGCAGGATGTACTGCTGCGCGACGCCCTGCCGCGAGTCGAACTCGTTGTACAGAGTCTGACGGCTGACTCCGGCAGCGCGCGCGACCTCGGCCATCGTGATGTCGGACCACTCCTTCTCATCAAGGAGAGAACGAACAGCATCGAGGACGGAGGTGCGGAGCAGTTGCCGCGCCGCTTCTTGATAGGACCCACGAGTTCGTACACCGGGCATGAGGTCGACATTATGGAAACAGCACCCCCGTGTCAACGAACTTGACACGGGGGCGATTGCTACTTGCGAGCGGAGGCTGAGGAGAGATCTGGGATCGCGAGCGGCGCGGTCGTGGGAATCCCCTCCTCGAGAACCTTGCGACGGATATAAGGCGCGTCGTTGATCAGCGCCCGGGCACTGCGGAATTCCTTCGGGCGTCCCATGGAGATAACACCGATGAGCCGCTCGTTCCGAAGGCATAGCACCGTGAAGTCATGGTCCTCGAGCGAACCGTGAACAATGAGTTCATCGTCAGGTGAGGGCCAGCCAGCGATCTGCAGGTTCTTGCCGTATTGCTTAGTCCAGCACCACGGCACATCAGCGAACGGCGTTGGCATGCCGAGGATCGCGCGGGCCGCATGGGCACCCTGTTCCTGGGCATTGTTCCAGTGCTCGACACGCTGAACGCCGCCAAGCAGCAGGTTCGGGAAGATTGCAACATCGCCGGCAGCGTAGACGTGGGGATCAGAAGTCCGGCAGTACTTGTCGACGATTATGCCGCCGCGCCCTGACGTGTCGATCGAGATGCCCGCACGGTCGGCGAGATCCGTGTTGGGCGCCATGCCGACGGAGATCAACGCGGACGAACCAGACCAGACCTGACCCCGAGGGGAGATCGCCGTCACGCCGTCTGGCCTGACGTCCAACTGGTCGAGTTCAACGTTCGTCCACAGATCCACACCGTTGTCCCGGTGCATCTTCGAATAGATCTCAGCGACCGGTTCCGGAAGTACGCGGCCCAAGGGGCGATCTCCGGCTTCGAGCAGGATTACCTCGCTGCCGAGGCCGCGTGCAGTTGCCGCGACCTCACAACCGATGAGACCGGCGCCGATGATGAGCAGCGCACCAGGCTCTTCGATCGCCTTGCGCAGCGGTTCGACATCAGCGACGCTGCGAAGATAGTGAACGTTCGACTGTTCCTCGGGCGCGAAACCTGGCACAGCGCGCGGTCGGCCTCCCGTCGCGATCAATAGCGCGTCGTACCGCTGCTGCTCACCATTATCGAGGAGGACCACACGCTCAGCGGTATCGATATCGGTGACCGTGGCGCCTCGGACGATCTCGACGTTCTGCTCTTCCCAGAAATCCGGGGGGCGAAGACGCGACCGCTCGAACGCGATCGCCCCTTGCAGGAGTTCTTTCGACAGCTGTGGCCGACGGTACGGGTACTCAGCGTCGTTGCTGATCATCATTACGCGGCCGCCGAAGCCCTCCTTCCGGAGAGACTCGGCAGCTGTGGCCGCCGCGACGCCACTGCCGATAATGACAACGGTGCCGTCTGGGGCGATCTGATCACTCACGAGCGCGAAACCTCAACCATCTCGAAATCAGCCTTGGCCGCTCCGCAGTCGGGGCAGCTCCAGTCGTCGGGAATATCGTCCCAGCGAGTCCCCGGAGCGATGCCTTCATCTGGCCAGCCTTCAGCTTCGTCATATTCGAAGCCGCACTGCAGACAGCGATAGACTTTGTACTCGACGCTCATGATTTTCTCGCAATCTTCGACGACATTGTCTGTGTCAATCAGGCGTTGGTGAGGGGAATGAAGTCAACCTTCTCCCGGACGCCACAGTCGGGGCAAGGCCAGTCGTCTGGGACGTCACCCCAGGGAGTGCCGGGCGGGAAACCCTCACGCGAATCGCCCTTGGCCTCGTCGTACTCGTAGTCACATACCTCGCACTTATAGGTGCTCATCGCCATAACCTCCTACACCTTTGTAGCTGGCGCTGATTCCGCAAACTTCGCGAGAACCTTTTCTCGCTTGCTCGGGTCGATGTTAGCTTGCGAGATATCCCCGTCGTAGTGGGCAAGGACTCGCTTGTCCATAATCTTGCGCCACAGCGGGGGAACCAGGGCGACGACGATCATCGTGGCGTAACCAGCCGGCAACTGCGGGGCGCCGTCCATGCTGCGTAACGTCTGGTAGCGGCGCGTTGGGTTCGCATGGTGGTCACTGTGTCGCTGCAAGTGGTAAAGAAGCACGTTTGTGCAGATGCGGTCACTGTTCCAACTGTGCTCAGGCGTGCAGCGCTCGTAACGGCCGCTTGGCAGCGTCTTCCGGCGCAGGCCGTAGTGCTCCAGATAGTTCACCGCCTCTAGCAGGGTGAAACCGAAGACGGCCTGGATAACCAGGTAAGGGAGCACGTTCCAGATGCTGTAGCCGTCCAGCACGCCCGCAAAGCTGAGTGCCTGCAATCCGATCAGAATCGAACCAAATAGCGCGACGGACATCAGCCATGCGTTAAGCACGTCGTTCTTGAGCGTCCAATGTGAGGTACCGAGGCGGCCGAAGCGCGCCTTCTCGATCTCCCATGCTGACGTCAGGCTGCCACGAACGGTCCGTGGCCAGAATCGGTAGAAGGACTCACCGAAGCGCGATGACGCTGGGTCTTCAGGCGTTGCGACTCGAACGTGGTGCCCACGGTTGTGCTCGATGAAGAAGTGCCCGTAAAAGGTCTGCGCAAGAACGATCCGGGACAGCCAGCGCTCGTTCTCTTCCTTCTTATGGCCGAGTTCGTGCGCGGTGTTGATTCCGATCCCCGCTGTGACACCCACGGTGGTCGCGAGACCCAGGCTTTCGACGACGCTTAATGTGCCCGAAGCCCAGAGGTACACCGCGGCCAGCAGGCCGGCGTACTGAAGAGGAATATAAAGGTAGGTGCACCACCGGTAGAACTTGTCATTCTCGAGTTCCTCGATGAACTCGTCCGGCGGGTTCTGTCCGTCGTCACCGAGAAGAACGTCGATCAGCGGGATCAAAACGAAGACAATGACGATTCCGGCCCACCAGAATCCGCCCCATCCGGTCGCGGAAACAAGTCCCCACGCGATGAACGTGGCGGCTGAGGGTATGAGAGAGAGCAGCCAGAGGTAGCGCTTCCGGTCCCGCCAGCGCTCGAGCGCAGCAGAATCGCGCTCCCCGGACTCGGCAACAATGCCTTCGGTCGGTGCAGACATTTACATCATGCCTAACTATGTCTACGTGCTAGACCCCGATGTCGTAGCAACTCGTTCTCTTGACTATAGACCCCGAAACGTTCGCTAGCTAGACACAGACGCCTACTTTGTCTAACTGAATCGGTACAGGCGCTAGCTGCAGCTAGCAGAATGGCGTGCAGTGTGCAGCTAAACCGCCAGTGCAATAGCGTACGAGCCCCTGCTGCCGCTTGCTACCCGACTGCAGGCACGAGAGCCCGGAAAACCTGGGTTCGAGCCGCGTGGGCATGCAGAATGACTTCCGGATCTCGCGCTGGAACCCAGAGCGCGCCCCCTTGCGGGACATCGATCTCGTCAGCTCCGCAACGCGCTGTGACGCCACCCCGGGTGCAAACAAGGATCTGCGGGCCCGGGTCTATCAGCCCAAGCGACACGCTGCGATGCAGTCCCGTTGCGTCAAGTTCAATCCGCGACAGGCGGAATTCGGGCGCAGGCGTGTCATAGATGTATTCAGCGGTACCGCCAGGGCTCGCATTGTGAACCGGCACCGGAAGCGCATCCGACGGAGAGAAGTCGAGCACGCGGAGAAGTTCTGCTACATCAACATGCTTCGGCGTCATACCGCCGCGTAGAACATTGTCAGAGGTGGCCATCACTTCCACCCCCATGCCGTGCAGATAGGCGTGCAAGCTTCCCGCCGAAACGTACAGACCCTCGCCTGGAGCCAACTCCGCATAGTTGAGCAGAGACGCGGTCAGGACGCCTGCGTCACCCGGGTAATGCTCTGCCAACTCGAGTAGCATTTGCGCTTCTCGCCTGAAACGGCCATTCTTTGCCCCCTTGAGGTGCCGCACACAACCATCGGTCAGGTCGTCCAGCAACGTTCTCAGGGGCTGTTGAGGCAGGGTGATCCAGGTCGTGAAGAGGGCCCGTAGTCCCGCCGAGTCTGGTTGTTCAGCAAGCATGTCGCAGTACGGCTTCATTGCCGACCCCGCCAACTCGGTCAGCAGTTTGGCGGTTCGCACGGGATCGCGGAATCCGGCTAGCGCTTTAAAAGGCGTCAGCGCGACGATCAGTTCCGGTTTGTGATTGTCGTCTTTGTAGTTGCGATGTGCCGCGCTGAGGGCTATGCCGGCACGGTTTTCGCGGGCGAAACCCTCCTTCGCCTGCTGGAGGCTCGGATGCGCCTGCAACGATAAGGGTTCTTCCGCCGCAAGAACTTTCAGGAGGAAGGGAAGCTTTTCCCCGTGGTCCGTGGCCACCCGCTTTCCGAGCGTGCTACCCGGATCAGCGCCGATCATTTCGATGAGGCTGACGCGGTCACCGTCGCTGACCACCCAGGCTGGGTCAGCCGGGTGTGCCCCCATCCAGAGTTCCGCCTCAGGATGGGGGGCGGGCGTTGGCACCCCCCGCAACTCGGCAAGTGAGGTCCTCGATCCCCATGCGTAATTCCGGATAGGGCAGTCGAGCAATCGCACTAGTGAGCCCCCACCATCTGCACATACACCGCGGCCATTTCGAGCCGCGACGCAAGGACCATCAGTTCACACAGTTCCTTCATCTTGCCTCTATCGGACTGCCCTTCGGCACTGAACGCTCGACTTCCATCCCGGGGCAGGACCTGTTGGTGTTCCACGCCCGGCAGCTTTCCGTCCGCCGTATGCTCGGGCACGACTAGCACCGCGTTGCCCCGAAGGAGGGCACTCCGGCGCTCAGCCTCTGCACGATCGCGACTGGTCGCGAGTAGCAGGACACGAAGCGGGGCTATGGGCGGCGGCCCATCGAGCTGCGGATCGTGAAAGAGCGGATCGAAACCTGGCGGAACACTAACTGACGCCAACACCGGCAGACCACTCAGCACACCCGCGAGATCCGCATCGGGAGCCAGGTGACCCCCGATCCGCACGAATATCTCCGACGCGTGGGAAGCGACCGCGCGGCTGGCTGCTGAATCCGCCGCAATCACGACACGGTGATTCGTTACCTTCTCGACCAACGATTTCGCTGGGTTCTCGTAGGTTTCACGCTGCGGATGATTCAGCAGCGCCTCATGGTCGAGGGCATCGGCGCACGCCATCAGGTCCATCTGAACGCCATCGTGCAGGGCCCCTTCCATGGCCGTGAGAACTGTCGCGATAGCCGCGATATACCCAGCCATCGCGAACGGATCTGGCACGATAACGCGCGGGGGCAGCGTGATCGCCCTGCCCGAGCCAGCTGCCTGCAGCGGCCCGCCATCAGGTGCCACCACGACAACTTCGCATCCGTGGCGTACGGCCCGGTCTACCGATTCGACGAGAACTGGATCCCCCGCATCGTCACCGGCGAGGATGACCACGTCGAGCGGACCCACCCAGGTTGGCGCATGATCGGCTGCCACCACCGGCATAGCGAACTGCCGCGAAAACGCCGCGCATACGGTTTCGACCGCGCTGAGCGCCGATCCGCGCCGGGCCACGAGGACGAGACTTCGCGGCCGCGCGGTGGAAAGCGCGGCCAGCGCGCCCTCATCGGCAGCGACCGCCGCGGCCCGAACCTGGGCGCCCGACAGGGCAGCACTGCGGAGCAGTCCCTCGCGGTCAGCTGCCAATAGTCCATCCGCATCATCGAGCCCAACGCCTGGCAGTAGTGTGTCCATCGAAGCCACCCCTCTCCAGTGCATTCCGGCCTAGCTGGACAAAGCGTCAAACTAGGGGCTCGAGCTGCTTCACTACTTATTATCGCCTCTTCCCTTGGTGTATTACCGGCGGACGATCGCTAAAACCTCATTTGTGATCTCGCGGACGCGCTCACTGTCCCGGGCTTCGACATTGAGCCTCAACAATGGCTCCGTGTTTGATGCGCGGAGATTGAACCACTCACCGCTCTCGAGGTCAATAGTGAGTCCATCAAGCCAGTCGACCTGCGTCGCGCGATCCTTGAATTCGCTGGCGACCTCGTCCATCCGCTGCCGAGCATCTGGCACAGTCGAGTTGATTTCTCCCGAGGCTGCGTACCGTTCGTACTCTTCCATCAGGCCGGAGAGAGGACGCTCCTGCTCGCCTAGCGCTGACAGCACGTGCAGCGCAGCGAGCATGCCGGAGTCAGCACCCCAGAAGTCCCGGAAGTAGTAGTGCGCAGAATGCTCACCGCCGAAGATCGCGCGGGTCTCCGCCATCGTTTGCTTGATGAAAGAGTGACCGACCCGAGTTCGCACCGCCCGCCCGCCTCGTTCTGCCACAAGTTCCGGGACGGAACGCGACGTGATCAAGTTGTGAATGATGGTTCCGCCTGGCTCCTTCGCGAGCTCACGATCCGCCACAAGTGCGGTCACTGCCGATGGAGAGACGGGTTCGCCGCGCTCATCGACTACGAAGCACCGATCAGCATCGCCATCAAACGCTAGCCCGATGTCCGCACCGGTCTCCCTGACGTAGTTCTGCAGATCGACGAGATTGGCGGGATCAAGCGGGTTCGCTTCGTGATTGGGGAAAGAGCCGTCAAGTTCGAAGTAGAGCGGCTTCAACTCGACGTTGAGCGATCGGAAGACCGCAGGAACCGTATAACCGCCCATCCCGTTGCCGGCATCGACCGCGACAGTGAGCGTCCGGAGCCGCTCCAAGTCAACGAGACTGCGAACGAACGCAGCGTAGTCCTCAAGCACTTCCCGCTTCGTGAGGCGACCAGGAGCGCCGTCGAATTGCGGAACACCTTCAATGACCTCGCCGGAGATTTGCGCAAGACCTGTGTCCTGGCCTACAGGCCTAGCCCCTGCACGACATAGCTTTATCCCGTTGTACCGGGCAGGGTTGTGGCTAGCCGTGAACATCGCACCCGGGCACTCAAGACGACCGGATGCAAAGTAAAGCGCATCCGTAGAGGCGAGGCCGATATGCACCACGTCGAGCCCCTGCGCCATCACTCCCTCGGAGAAGGCTTCCACCAGCCCCGGGGACGACTCCCGCATGTCATGCCCGACGACGACACGCTGAGCGCCTTCGTCACGAACCAGCCGGGAAAAGGCGCCGCCGACGTCGCGGACAAAGGCTCCGTCGATCTGTTCTCCGACGACACCACGAACGTCGTATGCCTTGATCACCGAGTTCACGGCGTCGGCCGAACGACTCATCTAGAACACTCCTGTCAGCACTGAACAGCCCGGGTTTTGAGTCAGCCTAGCCGCAGCTAACTACAGGCGTGCGATAAGGAGCCGTCAGAAGACGGGGGATTCGATGCCTGGCGCTGGAAGCGCCCGCAGATGTGAGCGACGGGACTGCGTTTCGCGGTAGAACGGCTCGTCGCCTGGCGAGTCTAGGTCAACTTCGCCCGGGACAGTGCAGTCCCCTGTCCCTGGAACGGACTCGGCCGGAAGCGCGTCAACGGGTGACCAATGCCGGATCAGCTCCCAGTTGCGCGGCGCAGTGATCCGCAGCGCATGAGCTTCACACAGATCCCACGAGTGCGGACCATCGCTGTCCGTGAGGGGCTCAACAACGGCGAGAGACTCTGCGTACACATAAGTCAGCGTTGCCACTGCGGGGCCTCTGCACCCTGGTTTACAACAGCGCCGCACGATACTCACAAGACTGGAGGCTAACCCGCCAGAGCCAATAATCATGCGATTGACGCGGCGAGTCTCAACCTCGTGTCGAGGTGTCGAGACTTAGCGTCCTGGCAGCGGGCGGTAAAGTGCCGCCATGACCCGAAAGCGCGCCGTCACTCCGCGAAGCTCTGCACGAACCCCGCACGGCGCCGCATCCCCGATCTCGGCGGCACGCAGACGGTCCACCCGAGCAATTGAAAGACGTGGCCGCGGATTGCGCGGGCGACTCGTTCAGCAGTCCGTACCCACGTGGAAGTCACGCGCCCAAAAGTTCGATGCTGTTGCACTCGCTGCGTTCGAGCCGATCGAAGTCCGATGGCACAAACGCCTCGGGGAACTCGACATCGCCGTCGATGAGGTGCCGATGATTCGTGCGCTCAACCCTGAGTCTGTGACGTGGCCACCGGAGATCGTCGCTGACGGCCCGGTACCCCTGTCTCGCCTTGTTCCTGCAGGGATCGACAAGCGGGGGCAGGCAACGCGAGCCCGGATTGTGTTATTTCGTCGCGCGCTCGAGCTAAGGGCGGAAACTGCGGAAGAACTCACACAGCTTGTTCACGACATCCTCGTCGAACAGGTGGCGACGTACCTCGGACTATCTCCTGACGAGGTGGATTCGTAATCCGGCATTACGGGCAGAACCGATCTTGGCGATTTCAAGCCCTCTTGCAAAGCGAGGCACAATGCTTGTAATTACCTCGCCTACATAAATACATCGGGAATTTGTCTATCGGATTGAGCAGAGATACGCGACGATACGCTGCACCCCTAGGACTCAATTGCGCAATAGGTAGCAATGGCTATTACAGGACGATCGCAACGAATTCGGGGAAACTGCGTTTCTCTCAGCAATCTCACAGCTTCCAGCTCGGTGCATCTAGCAATCGAGCCGAGCCCTCAGACGATCCCGCGCTTGAGACGACGACGCTCGCGCTCTGACAGGCCGCCCCAGATACCGAACCGCTCGTCGTTCGCCAGCGCATACTCCAGGCACTCATCGCGAACTTCGCAGCCGAGGCAGATGCGCTTAGCTTCCCTGGTAGACCCACCCTTTTCCGGAAAGAAGGCCTCCGGGTCCGTCTGCGCACAGAGGGCGCGATCCTGCCACTCCTCATGTACGACTTCAAAGAGATCGTCAAACTCTGCTTCGACCAAACTCAGGTGTGGCCGACCCCCTTCTCCGCGCCCGCGCGCCGCATCAACGGCGAATTCGGCAGCCTCCCTGGCTTCCGGAATTCCGTCACTGGATGAATGAGTCAACATCGATGTGGATGGTTCGCTGAATCCCTGAAAGTGCGGCATAGTCTGTATCCCCAACCTGTTGTCGCGCACTGATAGCAATGAAGTTCACGGTGCCGGACGGCTTATCGCGCGGCGCCGCACAGATGGACAGCCCCATCCCAGTTCCGCACGGCCCCTGTGCGGTGTTCGCCCCATGTCATGGAGTGAATGACACATGTGTGATTAGACACTTTTTCGGCGGACTCCGCAAGTAAACGGAAAAGATTCCCTACCACTTCTCACCCCTATCACGAATGACGACACGGACGGCAAATGAAGGTATGCCGAATTCATACCGTTCCGCAGCCTCCGGTACACCGCCGCCAGAGCGGGCGGCACCCCCGAAAACCACGTAGGCTGTCACTCCGTGAAGCTGACAGTCCTCGCCGGTGGAGTCGGCGGTGCACGATTCCTCGTCGGCGCCCGAGAGGTGCTGCGCCCCGGTTTCGACCCCAGGAATGATACGAGCGTACCAGAAATAGGCGATCACAAGATCACTGCGATCGTGAACGTCGGCGATGACGCGTGGATGCACGACCTGCGCCTCTGCCCCGATCTGGACAGCTGCATGTACACCCTCGGCGGTGGTATTGATGCAGAACGCGGCTGGGGCCGCGCACACGAAACGTGGAATCTCAAAGCTGAGCTCGCAGCCTACGGAGCGAAGCCGGACTGGTTCGGCCTCGGCGACCGCGATGCGGCAACGCACCTCATACGCAGCCAGATGCTCCGCGCCGGCTACCGGCTGTCTGCGATCACCGAGGCCCTGTGCACGCGGTGGAACCCTGGCGTGCACCTGCTTCCGGTCAGCGACGACCGCTGCGAGACCTACGCGGTCATCACCGACCCAGAAGACGCTAGCCAGCGTGCGATCCATTTTCAGGAATGGTGGGTACGCCACCGAGCACAGGTCGAAACCCACAGCTTCGTCTACATCGGAGCCGAAGAGGCCTCCCCGGCTCCCGGTGTCCTAGAAGCCATCTCGGAAGCTGATGTGATCCTGATCGCGCCCTCCAACCCGGTAGTCAGCATCGCCTCGATTCTCGCCATTCCAGGCGTGCGCGGGGCCCTGCGAACCGCGTCAGCTCCGATCATCGGTATCTCCCCCATCATCGGCGGGGCCCCGTTGCGGGGCATGGCGGATACCTGCCTGCGAGTGGTCGGCAGCCAGCCCACCGCACAGGCCGTTGCGGAGTACTACGGTGCACGCACGGACACAGGGATACTCGACGGATGGCTAATACATCCCGGTGATAGAGCCGAGGTACCAGGAGTCACGTCCCGCACCACTCCGATTCTCATGAGTAGCACCGCGGCCACGGCAGCCATTGTCAGCGAGGCGCTGGAAGTGGCAGGGGTGCGCCCGTGACCCAGCTCGACCACGCGTCTGCTGACGACCTGCGGATCATCCCGCTGCGGGGCATTCCCGAGATAACGTCCGGTGCCGACCTGGGGCAAATCCTCGCAGACGCGGCACCGTGGCTCGAAGATGGTGACATCATCGTCGTTACGAGCAAAGCGGTGTCGAAGGCCGAAGGCCGAATCGTCCAGGCCCCATCCGATCCGGATGAACGAGATGCGCTGCGCCGCAACCTTGTCGAGCAGGAGGCGGTGCGGGTTCTTGCCCGGTTCGGGAGAACGCTCATTACCGAGAACCAGCTTGGAATCGTCCAAGCTGCATCTGGCGTAGACGGTTCGAACGTCGCGACAAACGAACTAGCACTCCTGCCCGAAGATCCGGATGCAAGTGCGGCAGAAATTCGCGCGCGTATCAAACAGGTACTCGGCGCAGACGTTGCAGTCATCGTCACAGATACGATGGGCCGCGCGTGGCGCCTCGGACAAACCGACGCCGCAATCGGGGCATGCGGTCTGCGAGTCCTCCATGCGTATGCTGGTGCGCACGACGACTACGGCAACGATCTGCTCGTTACCAGCGTCGCCGTTGCGGATGAACTCGCTGCCGCCGCTGACCTCGTCAAAGGAAAGCTCACCGCGACACCGGCCGCAGTCATTCGCGGATTCGCGACCGTCGACGACGGTTCAACTGCACGGGAGCTGATCCGTAGTGGCGAGGAAGACCTCTTCTGGCTCGGAACCAGCGAAGCTCTCGAACGAGGCCGCCGGGAAGCACTTCTGGTGCGCCGCTCTGTCCGTGAGTTCACCGGTGCGCCGGTCGACGCGAACGTTATCCGCGAAGCCTTTGGTGAGGCGCTCACCGCTCCTGCCCCGCACCACACGCGGCCGGTTCGCTTCATCTGGCTGCGGACGCTAGAGACGCGCCTACGACTTCTCGATGCGATGCGCACGGCGTGGCGTCAGGACCTCGTGAAGGACGGTCTCTCCGAGGAGGCGATCGAGCGGCGGCTCGCGCGCGGTGAAATCCTCTACCGCGCACCAGAAGTCGTCATCCCCTTCCTCGTTCCCGAAGGCGCCCACGACTATCCTGACGCCGCACGCCGATACGCCGAGACAACCATGTTTACTGTCGCTGTGGGTGCCGCGGTCCAGGGTCTGCTGGTTGCTCTCGCGGTCCGGGGAATCGGGAGTTGCTGGGTAGGATCAACCATATTCGCGCCTACCGTCGTACGGTCGGAACTCGGCCTGCAGAACGACTGGACACCGCTCGGCGCGATCGCTCTCGGACACCCCAGTTCCCCGCTGGCCGTGCGGCCGCCGCGCGAAACCGAGGAACTCGTTTGGGAAGTGTGATGTCCTCGCTCCATGCCTCGGCCCGTGCCGCTCTCCACGATTTCCGCGCACCCACCAACGAACAAGACTCCGTGCGGCACACGATGCTCGCGTTCCTGGACTCAGCACCGGACGGCTGCCTCCGCAAACACGCGCCCGGACATATCACTGCGTCAAGCCTGGTGATGACGGAGGATCGGAAGCGCGTACTGCTGACACTCCATCCGAAGGTCGGCCGGTGGATTCAACTCGGCGGACATTGCGAGGAGACCGATGCGACCATTCATGCGGCGGCACTGCGCGAGGCGGAGGAAGAATCGGGAATTACTGGGCTGCGGCTTGATCCCCGCGTCCTTGGGCTACATACTCACCCGATAACGTGCTCCCTCGGCGTCCCCACCCGTCACCTCGATGTTCGTTTTCTGGTGTGGGCGCCGGCCAGCGCGGAAATCACACGCAGTGAAGAGTCCGTGGACCTAGCCTGGTGGCCGGTCGCGGAGCTGCCACCGAATGCCGAGCACGACACGATCAACCAGCTCATCACCTTCGCCGAAGGACACGAGAGCCTCATTTAGCGGCTGCTAGACGTCAGTGGAGAACCGCAGCCCGCCGTCGGGAATGATCACGCCGGGCCAGACGCGGGCGCCACCCACCAGTTCGCAGCGAGCACCGATCTGGGCTCCGTCCCCAATAACGGCGTCCCGGACCAGCGCTCGTGGGCCCACGTGGACGCCAAACCCAATTATCGACCGTTCGACAACTGCACCCGCGTCGACCTTAGCTCCGTCGAACACCACGGCACCATCTACGCGCGCACCAGCGCCTATCTCAGCGCCGCGGCCGACCACTGTGCCGCCCATCAGCAGCGCACCCGGCGCGACACCTGCGCCCTCGTGAACGAGGAACTCCCCACTCTGCCCGTTGAGCGCGGGCGAGGGCGCGATGCCCCGAACCAGGTCAGCCGACCCACGGACGAAGTCCTCCGGGGTTCCCATGTCACGCCAGTAAGCCGCGTCGACATGGCCGTAGACCTTCGCCCCATCCGTCAGCAGTTTCGGAAATACTTCCCGTTCTACGGAGACAGGCCGGTCAGCCGGGATTTGTTCGACCATCTCACGGCTGAATACGTAGCAGCCCGCATTAATCTGGTCAGTAGGCGGATCCTGCGTCTTCTCGAGGAACGCGGTGACACGGCCCTCCTCGTCCGTGGGGACGCAACCGAACGCACGCGGATCCCCGACTCGCACGAGATGCATCGTCACGTCAGCGTTCTTCTCGCGGTGCGTCCGCAGCACCGCGAGCGGATCAGTGCCACCGAGCACGTCGCCGTTGAAAACAAGAACGGTATCGCCCCGGAGCTTCGGCAAAACATTCCGAATGCCTCCGCCGGTACCGAGTGGTTGATCCTCCATCACGTAATCGATCTCGAGACCGAGTGCGGATCCGTCGCCGAAGTACTCCTCGAACACCTCAGCTTTGAACGACGTCCCAAGTACGACGTGCTTGATGCCGGCGGCTTTGATGCGGGATAGCAGATGCTGAAGGAACGGCAGGCCCGCCGTCGGGAGCATCGGCTTCGGGGCCGAGAGTGTGAGCGGACGCAGCCGCGTGCCTTTGCCGCCAACGAGGATCACAGCATCGGTACCGTCCGCTAACGACAGGTCCGTTTCCCGATTCTCGCTCGCGGCGGTCGAAGCAGCACCAAACCGAAAAATCTGGCCGACCACTCTCAACTCACTTCCTTCCGACTGTCTCGTTCGCTCCGCAGCGCGGCAGCGACGACAACCTTGGACCGCGCCTTCAGCCCGCCACGCAGTGCCGCCCGCAGCGGCGCCTGCCACCAGTGGGGATGCCGATCAGCCTGGAATCGGTACGCGCTTTCATGATGGGCTGGCAGCATTATCTCGGGATGCCGGCCAGCCGCGTGCCCTTTTGCGTGGGTTATCTCAGCGCCGGGCACGTAAACGTTGAGCCAGCCCTCTTTCCCCAACCGGTCGCCAAGGTCCACATCCTCCATGTACATGAAGTAGCGAGAATCGAATCCACCCACTGAGTCAAAGGCGGCACGACGCAGGAGCAGGCATGATCCAGACAGCCATCCCACCGCACGTTCGGTGATCCGCTCATTTTCCTGCCGGTATTTGCGCGTCCACGGATTGCTGGGCCACACCGACCCGAGAACAGCGTGCGCACCGCCAGCGAAGAGGGTGGGGACCTGGCGAGCAGAGGGGTATACCGACCCGTCCGTATTCCGGATCAGAGGTCCCAGCGAACCAGCACGCGGCCACCGCCCAGCGGCCGCCAGAAGCACGTCGATCGCTCCCATGCTCCATCTGATATCCGGATTGGCGACAACGATGAACTCCACCGCAGGGTCGACCTCCGCCACCGCCCGGTTGACTGCAGCTCCATAGCCAATGTTCGCACCGGTTCGCAGCAGCCGCACCGTCGTCGAATACTTCTCGGCGGCAGCTTCCGGCGCACCATCAGTGGAGCCATTGTCAGCCAGAATGACCTCAGGCCTTTCCCGCGTCGCTACTGCGAGCGTCGAGAGAAAAGCGTCGAGGTGCGGACCGGGCGAGTAGGTCACGGTCACTACGGCGAGTCGGGAAGTCACGCGGTCACTGTAGCGGGCATCGGCCAGGATCGCCGTAATCCATGCAACTCTGTCACGCCTGAGGACTGTGATCTGCGAGTGCGGCGTGCAGCGCGTCACGCCACGGCCGCAGGGGTTCGAGTCCCGCCGCCCGCCAGGCCCGGTCCGACAGAACCGAATACCGAGGACGCGGCGCAGGCCGCGGGAACTCCTCGGTGGTGCACGGCCGAATCCGGTCCGGATCCGCTCCTATCTCTTCGAACACAGCTCGCGCGAGCTGATACCAGGTGGCTGTGCCGGAGTTCGCCGCATGCAGCGTCGTCACTGTTCTGCTCTGGGCCGTGCTGGCAAGCCGGAGCAGACCATCCGCGAGGTCAGCAGCATAGGTCGGTGAGCCAACCTGATCGTCGACCACATCGATGAATTGGCGTTCTGACTCGAGCCGGTGCATGGTCGCGACAAAGTCACTCCCTGTGCCCGTGAAAACCCAGGCAGTGCGAACGATCTGAGCTGACGGCGCGACCGCGCGCACCGCGCCTTCACCATCCAGCTTGGTGCGTCCGTACACAGTTTTGGGGTTTTTTGGCGCATCGATCTCGTACGGCTCCGACGCGTCTCCGCCAAACACGTAATCGGTCGACACGTGGATGAGATGCGCCTCTGTCGTGTGACACGCAGTCGCGATATTCCTAGCTCCGCGGCCGTTGACATCGGCTGCGCGCTGGAAATCCAGCTCTGCCTTATCGACCGCGGTGTAAGCGGCGCAGTTGATCACTACGTTCGGCCGCACCTCGGTGAGCGCGCTGTGGACCGACGATTCAACGGTGATGTCGAGTTCGGTCGACGACATCCCGACGACTTCCAAGCCGGTCGCCGCACCGCGTCGCACGATTTGCTGCCCTACCTGGCCACGGGCTCCGGTCACAAGGATTCGCACGCGAGTGGCTCCCTCCACAGATCGTTGTCAGTGTTACACGTCACGCACCGCCCCGGAGCGCCGCCACCCAAACAGGGGGTGTCCTCGATAGTGTGTGAACCCAAGTTCCGCATCGTTTAACCAGCGCAACTAACGCTCTCACTTGGCCTGCACCAGCTGAAAGGACTCTCGCTGTGCCGGAACGGGATCCGTCACCAAACCGGGGAAACCCTCCTCGCGATGGCACTTACGGACGTGACGGCAGATTAGGGTCACGCGAGCGCTCTCGTGACCCGAAGGGCACACGATCGCCGAAGTCCAGGGCTCCCGGAAGCGGAGGGCCGCAGCCACCATTTGTGCGCCATCTGCAGATCACAGTGGCGCTGCTCTCGGTGTCGGTTCTTCTCATCACGGGCTTCGCGTGGAAGCAGTTCGACTCGTTCTCATCCCGGCTCGCGACTGCTGCCGGCCTCAGCCTGGGGAATGGTGAGGACGGGGCGATCGACATTCTTCTAGTGGGTATTGACAGCCGAACCGACGCGCACGGCGATGAGTTGTCGGACGAGGAACTAGAGCAGCTCCGGGCCGGGGACGTAGACGGGACAAACACCGACACGATCATCCTGATAAGGATCCCGGAAGATGGTGGTTCAGCAGCAGCCTTCTCGATCCCCCGCGACTCGTATGTCGAAATCCCCGACGACGTGCCCGGCAAGGACTGGCCATCAAACCGGAAAGTCAAGATCAATAGCGTGTTCGGCTCAACCCGCCACCAGGAACTCGTGCGCCTGGTTGAGCGGGAAGGCATGAGCCACGAGGAAGCGGAGCCACGTGCGACCGCCGCGGGCCGCGAGGCTCTGGTCAGCACCGTCGCAGAACTGACTGATATCACCGTCGACCATTACGCCGAGATCGGGCTGCTGGGCTTCATCCTCCTCACCGATGCTGTAGGCGGTGTCGAGGTGTGCCTTAACAACGCCGTCAACGAGCCGAAGTCCGGCGCAAACTTCCCGGCAGGGCGGCAAACCCTCGATGGGGCGGACGCGCTGAGTTTCGTCCGCCAGCGCGAAGGTCTTCCGGGCATGGATATTGGCCGTATTCACCGCCAACAGGTATTCATGGCGTCGCTCGCACAGCGTGTGCTCAGCACGCAGGTACTCACGAATCCCACTGCACTCAACCGCCTATCTCAGGCAATTCAGCGATCCGTGGTTCTCGATTCCGAGTGGGACATCCTTGGCTTTGCGAAACAGTTCCAGGGTCTCGCGGTCGGCGATGTTCAATTCGAGACCATCCCGGTAGTGAGCATGAATTCCTGGAGCACAGATGGCATGCAGAGTGTGGTCGAAATCGATCCTGACCAGGTCCGCGAGCGCATCGCTGAGGTTCTCGCAACGGAGCCTGAACCGGAGGAAGAAGCGGTCCCTGACTTCGGATTCGACGCGTCCGAAGTCACCGTCAGCGTCGCGAACGCGAGCTTCATCGAAGGTCTCGCAACGCGCGTGTCCGACGAGCTCAATAGAGTCGGGTTCAGCGAGGGTGAGGTGGGCAATTGGCTCGGGCGTCCCACCCCGCAGAGCAAAGTGATTACGGCGGATGCCTCAAGCGAGGCCGCGCAGGCGATCGCTGAACACCTTGGCGGTCTCGCGATCGAGCAGGATACGAGCCTCGAAAAGAACCAGATCCAAGTGGTTCTGACCACACGCTACGATGGCCCCGGCGCGGAACCTCCTCCGGATTCCGTAGAGGCAGCAGAGCAGTTCGTCGCGGGGGAAGGGGACGCTCCGCCCCCGCCAATGACTGCCGATAACCCTGGACCTCCGTGCATCGACTAGGTGTAGGAATGAGGAATGACTCTCACCGACGATTTACTCGGCCCGATCCTCACCGCAGATCCTGCTGCTCCCCGTATCACCTTCTATGACGATGCGACCGGTGAACGCATCGAGTTGTCGGGCGTGACTCTCGCGAACTGGGCCGCGAAAACCGCCAACTTCCTTCGCGACGAGTTCATGCTTTCCACAGGTGACAAGGTCGCGGTGCTTCTTCCAGCGCACTGGCAAACAGCGGCTGTACTCCTGGGTTCCTGGTGGGCTGGCTGTGAAGTTGTGCTTGCCCCGGACGCGGATGCCGACCTCACTTTCGCTACGAGCGACACGATTAACACTGCTGGCACTGACGGGGAACTTGTCGTCCTTTCCCTCGACCCATTCGGTCGCCCCGTTCCCGACCTGCCTCCGGGGGCCACCGACTACGCCTCGTCAGTCCGCGTGCATGGCGACCAGTACCGGTCCTACGAAACCCCCAGTGGCCCCGTACTCGCTGGCCTCACCGCTCAGGAGGTCCTCTCGCGCGCCCAGGCAGGTGCGGCGGGACGGGGCTGGGTAGCGACGGACCGCATCCTGTCGACACTCGACTGGGGCAACGCAGAAGACATGATCACCGGCTTCGTCTCAATCCTGGCTGCGCCTGCTTCACTCGTCCAGGTGGCAAACCTGGATCCGCGTGCCCTCGAGCGCAGGATAACGACCGAGAAGGTGACCCATACGCTGGATAACCAGGCCTAGCGTCTAGCCCACATAACCACCGTCTTCGAGGCCCGCCTCGATCTCGAACCGGTTTTTCCCTCGCGGATTGCGCAACTCCTCGATCCAGTATCGGACCGGAAAGGTGAACCCGTACCGCGCCCACTGATCCGCATGCACCGATTCATGGCGGATCAGGCGCGCTGAGGGATCTTTACCCGTAAGGAACACTCCGCCGACCGTCGTTCCTGCCCTAGCGAAACCCCCGCGCATGCCGGAGGCGATGAACAACCGGGTGCGGCCCTCGAACCGCGGCTTCGCGCCGAGCATCCGCGCGTAGAGCAACGCGAGCGCCGTCACCACGGTTGACTGCCAGCTGCTTCGCGCGGCTGCGCGCAGCGCGGAGAAAAGTGGCCGCTCGTCACTCACGAAAGTGAGCCTAACTGGCCGGGATAGATAGGTGTTGCTGGCTGGTGAAATGCCTAGGCTCGTTGGTGAGCGGGTCGGTGAATTCGATCTCGCGGGCGAGCAGCCGCAACGGCCGGGAGAAGTCCTCTCGGGTAACTGGCTTGTACTCCGGATAATAGTTGTCACCCGAGATCGGGATGCCCAGCGACGCCATATGTAGCCGCAACTGGTGTGTCTTACCCGTTATCGGACGCAGTCGGTATCGCGCGTACTCCCCTACGATCTCGGCGAGTTCCACCACGGTTTCACTATTTGGCTCGCCGGGCAATTCCTCGGCCACCATCACACCTGACTGCTTCACGATCCGGCTGTACACCGTCGCGGGGAGGCTGACCGTCTCGTCATACCGGGCCACTGCCTCATAGGTTTTGACGACTTCCCGGCGCGCGAAAAGGTCTTGGTAAGGCTGCCGGAAGCGCGGGTCCGCCACAAGTATGAGCACCCCTGCGGTCATCCGGTCGAGCCGGTGCGCCGGAGTCAGATCCATGATTCCCGTTTGTCGGCGTGCCCGAACCAGCGCCGTCTCGGTCACGTGCTGTCCACGGGGAATTGTCGCCAGAAAGTGCGGCTTGTCGACTACGACGATCCGCTCGTCCTGGTGAAGCACTGTCAGGCTGAAGGGGACGGGACGTTCCGGAATCGGTTCCCGGTAGTAATAGATCAGGCGTCCCGGTTGATAGGCGGTGTCCGGTGTGATCGTGCGTCCGTTCTGATCTACGACAAGTCCAAGATGTGATTGTGCAGTCCAGAATTCATCGGAGCCCGGGAAGCGTTCGACCAGGTAGCCGAACATCGTCACTGCTGGTGATCCAGGCGCGACACGAACGCGTGCGGGACCCAAACCGTTTCGGACTGGCAGCGGAAGCTTAGGCATGACCAGCCGGAGTCCCGGCTGGTGAGCAGCGTTCGCACACCAGCTTGAGATCGCGACCCTCCGGGTCGGGGAAGTTCTCGAAACGTGAGGTGGGTGACGAGCACAGCGTGCATTGGCCAAGTGTTTTCGCCTGTGGCGAGAACGTCGTCGTCATCCGCCCGTCGAACACGTAGAGTGCGCCCTCCCACAGGCCAGCATCACGGTACTGCTCGCCATACCGAACGATTCCACCGTCTAGCTGGTAGACCTCGCTGAAACCACGGTTGCGCATGAGCGCCGAAAGTACCTCGCAGCGAACACCGCCCGTGCAGTACGTCACGACTGGCTTGTCTTTCAGGTGGTCATAGCGCCCGCTGTCGATCTCTGCCACGAAGTCGCGCGTAGACTCCGCACGGGTCACCACCGCATCGCGAAATCGGCCAACTTCCGCTTCCATCGCGTTCCTGCCATCGAAGAAGACCACCTCGTCCCCGCGCTGTGCGACAAGGTCGTGCACCCCTTGCGGACTCAAGCGAGTGCCGCCCCCGACCACACCGCTGGTATCCACTTTGATCTCTCCGGGAACACCAAATGTCACGATCTCTTGCCGTACTTTCACAGTGAGCCGAGGGAAGTCCTTACCGGAGCCATCTGACCATTTGACATCCGCATCGCGAAACGGCGCGTAGCCGCGCGTCGCCCTCACATAGCGCTTGACCTGCGCTAGTTCACCGCCAACCGTGACGTTGATGCCGTGCGGGGAGATGATGATACGTCCCTTTAGATCGTTCGCCTCACACAGCGTGTGCTGCCACAGCCGGAGCGCTTCCGGATCTGGCAGCGGCGCGAACACATAGAAGAGCACGATTTTTGGGATCGACACGACAACATTCCTTGAGGGCGGGGTGACACGAACGCATCGCCTATTGTGCCGGGTTCAGGCCCAAGGCGGAAAATCCTGGCACCCGTAGGTGAGGTCAGACTCCGCGCAGCAGGTCTTCCGGCCGCACAAGGCCAATCTGGAAAGCGAGGATCACGGCCTGCACGCGATCACGGGACTGCGTCTTCGCAAGCACGCGACCCACGTGCGTTTTCACTGTGGCTTCAGACACGAAGAACGTCTCGGCGATCTCACTGTTGGAAAGGCCCCGGCCCATTGCCGTCAGAATTTCGACCTCCCGAGGCGTGAGCTCCGCAGGGAGGGAGGGCCGCTTTTTACCCGGATCTGATCCGTCACGAAGCAGCGGCCCAACGTGACGCAGCAGCTTCTGCGTGGCCTTCGGCGCCATCACAGCGTCGCCACGGTGCACGGTCCGGATCGCGGCGAGGAGCTGCTCAGGATCTGCGTCCTTCAGAAGAAAACCACTCGCTCCGGCACTGATCGCGTTCATGACATAGTCGTCGTTGTCGAAGGTCGTCAGCACGACGACCTTGGGCGTGTCCCCCATGTCCGTCAGGCGCCGAGTGGCGTCTATCCCATTGAGCCGCGGCATCTGAACATCCATCAGAACGATGTCACAGCCAACCCTGGCTATTTCCCGCACACCCTGGTCACCATCTGAGGCTTCGATGACCACGCTCATGTCAGGCTGTGAATCGATGACCATCCGGAAGCCCGCACGGACCAGCTGCTGGTCGTCAATGAGAGCAACGCGAATCTGGTCCCCGGGCACGGCCATAACGTAACAGAATTCAGCTGGCCAAGCGGTACGGCAGAGCGGCCCGCACTTCGTAGCCACCACCCTCACCGGGGCCCGCCGAAACCCAGCCGCCGTATAGCTGGGCGCGTTCCTTCATCCCGAGCACACCCTGCCCAGGCGCCTCCGGCTTCGGAAGTATTCCGGCCAGACCACGCCCGTCGTCCGTGATTGTGACTGTCAGTTCGCTCTCCCCCCACGCCAACCGCACCTCAGTCGTCGCCATGGGGCCCACGTGTTTGAGCACGTTTGTGAGCGATTCCTGCACGATTCGGTATGCGGTGAGTGCCGCGCCCGTGGAGATTTCCCGAGGAGTGCCGGTGACCCGCAGGGTCGTCGATACGCCGCTGCGGCGGTAATGCTCTAGAAGCGGCGGTATATCGTCAATCCCTGGCGCGCTCGTCAGATCTCGCGAATCTCCGTCCCGCAGCACAGTGAGCAGGGCACGCATGTCGGTCAACGCTTGTCGTCCCGTGGACGAGATTTGGCTGAGAGCGTCAACCGCTGCGTCCGGATTCGTCGCTCCCGCATACCGGCCACCGTCTGCTTGCGCGATCACGACCGCCAGCGAGTGAGCCACGATGTCGTGCATTTCTCGGGCAATCCGCGTGCGCTCCTCAACCGCGGCGAGTTTCATTTCCTGTTCCCGCTCGAGCTCGAGGAGTCTCGCTCGTTCGGTGAGTCCAGCTACTTCATTGATGCGGAAACGGCGGATCAGTCCGAACGTCCACACCACCGTGATGAGGATGACGGCGAATACGACGTTCACGATTCTCGCCTGCAACGGCGCACCCTCGTAGGTGTTGAGCACGCCCATGATGCCCATGCCTAACGCACCGGCCACGATTCCAGCCCGGGCGGCCAGCGTTGAGCCGTACGCAGCAAGCCCATACGCTGCGAAAAGAACGCCAACAGCTGCGGGCTGCGGTTCTCCGATCAGCGCGAGGCTGGCGTACGCAAATACGGCGACTGTGAAGCCGGAGAGCTCGGGATTGCGGCGCCGCCAGGCGAGAGGCACAGTCATACCGAGCGCGAGCACCAGCCCCAGCAGCGAATCTGCGGCGGTGAGCACACCCAACAGCCCGAAGAGTGTCACCGCGACCGCGATACCAATGTCAATCCGCATTGCGTTCCGCCGCGACCACGCGAACCAGCGCGACACGAAAGAACCGTCGACGGCCTTTTCAGCAGCCGGAACCGACGGCCCAGCCATGCGTGGTCCTCTCAGCGCAGAAGCGAGCGCGCCATAACGAGGCGCTGAATCTGGTTGGTGCCCTCGTAGATCTGAGTGATCTTGGCGTCGCGCATCATGCGCTCGACTGGGAAATCACGCGTGTATCCCGCACCGCCGAACAACTGCACCGCATCGGTGGTGACTTCCATTGCCACATCCGAGGCGAAGCATTTCGATGCGCTCGAGATGAATCCGAGGTTGTGCTCACCACGCTCAGCGCGTGCTGCAGCGTGGTAAACCATCAGACGCGCGGCTTCGAGCTTCATCGCCATATCGGCGAGCATAAATTGCACACCCTGGAACGACGAGACCGCTGATCCGAACTGCTTGCGATCCTTGACGTACGCGACTGCCGCGTCTAGCGCACCCTGGGCAATCCCTACCGCTTGCGCGCCGATCGTGGGTCGTGTGTGATCGAGCGTCTGCAACGCTGTTTTGAATCCAGTGCCGGGCTCACCGATGATGCGGTCGCCAGGGACGCGGCAGTTCTCGAAGTAGAGCTCCGCTGTCGGGCTGCCCTTGATCCCCAGCTTCTTTTCCTTGGGACCGACAACAAAGCCTTCATCATCCTTATGCACCATGAACGCGGAGATGCCACTCGAACCGAGGTCCGCATCGGTGACCGCCATCACGGTGTACCAGGTGGACTGGCCCCCGTTGGTGATCCAGCACTTGCTGCCGTTGATGATCCAGTCGTCGCCGTCTTCTTTTGCGCGCGTACGCATCGCAGCCGCATCAGAGCCTGCTTCGCGCTCAGAAAGCGCATACGACGCCATCGCTTCTCCCGAGGCGAGCGACGGCAAGACTTGCTGCTTCAGTTCATCGGATCCGCTGAGGATCAGGCCCATAGTGCCGAGTTTGTTGACCGCCGGAATCAACGAGGACGAGGCACACACGCGCGCAACCTCCTCGATGACGATGCAGGTCGCGACAGAGTCAGCCCCCTGCCCGTCGTACTCTTCCGGCACATGAACCGCGTTGAAACCGGATGTTGTCAGTGCCGCAAGCGCCTCCGTTGGAAAGCGTTCGTTCTCGTCGACATCGGCCGCGTGAGGAGCTATCTCCTTTTCGCACAGCGCTCTGATCGCCGCACGCAACTCGTTATGCTCGTCGGCGAGCTGAAAGAGATCGAAGTCCGGGTTACCAGCCATTCCTGCAGCTCCTTGCGGTTGGATACATCACGGCCGTCTGGCCTGAATCCTAGCCCAGCAGCCTCCGCCGCAATGCGTCATCCTTATCCAGCACCATCTTTTCAAGTCCATCCTGGAAGCTGGTCATTTTTTCCTGCAAGTGCGCGTCTGCCGCAGCGAGGATTCGCACGGCAAGCAGCCCCGCGTTCTTCGCACCGCCGATCGACACCGTCGCGACCGGAACGCCCGCCGGCATTTGCACAATCGAGAGCAGCGAATCCATGCCGTCGAGATACTTCAGAGGTACCGGAACTCCAATTACTGGCAGCGGCGTTGCCGACGCAACCATGCCGGGGAGGTGTGCCGCCCCGCCCGCGCCCGCGATGATCACCTTGATGCCACGTGCAGCCGCAGTCTTCGCGTAATCCAGCATCCGCTGCGGGGTGCGGTGCGCTGAAACGACCCCCACTTCGAACGGAACCCCGAACTCCGCGAGGGTTTCCGCGGCGGCCTCCATCACCGGCCAGTCGGAATCGCTGCCCATGATCAGACCCACCTGCGGACCTGGGACTGTCTGCTGTGCCGTCACCGTTATTGCTCCTCAAAAATAGCTGTGTGCGAATTCCACCCGTCGTGCCACACACCGTGGGAAAGCCAGTGCGCGGCGAGTTCTGCGCGGTTACGGACGGTTTCGACGTACTCAGTATCGTCGGGCGACCCTCCGGGGGCACCGAGAACGTTCACATGGCCCAGTTTCCGGCCCGCCCTCTCTCCCTTCCCGTAGAGGTGCACCTTCGCGTCTGGCATTCGCGCGCACAGATGGTGGACGCGCTCATCCATGCTGATCGCTGGAGGCGCCGCGGCGCCGAGCACATTCGCCATCACGGTCACCGGCGCGGTCGGACTCGTGTCCCCGAGCGGATAGTCGAGCACAGCGCGGAGGTGCTGCTCGAACTGCGAGGTTCGCGCCCCGTCCATGGTCCAGTGGCCCGAATTGTGTGGGCGCATCGCAAGTTCATTCACGAGGATCCTGCCATCACGCGTCTCGAAAAGTTCGACGGCGAGGCATCCGGTGACACCCAATTCTTCTGCAATTCTCAGGGCGAGTTGCTGCGCTTCCGACGCGCGGGCTGTGGGCAGCTCAGGTGCGGGGGCGATCACCACCGCGCACACACCGTTGCGCTGAACCGTTTCGACAACCGGCCAGGTAGCGCCCTGTCCGAAGGGCGAATGCGCGACCATCGCGGAGAGTTCGCGCCGCATGTCCACTTTTTCCTCGACTAGCAGAGACACGCCGGCGGCGAGCTGATCTGAGACGACCTTTCCCGCTTCTTCCGCCGTTTCGGCTATCCAGACGCCCTTGCCGTCGTAACCACCGCGTGTGGCTTTGATGACAACGGGGAACCCGTGTTCCGCACCGAACGCGGTCACGTCCGCAACCGAATCCACCGCCGCAAACGGCGGTACGGGAGCACCGATACTCGCTAGTCTTTGCCGCATTACCAGCTTGTCCTGGGCGTGGATCAGCGCGGATGGCGGGGGCTGGACGTTCACCCCTTCACCAATGAGTGTTACCAGGTGGCCCGGCGGCACGTGTTCATGGTCAAACGTCAGGACGGTCGCCCCATCTGCAGCTTTACGCAGAGCTTCGAGCTCGTCGTGACGGCCAAGGACGACGTCACGGCATACGAGTGCGGCCGACTCCTCTGGTGACGCGGCGAGGACGCGCAACGACTGACCGAGGGCGATCGCCGCCTGGTGGGTCATTCGTGCAAGCTGTCCGCCTCCGACCATCAGTACGGTTGGAAGCTGGGAACTCTGACGCTGGTAGGCGATATCAGCACGCGGCTGGCTGAACTGGTCTGTTACCACGATTGTCCATGGTGACAGAAGAGCCGCGGTGAGAGTAATTCCGTGACGTCACACACCGAACCGGGCTAGCCCGCGAGGTCATTCAGTAGACTGCGATCTTGTGTCCCTGGCAGACGTCGTCATCTCGCGAATTCCGCACCCTTTTCGGGGTTTCGCAATTCAGCACCGCGAATTCATCAAGTTCGCGATCGTCGGCGGGACGACATTTATATTCGACATGGCGATCTTCTACACCCTCAAGTTAACGATCCTCGCCGACAACCCAGTCACCGCGAAGATCATCGCAGGTGTGATGGCGGTCATCTTGTCGTACGTACTCAATCGCGAGTGGTCGTTCAAGAACCGCGGCGGGCGCGAGCGGCACCACGAAGCTTTCCTCTTCTTCGTGGTCAGCGGCATCGGCGTCGTGATCGCGTTCATCCCGCTGTGGGTCTCGTCCTACGTCCTCGAACTCAGGGTGCCCAACGTCTCCCTGGCGACCGAAAACATCGCGGATTTCATAAGTGCATACTTGATCGGAAATATCCTCCAGATGCTGTTCCGTTTCTGGGCGATGCGTAGGTACGTTTTTCCCGACGAATTCGTCGCCACCGCTGGATCCGCAGTTATTCTGCCCACGCCGGAAGATTTGTTCGAGGAGGAGCTGGGCCACGCTTAGCGAGGTTCGCCGCCCGTGCTGTGAACCACCCTCTCGCGACGTTGCTCAGCTCCGGATTCGACAAAAAGGGCAAATACGGCCGGCTTGCGCTGTTGCAGTTCCATGCGGCCACCGTCGGCTTCAACCAGCGCACGGGCAAGGGCGAGCCCAACGCCGGATGAACCGCCTCCGGAGAATCCTCTTTCGAAAATACGGGGGGCAATGTCATCGGGGATTCCCTGCCCTTCATCGGCAACCTCGACGACCACCATCTCGCGACGGTCCCCGGACGACCGCACATTGCGGACGCGGATCGTGCATGTGCCCGCCCCGTACCTGAGGGAGTTGTCGATCAGCACCGAGACTGCCTCGCGCAGCCGTGATGCGGTAGCCCTCGCCGTGACACCTGGGCTGCCCTCGAGGGTGACGCGGCGGCGTTCTTTCCGAAACGGTGCGGACCAATCCGACACGAGCTTGCCGAGTTCCTCAACCACCTCAAGGGGCGCTGAATCGTCGAGACTGTGGTCTCGCGACGCCCGGACGAGATCGTCCACCGCCTGCGAGAGCCGGTCGACCTGTCCCAGCGCCTCGGTTGCTTCCGCGACGACGTACGAGTCGTGGTGCTCAGCGAGTTCATCTAGGCGCAGGCGGATCGCGGTCAGACGGCTGCGGAGCTGGTGGGACACATCACCAACGAGCGTGCGCTCGCGCTGGAGCCGTTCCGCTATTTCGACGCTGGCCGCATCCAGCACCTCCGAGACCCTGTCGAGCTCGGGGATGCCGTGGCGGCGGGGGTCTGGACGGAAGTCACCTGCACCAAGTCGCGCGGCGCGGGCCGCGACGTCACTGAGCGGGTCAGACAGCCTGCGGGCAGTCAGTTGGGCCACTACAGACCCGGCACCGATCGACAGAATGAGCAGACCCCCGACGACCGCGATAGCCTGCCATTGCGCAGCCCGCATCTCGTCCGGCGGGATTTCCAGGCGAAGCGAGCCCGACACCCCCAGAGACAGCGACTCGACGATCGCCTGCTCCACAAATTGTTCACCCACGGAAGCGCGTGAGGCGCTGTCCAACGGCGTTGGATAAATGACCTCGAGCCTGCCGCCAGGTGGCACCACCAGTCGTAGCGGCTCCGTGTCGAGCCGACCCTGGATCAGGCCCTCTTGCCCCTGCTGGCTGAGCACCTCTGTTGCCATCTGGTCGAGACGGACCTTCATGTCCTCTCGGGTGAACTCTTCGACGATCCGCCATGCGCTGAGCAACAAGGGCACTCCGAGGAGCATCGCCACTACAACGACCACCGCGACAGTGGAGAGCAAAATGCGGCGATTCACTGGTCTTCCGCCTGCTGGCTAGTCAGCATTGAACCGGAATCCGACACCACGGACGGTCGAAATCCGGCGGCCCAGTTCCCGGCCTTCATCACCGATCTTCCGGCGCAGCCACGACATGTGCATGTCGAGCGTCTTGGAGCCCCGGAGGTCGACGTCTCCCCAGACTTCCCGCTGAATCTGATCCCGGGAGACGACCTCACCTGCGTGTTCCATCAGGAGTTTCAGCAACTCGTATTCTTTGTTTGCCAGGGAGAGCTCTTTCCCCTCGAGCAGGACACGGCGTGCGGGCTTATCGAGTAGCAGACCACCGATCTCGATGGACGCTTCATCACTGGCCCCGCCATGCCTGCGCAGCAATGCGCGGACTCGCGCGAGGAGCTCAGCGAGCCGGAATGGCTTGCCCACGTAGTCGTCGGCACCCGCATCGAGGCCCACAACAAAGTCCACCTCGTCCGTGCGCGCGGTAAGCATCAACACCGGCACATCGAGCTTGTTCGACCTGATCTGCCGGCAAACCTCAAGGCCATCCATTCCCGGGAGGCCAAGGTCCAGCAACAGCAGGTCCCAGGTACCTGTCAGCACCTGTTCCAGCGCATCGTCGCCGTTGGGGGCGATACGCACCTCGTAGCCTTCGCGTTCAAGCGCCCTGGACAGCGGCGCGGCGATTGCTTCGTCATCTTCGGCGAGCAGCACGGATCTCACGAACACCAGGTTAGAGTTTCTGCGCGGATTCAGCGCGTTACGTGGCCTACTTGGCTTTGAGTAGTCCAAAGAAACGTCGCCCCTTAGGGGCCGTTCCAGCACCAAAAATATGTTCGTACAGCACGGCGTGTGCGTCACGGACGGCAGGCAGGTGCGCGAACTCAAACGGTGGCTCGCCGACTGGTGAGATGATCAGTGTCCCTGTTTTCGCCAGACGATCCGTAAACCCGCAGCGGAATCGCACGCCCGCCACACGCTGCAGCGGAATATCGAATCCGCGTCTGGACAGCAGGCCTTCACGCACCGCGATCCGGTGGTCAGTGATTATCAGCACCGTTCGCCACCAGCTGACGTACGGCCGGAAAAACTTGGTGATCACGGTGAGCAGCCACACGAAAACCACGAACAGGATCGCTATGCCCCGGATGCCTGAGGGGGCACTCACTTCGATCAGCCCGATCAAGGCACCCGCGATCGCAGTCGCAGCGATCATCCACGCAGCGGGCCCGAGCAGCATCTTCCAATGCGGGTGCCGCTGCATCAGCACGAGTTCTTCTCGTGCTGGAGATCGTCCCCCACGGAAGGGGCCACCCAGAAAAGACATTCTCCTATTTTGCGTCGCTATTCAGCTGCACGCACATGAGTCACGTCACCAGCTGATACCGAAACAACCTCGCCGCCAGAATCGGGGCGCACTACCAGGCGGCCAGATGCGTCGATGCGCTCGGCACGGCCATACAGCGACTCGTCACCTGGCAACGACACTCGGACCTGCTGACCGAGCGTGACACACCACGTCACGTACTCCGCGGCGACTTCTGGGTCGCGCCCGCCCAAAGCCATCCAGTTGTCGAGCCGTGTAGCGAGTTCCTTCAGGGCGGCGGCAGCAAGCACGTTGCGGTCGACGCTGGGCGCGCCCTCGATCATCAGTGACGTCGCGGTGGGTACGGGAAGTTCGTTCTCGGCCAAACAGACGTTGATACCGAACCCCACTACTACCCCTAAAGTGCCTGGCTGAGAGGCAACTTCTGCGAGAATCCCGGCAATCTTGCGCTCGCCTACCAAGATGTCGTTCGGCCACTTCAGCCTCGCATCGACACCTGCTGCCTCACGCAGTGCGCGCGCAACCGCAACGCCGGTGAGCAGCGGAATCCATCCGAGCCGCGCGGGTTCTACGCCGACCGGCCGGAAAAGCACCGACATGATGAGGCCCGAGCCCGGTCTGGTAACCCAGGTACGGTCGTGCCGGCCCCGCCCGGCAGTCTGCTGTTCAGCAAGGAGAACCGCGCGGTCCGTCCCGTTCGCCGCCTGCACGAGGAGGTCCGCGTTCGTCGAGCCAGTCTCGGAAACGACGTCGATTGTCCGCCAGAAGTCCGACGCTTTACTGCACTCAGATTCGAGTTGGGAGCGGATATCTTGTGCGCTGAGAGGGCCGGATTGCGCGTGTGCCATGGCCTCACACTACGACGGGGCCTGGCGTGTAATGGGTACTCGGTCACATCTTTCTGGGAGTTTCTCGATACACTCGCGCCCATGACCAGTGTGACCGAGCCAGAGCAGACCTCGCCGGAAGCGCCAGAAGCAACGCCGGGCGGGAACAGCGAAGCCGCAGAGACAATCGACATCCACACCACAGCGGGAAAGCTTGCTGACCTTCGGCGGCGCCTCGAGGAGTCGCGGCACCCGGTAGGTGAAGCTGCGGTCGCGAAAGTCCACGACAAGGGGAAACTCACCGCCCGCGAGCGGATCGAGCAACTTCTCGACGACGGGTCCTTCGTCGAACTCGACGCCCTCGCGCGGCACCGCTCCACGAACTTTGGGCTGGCCGACAATCGTCCGCTCGGCGACGGGGTCGTCACCGGTTACGGCACAATCGACGGGCGTGAGGTGTGCGTCTTCAGCCAGGACGTCACCGTCTTCGGCGGCAGTCTCGGCGAAGTCTACGGCGAGAAGATCGTCAAGGTCATGGACCTCGCCATCAAGACGGGACGTCCCCTGATCGGAATCAACGAGGGCGCGGGCGCGCGCATCCAGGAAGGCGTTGTATCGCTCGGCCTGTACGGCGAGATCTTCCACCGGAACGTTCGTGCCTCGGGCGTCATTCCCCAGATTTCCCTCATCATGGGGCCCGCCGCGGGCGGACACGTGTATTCCCCTGCCCTCACCGACTTTGTCGTCATGGTGGACCAGAAGTCCCAGATGTTCGTGACCGGGCCGGACGTCATCAAGACGGTCACCGGCGAAGAGGTCACGATGGAGGAACTGGGTGGCGCACACACGCACATGGTCAAGTCCGGTGTCGCGCACTACGTCGCGAATAGCGAAGACGACGCGCTTGACTACGTCAAAGAACTACTCAGCTTCCTGCCCAGCAACAATCGGGGCGAGGCGCCGCGCTTCCCGTCGCCAGCCCCGCTGCACGGCAGCGCGGAAGAGTCCCTGACTGCTGATGATCTCGAACTCGACACAATCATCCCCGATTCACCTAACCAGCCGTATGACATGCATGAAGTCATCAGGCGAATCGTCGACGACAGCGAGTTCCTCGAGGTACAAGCGCAGCGCGCCATGAACATTCTCTGCGGGTTCGCGCGCGTCGAGGGCCGCAGCGTGGGAATCGTCGCAAATCAGCCCACCCAGTTCGCGGGCACGCTCGACATTGCTGCGTCGGAAAAGGCAGCGCGGTTCGTCCGCACCTGTGATGCGTTCAACGTGCCAATCCTCACCCTTGTTGATGTGCCGGGCTTTCTCCCCGGAACGGACCAGGAGTTCAACGGCATCATTCGGCGAGGAGCGAAGCTCCTCTATGCCTACGGTGAGGCCACAGTCGGCAAGATCACCATCATCACCCGCAAGGCATACGGTGGGGCCTATGACGTGATGGGCTCCAAGCACATGGGCGCCGACGTGAACCTTGCCTGGCCGACGGCACAGATCGCCGTGATGGGCGCGTCCGGCGCGGTCGGGTTTGTGTACCGGCGCCGTCTGCTCGAGGCCGCCAAGAACGGGGAAGACGTCGACGCGCTGCGGCTGCAGTTGCAGCAGGAGTACGAGGACACTCTCGTCAACCCCTACATGGCTGCGGAGCGCGGGTACCTCGATGCGGTGATTCCGCCGTCGCACACACGCTGGCAGGTTGCCACTGCGCTGCGACTGCTGGAACGGAAGGTCGTCAACGTTCCACCGAAGAAGCATGGGAATATTCCACTGTGAGCGAGTCAGACCCAACACCAGCCCCCACCTTTCTCCAGGTAGAGCGCGGAAGCGTCACGGATGAGGAACTTGCCGCGCTCGTCGCCGTCTTCGCCGGTGCTGCCGCGGCGGCTTCTGCGAATCCAGCCCCAGATCCGCGACCGCGGGAGATGTGGGGAAACGTTGTCGACAACTTGCGCCACCAGCCGCCCCTCCCGCCGGGCGCGTTCGTCAACCAGCGGTACTGGCAGTAAAAGCATGGCCCGGTTTGTCCTCGCTTCGGCATCACCGGCGCGACGTGCTGTCCTGCGCGCTGCCGGTGTCGAGCCGCTGGTTCGAGTCTCCGGAGTCGACGAAGAGGCGATCGCGGAAGATCTGGGCCCCGGTGCATACCCCGACGAAGTCGTGACTGTGCTGGCTCAGGCGAAAGCCCGGTGGGTGGCTGAGGAAATCGCTGGGGGAAGGACCGAATGGGCGGGTGAGGGCAACGCTGCTGGGCTCACCGACTGCGTGGTGGTGGGATGCGACTCGATGTTGTTCATCGGTGGTGAGTTACAGGGAAAACCGCTCACCACCGATGTGACCAGACAGCGGTGGGCGCGCATGATGGGGCGCACCGGTGATCTGCTCACCGGGCACTGCGCCATTCACGTTCGTGATGGCGTTGTGGTGGGCGAAGCATCGGGCTGTAGCACGACCACCGTTCATTTCGGCGATCCCAGCGACGAGGACCTTGACGCGTATCTCGCGACCGGCGAACCCCTTAACGTCGCTGGCGCGTTTACCCTGGACGGACTCGGTGGCTGGTTTATCGACCGTATCGAAGGCGACCCCTCGTCTGTCATCGGGATCGGGCTGCCTCTGGTGCGATCCCTGCTCGCCAGACTGGGGATTAGTATCTCCGACCTTTGGAGCCACACTCGATGACACCTCGGCTCTCTCGTCGAGCATTCCTCGGCGCATTCATGTGCGCGAGCGGGGCGGCACTGATTGCCTGCGGCGGCGAGGAGGAGGGTGATTCAGGCGCCGCGAGTACAGCTACCGTAACCACACCTCTTGGCACGGTGACCGTTCCGCGAGACCCGCAACGCGTCGTCGCCGTTGACAGCCGTCAAGATCTCGAGATCGCTCTCGCGCTGGGTCTGCCCGTCGCAGGGTATACCTCCCCGATCATTCGGCCGTGGGTTCCACTGCGCGGAGACCCTGAATCGCTGCGCTCGCCGGTCAACGTCGTCGAACTGGTCCGGATCGATCCCGACCTCATCATCTGCACGAACATCGAAAGTCCGTTCTGGCTCACGCCGGAACTCAGCTCGGTGGCGCCGGTGCTTCCGGTCGACCCCCGCGCCCCATGGCAGACAAATCTCGCGACGATCGGCGGGTGGCTCGGCCGGAAGGACGTCGCAGACGCCGCCATCAAGAATTACCAGGATCGTATCGAGCGCGTGCGCAGCCGCCACGGCGAGAACCTGCGCGAAAGTGTCGCCGTTGTGGGGATCGCCACAGACGGCACTATTTCGGACTTGAGTCACACCCCCACTATTCCGGGAGTCACTGTGGAGGACCTCGGGGCCCCCGTTGTCCGCTTCACAACGGAGCCCGAGGCGTCGGCAGATCCCGACGCGGCAGCGGCAGCGCTCACGGAAGCCGACCGCATCCTCGTCTCCAGCGATGATCCCGAACTCGAGCCTGATTACCTGGTAGATCATCCTTTCCTGGGGCAGTTGCCCGCAGTGCGGACGGGCCGGGCCACGGTGACCGCTGACGTCAGCTACGGCTCCGTCTACACCGCTCTCGAGACAGTGGCCCTGTTCGATGAATTGCTGCGCAGGTGACGTCACAGCACTTGATTGTGCTTCCGCGCGGCGCTGTGCATTGTTGCTGCATGCCGCAGCGTGCAAAGAACCGCTAACGTTGACGTGACAACATTTCCATAGGCACCACAAAGGAGCTGACGCCGTGCCAGTCCCTCCGGAGAAGAACGCAGCCTTCGCCGCATATGCACATCCAGAGCGCCTGGTCTCGACCGAATGGCTTTCCGCCAACCTCGGCGCTCCCGGGCTCAAGGTCGTGGAGTCAGACGAGGATGTGCTCGTCTATGACATCGGCCACATTCCCGGCGCGATCAAAATCGATTGGCATCTAGACCTCAACGACCCCGTCACGCGTGACTACATCGACGGCCAGCAGTTCGCCGACCTGATGCGCCGCAAGGGCATCAACCGTGACGACACAGTCGTCATTTACGGCGACAAGTCGAATTGGTGGGCGGCGTACGCAATGTGGGTTTTCACATTGTTCGGTCACCCCGATGTCCGTCTCCTCGACGGCGGCAGGGATGCGTGGATCGCGGAAGAACGCGACATGAGCTTCTCCGTCCCACAACTGCCCGCAGCTGATTATCCGGTCGTGGCCCGGGACGACTCGAAGATTCGCGCGTTCCGCGATCAAGTTTTGTTCCACCTCGGCTCAGGGCCCCTCATCGACGTGCGCTCACCCGCCGAGTACACCGGCGAGCGCACCCACATGCCGGACTATCCCGAGGAGGGCGCACTGCGCGGCGGTCACATCCCGACCGCAGCGAGCATCCCCTGGGCGAAGGCCGCCGCCAACGACAGCCGGTTCAAGTCGCGCACCGAACTCGACGCGATCTACGGTGATCTCGACCCGAACGGCAACACGATCGTCTACTGCCGCATCGGGGAGCGTTCGAGCCACACGTGGTTTGTCCTTACGTACCTGCTCGGCTTCACGGATGTTCGCAATTACGATGGATCGTGGACTGAGTGGGGAAATACTGTGCGTGTGCCGATCGCTAAGGGCGAGGAGCCAGGTGAAGCCCCCTCGCGGGCATCGTGAGGTTCGATAGCTGATGGGATCACTTCCAGAGTCACTCGGGGACATCGTCGAGGACTTCAGATCGGTTGACGGTCAGGACAAACTCCAACTGCTGCTGGAGTTCAGCCGGGAACTGCCGTCGCTTCCACCGGAGTTGGAGGAAGCGGCCATGGAACCCGTTCCGGAATGCCAATCTCCCCTGTTCCTTGCCGTCGATACCACTGATCGTGGGAGTGTCCGCCTCCACTTCAGCGCTCCGCCGGAAGCGCCTACGACCCGTGGTTTCGCCTCGATACTGCATCAGGGTCTCGACGGTCAGAGCGCGGACGCGATCCTCGACGTTCCAGACGACTTTTACGCAGATCTTGGTCTCAGTTCCGTGGTGAGCCCGCTTCGGTTGCGCGGTATGTCGGCGATGCTCGCGCGCATCAAACGGAAGCTGCGGGAGAAGATGTGATCAAATCGCGGCTTTCCGCTGGTGATCCGGTCGCGTCGCTGTTGGGTTACCCATCGGTAATCTGTGACAGTGGAGAGACAGGAAGTCAGCAAACGGGCACCCTCGGCTTACGCTGTGGCAACCCTTCTGCATAGACTCACCTTCGACACAACGTGGAAGTTCATCGTTCCCCGGCTCAACACGACTAGAACCGGAGGCAACGACTTAGGGCGAAAACAGGAGGCCCCGTGCCCAGCGAGACGACTGCACGCATCACAAAGGTTCTCGTCGCCAATCGTGGCGAGATTGCTGTCCGGGTGATACGCGGGGCACGGGATGCAGGTATCGCTAGCGTCGCCGTGTACGCCGAACCAGATGCGAACGCTCCGTTCGTTCGGCTGGCTGATGAGGCATTCGCACTCGGCGGCCAGACCTCTGCAGAGTCTTACCTGGTTTTTGACAAACTTCTAGACGCCGCGCGCCGTTCCGGCGCGAATGCAATTCACCCCGGCTACGGCTTTCTGTCGGAGAACGCCGATTTCGCCCAGGCGGTGATCGACGCCGGCCTGATCTGGATCGGCCCCGACCCACAGTCGATCCGCGACCTGGGCGACAAGGTAACCGCGCGGCACATCGCCACGCGTGCAGGTGCACCATTGGTCCCGGGAACGAAAGAACCGGTAAAGGACGCCGACGAAGTGGTGACGTTCGCAGAGGAGCACGGCCTCCCCATCGCGATCAAAGCCGCGTTCGGTGGCGGCGGGCGTGGCATGAAGGTTGCGCGCACCCTCGAAGAAGTGCCTGAACTGTTCGAGTCCGCAACCCGCGAGGCAGTCGCAGCCTTCGGCCGCGGTGAATGCTTCGTCGAGCGCTATCTCGATCGCCCCCGGCACGTCGAAGCTCAGGTACTTGCTGACGTCCACGGCAACGTCGTAGTCGTCGGCACTCGCGACTGTTCGCTTCAGCGGCGGTTCCAGAAGCTCGTTGAGGAAGCTCCGGCCCCGTTCCTGTCTGACAGCCAGCGCGAGGAAATCCACACTTCCGCCAAGGCGATCTGCCGCGAGGCGAACTATCACGGCGCGGGCACCGTCGAGTACCTCGTCGGCCAGGATGGCCTCATTTCGTTCCTCGAAGTCAACACGCGACTCCAGGTCGAGCATCCGGTGACTGAGGAAACTTCGGGCGTCGATCTCGTCCGTGAACAGTTCCGCATCGCTGAAGGCCAGGTGCTCGATCTCAAAGAGGACCCCACACCTCGCGGCCACTCATTCGAGTTCCGAATCAACGGAGAGGACGCCGGCCGCAATTTCCTCCCCGCGCCCGGCTCAATCACGCGCTACGAAGTGCCGTCAGGGCCTGGCGTTCGTGTCGACTCCGGGGTCGAAAACGGCAGCGTCATTGGTGGCCAGTTCGACTCCATGCTCGCGAAGCTCATCGTCACCGGTCAGACGCGAAAAGAGGCACTCGAACGGTCCCGTCGAGCACTTGCTGAGTTCCACGTTGAGGGTATGGCGACCGTTATTCCCTTCCACAGTGCGGTCGTCTCGGATCCCGCCTTCATCGGAGACGAAACAGGCTTCAGCGTCCACACGCGCTGGATTGAGACCGAATGGGATAACAGCGTCGAACCGTATGTCGGTTCTGTCGCGCCAGAGGAAGAACCAATGCCGCGCCAAAGTGTCGTCGTCGAGGTCGGCGGTAAGCGCCTCGAAGTTTCACTGCCCGGCGACTTCGCGGTCGCCAGCAATGGTGCAGCTACTGGCGGTGTACGCAAGAAGCCCAAGCCACGTACGCGTGGCGCCGCAGGAGGCGCCGTCGCTTCTGGCGACGCGGTCGTCGCGCCTATGCAGGGGACCGTTGTCAAGGTAGCCGTCGAAGAGGGACAGGAAGTCCTAGAAGGCGAACTCGTCGTCGTACTCGAAGCGATGAAGATGGAAAACCCGGTGAGCGCCCACAAGTCAGGAGTTGTCACGGGCCTCACGGTCAGCCCTGGGTCGGCGATTACGCAAGGCACCGTACTTCTCGAGCTCAAGTAGCCGCGTTCTCATGAGCATCTAGAATGGCCGCCATGGGGGACGTACCTGACATTCGCGTTGGCCATGCGGAGCGAGAGCGTGCCATAGCAGCGCTGAACGAGCATTTCTCCGCTGGTCGCCTCACCCTCACCGAATACGATGACCGGTCCGCACGGGCTGTTGCTGCCACTACGCGCGGAGATCTGGATGCGCTTTTCGCAGATCTTCCGCTCCTTCCCACACGCGTGGGGCCCGCGCCACCCCCTGCCCAGCAGCATCCCCAGATTGGAAAACCTAGCGGCCGGGAGCTTCCCCGCGGCCCCATCATGGCCCTCATGCCATTCGTCGCGCTCACTCTCTTCATCGTCACGGACTTCCAGAACAACTGGCTCTTCTTTCTTCTGATCCCAGTGACCGCGATCCTGCTTTTCGGTTTCGGCAGCTCGGATGACAACTCAGGAAAGTGCTAAGTGGAACCTGTCGAGATCAACGCTGGCGAGTGGTACCTGCGTGCGTTGCGCTGTGATGAACGCGTCGATGATAGTCCCGCCCTGCGCGTCCACGGGCTCACCGATCCCGTGCAGTACGTGAAAACGTGCACGGCCGAGTGGGGCGCTGATACTCGATACACCTGGGCGGTGTGTGAACCATCCACTGGCGAGATGCTCGGTGAGGTCTCGGTCCACCCGGGAGAGCGGTCTGCCGTGGTCGAGACCTGGCATCGTCCAGGCCAAGAGGCGGCTGTTAGCACCTCACGCGACGCGGTCATCCGCTTTTGTGAATCGGGCCTCGGACTTTCCATTAGCGACGCTAACTAAGACTGTGAGGTCTCTCACACGATCCATGTGGCGGCGCGTTCCACTGGTCATCACGTTCGTGGTCGTCTGCGTGATGCTCTTTGGTCCCGCTCCCGATACGCCGAGCCCGATCCCCCATCTCGACAAAGCTGTCCACTTCGTGCTTTTCGCCGCGCTCGCTCTCACCTCGTGTTTTGCACAGATAAGAGCCTTGCCGACGTTGCTCTGGGTCAGCACCTTCGCCGTATTGTCCGAATTGCTGCAAGGGGCGCTTCCTGGCAACAGGACTGCTGACGTACTGGATGTGGCGGCTGACATTGTGGGGGCGGTCGCCGGTCTGCTGGCCGCGCGAGCCACTTTCCTCCGCCCCGATGGACGGCCCTCAGCCGAGCGCTCACACCCGTCGAACCGGTAGGCTCAGTCGTGTGAGAAACGGGCCGAAAAACGATCAGATGCCGTCGGAGGCGGCGGCATCTGACACGCGCATCCGGCTCCGTGTTCCCTTGCCATCTGTACTGGGAGGCAGGCACTTTCGCCGCTCACAGCGAACCCAGCACGAGCACCCTACTGCCCCACTTCCCCTCCTCGACGAGACATCCCCCGCGGACACGCTGCGGTCTCTCGCCGCAGTGCCCGCACATATCGGAAAAACCGCAAAGGGTGCCTTATCCCCGGCTCGTAAGGTCATCGCTCACGCCTCGAATAGCCTGGGCCCAAAAACGTCCGCCGAGCCGGAGCCACCCGTCCTCACGCAGACTGATATCGAGAAACTCCGCGCAGTCCAGGAAGAGCTTCGCATCCTTGCTCGAGCCGTGCGCGACCGCAGGATCCGACGGCGACTGCACCTCGCCCGTGAATGCCTCGGAGAAATCGGGCGTGACAGCAGGCCGGGAGGACTGGTACCCCGCCGCAGTCGGCACCGTGATATTTCGCTGACCCGCCTGCACGATGCTCAACAGGCTGCGGCATCCGCGCCGCGAAACCTGCTCAACCCCCTTCGATACCCCGGCTATCTGAAAACGGCACTTAGCCGAATTTAAGCCCCTCCACAGGATCGTGACAGCCATCACTTAGAATCCTCTTGTGATGTCAAGAATCCGTGTCCGTCGAGTCCTGCTTGCCTGCTCGGCCGCACTCGTGATTCTCGCGGGCGGATCGCCGGCTGTCGCGCAGAATGCTCCGTCGCCCGGCTTCTACGAGCCGCCCTCTCCTCTTGCGGCCAGCGCGCCGGGTGAAATCATTCGCGCCGAGCCGTCGCCGCTGTTGCTGGAGATTCCCTCGCCCGACGGTCTGATCCCGGCCGAAGCGACTCGGTTCATGTACCAGTCCACGGACACGCATGGGGCCCCTATCGCCGTCACCGGAACGTATCTCGATCCAGCAGCACCGTGGCCCGGCCCTGGGCCACGCCCGCTGATCAGTATGGCCCCCGGCACTCAGGGGCAGGGCGATCAATGCGCCCCTTCCAAACTTCTCAGTCAGCTGATCCATTTTGACTATCCGCTCGACCTGCGCGGCGAGTATGAGCTGCCATTTATGACCGCCATGCTCGCGCAGGGAATCGCTGTCGTGATGACCGATTATCAAGGCCTCGGCACGCCAGGGCATCACACCTACGTCAATCGCAAGGCGCAGGGCCGCGCTGTCCTCGATGCTGTCCGAGCGGCGCAGCGCCTTCCCGGAACGAAGATCAGTGGTGACGGCCCCGTCGCGCTCTGGGGATATTCCCAGGGTGGTGGCGCGTCCGCGAGTGCAGCGGAGCTTCATGCCAGTTATGCCCCGGAACTCGACATCAAGGGCGCATATGTGGGGGCGCCGCCCGCCGACCTCACCGAAGTGCTCCAGGTCGTCGACGGCACGATCTTGACTGGTGTCATCGGCTACGCCATCAATGGTTTTTCTCAGGCCTATCCCGAAATCCGCCCGATCATCGACAACGAGGTGAATGAGGTCGGCCGTTCAGTACTCAATGAGGTGGCGGGCCAATGCGTCGCGGAAACCGCTTTGCGGTTCGGATTCCAGCAAACTCGTGACTACACGCGCTCAGGTGAACCACTGTCGGTCATCCTCGATCGATATGAGGAAGTGCGTGCGATATTGGCGGACCAGCGCCTCGGTAGCATCAGGCCGACCGTACCCGTGCTTATTCAAAGCGGTACCGCCGACGACATCGTGCCAGCGCATCAGGTCCGTCAGTTGGCCCGTGAATGGTGCAGCCAGGACGCCACCGTCCAGTTGTCACCCAACGAACTCCCGCCAATAATTCCCGGGCTTGCCGTTAACCATGCGGTGCCCTACCTTGCGGGGATAGGTGAATCAATTGACTTCATCAACGCCAGATTCGCTGACCGTCCGGTCCCGTCGAACTGCTGATGCTAGTGCGGAATATTAGCGCTGACAGGTTCTTTGATGAACGGCCGTGCTTCTGGAGCGGCCGCCCGTAAAGCATCCGCTGAAGCGTCGTCCGGCCGAGCCTGGGATTCCTTCTCAGCCTTCACTCTCGCCAGGAAGAGGTTCACCTCCCGATCGACGTCCGCGTCGTCCCACCCAAGAACCGGGGCAACAAGCTCGGCGACCTGGTGGGCACAATCTGCACCCCGGTGCGGGTATTCGATAGCGATCCGGGTGCGCCGGACAAGAATGTCCTCGAGGTGCAGCGCCGCCTCAGCGGAGGCGGCGTACACAATCTCGACCTTCAGGTAGTCAGGCGCCGCTTCGAGGGGGTCGAGGAGATGCGGTGCCTTTTCTGCGCACGCCAGCACTTCGTACACCATAGAGCCGTACCGGTCGAGCAGGTGGCGCACACGGTAGGGATGGACACCGTACTGTGCGCCGAGGTGATCGGCCTGATTGATCAGCGCGTGGTAGCCATCCGCACCGATCAGTGGCACTCTCTCCGTGATGGAAGGTGCTACGCGGGTAGGAATGAACTCGGAAGCCGCGTCAAGTGCGTCCGCCGCCATCACCCGGTAAGTCGTGTACTTCCCTCCCGCGATCGCAATGAGCCCCGGCGCGACCTCCGCGACAGCGTGCTCGCGCGACAGTTTCGAAGTTGTATCGCTCTCACCGGCAAGCAGCGGCCTGAGCCCCGCATAAACGCCCGAAATGTCGCCGGGCGTCAAAGGGGTCACCAGAACCTTATTCACGTTCGCGAGGATGTATTCGATGTCAGCGCGGGTCGCAGCTGGGTGGGCCAGGTCGAGGTGCCAGTCAGTGTCCGTGGTGCCGATTATCCAGTGCCGGCCCCACGGAATCACGAACAGTACCGACTTCTCAGTCCGCAAGATGATCGCGGCTTCGCTGATGATCCTGTCGCGCGGAACCACAATGTGCACCCCTTTCGAGGCGCGCACACGGAACCTGCCGCGCTGGCCGGAAAGAGCCTGAATTTCGTCCGTCCAGACGCCAGTACAGTTGATCACCACGTGAGCTTTGATCTCACCAGTTTCTCCGGTCTCACAATCCCGGATTGTCACGCCTGATACACGGTCAGCTTCCTTCAGGAAGTCAATGACCTGCGTCGATGAACGAACCACAGCGCCATAGTGAGCGGCGGTTCGCGCTACGGTCATCGTGTGGCGAGCATCATCGACCACCGTATCGAAGTAGCGGATACCACCAATGAGCGACTGCCGTCGCAGTCCCGGCGCCATCCGGAGGGCGCCCGCGCGTGTCAGTTGCTTTTGCGCAGGAACCGATTTCGCGCCACCCATCCTGTCGTACAAGAAGATTCCGGCACCAATGTAGGGACGCTCCCAATAGCGCTTTGTCAGGGGAAACAAAAACTCCAGGGGCTTCACGAGATGCGGCGCGAGGCGGCTCAGTGCGAGTTCCCGTTCCTTCAGCGCCTCTCGGACGAGCCCGAATTCGAGCTGTTCGAGATACCGCAGTCCACCGTGAAACATCTTCGACGACCGGCTCGACGTGCCAGAAGCCAGATCCCGGGCCTCAACAAGACCCACTTTCAAACCTCTGGTCGCCGCATCGAGTGCTGCCCCGGCGCCGACGATACCGCCGCCGATCACTAGTACATCGAACTGCTGGGTCGTCAGGTCTTCCCAGGCCTGCTTCCGTCGGGCAGGACCGAGAACATGGGTGTCAGACTGATGACGCAACGAGAACCCCCTAAACGACGCCGGAGTGATTCCCAGGCTAGTAGCTTGGGCCAGGAAGCACCGGACGAACACACTGGAGCGACATGTGACTGTGACCCGCTACGTTGCCGCTATCGACCAGGGCACGACCTCGAGCCGCTGTATTGTCTTCGACCACTCCGGACGAATCGTGTCGGTGTCCCAGAAGGAACACGAACAGATCTTTCCCCGTGCGGGGTGGGTCGAACATGATCCGGCCGAGATCTGGTCAAATGTTCGTGAGGTCGTCGGTGCAGCCATCGGAAAAGCTGATATCCCGAAGGACTCAATCGCGGCTGTTGGTATCACAAATCAGCGTGAGACCACTGTCGTGTGGGAACGCGCAACGGGAAAGCCGATCTACAACGCGATTGTCTGGCAGGACACTCGAACTGAAGAGCTGTGCCGCGAAATTGCTGGATCGCAAGGTCCCGACCTCTACCGTGAACGAACCGGTCTGCCCCTCTCAACGTATTTCTCGGGCCCCAAGATCAGATGGATTCTCGACGAGGTCGATGGGGCCCGCGAGCGCGCCGAGCGGGGCGAGCTGTGCTTTGGAACCATGGACACCTGGGTGTTGTGGAATGCCACAGGTGGACCGGATGGAGGCGTTCACGTCACGGATGTCACCAACGCCTCGCGGACGCTCCTGATGGACCTCACGACTCTCGAGTGGGATGAGGCGATCTGTGCGGACATCGGAGTTCCTATCGCGATGCTCCCGGAGATCCGCAGCTCATCTGAGGTCTACGGCAGTGCCCGGCCGAAACGCGGCCTAGACGGGGTTCCGATCGCGGGGATCCTCGGCGACCAGCAGGCCGCAACCTTCGGCCAGGCGTGTCTCTCGCCTGGAGAAGCGAAGAACACATACGGCACCGGCAACTTCCTTCTGCTGAACACGGGCACCTCGCCCGTACAGAGTGAAAACGGCCTGCTGACAACGGTGTGCTACCGCCTCGGCTCCGCTGATCCTGTGTATGCGCTGGAAGGATCGATCGCCGTTACCGGGTCCCTGGTGCAGTGGCTGCGAGACAACCTTGGGCTCATCTCGTCCGCAGCGGAGGTCGAATCCCTGGCCCGGTCCGTCGACGACAACGGGGGTGTGTATTTCGTTCCAGCCTTCTCTGGACTGTTCGCTCCACGGTGGCGACCAGACGCCCGAGGGGTCATCGCCGGTCTCACACGGTTCCACAACAAGGGACACATCGCGCGCGCGGCTCTAGAGGCGACCGCCTATCAAACACGTGAAGTTCTCGAAGCCGCCCGAGCCGACTCCGGCGTTGACCTCACCACGTTGAAGGTCGACGGCGGGATGGTGTCGAACGAGCTACTGATGCAATTCCAGGCAGACATGCTCGACGTTCCCGTGATCAGACCGGTGGTGTCGGAGACGACCGCGTTAGGAGCTGCCTACGCGGCAGGGCTCGCCGTTGGGTTCTGGGACGACGTCGAGGACATTCGCTCCAACTGGGCGCAAGACAAAGCCTGGCAACCGTCGATGGACGCACGTAAACGTGCCCGGCTCTACGCCGACTGGAACAAGGCGGTGGAGCGGACCTACGGCTGGGTCTAGCCGCCTCCAGCCGCGCGGGAAACGGGCACGCGCGGTAGTCATATCTACCGCCGCTGCACACAACTAGTGCGGGGGCATGTGGATAACGGGTGCGGCGTGCAGTAAGGCTCCAAAACTGTGGATAACTTCCGGGGTCACACTCAGATTTGATACAAGATTGCCTGCGTGACATCGAACCTCTACCCGCACAGGGGACTCCTCGTCAGAAATCTCACGTCGTCGCAGCGGCGGGCAAACCGGCGGAAACGTGAGTTCGTACAGTTGCGGCGCAACTGTTACGTGCGGAGCGACGTGTGGAAATGCTCACTCCTGAGCACCAACACGTTTTGCGTACATTTGACGCGATCGACAGCGTGCAGAATCGGTCGACTGTAGTTAGTCATGTCTCCGCAGCGGCAATGTGGGGGTTGCCGATATGGGATTTGCCCCTGGACCGCGTACACCGGTGAATCGCGAAGCCGGGCCCTGTTACACACCGAGTTTCCGGGCATGCACGTGCAGGCACGTGTCGTCGATGAACGTGGCGTCGTGCTCGCGCGCGTCGACTTTCTGTTCGACCAGGGTGTGATCGGGGAGTTCGACGGCCGAGTCAAATACAGCTCGCACCTGAGGCCTGGCGAGACGAGCGCCGACGTCGTTTTCCGTGAGAAGCTGCGCGAAGATGCATTGCGCGAGGCGGGCTGGATCGTGATCCGATGGACCTGGGCGGTCCTGGCCCACCCTGATCGGCTTATCCAGCGCATACGGAGGGCTCTTGACGAAGCGCATCGCCAGCAGCGGCCCTCCAGGCTGTGGGTGCCCGCCGCGTAAAACTCACGCATCCATCATGAACGTTGCGCCCCTAGTCCAGGTCGTCGTGGCGCATCAACTGGCGGGCAGCCTCATTGATTGACCCCGAGAGAGATGGGTACACCGAGAACGTCGACGCGAGGTCGGTAACAGTCAAATGGTTCTGCACGGCCATCGCGATGGGCAGGATCAACTCTGAGGCAACGGGTGCTACCACCACGCCACCAATGACCACACCTGTCGCGGGGCGGCAGAAGATCTTCACGAAGCCCCGGCGCAAACCCATCATCTTCGCCCGCGGGTTCGTATTCAGCGGCAGCATCACAGTCCGCGCAGGCACCTGACCTTCGTCAATCGCGGTCTGTGCGACACCCACGGTAGCGATCTCGGGGCGTGTAAAGATTGCGGAGGCGACGGTCTTCAGTTTGATTGGGTTCACGCCCTCACCGAGTGCGTGATACATCGCGATGCGCCCCTGCATGGCTGCCACCGATGCAAGCGGAAGGAGGCCAGTGCAGTCGCCGGCCGAGTAGATACCGGGGATGCTGGTCCGCGAGACACGGTCGACCCGGATGTAACCTCCGGGATCCACCTCGATGCCGACACCGTCGAGACCCAGTGACTCTGTATTCGGGATCGAGCCTACGGTCATCAGGGCGTGGCTGCCGGTGACGGTACGGCCGTCACTCAGGTGGACAAGTACGCCCTCATCGGTGCGCTTCACCGAATCGGCGCGTGCGTGCTTGATGAAGTTCACCCCGCGTTCAGCGAGTGACTCCTCGAGGACCATCGCGGCGTCGGCGTCCTCACTGGGCAGCACGCGATCGCGGCTTGTGAGGAGGGAAACCTGAACCCCCATCTCCGTGTACGCGTTAACGAACTCGACACCTGTGACGCCCGACCCGACGACGATGAGGTGCTTCGGCAGTTCGTCGAGATCGTATATTTGCCGCCAGGTCAGGATCCGGTCGCCGTCTGGACGGGCACTCGGCAGGATTCGCGGTGACGACCCTGTCGCGATCAAAACGAAGTCAGCATCGAGTACCAGTTCCTCGCCGGACGCCAGATCCGCTTTGACTTTGTGGGCGGCGAGCCCTTTACCGGTGTCCATGAGCTGACCGGTGCCGTTGAGCAGCCGAACGCCTTCGCGCTGCAAACGAGCCCGGATGTCGGACGACTGGGCCTGCGCGAGACTTTTCACGCGGGAATGGATCCGCGGAACGGATATTCCGACATTTGCGGGATCGAGTTCAATGCCCAAAGCCGCTGCCCGGCGCATATCGGTCCGCACACCTGTCGAGGCAATGTACGTCTTTGACGGCACGCAGTCGAACAACACGCACGCCCCACCGATGCCGTCAGCGTCGATCACCGTGACATCGGCCCCGTGCTGAGCTGCGACAAGAGCGGCCTCGTAGCCCGCTGGCCCGCCACCGATGATCACGATCCGGGTCATGTTCGTCCTCCATTCCCAAGGGCGGAAGCCCCAAGGTCGCCCCGGGGTTCCTCGTCATCGGCACCTACGCTATAGCGTCGTCACACCTCTCGTGCACCCCGGCCTCGAATCGGGTACCAATATCGGGGATGATGGGACGTGACAGCTGAAATGTTGACCGAGAAGATCTAGGCTTGCCGCCGTGCCCTTGTATGCCGCGTACGGGTCGAACATGGACCCTGAACAGATGTTGTCCCGTGCTCCGCACTCGCCGATGGCGGGAACCGGCTGGTTGTACGGCTGGCGATTGACCTTTGGCGGCGACGATATCGGCTGGGAAGGTGCCCTCGCCACCGTCGTCGAAGACCCCTCTTCGCGCGTTTTTGTCGTCCTCTACGACGTGACGCATGAAGATGAATCAAGCATGGACCGGTGGGAGGGTGCCGAGATGGGCATTCACCGGAAACTTCGCGTACGTGTGGATATCAATGGCAGCGAACCTGCGCTCGCCTGGCTTTATGTTCTGGATGCCTATGAGGGGGGTCTTCCCTCTGCGCGATATCTCGGTGTCATGGCTGATGCGGCGGAGAAGGCAGGCGCACCCGCTGAGTACGTCCGATGGATAAGAACTCGTGAAGCCCGCAACGTTGGCCCGGGGACCTCGTTCGGCTAGTCGGCGAAGAACGGTACTGACGACGTCACGTCGACGCTGACTTCCTCGCCGTGAGTGAACTGGCGGTCTCCAGCGCAATGAGCGCGCACCCAGATCTTGCGGTCTTCGGTGGCGGCCGTCACCAGTGTGGACGGACCGGTGAAGCGCACGTTTGTGACCGTCAGTCCGGTGGGTTCGGCGGCGTGACTGAATACGACTTGCTCAGGCCGGATCAGTACTTTGCCGCGACCGCTCGGCGTGCCGAGGACGGGGATGAACCCGATCGGAGTACGCACCCACCCGCTTGGCGCCGCCGAGGGATCCGCGTCGAGGACGACTGAGTCGCCAACGAAGCGCCCGACCTCGAGTGACACCGGATTGTGGTAGACGTCCTCCGGCGTGCCGATCTGAGCGATCCTGCCGTCCAGTAACACCGCTACCCGGTCAGCCATGCCGAGCGCCTCGTCCTGATCGTGCGTGACCAAGATCGAGGTCATTTTCCGTTCGTAGAGCAAGGTTCGGACGTCGGCACGCAGGGAAGCCCGTAGTCCTGCGTCGAGCGCACTGAACGGCTCATCGAGCAGGACCAGCGCGGGCGAGGGCGCCAGGGCGCGTGCCAGTGCCACACGCTGCTGCTGGCCGCCAGAGAGCTGCGCAGGCCGCGCTTTCCCGGCCCCGGGAAGGCCAACTAGGTCGAGCAAAGCGGTGACCTGTTCCCGACGCGACGCGCGCGCTTTGAGATCCAGACTGCGCATACGACTGTTCCCGAGGCCGTATGCAATGTTCCCCGCGACGGACAGGTGCGGGAACAGCGCGCCTTCTTGCGGCACGAGGCCGACATGACGCCGCTCGGGCGCAATGTGCCGCCCATTACCGTCCGCGACGACACGTGAGCCCAGACTAACGAGGCCATCTTCAGCGCGGTGCAGACCCGCTATCACGCGCAGCAGTGTCGTCTTGCCACAGCCGGAAGGACCCAGCACCGCGAGTAACTCCCCCTCACTGACGTCGAACGAGACATCGTGAAGGACGCGTGACCGGCCATACGACGCGGTCACCCCTTTCACCTGCAGATCGCTTGGCCGCTCGTTCACTGGTGCACGTCCTCTGTCACTGCCGTCCCCCGCTGTGCTGGCGGACGGTTGCTAGCTTGCGCCTCGATCTCTGTCTGCAGCTGTGGTGCTGCAGACTTCCAGCCCATCACGTTTCCGAGCAACAGCGCCGGCAGCGCCGCTACAAGGATCAGGGCAGCGGCGTACGGCGCGGCTGCTCCATACGCAAGTGCGTCTGTGTGGCTCCATAGCCGGGTAGCGAGTGTATCTACTGAGGTAGGCCTAAGCATAAGCGTCGCGGGCAGTTCTTTTGCCACAGCGAGGAAAACTAGTGCTCCACCCGCTGCTGCGCCGGGCAGCGCTAGCGGAAGGACGACGCGGAGGTTGGTGCGCCACCGCCGCTCGCCAAGCGTTGCTGACACGTCTTCAAGTGACTCCGGGACTGCGGCGACGGCGGATCGGATCGCCCCGACAGCGAGCGGAAGGAACAAGACAATATAGGCGAGCACCAGCATCGGCACCTGCTGATACCACTGCGGCAAGACCCGAATGCCCAGAAACACAATCGCGAGACCCACCGTGATTCCGGGCAACGCGAAACCAACGTACGAGACTGACTCCGCGGTCCGCGCCCCAGCCGACCTCGAGCGGGCCGCGTAAACGCCGACCGGCAAGGCCACCAGGGTGGTAATCAGCGCGGCGATCCCGGCTATTCGGGTCGTCGACCAGGCCGCCGAGATCACCATGTCCCACTGCGGACTGACTTGCTGCGCACGGTAGATCCAGCGCCCGAGAGCGGCGAATGGCAGGACGACACCGATAGTGATCACGACTGCGGATAGCGCGAAAACGGCGCCGCGCGCCGTCCCGAGCGTGAAGGGCTGGGCACGTCGAGGTGTTCCCGACCCGATACGCGCTGCATACCCGCGGCGCGCGCGACGCTCGGCGATGGTCAGCAATATAGCGGCAAGGGCGAGGATCAGTCCGAGAATGGCGGCGGGCGTGCGGTCGAAAGATCCGCGGTAACTTGTGTAGATCGCGACGGTGAACGCCTCGTATCGCATCAGCGCTACGGCACCGAAATCGCTGAGTGTGTAGAGCGCGACAAGAAGTCCCCCAGCGGTCGCCGCTGGCCACACTTGCCGGACCGTGACGGAGAGGACCGCGCCTAGCCGTGTTTTACCGAGAGTTTGCGCGACTTCTTCACCAGCTGGATCGGCTGCCGCAAGCGCGGCGGCAACCGGGAGAAACACATACGGATAGCTTGCGATCGTCAGGACCAGAACCGCGCCAGTGAACCCGGCGAACTGAGGGAACTCTGCGATCCAGATGAAACCCAAGACGTAAGACGGAATAGCGAGCGGGACGGTGAACGCGATGCCCAGCCATCGGCGGCCGGGCAGGTCGGAGCGAACAGTGATCCACGCAAGAACCGAACCGAGGATGATGCACGCGACCGTGACGACGAGCGCAAGCCAGAAGCTGCGCCAGAAGAGCTCCGCGGTTCGCTGACGGGTCAGGACCGACCAGAAAACGTCGGGTCCTCGTTCGAACGCGCGAATGACGAGGTAGATCAGCGGTGTTGCGGCGAGTGCCGCAACACCTAGCGCGGCCAGCCCGGTTACAGGGCGGCCGCGCTGGGTCCTGCGAGCGAGCGAAATCAGAGGAGACCGACCTCAGTCAGTAGCTCCTGGGTCGCCTCGAGTGAAGCAAGGTCGGAGAGGTCGATATCTGGGCCTTGCAACTCGTCGAGCTGGGGTCGGCCTTCGTCGGTTACGGAAAGCCCGTCAATGACGGGATACTCCGACGTCTCGTCGAGGAAGTACTGCTGGGCGTCCTCGGCGAGCATCGCGGCCACGAGTGCCTGAGCGGCTTCCTGGTTCTGCGAACTGGCAAGGACGCCTACGCCTGCAATGTTGATGAGCGCACCCTCGTCACCCGGCGCGAGGTACTTGACGTTCGCACGGAGACTCTCGGCGCCCTCTTCCTTCGCCAGCTTGTACCAGTAGTAGTGGTTGATGAGACCGATCTCGACCTGGCCTTCATTGACCGCCGTTAGAATCGCATTGTTGTTTTCGTAGCTGACCGGCTCGTTATCGCGGAAAGCTTCAAGCCACTCGCGTGCGCCGTCCTCCCCGCGCGAAACGCGCAGCGCGGTCACGAATGATTGCCACGACGCGTTGGTCGGGGCGAAACCGACTTTGCCTCGCCATTCGGGTTCGAGCAGAGCGTCGATGGTGTCCGGCACCGCTGCTTCGTCGAGCGCTTCACTGTCGTAGGCGATTACGCGTGCGCGGCCAGATGTGGCCACCCAGGTATCGTCAGCCGCGCGGTACGCCTCCGGCACAAGTTCGAGAGTCTCACCGTCAAGCGGCGCGAGCAGGTCTGCCTGCGATAGCGCGCCCAGCGCACCAGCATCCTGGGAAAAGTACACGTCAGCAGGCGAGCTGGCGCCTTCTTCGAGGATCTGCGCAGCGAGTTCCGCGGTGTTCCCGTAGCGCACGTCGATGCTCACACCGGTGGCTTCTTCAAGATCCTCGATCAGCGGCGCAACGAGATCTTCGTTGCGCCCCGAATACAGCACGAGAGTGGTTTCTTCAGCTGCTCCGTTGGTTTCACCCTCAGGCGCGGCGGTCGTCGGCTCGTCCGAGCCGCATGCCGCGAGGGGAACCGCTAGGGCGACAGCCGCGAGGACTGTCGTAAAACGCTTGCGTGTGATCACGCTGGGCTCCTCATCTACAACCAGACAATTACGACGAGGCTACCCTAACCTATATAAGGCTTGGTTATCCAAATCTTCCTGAAGCACCAAACTCGTGAAAACGCGCACCCCCACTTCAAGGGCGCGCTCGTCAATGTCGAATGTTGGCTGATGCAGGTCACGCTGCGGACCTTTACCCGACCAGACGCCGAGTCTGCCCATAGCGCCCGGCACGTGCTCGAGGTACCAGGAGAAGTCCTCCCCACCACCGGACTGCTCGGTCTCCGTGATCGCGGTGGGGTCGCCGTCCGTAACCGCCGCGCGGAATATGGCGGTCGATTCAGGATCGTTGATGACAGGTGGCACCCCGCGCCGGTACTTGATCTCGTAATCCACGCCGGTCGGCGCCATCGTCGACGCGACGATTTCGCGCACGAGTGGTTCGAGCAGCGCCCACGTTGCATGGTCGCCGGTGCGGACGGTTCCGCGAAGCACGCCTACCCGAGGGATCGCATTCGCGGCGTCTCCCGACTTAGCCGCGCCCCAGGCCATCACCGTCGACGAACGCGGATCGACCCGGCGCCCGAGCAAGCCTGGCAGCGAAGTGATCACGGAACCCATCGCGTAGATGAGATCGGAGGTGAGGTGCGGCCGGGACGTGTGCCCTCCAGAGGACGAGAACACAATCTCGATGAGGTCGGCGGCGGACGTGATCGCCCCAGTGCGCACCCCGACCTTGCCTACCTCGAGCCGGGGGTCACAGTGCAGCGCGAAGATCCGCGAGACACCGCTCATCACACCAGATGCGATCACGTCGAGCGCGCCGCCTGGCATGACTTCTTCCGCGGGCTGGAACAAGAGCCGCACGCCGCGGGGCAGCGACGGCAGACTTGCGAGGGCCAGCCCTGTGCCCAGAAGAACCGCGGTGTGCGCGTCATGCCCGCACATGTGGGCAACACCGGGCACTTCGGAGGTGTAGTCGGCGTCGTTGAGTTCCTGCATCGGGAGGGCATCCATGTCCGCACGTAGCGTCAGACGCTTGCCACCCGAGTCAGGCGGCCCCAGATCGCAGTACAGTCCTGTGCCACCCGGAAACCGCACGGGTGTCAGCCCCGCCTTCTTGAAGTGGTCCTCCACGTAGGCGGTCGTCCGGAATTCGGCCCGCGCGAGTTCTGGGTGCCGGTGCAGCTCGCGTCGCCACCGGACGAGATCGTCCCGGTGTGCGACTAGCCACTTGCCGATCATCTCCCTCACAGCTGCGCATGCTCCTCTGGTGTCTCGCCACTTATTGTTGTCCGAAAGCGAAGTCCGTGTCGCGGGTTTTCGTTTCCAGTGCGCCAATCAGGTCGCCGTGGATACTCCGTTTGATGCCGCCCAAGTTCGCGCCGCGCTTGCTCGTCAACTGCTCAGCCCGGCTTACAGCCGAACTCAGCAGCGCAGTCGCGTCACTTGTCGCCTGAACAATCCCCGCTGCGAGCGCGTCCGGACCGCCGAACCTGCGTCCTGTGGTCATCGCTTCAATCGCAGTTTGCTTGGGCAAACGGGAGTTGAGCAGCGCGCTCATACCGACAGTGAACGGCATGTTCAGGTCCACTTCAGGCAGGCAAAAGAACCCCTGATCCTCGCGCATCAGCTGGAGGTCAGTAGAAATAGCGAGCATTGCGCCCGCACCAAACGCGTGGCCGCTGATCGCAGAGATCGTCGGCATGGGAAAGGTCAGCAAGCGAGAAAAGATGGAGTGCGTGCGATCGAGATATTCAGGCAACTGGTCGAGGTGACCGAAAATCCACTCCACGTCGAGTCCATTGCTGAAGAACTTGCCGGTCGACGTGACGACAAGTGCAGCTGGCCCCTCGGATCCCTCGATTTCGTCGAGGCTCGCATGAATCGCGTCCATCCAATCCGGATGGAACCGGTTTTCGCCGGCCTGCTCGCCCTCGGCGCCCAGGTTCAGAACAAAAACGTCGCCCTCGCGTGAGACATATGGCATAGAAGGAGCGTAGTCCGCCGCGATCTGAGAGCCGTCGACACCCCGAGTGGACTTGTGGAGCCCCCAAGTAAGGGCGTCATAATTCCCCGGCAACACAAACTCAGGAGACACAGGTGCGCAACCTCACCGACGTAAGGCCGTCGCGAATCGTCCACGGACTGGCAGGTTACGGCGAAAACCTAGCTCTAGCACACAGTTCAGGAACACTTTCCTACGCTGAACTCGCTGCTGCCGTCGTTCAGGAGGCCGCGCGGTTCGCTGGTGGCCGCCGCCTCGTTGTTGTATCTATCACCAATGAACCGGACTCGATCATCGCCTACCTAGCCGCATTGTGGGCGGCCCAGCCTGTGATTCTCATCTCTCCCGACTCCCCAGACTCACTCGAACGAATTCTGCGGGCCTACGACCCGGACAGCGTTTACACGGCGCAATCCGGCTGGGTCGACCGGCGCGCGGCATCCATTCACGAACTCCACCCTGATCTCGCACTTCTCCTGAGCACGTCAGGATCAACGGGGTCTCCCAAACTTGTGCGGCTGTCGTATGACAATCTCGACGCCAACGCGGACTCCATCGCCGAATATCTCGCGATACGGTCATCGGACCGTGCAGTCACCACTCTGCCGCTGAATTACTGCTACGGGCTTTCCGTCCTGCATAGCTACCTGCTACGAGGCGCGGGACTCCTGCTCACCGATGATTCAGTCACCGAGCCCCGGTTCTGGGACATCTTCCGGCGCCACGGAGGGACGTCTCTGGCTGGGGTTCCCTACACCTTCGAACTTCTCGAACGCGCGGGGTTCCCTGACATGGAGTTGCCCACTCTGCGCTACGTCACGCAGGCAGGTGGCCGGATGGATCCCGCCCTGGTGCGCAAATACTCCCTGCTCGGGCGGCAACAAGGCTGGGAACTGGTCGTGATGTATGGGCAGACGGAAGCAACCGCGCGGATGGCGTATTTGCCGCCTTCTCGTGCCGTCGAGCATCCGCACGCAATCGGAGTGCCAATTCCCGGTGGTGCTTTCACCCTCGCTGAATGTGACGGGTTTGACGGTCACGAGACAGGTGAACTCGTCTACACCGGACCCAACGTGATGCTCGGCTATGCCCAGCACCCATCCGACCTCAGCCGCGGACGTGACATCGACGAACTACGCACCGGCGACATCGCGAGAAGGACGATGGAGGGGCTGTATGAAATCGTTGGACGGCGCAGCCGATTCGCGAAGATCTTCGGATTGCGAATCGACCTTCATCACATCGAGGCGACACTCCGCGAGGAAGGTGTGGCCGCTCTCGCCGCGGCAAACGATGAACACCTCGTCGTCGCCGTCACAAACGGTGCCGCGGAGCGGGTTCGTCAGCGCGTCGCCAGCTTCACAAAGCTCCCAGGCTGGACGATCACCGTCGCGAACGTCACCGAACTGCCCCGGCTCGAAAACGGCAAGCCTAACTACCCGGCCGTGCTCGCTCTCCGTTCGGATACCCCTCAGGCGTCGAATGTGGCCGACCTATTCAGCAGTGTGCTGAATATCCCCCGTGGCACGATCACGCCGAACGACAGCTTCACGACGCTCGGTGGCAACTCGCTGTCTTACGTCACAATGTCTGTTCGGCTCGAAAAGCTCCTCGGCAGTCTCCCGCGAAATTGGCACGAGCTGTCGATCGCGCAGCTGGAAACAGCAATGCGACCACGATCCTCGTGGCTTCGCACCGTCGAAACACCCATTCTGCTTCGCGCAGTCGCAATCATCGCGATCGTGGGGGTGCACGTCCCCCTGTGGAAATTCTTGGGCGGTGCGCACATTCTCCTCGCGGTCGCGGGTTACATGTTCGCGCGCTTCACGCTCAGCGGATCGTCAATCCAGGGCCGGGGCGGGGCAATCCTGAAGGCGCTTGGTGGCGTCGCCGTCCCGTCAGTCGCCTGGATAGCTGCGGTCTATATGGCGACTGACTGGTACGAGGTCAGCAACCTCTTCCTCGTCAACAAACTCGTCGGCCCGCACACGCGCACATCTGGGGTGCTGTGGTTCATCGAGATCCTCGCGCTGATACTGGTGAGTGCAGCGGTCCTGTTTAGCTTTCCCGCGGTCGCGCGGCTCCAGCGGCGCTACCCTTTCGGCTTTCCGGTGGCGCTAACAGTCGTAGGAATCGCTTTTCGCTACGGCCTGCCGTGGGATCCGATCGCACCGAAAGACGCGGTGTATCTGCCGCTTACCTTCTGGGTGTTCACTTTGGGCTGGGCGGGCTGGGCTGCTCGGACCTGGCAAGAGCGCGTATTCGTCACCACACTCGCGGTGGTTTTCTTGCCCACCTATTTCGATGGCACTCGGCGCGGAATTCTCGTCCTCGCTGGCGTGCTCCTACTACTGTGGGTGCGGTCAGTCCGGCTGCCCGCACCGGTCGTCTGGGGTGCGGCGCTTGTGGCGCACAGTTCCCTGTACATCTATCTGACGCACTGGCAGGTCTTCCCCTTCGTGCGCGACGAGTTCGGGAAGTGGACCGCGCTCGTCGCGAGCATCGTGATCGGCATTGCGTACCACCGCGCCGGCTCCTGGGCGCTGCGGCAAGCATTGCGACAATTCAGAACGGTTACTAAAACCACGCCTCGCGCAACTCAGCTCACCCAAGCGCATCGCACCACAAAATCCGCGTACGGTGGGGCGAAAGTGACTGCGCCGGAAACGGAGGACACCATGGACCGAGAAGTACCTGACGATCTTGACGAACAGCAGAAGATTTTCGACGCCGCGAAGGGCAGCACCGACCCTGAACAGCCCAAAGAACACGTCAGCGAAGAGGGCGCCGTCGGCGGCACGCCCGGCACGACTGACGGACAGTAATCTGGCCCATCATTGACCGGGCCTGAACGGCCTCGCCTCAACTGCGACCTCGGTGACGAACCGGACGGCATGTTCGGCGGCTTCACGCTCCGCAGCCGCGTGAGCGGGCCGTTCGCCACCGAACGCAATACCCTCGGCCCACAAGGCGTCTGTGGGGAAGCGACCGAACCGGAATAGGTGTCCAGCGCCGGCGAAGTCAATGTGACGGTCATGAGGGACGCCGCTTCGGCGCTTGAGCAGCATTTCCGCCATGCTCGCGGACGGCCAGACCGCGTCTGCCGCGCCCGAAATGCACAGCACGGGGCAGCGTACGTTCTCGGCGTGCAGCACCGCTTCCTCGTTCGGTCTGGTTAGCCCGGCCTGATAGGCGGGGCAGAGTTTCAGCAGGCTGGGCCTGCTCGCGGCGATGTCGCGATGCACACGCCAGGCGTTACGCACAAGCTGCGGCATAAGTGCACCTGTTGGCAACTGAGCGTAGGGAAAGCCCTCGCCATATAGCGTCCATGACGGCGTGTCCGCGATTTCACCGTCGGGCCCAACGGCTTGCCAGGACACCGCGCTGGGACTGACCAGAACGAGCGCTCGAACAATGAGCGGGCTGCTGACAGCCGCAGCGAGCAAGCCTTCCGCTCCGCGAGAAATGGCGATCGCAGACACTCGGTCAGAGTCGACATCGGCTCGGCTTGACATCCAGTTCACTGCGGAGACGAACCGTTCGAGCGGAATCCGCGCCACCGGCGCACCCTCGTCAAGCCAGTTGTACGCGAGGGCAGCGAACCCTCGCGAGGCAAACATAGCGATCGTCTGGCGTTGAGAATCGCATCCACCCTCCGACCCTCCGAAGCAGACCACAGCAGGCCAGCCGCCGGACGGAGCCGGACCGGACGGCAACGCGAGCAGGCCAGCCCTGCCGTCGATGTCCTCCCCGCTCACAGTCACCGAGGATGGTGCCGCGTGGCGCACGACAGTCCGCCGAACCACCGCGTTGCCCGATGTTGCCTCGACGGTGACGAGCCAGTCTCCGGCCGGCGCGACGAACATTCCTGACAGCCCCTCAGCTGGAGCGGATCGCATTGCCCAGATGGGTGCGTCACCATCAGCTACCGCCCAGTCGCCCGACACGGGTGCCGCGGATGCGAGATCCAGCGGTCCAGCCACAGGGGCGGTAAAAACTGCGGCAGACCGCCATTTCCGCCCGAACAGATCGGTGCCGTTCGTCTGAATTCGCACCTCAGCGCCACTGGCGCATCCCTCGACGCGCACAGGAAACGGCGTGTCGTGACGTGAGGTGTCCGGCACGGACAGTGAAATCCGTGCGTCAACAACATCTTTCGGCGGGCCCGGCTGCTCGCGTATCGGCAGCGTTGCGTCGCGCGCCGATACCGACCGCGATCGGGAGTCGAACCACTGCGGAAACACCCCTGAGATGAGGCCAGCGATGCCAACCAAGGTAAATGGCACCACCCAGTAGCAGATGACGGAGAGCAGGTGGCCCTGATCCCGGATCGTGGCGTCTCCGTCCACAATGGGAGGAATCAGTGATGAAACGGTCATCACGCCGAACGTGCCCACCCACATCCAAGTCATCGCGGTGGTGATCACCCGGAAACCATCACTCGCGGCGGTCTGTGCATCGACTTCCGACTCCGCGTATTCACGGACGAACGGCCGGCCTACCGCGAGGCCTGCCAGCGATATCAGGAACAGCCCCGCATTGCTGGCCGGCTGGAGCCAGCGTTCTAACACCGCGTCACTGAGAAGCAGTGCGAGCGCGAGGAGCACGACGAACACGACCACGGTTCCCACGTCCAGCGAATGCAGTCGCTCGCCACGAATTCTCTGCACGATCGGTCCTGCGATCGCTATTGCCAGCGCGATAGCGACCGCATGGATGAATCCCGTGTTACCGACCAGGATCCAGTAGACAATCCACGGCGCGAAACCGATCAGGTATCCCACCTCTACAACTCTGACTCAGACCTGCGCAGCAGTCCTGGTTTCTGCTTCTTTGGGGTGTGACGCCGGACCAAATGGGACTTCCGTCCCTCCGATCGCTGACCGTGGACCCTATAGCGCGATCCGGACTCGACGGATGCTTAAGGCATCACGCCAGATCAACCTGAGGATCACCGATGTCCAACGACCGCCCTACCCCAGAGCAGGCCCTGCGGCGCGCTGTCGCGCGAGCTCATCGGGCACCATCAGTCCACAATACGCAACCCTGGCTGTGGGAACTTCGGGATGGGTCGCTGGAATTGTTCGCCGATCCTGAACGGATGGTCAATGTCGCGGACCCCAGTGGCAGGCAAATGGTCATCAGCTGCGGGGCGGCTCTGCATCACGCGAAGGTCGCGCTCACGGGCATGGGTTACGAGGCGGCCATCGTTCGGATGCCCGACCCCTCAGATGCCTTCCACGTCGCGACAATCACCATCAAACCCGTCACTTTCCCCGACGAGCGTGATCGCGTGCTCGGTGAGGCCGTACAGATACGTCGCAGCGATCGACGTCCGCTCGGCCCGTTGGCCGACAACGAGGTACACATCCTCAAAACAGCATTTCACGATGATCTCGTGTCGATCACCGTCCTCGACAGCGACGGAGCACACCTTGTGAAGGAAGCCTCCGAATTGGCAGTGCGCGAACGCGCCGCCGACGAGCCGTACCATCGTGAACTGAATTGGTGGAGTGGCCACTATCGGCTTTTTGACGGCGTCCCGCGCTCATCGCTCCCCTCACTCGAGAAGCGCGGGGCGGTACCGAGTGGCCGTGAATTTCCTGCGGGCACGCTCAAGCCACAACGGGATATGCCCGACCGGGCAAGCCTCCTCATCATGAGCACTTCGGGCGACTCTGCTGAAGACTGGCTGCGCTGCGGGGAGGCGATGTCGGCTGTGCTGCTGCGAGCGGCGGCGTCTCGGCTGGGTGCGTGCCCCGTCACGCACGTCACCGAAATCGAAGACAGCCGCGCCCTCGTTCGCGACGCTGCGCAGCGCGCAGGAGAGGTTCGCAGATACCCGCAGGTCGTGATTCGCGCAGGGGAACGTCTTGCCACCGGGCTCCCGCCCGAAACTGGCCGACGTCCTGTCGAAGAGATCTTGCGGATACGAGTGTCACCCGACAACTGAAGTCCGCGAACGGGGATTCAGCCCGCTGAGCCATAAGGTGTGGCCCTCTACTTCCCGGAGTAGAGGGCCTTTTGGCGTGGTCACACAGGCTCAACGAGGTCATTCCGGCGGCGTCAGGACAACGCCTGTGAGTGCGCCACCGTCGACAAGAAACTCCGAACCCGTGGCGAAGGTCGCCTTGTGTGCCAGGAATACGACGAGGTCGGCAACTTCGTCCGGCTCACCGAAGCGCGGGATTGGCTGGTTCGCAACCATTTCCTCACCGAAACCAGCGGTCATTGGCGTGCGGATCGGGCCGGGGTGGACGGAAAACACTCGTATACCAGCGGGGGCGAATTCGAGTGCTGCAGTTTTCGTGAGTCCACGCATTGCCCATTTACTCGCGACGTAGGAGCCGACCTGGCTGTAGCCTGCCATCCCGGCGGTAGACGAGATGTTGATGATGACACCGCGGCTCGCTCGCAGCGACGGGGCAGCCGCACGCATGCCGAGCCACGCGCCAACGAGGTTGACATCGAGAACGAACCTGAATTCCTCGGTCGATTGTTCTTCGATTCCGCCGAACTTCACGACCCCCGCGTTGTTCACGAGGACCGCCAGTGGCTCTTTCTTGGTGGCTTCCGCAATCGCCGCGGCCCATTGCGATTCGTCGCGAACGTCGAGAGGGACGTAAGTGGCACGGTCGCCGAGTTCCTCGGCGAGCATCGCGCCCTCCTCGTCCAAGATGTCCGAAATTACAACCGTTCTGCCTTCGGCGCAGAAACTTCTCGCTATCGCCGCACCGATTCCGCGCGCGCCACCGGTTACGAGAACAGATCCCTCGGTCAGTGCCATAGGTCCGTACCTTTCTATGAGGTGTTGTGACCTCTAGCCAACCGTGCGGCACGCTCCTGCCACGAGAGTCGCTGGGTCGCAGGTTCCGGGACCAAAGTCCCAACCGGCACGGTCGTTGTGCTGCGGCCAGTAAGGACTATCAGCGCTACGATCGAGGCAGGAACAGCTAGGAGAGGCCGAATGTACACAGTGTTCTTGGTGGATGACCATGAAGTCGTCCGGCGTGGGCTAGCTGACCTGATCTCCGCCGACCCACAACTTTCTGTGGTCGGTGAGGCTGGCAGCCGGGAGCAGGCTCTCGCGCGTGTGCCCGCGGCCGCACCTGACGTCGTAGTGCTCGATGTCCGGCTGCCGGACGGGAACGGTATCGAGTTGTGCCGGGAGTTGCGTTCCGCAAACCCAGCGCAAGCCTGCCTCATCTTGACGTCCTTCACCGACGAACAGGCGATGGTCGATGCCATACTCGCGGGGGCCGCAGGTTACGTGATTAAGGATATCCGCGGGATGGATCTGACCAGAGCCATCATCGACGTCGCGACAGGCAAGTCGCTCCTCGATAACCGCGCAGCAGCGGCGCTGATGACCAAGCTCCGATCGGGACCTGATGAGAAAGATCCCTTCCCCACTCTCACTGAACAGGAGCACACGCTCCTCTCCCTGATCGGTGAAGGTCTGACGAACAGGCAGATCGCCGAGCGGATGTTCCTGGCGGAGAAAACCGTGAAGAACTATGTCTCGCGTCTCCTCGCGAAGCTCGGTGTAGAGCGCCGGACTCAAGCTGCCATTCTCGCCACGCGGCTCGACAAACGCGGACGCGATAGGCGCTGAGGGCATGGCTTCTGAGCTCAGGCAGACGACTCGTTAGGGACCTCTGTCCTCTGGGCGAGGTGCCGTTCGGCACTGCACACGACGGCCTAGAGGCGCGACACTTGGAACAGTCCATGCAGTCGAGCAACGGAAAGCAGCCACAATGTCACTCACCCAGCCGATCATTGTCGGAACAGACGGTTCACCAGCGGCAGAAAGCGCAGTCCGGTGGGCCGCGCGTGAAGCGGTGCTCCACGATGCGCCACTGCGGATCGTCTCCGCCCTCGACGGACCTCCACAAGTCTGGGGGGACTTCGCGATCCCCACGACCTACCTCGAGGAGGCCCGCCAGTTCGCGGCTTCCCGGTTGAAGCAATCCGCCCGCATCGCTGCGGAGGCTGGCATCGAAAAGGTCGAAACCGCCGTCTTGTCAGGGTTCGCTCATGAGGATCTCATCGCGGAATCACACAATGCCCGCATGCTCGTCCTCGGCTCGCGGGGGCTCTCCCCTTTCAAAGCGAGCATGGTCGGTTCGGTGACTCACGCGGTCGCTTCACACGTCACGTCACCCCTAGTGGTGATTCAGGAACTCCAGCCCGGGTGGGACACCGCACCCTCGGCGCCGGTGGTCGTGGGCGTAGACGGTTCAGAGCACAACATGGTCGCGATCGACCTTGCGTTCGCGGAGGCATCAGTTCGTGGGGCGCAACTCATCGCCGTGCACGCATGGAGCGACGTCGTACTCCCGAAGGCCCTCCGTTCCGACCAAGGACTGCCGTGGGAAAACATGGTGACAGCTGAAGAGGCCCGGCTCGCTGAGTCGCTTGCAGGCTGGGGCGAGAAATACCCGGAGGTCGAGGTTCGCCGTGTGGTAATCCAGGACCGGCCGGTCAGATACCTCAGCGAACTTTCTGCCGCCGCTAGTCTGGTCGTCGTCGGCAATCGCGGGCGTGGGGGTTTCACCGGCATGCTCCTCGGCTCGACGAGCCGTGCTCTGCTCCACACCTGCCAGTCCCCACTGATGACCGTGCCACCGCAGTCATAAACGCTGCCGTGCCGCTAGGGTGGTGTGGGTGAGAAACATCGACAATCCTCACGTCCTCGCCCGCGCCGCCGCGAATTCGATCGCGACGCGAACAGGCGTCGCGGAGCACCCAATCGCAGTGGTACTCGGTTCGGGCTGGGCGCCAGCGGCGTCAGTCCTCGGTGCACCGACAGCCACGATCCCGATGCCAGAGCTGCCTGGCTTCGCGGTCCCCACCGCGGTTGGGCACGGAGGTGAGATCCGGTCGGTGGCCGTAGATGGCACTCATGTCCTTGTTCTGCTCGGCCGAGCACACGCCTACGAGGGGCATCCGCTGTCGACGGTGGTGCACCCTATCCGCACCGCCTGCGCGGCCGGAGCGCACACCGTCATCCTCACAAACGCCGCAGGTGGGCTGCGTGGCGACATGAACGTGGGACAGCCGGTGCTGATCAGCGACCACATCAACCTGACCGGGCGTTCACCACTGACGGGCGCTCAATTCGTCGATCTCGTCGATGCGTATTCACCGAAGCTGCGTGAACTCGCTCAGCAAATCGAACCGTCCCTGGCCGAAGGCGTGTACGCCGGACTTCCCGGTCCGCACTACGAGACACCCGCCGAGATCAGAATGCTGCGGACACTCGGTGCCGACTTGGTCGGGATGTCGACGATTCACGAGACAATCACCGCGCGCGCCGAAGGTGCGAGCGTCCTCGGTATCTCGCTGGTCACGAATCTGGCCGCCGGGATGACCGGGGAGCCACTGAGTCACGAAGATGTCATCGAAGCTGGACGGACCGCCGCGCAGCGGATGGGCACGCTCCTGCACAATCTGGTGACGCGACTGTGACTCAAGTCGATCCCGGCATCATTGCCGCATGGATCGACGCTGATCCTGACCCGGCAACCCGAGACGAATTACGCGCGCTTGACCCCGAGCTACTCGCTGAACGTTTCGCTGCGCCCCTGGCATTCGGTACCGCGGGCATCCGCGGGCCAGTCCGGGCAGGACCAAACGGAATGAACATCGCGGTGGTCACACGCACCACCGCGGGTATCGCAGCGTGGCTGCAGGGGCGCTGCCTCGGCGGTTCGACAGTGGTCGTAGGCCGCGATACTCGCCGAGGTTCTGAGTCTTTTGCCCGTGCCGCAGCCGAAGTCATGGCCGGAGCGGGCTTTCGCGTCGTGCTTCTGCCACGGCCGCTGCCGACGCCACTGGTTGCCTACGCGACGCGCAAATTGGGCGCGGCAGCGGGGATACAGATTACCGCGTCGCATAATCCTCCCGAGGACAACGGGTACAAGCTGTACCTCGATGGGGGCGCGCAACTCGTAGCTCCAGCGGACCGTGAGATCGAAAAGTTGATCGCCGCTGCCCCTGGTGCCGCATCAGTGCCCCGGCAGCCGGTTGCGGCATCAGGTGAGGAGATCGTGACGAGTTATCTTCACCGCGTTGCCACGCTCCCTCGCACACCGCAACGCAACATCAGGGTGGCGCTTACCGCGATGCACGGTGTCGGTGGCGAAACTGCCGTCGCAGCGCTGCGGGCCGCCGGATTCACCGATATCCCTCTGGTGCGTGAGCAGTTCGAGCCCGATCCCGCCTTCCCCACGGTCAGCTTCCCGAACCCTGAGGAGCCCGGCGCATCCGATCTCTTGTTGTCGCTCGCAGCTGAGGCAGAAGCCGACATCGCGGTGGCACTGGACCCAGATGCGGACAGGTGCGCCATTGGCGTACCTGCACCCGGGGGCTGGCGGATGCTGTCTGGCGACGAGACCGGCGTGCTCCTGGGCGATCACGTGCTGCGCCACACGACCGGGGACCGGCTAGTCGCAACGACCATCGTGTCCTCCTCGATGCTGGGCAAAATCGCCGCCTCGTACGGCGCGCGGTATGCAGAGACCCTGACGGGCTTCAAGTGGCTCGTGCGAGCTGGTTCAGGCCTGGTGTACGCGTATGAGGAAGCGATCGGCATCTGCGCCGACCCCCACACAGTTCTCGACAAAGACGGCATTTCCGCTGCCGTCGTCGCGTGTGACCTCGCAGCGTCCCTGAAGTCCGCGAACCGCACCCTCCTCGACGCGCTCAGCACATTGATGGACGAGCACGGAGTTCATACCACCGCCCAAGTTTCCCGCCGTTTCGCATCGCTTCCCGGTATTGCCGACGCGATGGCGCGGCTGCGCGGTGCCATGCCCGCCGAAATCGGCGGTGAGCAGATCGAGGTGACTGACATGCTGACGCTGCGCGGCCAGCGCCGGACCGATGCGGTCGTGTTGCGCGGCAAGCACCTTCGCATCGTCGTTCGCCCCTCAGGCACCGAGCCTAAGCTGAAGTGCTACCTCGAAGCGGCTATGGACGACAACACCCCAGCGTCACGCGCTGCGGCGAGCGAACTGATCGATGCGGGCCGGACGTTCGCTGCTTCGCTTTGACTGCTCAGCTATAGCGCGGACCGAACTGACGATCTCCCGCGTCTCCAAGCCCGGGCACGATGAAGGCGTCATCGTTGAGCTCCGCATCGACAGTGGCTGTCACAAGGCGTACCGGGTACCCCGAACGTTCGAGAGCCTCGATCCCTTCTGGCGCCGCGACGACACAGATAGCCGTGACGTCTGACGCGCCGCGCTCTGCGAGCAGTTCGAGCGTGTAGAGCATCGAACCACCCGTGGCGAGCATGGGGTCGAGAACGAACACAGGCCGGCCCTCGAGGCGCTGCGGCAGCGCCTCGAGATAGGGCACCGGCTTGTGCGTTGTCTCGTCGCGTGCCATACCCACGAACCCGGTCTGCGCTTCGGGGATCATGACGCTCGCCTGATCAGCCATGCCCAGCCCAGCACGCAGCACAGGCACAAGCAGCGGCGGGTCCTGCAGCCGGAAGCCGGTTGCCGTCGCTACTGGCGTTGCGACGTCGAACGCCGCGACTTTCGCCGTTCGCATCGCCTCATATACGAGCATCTGCGTCAGCTCGCGCAGCGAATTCCGGAACACTGCACTGTCGCTGCGCGCATCGCGCATCAACGTCAGGCGTACCGCGGCTAGAGGGTGATCGACAACCAGCGTGTCCATAGTCGCGAGCATATCGGTAAAAGATTTTCGCCACCGAATGGAACCGTTCGGCCGTCGCGATGCGTCCCACCTTCTCAGCGGCAGAAATGTGCGGCTGACGAGATGGACCGACGGGAGAGGGGAGACGGCTTTGAGCGAACTGGTTGCGGCGCCAGAGGAGATTCGCCGGTTCGGGGTGTGCGCGGAGGAACAAAGGACACGTCTCACCTTGGCCTCGGCCTCGGTGGCTGCGCTCGAGCCTGCGCACTTAGCGCCAGCGCTCGGACTAATCGGCAGTGACTATCTCGCGGCCTTCAACACCGCGCGGCAGCGATACGTCTCAGCTCTGACTTCCCTCGCTCACGTGGCCGGCGGGATGTCGTCCACCGCTGCGGTGACCGCACAGGCTTATACGACCCGCGACGCAGCGTTCTCCGCCGCGCTCGGGGGCCGGGTGCAGGAGGCGGGCCAATGATCGATGTTGCACTGCTGAAGAAACCCCTCGACGACCTCGCTGCAACCCTAGGCACCGGGCAGATGCCAGCGACTGATCCGATGAGGCAACTTACGCACGTCGCGGGAACGCTCAACCAGGTCAGCGATCTTGGACTCAGCTCCGCGCGACAACTGGAAGGGGCGTGGCGGGGTCACGCCGCGGATGCTGCTGTGGCCAAGGGACTTGACTTCGGAAACGTTGCCGGTCAGCTCGCCACGCACGGACAAAGCCTGGGATTCAGCTGGTTGTCCGCACTGGAGTCGGTGCTGCGCGGCGTCGGTGAGCTCGCGGCGATTGGCGCGTCATTCATGCGCATTCTGCAGCATGCTGAAACCCTCCTCGCACACCCACTTGGCCAGCTCACATTGCTGAAAGAGGCACTCGATCACCTGTCCCGCGCCCTCGACGTTGTCATCCGCCTAAGCAGCGAGCTGTCATCGAACGCCGGCGGACTCAATACGCTAGGGGCAGACCTGCAGATCCCGACAGCCCCCGGGCCGAGTATCGCCGATCAGGGATACGGATCTGCCGCTGCCGCCGCGTTCGGCGCCCAGTCCGATGTTGTGCCGGCGAACGGATCATTTGAGACCGCGAGCGCTTCCGGGGGCGGCGCGATAGTCCAACTTCCGGACGGCAGCATCGCGTCCGCCCCTACTCCACAGGCTGCCGACGCGGTGCGCAACGCACTCAGCCAGCGCGGTGTGCCCTACGTTTGGGGTGGCACAACACCGGGTGCGGGATTCGACTGCAGCGGGCTGACTCAGTGGTCGTATGCGCAAGCCGGGATAGAGATTCCCCGGCTCGCGCAGGAACAGAACGTCGGTACGCCCGTCAGGTCTGATCAATTGATGGCGGGCGACCTGGCCGTGTGGGATGGGCACGTCGCCATGGTGATTGGCAACGGTCAAATGGTGGAGGCAGGCAATCCGGTGAGTGTCTCGCAAATCCGCACCGACAATATGGGTCAGGCGTTCTACGGTTTCTACAGGCCGACATCATGAGCGGTGTGAGGGTCCGCGCCACGCCTCAGGGTTTTCCAGTGCACCTCAGCATCAGCAAAGAGGCTCTTCGCTACGGTGCGGCGCATGTGGCGGACGAGGTCATTCGTCAGTGTCGGGATGCCGCCCTCGAAGGGGCCGTTGCGATCCGCGAACACTGCGAGCAAGCTGGAGTGTCGCAGCAGACGCTCGCCGAACTGAGTGTCCCGACAGCTGCGGAACTGGCCGCCGCGCGCGAGACAGCAGAGGCCCGCCGGGCGTTCGAGCCGACACTAGAGAAGTGGGGGTTCACGAGGTGACCGCGCCGCAAACGTTCCACGACGTGCTCGCGCGGGTACAACGACAGAGGGATGCTCTCGAAGACGCGGTCGGCAAACTCAGCAGCCATCGTGGACGTGGGCACGCTGCTGAGGGCAAAGTCACGGCGGAGGTTGATGCTTCAGGTGCGCTCGTGTCCCTGGTCATCCACGAGTCCCTTACCCGACTTTCCGCAACGGAGGTTGCCGGGCACATCCTGACGGCAGCGCAGAACGCCTCGACTGCTTCGGAATCCGCGCGACGCGCGGTGCTGAGCACAATGGCTAGTGCACTCGGCGCCCGCACTGGTTAGGCTTGCGCGCATGGCAGGTGACATCGTCCCTATTGAGCTCGGTTTGACTGACGGCGACGTCGTGACCCTTTGGGCACCACGCTGGCGAGAAGGCGACGATGAGTGGCAGGCCTTCCTTGGGCGCGACGAGGACCTCTTCGCTTTCGAATCCATCGCGCAGCTCGCGGCCTTCATTCGCACCGAAGAGGACCACGACCTTGTGGAACATCCCACCTGGCATGTTGTGGCAGCGCTCTCCGCGGCTGAGTTGGAGCCAGAGGAAGAGCACCGTTACGACCTCGTTGGGGCTCCGGAACTCGCAGCGGGACTACCCGACGCGCTCACTGTCGCAGAACTCGAAGACACCCTGAACATGGCGCGAACACTCGGTGAAGTCTGCGACCTCGACGCGGTCAATCGCTTCTTCGACAACCACCCTCAACTCGATGCACTTCCCGGTGGTCACCACGCCTTCGCGGGCAGTGATGGCGAAGAACTCTGGAACAAGGTCGGCAGAGCGCTCGCTGACGGCTGGGACGGAGTACTCGACGCGATCGACAACATTGTCGCCTCACCCGACGTCGACCCTGAGGTGCTGGAACTCTGCGAGGCTGAGATTCTCGCAGCCGATGAGAACGACGTCGAAGCCGATGATGCCGCCGAAAGCGCCGATGATGTGGAAGAACTCGACGAGGCGCCGCTCTCTGAGGATGACGATCACGACGATTTCTGGGTTGCGGTCGGCATCGACCCAGTGAAGATTCTGACGGGCTCCGACGAGTACTACACATTGCGCTGTTATCTCGACGATCTGCCCGTGTTCCTCGGCAAGGACGGCACCATCTACGCCTTCCGCAGTGAACGCGCGCTCGCACGTTACCTCGCGGACAAGCACGATCATGAACTCGCCGCGGTCACCACGTTTGCCGAAGTCGCGACAGCCGCCACTGATGGTTCCCTCGACATCACCGTCACGGACGACAACACCTACGTGCTGACCGGACTGGTCGACGACATCGCTACTGGGCCCGAGTCAGTCGACAGTGAGCAACTGGACTTGGCAGTCGAACTTCTCTCCGATGCTGCTGATTTCGCTGACGACGACAGCGTCGAGGAGGCGCTAGCCCGGACAACACCACTTGGCTGGTACGTCTCGTACGTGATCAGCCCGGACCCAACGCGCATGGCGCCGGGCGCACCGTTCACGACTGAGGCTGCAGCCTGGCGCGATCTCGTCCACGCCTTCGAAGCACGCCTGCGCGTCATGTAGCTACCCGATCAGGACTGCGTAGCCCGGCTTGATCACCTCGTCGATGATCGCGAGCCGTTTGTCGAACGAGTAGAACGCAGACTTCATCGCATTGATGGTGAAGCGTTCAAGGTCGCTCCAGCCGTAGCCGAATGTTTCGACGAGCTTGAGCATCTCTTCGCTCATCGTGGTGTGGCTCATCAGCCGGTTGTCAGTATTGACGGTCACCCGGAATTGAAGCTGCGCAAGCTGATTGAAAGGATGCTCAGCGATGCTTGCCGCGGCCCCTGTCTGCACGTTCGAGCTTGGGCACAATTCAAGTGGGATGCGCTTGTCACGAATGTAGTTGGCGAGCAAGCCCAGTTTTGCCTCGCCGAACGTACCCTCGGGCCCCAACTCGATGTCATCCATGATGCGCACACCGTGTCCGAGCCGGTCAGCACCGCAAAACGCGACTGCCTCGTGGATCGAAGGCAAGCCAAACGCTTCCCCTGCGTGGATTGTGAAGTGCGCGTTCTCCTTCTGCAGGAACTCGAACGCGTCCAGATGCCTCGATGGCGGGAACCCCGCTTCCGCACCGGCAATATCAAATCCACAGACACCATCGTGGCGGTACTTCACCGCCAGCTCAGCGATCTCCCGTGACCGTGCCGCATGACGCATCGCCGTAACGAGACAGCGCACCACAATGTCGTGCCCGGATTGATCTCTGACAGCCCGCACTCCCTCAGCGAAGCCCGAAAGCGTCGACTCCATCACAGCATCGAGGTTCAGTCCCGCGTCGAGATGCTGTTCGGGCGCGAACCGCACCTCCGCGTACACGACACCGTCGGCGGCGAGGTCCTCGACACATTCGCGGGCCACCCTAGCCAGCGCGGCCGGCGTCTGCATAACAGCGACCGTATGACCGAAGGTCTGCAGATAGAGTTCCAGCGAACCGCTGTCCGCCGCATCGCGGAACCACACCCGTAGTTCTTCCGGGTTATCCGCAGGCAAGTCCGTGTAACCACAGTCCCGCGCGAGATCCAGAACCGTCTGAGGGCGCAATCCCCCATCAAGATGATCATGCAAGAGCACTTTTGGTGCGAGACGAAGCGATGCCAGGTTTATCGGCGTGTGCGTCATATAGCGACGGTAGCGGATGCAATGCTGACCGGGGTGAGGCAGCACGTGTGGAAGGATCGCAACTGTGGCTGACCTGACTGATCCTCACCTCTGGCTTGAAGACATCACCGGCGATGCGGCACTGGAGTGGGCCCGCAAGCACAACGACGTCACCGAACAGGCGTTTGTGGATGACGCCTTTGAGGAGTCTCGGGCACGCTTGCTCGGAGCGCTCGATACGGACGATCGCATCCCCTACGTCAGGCGCCGCGGCGAGTACCTCTACAACTTCTGGCGAGACGCCCGGAATCCGCGCGGCCTCTGGCGCCGCACGACTCTAGATCAGTATCTGCACGAGCAGCCGCAGTGGGACATCCTCCTCAACGTCGACGAACTAGCGATAGCCGAGTCCGAGAACTGGGTGTGGGCAGGAGCGACCGCGCTTCGGCCTGGCTATGAACTGGCACTGGTCAGCCTTTCCCGTGGCGGTGCTGATGCGGCCGTCGTACGTGAATTCGATTTGCGGACAAAACAGTTCATCGTCAATGGTTTCAGCCTGCCCGAGGCGAAAAGCGACGTGCGCTGGTTCGATCACGACAGTCTCTACGTCGGCACGGATTTCGGGGAGGGGTCGCTGACAGCATCCGGCTACCCGCGCATCGCGAAGTTGTGGCGGCGCGGCATGCCGCTCGCCGAAGCGGAGACAGTATTCGAAGGCGAAGCCACAGACGTCGCTGTCTCTGCGTGGCGCGATCTCACACCAGGCTACGAACGGAGCTTTGCTGAGCGGGCAATCGACTTCTACACCTCGGAGCGGTTCCTGCTGACGAACGACGGTCCGGTCTGGATCGAGGCTCCGCTTGACGCGCGCCTCTCGGCCCACCGTGAGTGGCTGCTGATCTACTTGCGCTCGCCGTGGAGTATCAACGGCAGCGAATTTCCCGCAGGCACGCTCCTGAGTGCGCCTTTCGACAGTTACATCGCGGGTCAGCGGGAAATTACCACGGTGTTTACTCCCGATCCGCACACCTCTCTCCAGTCGTTCTCGTGGACCGCGGAACACCTCGTGCTGGAGGTGATGCGCGACGTCCGCAGCGAACTGGTTGTGCTACGGCCCGGAAGCTGGACGGGGCAGGCACTTCCGGGGCTGCCTCCCCTGGAAACCGTTGCGGTCGTGGACACCGACCCCGATCACAGCGAGGAAATCTTTCTCAGCACCAGTGGTTTCACGTCCCCAGCAACCCTCTGGCATGGCGCACTCGGCGAAACCATCGACGTCATCAAAGCGGTGCCACCGCTCTTCGACGCGGATGACATCGTCACTGAGCAACATTTCGCGACCTCTGACGACGGCACAGAGGTCCCGTACTTCCTCGTGCGCCGGAAGGACGCCCCGCCTGGGCCCACGCTTCTCTACGGGTACGGGGGGTTCCAGAATTCGCTGACACCGGCATATAGCGCTGTACTTGGCCGCGGCTGGCTCGAGCGCGGTGGCACCTATGCGGTCGCGAACACGCGAGGCGGAGGCGAGTACGGCCCCGCGTGGCACACGCAGGCGCTGCGCGAGAATCGGCATCGAGTCTTCGAGGATTTCGCCGCGGTCGCTCGTGACCTCGTTTCGAGTGGCGTCACCACACCGAAGCAGCTGGGCATTCAGGGCGGCAGTAACGGTGGCCTGCTGATGGGCGTCATGCTTACCCGCTATCCGGAACTATTCGGCGCGATCGTGTGCCAGGTGCCACTTTTGGACATGCGCCGGTACCACCTGTTACTTGCGGGTGCCTCTTGGGTGGCTGAGTATGGTGACCCGGAAAGCCCGGAAGACTGGGGATTCCTCGCTACCTACTCTCCGTACCAGGCGGTGGTTGCCGAGGCGGACTACCCACCGGTGCTCATCATGACATCAACGCGCGATGACCGCGTCCACCCAGGTCACGCCCGAAAAATGGTGGCAAGGCTCGAGGAACTCGGACACCAGGTGTGGTACTTCGAAAACATCGAGGGCGGTCACGGCGGGGCCGCTGACAATGCGCAGCTCGCGCACAAATCTGCGCTTGCCTACGAGTTTCTGTGGCGAACGCTGGACGGGCGCACCCACCGAATGTGAAAGGATCCGGCTGTGACCGATTCACCGCCCCGTTCTGGTGCCCAGGCCGTCGAACGTGCCGTCGCCATTCTGAGGTGCTTCGTGTCTACCAGAGAAAGCCTCGGAATCACAGAGCTGGCACACACAACGGGACTGACAATTAGCACAGTCCACCGAATCGTCCGGGTCCTGACGCACGAGGGGCTCCTTGTGCACGATGCACGCGGCGAACGCTACCTGCTTGGCCCCACGCTGGTTATGCTCGGGCGGCACGCGCAAGAGCAACTTGGATATGGCCGTGCCCAGCCAATCCTCGACGACCTGGCGGCAGAAACGGGCGAGTCCGTCAACCTGGGTATACGAACAGGGAACGAAGTTCAGATCGTGCTGCACGCTGCTTCACCGCAGCCGCTGCGGTTCGATCAAGAACCGGGAACCCGCGTGCCGCTCAATGTCTCCGCCATGGGCAAGTGTTTCCTCGCCTATAGCGGATCGATCGCTGACCAGTTAGCCGGACTCGGCGAGCTTGCCGGGGCAACGGTCAAGAGCATCACCAGCCGGAAGGATCTGGCTGAAGAGCTGTATGCCGTGCGGCGGCGCGGATGGGCGCTCAACGATGAAGAACGAAACCCAGGTGTTCGGGCCATCGCGGTCCCAGTTCTGCACCACAGCGGTACTGCCGTCGCCGCCGTAGCGGTACAGGGGCCTACCGTCCGGATCACCGACGAGGACGTTCCGCGACTCGCCCGGGTAGCAGGGCAGCAAGTGTCACGCATCGCTGCCCTGCTTGTCGGTGACTAGCTACTTGTTTTCGAGCAGTCCGCGTCTGCGCAGCAGCGCCTGCTCAATCTGACCGAACACCAGGCTGTCGACGAGAATGCCGATCACCAGGATTATGATCATCGTGGCCAGCAAACCGTGGGCATCACCGAGATCGCGGGAAATCTGAAGGGAATGCCCCAGCGACGATTGGCCCGCAGCGGTGACGATCAGTTCGCCGGCCATCAGGCTCCGCCACGCGAACGCCCAGCCCTGTTTGAGCCCAGCCACGAAATTCGGGAGCGCGGCAGGAAGAATCACGTGGCGATAGAGAGACAGCCCTCGAGCGCCGAGAACATGCCCCGCACGCAACCACAGCGGCGGGATCTGATCGACGCCGCTGATCAGTCCGTTCGCGATCGAGGGTGCCGCACCAAGTACGACGACGAAGAAGATCGCCTGCTCTCCGCTGAACGGGAACAGCAAGATAGCGAGCGGGACCCACGCGACCGAAGGCATCGTTTGCAGCCCGGTGATGAAGGAACCGAATGCGGCCCGCAGCACTCGGATCCGCGACACGAGACTCCCCACGATGACACCGATCACCAGCGCGAGCGCGAAGCCACTCACACCCCGCTGCAGCGTCACAAAGGCAGCATCGACCAGGCTGCCATCGAGTGTGCGGCGCCAAAGTTCAGCGAACACGTCAACGGGACCCGGGAGCAGATACTCAGGTTTCCACCCTGACAGTACGACTAGCTGCCAGATTCCGAGCGCGAGCGCGATCGCCCCAAGCTTCGGCCAGACCGCCGCCCATATACGGGCTGGAAGAGGCTTCTTCTCTTCCTGGGGCGTGTCGAGGCTGTCGAGGCCCTGAATCTCCTCATCGAGTTGTGCGATGTCAGCGGCCATGGCGACGCACCTCCCCCTTGAGTACGTCGGTTATCTCTGACGCCAGCGTCGACACCTCGGGCGATTCAATTCGCCGAGGACGCGTGATATTGACGTCGAATGTCGTAAGAATCTTCCCGGGACGGCTTGAAAGAACCACAACTCGATCTGCAAGGCGCGCGGCTTCGCGGACGTTGTGAGTGACGAAAATGACGGTGAGGCCCCGTTCGCGCCACAGGCGCTCCAGCTCACCGTGCAGTACATCACGAGTCATCGCGTCGAGCGCCCCGAAGGGCTCATCCATCAGCAGCACGTCCGCATCCTGCGCGAATGCGCGAGCGATCGCGACACGCTGACGCATACCGCCGGAAAGCTCGTGCGGGCGCTTCCCCACGAAGGCGTCCAAGTGAACCGCTGCGAGCAGTTCCCGTGCCCGCTGTTTACGCTCACGGCGGCCCACGCCGCGCAGCTTGAGCGCGAGCTCTACATTGGCAGCCACAGTGAGCCAGGGGAAGAGTGCGGACTCCTGGAACATAAGCGCTGCGCGGCCCTGTACGCGCACCGAGCCGTCGGTTGGTTTGTCGAGCCCAGAAATGAGGTTCAGCAGGGTGCTTTTTCCGCAGCCAGACGCGCCGACCAGGCATAGGAACTCGCCTTTTGTGACATCGAGAGTGACACGGTCGAGCGCTTGAACAGCTGTTTTTCCGTGACCGTACGTCTTGCTGACGTGGTCGAGGGTGACGGCTGCGCCAGCGTGTTCGACCACCGCCGCACGTGAGCCGGACGCGAGGATGCTCATGAGTCAGACACCTCCGGTGCGCTGCGCTCCCGGAGGAGTTCATTGAGAATCGCGAGGTCGTAAATCCCGTCCAGATCCACCGGCTCCAGCAATCCCGCCGCGATCGCGTCGTCCGCGGATTCCTGCAGGGAAGACGCAATCGGATCTGGCGTGAACTCGAGGTTCTGCCACGCGGCTGCGATCAGTTCGGCTGACAGTCGCGTCCCGATCGCGTTCTCGATTCCGTCCAGCGCAATAGTCTGTGCCTCATCTGGGTTGGCGTTCACGAAATCGAGCGCGTCGAGGTGAGCCGAAAGGATGGCTCGCACGATCTCCGGGTTGCTGTCGAGGAACGATGTCGACGCGAGGATGTGCGTCGTAACGTACTGCCCGTTGGGCCAGAGGTCACGCTCATCAATGAGCACCTTGCCCCCCGCCTCATCTATCAGTCGTGTCGCCCATGGTTCCGGAACCCACGCACCATCGAGGTCACCCTGCTGAAAGGCCTGGAGTACGTCCGCATTCGCCATCGATCTAATCGACACATCACCGCCGCCCCGCGTATCGGTTTGGAGGCCCTGCTCGGCAAGCCAGGCGCGCAGCGCGACATCCTGCGTGTTCCCAATCGGCTGCGGCGAAGCAAGTGTCGCACCTTGAAGGTCTTCCGGGCCGTCGATGCCGTCCCGTACAACGAAGAATGCACCACCAGAGGTGGAGCCGGAGACCAAGCGCACCGCTTCTCCGTTTGAGCGCTGGAAGGCGTTGATCGCCGGGTTGGGCCCAATGTAGGTGAGGTCGATCGCACCAGCCAGGAGCGCCTGCGCCGCCTCGCCACCCGCATTGAAATAGTGCACTTCGAGTTCTACGTCGTCGCCCAGCGCATCTTGGAGAAGGCCATTCTCCACGCCAACGAGCGCGGGTGCGTGCGTGACGTTCGGGAACATGCCCACGCGGACGACGGAGCCAGCTGCTGCCCCTTCGTTCTGATGCGCACTGGTACAGCCGGAAACGGCCAGCCCAAGACCGAGGACTACAGCGACTAACCGTGCGGTGACCGACCAGCGGCCACCCTTCCGACTCATTTTCATGAATCGGAAGCATACGGGTGTGGGAAAGCATTCCACAAACCGATGCGGGAAGATTTCCCACAAACTGGATGCGGATACCGATCATTCTGACGACAACCCTGTCTCCTGCTGCATGCCCGTGGTTGGGACCGATTAATCGCCCCCGCACACCAGATACCGTGCGGGGGCGCATTCTTTCGTCAGAGACGACGGCTCATACTCGCGCCGCAGCCAGCGGTGACGCGGTGAATCCACTGCTTGGCGCGAAGCGTGAGAGGACTTCGTCACTGGGTTCACCTGCTATCTCAGAGTTGAGGGCCAGCACATCTTCTCGGTCCTTGAGGGCTTTGAGCCGGTCCGGCTCAGACAGGAACCCAAACAGCGCCGCCGCCACACGCTCGCTCACAGCTGCGGCTGGGAAGAGCAACTCTGAATGAGATGCGTACTTCCTATCGCCCAGGAAAAGCCTGGTGACTTCCGCCGAGGCATTGCCTCGCTCCTCCCAGTGTCTGTCGAATTGCTCCCGGAGCCAGTCGGCGCTGAACTCGCCCTTGTGTGAGGCTGCCGCAGCAACAAAAGCAGCGACCTGCACGATAGCGTTCTGTGCCCCTTGCCCCGCCAGCGGATCGAACGCGATGGCCGCATCTCCAATAGCTGCCACCGCATGGCCGCCGCTCGTCGTGCCGACAGCCCTGCGGACCGTGGGAGTCACCACCCCGCGCAGCCACGAATGCGGATCCGAGTCGATCGCTTCGAGCTTTTCCACCTCGGACGCCTCGTTAGGAAAGTACTCACGGTAAAAGTCGATGACTGCGCGCCGTGCGCTGTGCACATCGGTTGCCCGTGTGAAGTGCTGAAGCGGTCAATCCGGTCGGCAGCTCGCAGCCGGACGTCCACACCCTGTGCTACGTAACCAAACTCGGGGTCGAACTCGAGAATTTCGCCGCGATCGTCACCGTAACGCTCACGGTCTCGTCACGACCGCGTCATCTTCCCATGACCCCTCCCAGAGTTTGTACAACACTTCCAGCTATTCATCGGCATGGTCGTGTGGCGATCCAGAGCGAGCCCCGACGAGGTGATCGAGGCACCGCCTACCTCGAAGAGCCGCGACGTCGCATCGAGCACAAGGCATTTGGAACGTAAGATGGTTGGAGCTGAGTCCACGCTTCAGGTCCGCAGTTTGAGGCCACAGCACGCAAATTGTAGAGAGACCCGGGCACCGCTCACTCGGAGCGTCCAGCGGGAGGCTGGGGTTAGAGCAGTGTGGCTGCTAGCAGTGGCGTCAGAAGCGATACGAGAAGCAGTGTCAACGTTCCTCCAAACCGGGTCGCGATCGTCGCGAAGGGAAGAAGGTTCATTCGCTCCGACGCAGACAGGACTGCTAGGTCACCGGAACCGCCGGTGTCTGCCATGATGAGGCCGGGAACGATTGCGGAATCAATAAAGTACATCTTGACTAGAAGGCCGAACAAGCCTGCAGCGAGCCCGGATATCACGACCGCGGCGACAATGAGGAAAACGAACTGTCCGTCGCCGAGGACGGCAATGACGTCGGCGATGGTGATCTTCGTGGTACTCAAGGCAATTAGCAGCGGCGGAACGAGGCCGGTGACGAACCAGTCACCGAGGTGCGAGCTGGCCGTCTCGAGTTCGAGCGGCAAGAGTTTGGCGATTTTCAGGACGATAGTGACCAGGACAGCCCAGGCGTAGGCATGAATATTTGGAACCAGCGCCGAGAGCATAGTAGCGCCGATAAATATGGCACCGGCGATGAGCAGCCCCTGCGTAAGGCCAGTGAAGGTTGCCGTGGTGACTGGAGCGGGTTGCTTGAGGTCTGCAGCGTTGCTCTTGACTCGGAGGAGCTGGCCGTTGCCGTTGAAGCCGACCCACGTCCTGCCGCGTCGCTTACCGACTCCGCTGAAGATCGCCGCAGCGAAGATGCAGACGATGTTGGCAACTAAGACTGCGCTGAGCAGGGCGGGGAAGAAGTCGTCAGGCGTTCCGCCGACAGCTTGCGCATACATCTCGCTCATGGGGATCGCCCCAATGGGCAGTCCTCCGGCCATCACTGGCGCAGCAATGAGCAACATTGCCCGACCGAATCCGTAGCCGATTGCGGCGCCGACGAGGCCGATCAGTAGGAGCGTTGCTGCGATCGTTCCGATAACGGGGACGATGAAGCGTACCCCGGCTTTGACGATCAACTTTCTGGGCATCCCCAAGATGGCACCTACGATGATGACAATGAGGATGAAGTCCATCGCGCCTTGTTCGTCAACGAACGCGTCGAACAAGGCGATCGTACTCTCGGGCATCACACCCAAGTAGACGAGAGTTGCCGGAACAAACAGGCAGAGAATGACTGGAAGGCCGAAGTCCCTCAGATAAGGAACCTTCTGTCCGATCCACATAAGGATTCCGGCGAAGGCGATCGCGGCCGCAAACCCGGCAATCAGCGAGGTCGGGAGGGTGCCAGTGAGGCTAGCGACCACAATGACGGCGAAGAGGACTAGGAAGTACTCGGCCGGCATACCCGAAATGACCGGCCACCGCCTCCGGCGGTCGGCGGTCGGTGGCTTGCCTCCCGTGCCGGAAGATGCCTCAGGATCAGATTGCTCCCGGGTGGATGTTGCGACGGGATCTGGTGCTTGGGTGGTCATGGGGCTCCTACCTGGAACGGCCAGCGCCTCTCGGCGTGTGAACTTCATCACTGTCAGATGACTGTTGTATAGCTCACACTCCCCGGCAAGCGCGCTCCAGGAAATATCCACCAGGTGTTCAAAGGCGGCTCAGGGGGACGGCTCAATTTGAGCAGTTGGCATCACGACGCACGGATTTACTGTACCGGCAACTCGATTGAAGGGTCCTCGATCAGCCATTGATCCGCCCCGAATTTTGATCCGTTCGCAACTTCGCCACTATCGGGATTGAGCGTGGCCACACCCTTCGACTGAGCACGATCTCCGAACGGGTGCGGAGAACACCCTCGGTTCCGTTCACTTCTTGGAGCACTTCCCCGAAGTGTGAGTTGTCTCTGGCCACGAACCGACATAGCAGATCCCCATCACCCGAGACGGTGTTCGCCTCGATCAGCTCCGGAATCCGAGTCAGCCGATCCAGCGTCGGCTCCAGGTGGCTTTGCGCGATGTGGACGTGAACGAACGCCATGACGGTGTACCCCAATGGGGCGAGGTCGATCTGAGGACGCCAACTCACGAGGACCCCGGAACTCTCAAGCTTGTTGATCCTGGACTGGGCGGTATTACGTGCAATGTTTAGCCGTCGCGAGTACTCCCGCACGCCGGCGCGTGGCTCCTCCACGATCAGTCGAAGCAGGTCCAGGTCGAGCTTGTCAAAATCCAGCACTTTAGCACTCCCAAAGGTTGGTCCCGAGTGGGCAAAGTTGCTCCATATGCGCATTTGGCAGCCGTTTACCGGAGCTGTTCTGAGCATGTGGTAGCAATCTCCACACGCAGACTCTACACCCGGCACATAGGCTCGTATGTTGTGTGTCACACAGATGGCCAGTACCGCCTGGGCAGAAGAGAGCGAGCCGAACTATGGGGAACACACTTGCCGACAAGATCTGGAACAACCACCTCGTTCGCGAGGCCGATGGCGAACCCGATGTTGTCTATATCGACATGCATCTGCTGCACGAGGTCAACACCCCGGTCGCCTTTGAGAACCTCCGCACGCAAGGACGGGCGGTGCGCCGACCTGATCTGACATTGGGGACCATCGATCACCAGAATCCCACCGACGATCTGCTACGTGAGATGACGAACCCGGCCGGCGAAGCCCAGATCACTCTGATGGAGCGGAACTGCCGCGAGTTCGGGATAGAGCTGTATTCCCTGCGTGATCCGCAACGTGGAATCGCCCATGTCATCGGCCCCGAGCTGGGTCTAACCCAGCCCGGGATGACTCTGGTGTGTTGTGACTCCCACACCAGTACCCACGGGGCGTTCGGTGTCCTGGCGTTCGGCATCGGCACCAGTCAGGTCGAGCATGTCCTGGCTACACAGACGCTGCCCATGGTCCGAATGAAGAACATGCGCGTCACGGTCGACGGCCGGCTCCAGCCGGGCGTCACCGCCAAGGACCTCATCCTGGAGATAATCGCCCACATCGGCACCTCTGGGGGTCAGGGGCACGTCATCGAATATCAAGGAGAGGCGGTCCGTTCTTTGTCGATGGAGGGACGGATGACCCTCTGCAATATGTCGATCGAGGCGGGCGCCCGCGCCGGCCTGGTCGCCCCGGACGAGATGACCATCGAGTATCTCCGTGGACGCCCCCACGTTCCGAGCGGCCCCGCGTTCGACGAGGAGGTCGAGTACTGGCGGACGTTCCGGACCGACGACGACGCCGTATTTCACAAGGAGGTGCGGATCAACGGTTCGGCCGTGCGTCCACGGGTCTCGTGGGGCACAACTCCCGCGCAATCCGTTCCCCTCGGCGAAGCCGTGCCAACACCGAACTCCTATAACTCACCCGTGGCCGTGTCCGCGGCGGAAAGAGCCCTGCAGTACATGGACCTACAGCCTGGTGATCGTACCGATGAAATCATGATCGACTCGATCTTTATCGGTTCGTGCACGAATGGCCGAATCGAAGATCTACGGGCGGTCGCAGACGTATGGAGGGGCCGCAAGGTCTCACCGACAGTGCAGGTCTACCTCGTCCCCGGCTCAGAGGCGGTGCGCAGGCAGGCAGTCGAAGAGGGTCTCGACCAGGTCTTTGCCGAGGCAGGAGTGGAACTACGACATTCGGGCTGTTCCATGTGCGTCGCCGTCAACGAAGACCGCCTGCGCCCCGGTCAACGGTCGGCCTCTACCAACAACCGCAATTTCGAGGGCCGCCAGGGGCAGGGCGCTCGCACACACCTGGTGTCCCCGGCAGTCGCCGCAGCGAGTGCGGTCACCGGACGTATCACCGATCCCATAAACATCAAGGACCAGTGATGGAAAAGTTCATCTCCCACACCGGCATCGGCGCTCCTCTGCGAGTGACCGACGTCGATACCGACCAGATTTTCCCCGCGCGATTCTGCGAGGGAACCGGCAAGGACGGCCTCGGCGATGCGCTGTTCGCCGACTGGCGAGCGAACCCCGACTTCGTGCTTAGCCGCCCGGAGTACCGAGGTGCGTCCGTCATCGTCGCTGGTGAGGACTTCGGCACAGGATCGTCCCGCGAGTGGGCAGTCTGGGCCCTACAGGGATACGGGATCCGCGTCATCATCGCTCCCCGCTTCGGGGACATCTTCCGCGGAAACTCACTCCAGAACGGTCTGCTCACAATTGAACAACCGCAACATGTGATCGACCAGATTTGGAGGTCTCTCGAAACTCATCCCCACGAGGAGATCACCGTCGATCTCGCACAGCTGGAGATCCGGGTCGACGGGGCGACGTACGAGTTCGTCCTCGACGGACATACCCGATGGCGCCTGCTCAACGGCCTCGACGACATCGTTCTAACCCTCGAACACGTGGATCTCATCAACAGTTACGAAAGCCACCGACGCTCCACTCTGCCGACCGCGTGGCGTGTCCCCGCCCCCGGAGCCGACCGTGGCTGACGTCTCCGCCCGCCTGACCGGGGCGGTTCCCGCGTCCAAGATCTGCCGCGTCGATGTCCCACGATACGACGAGCACCACGCGACCACCCTGCTCGCACTCGACGACATGTCGGCGGCCGTCGCCGACGCCCTCGACAAGTTGGGCGTGGGCGCGGATATCGATACCGAGTCCTTGCGCCCGATTCTGCCCGACAACCGGGTCTGTGGGCCGGCCGTCACCCTCCGCTACCGGCCTCTCCCCGGTTCTCCTGCCCGAAACCGGGAGAACGGAGAGGGCACTGTCTTCGGCGACCGCGACCTGTATGGACTGGGGCAGGCCGGTGACGTTGCTGTATTTGACTGCTCCGGGGCACGCTCCGGAGCAGTGGTCGGTGCGCTCTCCGCGCGGTGGGCGGTCAAGGCCGGCATCGTCGGCTGCATCGTCGACGGGCCGATCCGCGACACCGCCTCGATTGAGGAGGCCGGGCTGCCCGTCTGGAGCGCCACCCGCCGCCCGATGGCCGCCCGGTACCGCTATGACCTAGTTGAACTCAACGGAACTGTGTCACTTCGGGACCACGCTGTCACTCCCGGTGACTACATCGTCGCCGACCGAGACGGGGTGTGCATCATCCCGTTCGCCGCCGTACCAGATGTAGTCGATCACTGCCTCGCCGCGCAGCGGGACGAGTCCGCCTTCATCGACCGCATCGATGCAGCCAGCTCGCTCGAAGAGCTCATCGCCGGTCTCGGACCGGGACCCAACCCGGCCTGACACGCATCAACCGTAGAAGGAAAACTCATGTCGCTTACGACTTCCTCCGCGCCCACAGCGAAAACGCCTGCTCGCCGCGCGGACGTCCCGCCGGTGAGAACGTCGATATCGTCTGTGGACTTCACGCTGGACGACCGGTACGTCCGCGAAGATGGCTCGATCTACCTCACCGGTATTCAAGCACTCGTGCGCATCCTGCGGGACCGAGCGGTCCTCGACCGACGCCGCGGACAGAACATCTCCACTTTTGTTTCTGGTTATGAGGGCTCGCCCCTGGCCGGATACGACCTTGAAATCGTCCGCCGCCGCAGGCTGCTCGACGGCTACGACATCGTCCATCGTCCCGGCGTCAACGAAGAGCTCGCTGCGACGTCGATTCTCGGCACGCAGATGGTCCCCCAGGTTGGCCGGATGCGCGGAGACGGGGTCACGGGCTACTGGTATGGGAAATCTCCTGGACTAGACCGGGCCTCTGATGCCATCCGCCACGCCAATCTTGTCGGTACCGATCCCAACGGTGGTGCCGTCGCCCTGGTGGGTGATGATCCGGGCGGCAAGTCCTCCAGTTTGGCCTGTTCTTCCGAAGTGGCGATGGCGGACCTTCTGATTCCCACTCTGTACCCCGCCGACCCTCAAGAGGCTATCGACTACGGCATTCATGCACCGTATCTTTCCCGTTTCACCGGGCTGTGGTCAGGGATGAAGATCGTCACTGCTCTGGCGGACGGTGCCGGCAGCGCGACCGTTCATCCCGATCGGATCGTGCCCACATTCGGCGACCTGGGTGCGAGTACCTTCCGGCCGGACGCGAACCTTACCGGGCCGAACCTGATCAAACTCGAGCGCAGTCAGCTGCATGACCGTCTGCCCCGCGCCCTGGCGTACGCCCGGCTCAACAACCTCAATGACATCGTGCAACGAGGGCCTGACGACCGAGTGGGTATCGTCGCGGCCGGGAAAACCTACCTCGACCTTCGTGAAGCCCTCACCGTGCTCGGTCTGGACGAGTCGGACCTACGGCGTTACGGCATCCGCATCCTCAAGCTCGGTATGATCTTCCCGGTCGACCCGGAGATTGTTCGGTCCTTCGCCGACGGTCTCGACGAGATCATCGTCGTGGAGGAAAAGCGAGCATTCATCGAATCGGCCATCCGCGAGATTCTCTACGGTCTGCCCGGCGCGCCACGGGTCCTGGGCAAGACCGATCCGAACGGACGGAAACTCGTCAACGATTTCGGCGAGCTCGACGCCGACCTCATCACCGGTGCCCTCGCCCGACGACTGGGCGACGAGCTCCAGATCGAGCCGGTCATCCAGTGGCGTGAGCGACCGAAGCGTTCCCGAATCTCGCTGCCGATCATCACCCGAACCCCCTACTTCTGCTCCGGATGCCCACACAACGCCTCCACCAAGGTCGCTCCCGACACCCTCATCGGCGGCGGCATCGGTTGCCACGCCATGGTGATGTTGATGGACGAAAAGCAGGTGGGTGAGGTCATCGGACTGACCCAGATGGGCGGCGAAGGCGCCCAGTGGGTTGGCATGGCCCCGTTCCTCGAGGAGAACCACTTCGTCCAGAACGTCGGCGACGGCACCTTCATGCATTCCGGAAGCCTGGCACTTCGAGCCGCCGTGGCCTCCGGCGAGAACATCACCTACAAGCTGCTGTACAACGCCACCGTCGCCATGACCGGCGGCCAGGACCCGGTCGGCGCCATGCCACTTGACCGGCTCGTTGGACTGCTGAAGTCCGAAGGCGCTAAGAAAATTGTCGTCACCACGGAAGACCGCAACCGGGTCAAGGCATTCAAGCTACCAAGAGACGTCGAGGTCCGAGACCGTGACGACCTCGTAAAGGTACAGCAGGAACTGGCCAGCGTTCCCGGCGTCAGCGTCCTCATCCACGACCAAGAATGTGCGGCCGAGAAACGGCGTAAGCGCAAGCGCGGAAAGGTTGAGACCCCGACTTCCAAGGTGATGATCAACGAGCGCATCTGCGAAGGGTGCGGTGACTGCGGCGAGAAATCCAACTGCCTGTCTGTGCAGCCGACGGAGACCGAGTTCGGTCGGAAAACCACGATCCACCAGTCGTCCTGCAACCTCGACTACTCCTGCCTCAAGGGCGACTGTCCTTCATTCGTGACGATCACCCCGGGCACCGCAGAAGAGCGCGATCCTGTGCCTGAGATCCCCGCCTCCGTCGTGGACGAACCGAATTCTGCTACGCGGGCGGATGACTTTGGTATGCGGATCATGGGCGTTGGCGGCACCGGCGTGGTGACCGTGTCGCAAATCCTCGGTACCGCCGCCGTCCTCGACGGCTGGTTTGTGCGCAGTCTCGACCAGACCGGACTTGCACAGAAGGGCGGAGCCGTCATCTCGGACCTCAAACTTACCTCCACGTACTCGGACCACTCCCCCAAGATCGGAGCCGGACGGTGTGACCTTTACTTGGCTTGCGATTCGCTAGTGGCAACCGACCCCAACAACCTCCGGGTTGCCGACTCCGGCAAAACAGTCGCGGTCGTCTCAACCACCGAAGTGCCGACCGGACAAATGGTCGTGGACACCTCAGTGACGTTCCCTGCACCGGGCACTATCCGTGACGCAATCGACGACTCCGCGTCCCGCTCCATCTATCTCGACCCGGCAGAGTTGTCTCTCCAGCTGTTCGGTGACGAGCAGTTCACAAACATGCTCCTCGTCGGAGCTTCCTACCAGACCGGATCGCTTCCGATCAGCGCCGAGTCGATCGAAAACGCCATCACCCTAAACGGCGCAGCGGTCGAGACGAACCTGCAAGCATTCCGCCGCGGCCGCCAGGTCGTCGCCGATCCCGAGGCACTGACCAGGACCATCAACGCGACCCGCAAGGCCAACAGCGAGCCCACCCGCCCGACCGCCGACGTCCAAGAAATCGCGCGCATCGTCCAGGCCAATACAGGCTCAGAGCTGGGTAAGATCGTCGAGCGGCGTATTGCCGAGCTGATTGATTACCAGAACACCGACTACGCCAGGCTTTTCGCCGCGTTCATCGAACGAGTCCGCACCGCGGAGGAGTCCACCACCGGTCATGCAGGAGTGCTGACCGAGACAGTGGTGCGCAACCTATACAAACTGATGGCCTACAAGGACGAATACGAAGTCGCACGCCTCATCTTAGATCCGTCATTCGACGCTGCCGCCACCGAAGCCTTCGGCAAGGACGCAAAGCGCTCCATCCGACTCCACCCCCCGATGCTGCGAGCACTCGGAATGAAAAACAAGATCTCGCTGGGCTCTTGGTCCTACCCGGCGTTCCGCACGCTCTATCGCATGCGGCGCGTGCGCGGCACCAAGCTCGACATCTTTGGCTACCACCACATTCGAAAGATGGAACGTCAGCTCATCACCGAGTACCGCGAAGTCGTCGAACGCCTGCTCGCCGGACTCACCCCCGACACCCTCACGGCGGCCGTGGAGATCGCCGACCTGCCCGACATGGTGCGCGGATACGAACAAATCAAGGCCAACAACGTCGTTCGCTACCACGAGACGATGGCGAACCTGCTCAGCAGATACCAGCGTCCGCACCATGTACGTGACGATCAGTGTGACGACTACGAGCACCCCGATACTGATCTGTAGCCACGCGGCGGGCACCGCGCGCACCACCATCGCGCCCGGTACAGCGCCTATCACAGCAGCGGGCACAATGATGGCGTAAGCGCCCACCTAGCGATACGTCATGCAGCCTACTCGGTGCGCTGAAGACCAGTCGTTTTCGATGCGCACACGAGGTTGCGGCCGACGGCGACGCACACTGCCGCCAGCCAGCTCAAGACCAAGATGAGCGCCGCCCTTTGCCATAAACCGGTCCGTGGGGCATCACTCTCCCAGGCTGTAGTGAACCTGTGAACCAGTACAACCGCGAGCACCGACGTGAGCGCGGAGTACGTACGTACAGCCCATCCGAAGTCGGCTGTGACCGCCGCAATAGCTGGCAACACTGGAAGTAACAGAAATACGACCGCTCCGGCCCGGTCGTGCCACAGGTGCCGACGGGTGAACGTCGTCGGCGTTGTGTCTGTAGTGCCCGGCGGATAGCCACGCATCGCGTCCATCGGAAAGATGCCAGACGCGATCAGCGCCAGGCCCAAAAGCGTGATCGACCCGCCGAGCAGAACCGACACGCCAAGTGCCCCAACGCCACCGGCTGCGATCATTGCGCCACTCACCGCGAAGTTCGTGGTCTGGACCCATCCTCGGTCACCAAGTGCTAGCGCGCTGACGGGATGGCGCAGCCAGCGGTAGCCAGTCCGTGTCCACCCGTCGACCAGGAACACCACGGCGAAGCCAACCGTGCCCACCGCACCGATTGCGGTGAGCACGGTTGCAGGAAAGGCGGGAATCACTCCCACCGGAAGAACACCGCCGCAACGAACCCGCCGACAAGTACCGCGGCCACCAGGCTGAGGATGTGCGCTGAATCAACCGGCGTACCAGCCCACGCGTCCGCGAGAGCGTGCATGGTCGCGCCGAAGGGCAGGTGCTCTCCCACCCTGGCTAGCTCCTCGGGCAGGGATTGCGCACCGAACAGCCCGCCGAGTGCCGCGACCGCGAAGAACGCGATCAGGCCGATGGCGACTGCAGTGTTGGGTGTTGGGGCGACAGCAGCGACGATCATCCCCACTCCATACATGGCCGCCAGTCCCAGCAGCGCCACGGCGACAGCCATCACAGGATTTAGCGGGAACTCCGCGCCGAAAACCAGAACAGCAACCGCGAAGGCAACGCCCACACCTAACACTGCCTGCAAAAGGCTCACCACTGCCTGAGCAACGAGCACCATCGCGGGCGAGGCGGGCGTGACCGCGAGACGACGCAAAATGCCGCTGCCGGTAGTAGGTGAGGAAGCTCGGCATGTAGATGATCCCAATCGACGCGATGACCATCGCGAAAACCAGCGGGAGAACATATATCTCCGGGCCTGTCAGCCCGGTGTCGCCAGCAGCTTCCGAGCCAGCAGCAGATGCGCTCATGATCAGGATGAGCAAGGGAAGCCCGATGGGTACCACTAGGCTGGCGGTGTCACGAACCACCATTTTGGCCTCGCACTTGATCAGTGTCACCCACGAACGAAGCCCTGGACGGTGCGCTTCGATGGCCGCGGTCATCAGTTCTCCTCCATGTCGTCTTGCAGGGCACGCCCGGTCAAACACACGAACGCTTCCTCGAGGTCCGCGGCCCTCGCTTGCGCGGTGATTTCAGACGGTGTCCCCTCGGCGATGACCCGGCCCGCGTCGAGGAGCACAACGGCGTCACACAAACGGTTAACCTCATCCATAGCGTGGCTGACAAGCACCAGCGTGACCCCCCCCCCCGTCACGCAGCTGTTCGATCGCTGTCCAGCTCCACGGCAGTTCCCGACTTCACAAGCTCTGCTCGGGATTCGGACTCCAGGACACTCATGAGTCTGACACCTCCGCTACCCCCCGCTCGCGCAGGAGTTCATTCAGAATCGTCAGATCGTAGATCCCATTGAGGTCAACGGGTTCGAGGAGTCCCGCAGCAACCGCATCGTCAGCGGACTCCTGCAGCGAAGAGGCAATCGGGTCGGGCGTGAATTCGAGGTTCTGCCACGCCGCAGCGATCAGCTCGGCGGAGAGGCGCGTGTGAATCGCGTTCTCGATTCCATCCAGGGTTGTTGCCTGCGCTTCCTCGGGGCTCGAATTGACGAAGTCGAGCGCGTCGAGGTGGGCAGACAGTATTGCGCGGATGATATCTGGGCTGGCGTCGAGGAACGCCGTGGATGCCAGGATATGTGTCGTGACGTACTGACCGTTCGGCCAAATGTCACGCTCGTCGACCAGAATCTGTCCGCCACCCTCATTAATAAGACGTGTTGCCCACGGCTCGGGAACCCACGCACCATCAAGATCGCCTTGCTGGAAGGCCTGGAGGACGTCAGCGTTCGCCATCGACCGAATTTCCACGTCGCCGCCGCCTCGCGTGTCGGTTTCGAACCCCTGTTCCGACAGCCACGCCCGCATCGCGACGTCCTGAGTGTTGCCGATGGGCTGCGGGGACGCCAGCGTCGCGCCCCGAAGGTCATCAGCACTGTCGATACCATCACGAACGACGAAGAAGGCTCCCCCTGATGTGGAGCCCGAGATCAGGCGTACCGCTTCACCATTGGAGCGCTGAAATGCGTTGATGGCCGGATTTGGTCCGATGTAGGTGAGATCAATCGCACCTGCTAGCAGGGCCTGAGCAGCCTCGCCGCCGGCGTTGAAGTAGTGGACTTCCAGTTCCACATCATCCCCGAGCGCCTCTTGCAGCAGCCCTTGTTCCACCCCCACCAACGCTGGGGCGTGCGTGACGTTCGGGAACATACCGACGCGGACGATTGAGGGGCCAGCCTCATCGTTTTGACCCGCACCGGCACAGCCGGAGACGGCAAGCCCAAGACCGAGGACTACAGCGACCAACCGTGCGGTGACCGACCAGCGGCCACCTTTCCGACTCATTTTCATGAGTGGGAAGCATATGCACGTGGGAAAGCTTTCCACAAACTATGCGGAAAGCTTTCCCACTGATTGGATGCGCGGGATATCGATCAAGCTGACGATAACCCTGTCTTTATCCGCGTGCCCGTGGTTTTGTTCTCCTCACCATCCACCACCCATCGTTTTCGGAAGGAAAGAACATGACGACTGATACCGTTCACCTGTCACACTCCGCCCCCGACCACGGCCAGGCGCTAACCGTCCAGCGCCTGGGCGAGCACATCGGGGCCGTGATCCACGGGGTGCGACTAGGTGGCGACCTCTCCCCCGATCAAGCTGACGCCATTCGGCGGGCGCTGCTCGCACACAAGGTAATCTTCTTCCGCGGTCAGCATCATCTCGACGAGTCCGGCCAATACGATTTCGCCCAACTGCTGGGCACACCGACTACAGCCCATCCGACAGTCACATCGTTCGGCGAACGAGTATTACCGATCGATTCCGAGAATGGCCGCGCAAACTCCTGGCACACTGACGTAACGTTCGTCGACCGGATCCCAAAAGCATCGATTCTCCGACCTGAAGTCCTCCCGTCCTACGGTGGTTCGACGACGTGGGCGTCAACCGTCGCAGCGTACGAAGGCTTGCCTGCTCCGCTGCGCGCGCTAGTCGACACATTGTGGGCACGACATACCAATCTCTACGACTATGCGGCGACAAAAACCGACGACGCGGCCGGACCCAACTCAGCCGAATACCGCAAGGAGTTTCAGTCGACGTCCTACGAAACCGAGCATCCCGTAGTCCGTGTGCATCCGGAAACCGGTGAACGCGCACTACTGCTTGGACATTTCGTCAGGGAATTCGTCGGCTTCGGCAGCACGGAATCACACACGCTCTTCCAGCTGCTCCAAGCTCGCGTCACGAAACTGGAGTACACGGCTCGCTGGAACTGGCAGCCCGGTGACGTCGCAATCTGGGATAACCGTGCAACCCAGCACTATGCTGTCGCTGACTACGGCAACCAGCGCCGCCGACTGACTCGCATCACCCTTGCAGGGGACGTTCCGGTGAGCGTTAACGGTGAACGTAGCAGACTGATCGCTGGTGACGCTTCGCACTTCTCAGATCTCGATCAGCCACAGCCTCTAGCTAGCTGAATCTCGCGATGATCCCAGGAAACACGCCCCCGCACAGCAGATTCCGTGTGGGGGCGTGTTTCGCGTGCACAGGTGGCTTACACGCGGGCCGGAGCGAGGGGTGATGCAGTAAAGCCACTGCTGAGATTGAACCGCGAAAGTACGTCTTCAGCGGCTTCCCCAGCAATACCGGAAATGAACGCCAGTACATCCTCCCGAGAGCTGAGACCAAGCAGCTTCTCAGGCTCCGACAAGAAGCCAAATAGCGCTGCCGCGACAGCCTCACTCACGGCTGCGGCGGGGAAGAGCAATTCCGCATGAGTCGCGTACTTTGGATCGCCGAGGAAGAGCCTGGTGACTTCAGCCGCAGCATTGCCTCGCGCCTCCCAGTGCCTGTCGAATTGCTCCCGCAGCCAGTCGGTATCGAACTCGCCCTTCTGTGATTCTGCGGCCGCAACCAACGCAGCAACCTGCACAATGGCGTTCTGAGCGCCCTGCCCAGCGAGTGGATCGAACGTGATGGCAGCGTCGCCAATAGCTGCTACTGGGTGGCCACTCTTCGTGATACCTACAGCTGTCCGGACCGTGGGAGTCACAGCTCCGCGCAGCCACGAATACGGGTCTGCATCGATCGATTCGAGTTTTTCTATCTCAGGAGCCTCGTTGGGGAAGAACTCGCGGTAGAAATCGACGACGACGTTGCGTGCGCTGCGGGCGTCGGTAGCTTTAGCGAAACGCTCCTCCCAAGGGGAGCCCGGCTTGGCGAACCCCAGGAAACTCCAGGACGGTCCGGCATCCTTGTGCAGGAAGGGCCCAAGCCAAGCCTCACCGAAGTCGGTGTGCAGGTTGAACAGGTTGTGAAGGCGGCCGTTCTGCGTTCGATACGCGAAATCGGGCCTGTCGCTTTTTGCATGCAGCGTCACCAGCAGGAGGGAACGCTGCGGCGTTCGGTAGACGGTACGCTCCTCGTCCACGGGGAACAGCGACACGAGACCGCCCTTCCCCGTCGCCACAAGTGTCAGGTCGTGCTTGGCGGCAATCGCATCCACGTCGTCTACCGTCACTTTGCGAACTTCGAAGACTCCACCGCGGTCGACGAAGCGGTCAATCCGGTCGGCAGCTCGCAGCCGGACGTCCACAGCCTGTGCGAAGTAGCCGAATTCGGGGTCGAACTCGAGAATTTCGCCGCGATCGTCACCGTAACCCGTGTGCAGGCGAGTGCTGAGCCCGGTCGTCAGCGATTCTTCGCCATAGAGGTCTTCGATGATGCGCGCATCGGCTTCCCGGGACTTTCCGAAATACACGGCACTGCCGGTTGGAGGCACATCGTCGCGAAGGGCCGCTCGATCCTTGTCGCTGTACAGGGTCACACCGAACCCAGCATCCAGGAACCCAAGTGCCGCGGAGGATCCCGCAAGGCCTGCGCCGATCACTGCTGCGGAACGTCGTTGCTGTTCAGTCACCTTTACTCCCAATTCTCGTTGTCAACTGGCATAGGCGCGATAGCGCGCTGTGATGGTGGAGAGGTCTCCGCCTAAGCGGTATCGGGCTCCACGATGGTCGTCTGGGAGCCTCGCTCCATTGCCGAAAAGCTTTTCCCGCAAAGATCCTTGCGAGTACGTGGCCGGATACGCGCCGCGTTCCTGCAACACGGGCACTACATGGGTAATGACGTCTTCAAAGGAGCCCGGGGTTATCGCGTAGGCGAGGTTGAAGCCGTCGACGTCGGTCTCTGTTACCCAATTCTGAATGTGGTCCGCCACGGTGTTGCCTGACCCAACGAATCGTGGCCCGAGCCCACCGATGCTGGCCCACTCAGCAATGTCACGCACCAGCCATTCGCGACCGTCATCTCCCGACTCCTGGAACGCGGCGACAGCCGAGCGAATCGCATTGCTCTCGACATTTCCGATTGGCTCATCGAGGTCGTAGCGCGAAAGGTCGATACCCATCCACCCAGATGTAAAGACAAGTCCGCCTTCGAGACTTGCGTACCGCTTGAATTCCTCATGCTTGGCTGCGGCCGCCGCATCTGATCTGTCCGTGATGATGGTCGCGAGCGCGTAAATCCGTGCAGAGTATGGTGCGCGGCCCGCCGCCACAAGGCCGCTGCGAATCCGGCGCACCGTCTCCTTCAGCACCCGTTTCGACGGTGCCGCCACGAAAATTGCCTCTGCGTGTTCTGAGGCAAAACGAACCCCCCGTGGTGAGGCACCGGCCTGGTAGATGACCGGTGTGCGCTGTGGGGATGGTTCGGACAGGTGAATGCCCGGAACAGAAAAGTGCTTACCCCGGTGCCCAACGTGGTGCACCTTGTCCGCGTCGACGTATACGCCGCGCTCACGGTCTCGTACGACCGCGTCATCTTCCCATGACCCCTCCCAGAGTTTGTACAACACTTCCAGGTATTCGTCGGCATGGTCGTAGCGGTCATCGTGGTCAAGCTGATCCGCAGCGCCGAAGTTCCGCGCCGCAGACGGCAGGTATCCCGTGACGACATTCCATCCGATACGCCCTTTGGTGAGGTGATCAAGAGTTGATAGTCGGCGTGCAAAGGGGTAGGGATGCTCGAATCCTGTGCCTGTGGTGATACCGAAGCCCAGGTGCTGCGTTACAGCAGCCATAGCGGAGACGAGCAGAAGAGGATCAGCCACCGGTATTTGAGCACCCTCCCGCAACGCGGCCTCGTCGGTGCCGCCGTACACGTCATAGGTGCCCAAAACGTCCGCGATGAACAGCCCGTCAAACACACCCCGCTCCAATAGCTTGGCTAGTCCAGTCCAGTATTCAATCTCGGTGTATCGCTGAGACTGGTCCGCTGGGTGCCGCCACAGGCCGGGTGACTGGTGAGCGACGCAGTTCATGTCGAACGCGTTGAAACGAACCTGCCTGGTCATGCTGACTGCTTCGAGAAGCGACCGGCGCTCCAGGCGTATGGCAGCGCATCGCCATTCAGCAGGTACGCACCCAGCGCTTGTTCCTTGAAAATAAGTGGGTTATGCGCCGAGATCGTTCGCGCGTTGCGCCAGTGGCGATCCAGAGCGGGACCCGACGATGTGATCGAGGCGCCGCCCACCTCGAACAGCCGCGATGTCGCGTCGAGGACGAGGCCGATAACCACCGACTGGGCCTGCGCGGCCGCTGCTTCGGCCTGGTCCAGCAACTGGGGGTCGTCACCGCCAGCCTCGAGCAAGACATCGAGGTCATCTGCGACAGCGAGCACCGCGGCACGAGCCCCAAAAGTCGCTGCCGCGAGCTTGCCGATGACCTGCTGAACCAGCGGATCATGGCGCGGCACATCAGCTGCCGCATGGGTGAACGTCCGGGTTCGCTGACGCACCCACTCCACAGTCTCCGCTTCCGCGCGCTGTGCGATTCCCGCGAGAACAGCTAGTTGAACCAGCTGGAGGTAAGCGGTGACGTAGGTGCGGCCGGGTGTCCCATAGCCCGGGCCGAGTATCCGGTCTTCCGGCACGACAACATCGGTGAACGTGGTAGTTCCGCTCACTGTGAGTTGCTGACCGAAACCGTCCCAGTTATCGGTCTGCTCAACACCCGACTGCTGGGCATCCACTAAGACCGATACACGCTCGCCCTCCTGGTCCGCTGCGGCCAGGATGTAGTCCGAATACAGACTTCCCGTGCTGTAGTACTTGGTGCCGTTGAGTATCCATCTGTCGCCGTCTCGCGTGAGCGCCGTCTGATACCTGTCCGCCGCCCCGATTCCTGGCTCAGTGATCGCGTTGCCCACTAGCGCGCCAGCTGCGACGGCATCGAGCCAGACCTGCGCCTGGACGTCACCCGAAAGGCGCTGATCCTCGACGAACGACCAATGCACTCGCAACGCCTGCGGCAGATTCGATTCCGCCGCAGCCAAATCAATAAGTAGTGAGAACAATTGTCTGACGGTCGCGCCAAAGCCGCCCAACTCCACGGGCACCCGCAGTGCGCCGAAGCGTGCACTGCGCAACAGTTCGACCTCGTCGAACAGCAGCCGCCGATCCCTTTCGCGCTGGATTGCTCCCTCCGCTATCTGGTCGAATATCGGCTGAAAATGGTTCTTCAGTTCCTGCTCGGTGGGCTGCGCGGCTGCGCGAATCGTTGTACTCCCCACTATCACTCCTCAGGTAGGCGATGCGATCGGCACAACGATGGCGGAGGTGGAGTCAAAAGGCACGACTTCTACTCGGCTAGAGCAAAACCTAAGAGACCTTGACCCGGCTATGGGCTGTTCAGCTTCACCAAGAGACAAAAATCAGGATGATCGAAACCTCATATGTCGCTACTCAAGTGGCGCAATTCGCCCGAAAGCGACGCTGCGCAGCGAGATTCACCTGCCAGTAGTGGCGCAATGACTGGTTAGGCATGTCAGTCCGCCGCGCACCGCGCGGGACACTGCGCAAAACCTGCATACGATTCGGGCGTCCGAAATTCGCGCGATGGGAAGCAGGTCCCCATGGCATCTGTGTCAAGCACCAGTCGGGAAAGAATAGCGACCTGCATACGCAAGCTCGTTCATCCCCGCATATGTTTCGTCGAGCACTCGCTCCATCCAGCGCCGGTCGGCGAGATAGCCCCCAGCGCTTCGCTACTCGCCATGGCCGTCTCTCGGGCCTCGCGTTGCGGCGAGACGTACCAGACACCGGTCCCCGCAGCCGCCGTGGCGCCGCTTACCCCGCAAATCCCTTGTCAGCCAGTACGACGCGTGCTCCGGATTCCGCCGCTTTTAGCGCTGCCCAAGTGCCCGCTGGGCGACCCCCGACAACGAACACATCCGTCATCCGTCACGATCTTCGCTGCTGGTGTACTACCCGCATTTCTCATGGTTTTTCCTGGTGTGAGGAGACAAGATCTGAATGATCTGAAACTGGGGACAATCCTCAGTGAGCGGCGGAGTTGGCAGATAGCGAGCGAAGATCGCCGCTCCCACTGCGCTGAGTGCTGACATTGAGGCCACAGCCGCCGCCAGCGATACGAGTACTGCCACTCCGCTCACTGTGAGAGGCCCGGCGAAGAAGCCCACGTCGTGCATCAACCGCCACACAGCGAGAAACTCGGCGCGCGTGTCCGGCGGGGCGGTGTCAGCACCTATCGTCATGGTCACGCCATTCCCGAGACCGTTACCGGCGCCGAGCACTAGCGCTGCCACAATAAGGCTCAACGCTGAATCCGAGATCGGCAGCAGCACGTAACCTGCGCCGAGCACGATAAGCGAGGGAACTGCGATGAAGCGACGCGAAAATCGGTCCATCAGGTAGCCGGCGGGATAGGAGAACGTCACGTCGATCGCTGCCGCCGCGGCGAATATCAGGTTCGCTTGCGCGGCGCTGAGTCCAATGTGGTCTGCCCACAAGGGGATCACCACTGGAATCGATGCCCGCGCCGCACCCATCACGACTGCACCCGCGCCGAGCGTGGCGAGCATGCGTCGATGTGTCTACGCAAGGCGGAGAACGTGGGGCGTCTGTGCGTGCATGCGTTGCCCGTTCCGGGGAGGGTCGGGCAACCTCGCCATGAGCCAGCCGGCCAGCACAGTTGCCGCCAACTGAACCACAAAACCGCCTCGGACGTTGCTCACGTGGATCGCGGCGGCACTGATCAGGGGGCCAAGAAACATCCCCAGCCGCATCATGAGGGCAAAGCTCGCCATCGCCCGCGCCCGGTAAGCGAACGGCAGCACGAGATGACGAAAAATCATTGCGCCGCTTGCCATTCCTGCCCATCGGATCCACCATCGACAGGTTCAAGCCGGTAATGGTCGCGAAGCGTGAGCCCTTCGTACTCTTCGCGGAATATTCCACGTTTCTGCAGCAGCGGCACCACCTCGGTGACGAAGTCTTCCAAGCCTCCCGGCAAATACGGCGGCATGATATTAAATCCATCCGCTGCGCCTGCCTCAAACCACAACTGCAGCTCGTCGGCAAGCTGCTCAGGGGTACCCGCAAATGTCCGATGCCCGCGCCCCCCGCCGAGTCGGCCGATTAGCTCCCGAACAGTGAGGCTGTCCTTTTCAGCCAGGTCTTTTACCAGTTGGTACCGGCTCTTGTTCCCCTCGATCGCGTGGATCGGCGGCAACGGCGGAAGCGGTGCATCCAGCGCGTGCTCAGTCAGGTCGATGCCAAGCATGGTGGAAAGCTGGCGCAGGGCGTAATCCGGTGAAATGAGCTCGGTGAACTCTGACTCCAGCGCACGCGCTTCTGCCTCGGTTCCACCTATGAACGGCACGACTCCCGGCAATACCTTGAGCCCCTCGGCGCGCCGACCGTACCTCGGCAGTCGGCGCTTGAGATCTGTATAGAAGTCAATCCCATCTTCCAGTGACTGCTGCGCAGTAAAAACCGCTTCGGCAAATCGCGCGGCAAATTCTTTACCAGCTTCGGAAGACCCCGCTTGCACTAGAAGAGGTCGGCCTTGTGGGCTGCGCGGCGAGTTGAGAGGTCCTCGTACACGGAAGTGCGCGCCTTCATGGTGAATTGCGTGCACTTTCTTCGGGTCAGCGAAAACACCCAGGTCTTCGTCGAGCAAAACGGATCCAGATTCCCAGCTCTGCCAGAGTTTCACTGCGACGTCAACGAATTCGCTTGCCCTCGCATATCGCTTTTCGTGCTCCGGCCTCACATCAAGGCCATAGTTCGCTGCTTCATCGACACCCGCGGAAGTAACAATGTTCCATCCTGCGCGTCCCCCGCTGATGTGGTCCAGGGACGCGAACTTCCGGGCCAGTGTGTACGGATCGTTGTAGGTGGTCGATGCTGTGGCAATAAGCCCGATACGCTCAGTTACCGCTGCTATGGCACTTAGGAGCGTGATCGGTTCGAAAACCGCGAGGGTATTTCGCGCTATACGCGGTCCCACGGCAAGCCCGTCGGCAAAGAACACCGAGTCGAGCCGACCTCGTTCAGCGATCTGCCCGAGCGCCTGAAAGTGCCTCACATCGAGAACACTTTGTGCCCTGGTTCGCGGGTGCCGCCAGGCCGCTTCGTGATGCCCAACCCCCATCAAGAATGCGTTGAGGTGCAACTGCTTGTGCTGTTGTTCGTCTGCCATTGTGCTAGAAGTCCTTGACTAGGTGGTGCGCCAGCGGGAGAAGCGCCGTTCAAGCGCGACGAGAATCGCGTTCAGGGCCACACCGACAATGGCGATGACCACGATCCCGGCGTACATGTTGGGAATCTGGAAGTTGAGTTGAGAAGCGGTGATGAGGTAGCCGAGTCCAGCTCGCGCACCGACCATTTCGGCGGCGACGAGTACCAGAATCGATGCCGCGCCGGAAAGGCGGATACCCGTGAAGATTGTCGGGACTGCGGCAGGGAGGACAACCTTCCGGAACAGCTGGAACTGCGAAAAACCAAGAGAGGTCGCCGACTTGATGAGCAGCGGATCAACGGTGCGCACACCGGAAATAGTGTTCAACAGAATCGGAAAGGTGCAGGCGTAGATGACGAGTGCGACCTTGGAGGCCTCTCCGATTCCCAGCAGCAGCACGAATACGGGCAAGAGCGCTAGCGCCGCGGTGTTCCGAAAAAGTTCCAGTATTGGATTCAGTGCATTGGATACCGGCTTATACCAGGCAACCGCCACGCCGAGCGGTATCGCCACTGCGATAGCGATCGCGAATCCGAAGAGTGCGCGGGATAGACTCGCGGAAAGGTGCTGAGAAAGCTCCCCAGACGCGATGAGGTTCTTAAGCGCAGTGACAACATCGGAGAACGGCACCAGAAACACTGGATCGACAAGCCCGGTCCGCGGAGCGAACTCCCATACTGCGAGGAATCCCAGAATGACCGCCGATCTTGCCACGAGTGCGCGCGTCAGATTTGACGTCTTCAGTGCCAGATCTTTGGCCTTCCTCCTTCCCTGGGGTTGCCGTTCGGCCACGACGTGAGCGGTTGTGCCGGCTAGCGTGCTGTCCGTAGCCGAGTTTCGTGGCGGTGAGAGAACGCTAGACACGGGCTGTTTCCTTCACTGGGTTGTGACCGTTTTCGTTAGGCGATGGCTCGCTCGCAAGTTCCTGCGCCTGAGCCTGCGCGACTTCGTCATGCAATTGCGTCCAAATGCGGTGACGGTATGCGCCGAATCGGGGGTCAGAGCGAATATCTTCTGATTCGGTTGGGTCGAGATCGACGTCCACGATTGTTTTGATGCGACCGGGTCGCGATGTCATCACGGCGACTCGCTGACCGAGGTACACAGCCTCGTCGATCCCATGCGTGATGAATATGATCGTCTTGCCCGTCTTCTGCCAGATTCTCAGCAACTCGTCCTGGAGTGTTTCGCGTGTCTGGGCGTCAAGCGCCGCGAAAGGTTCGTCCATGAGGAGCACCTCCGGATCAAACGCCAGGCTGCGTGCGATTGCCACGCGCTGTTTCATGCCGCCCGAGAGTTCATGGGGATAGCGATCGGCGAAGCCCGTGAGACCCACTAATTCAAGAAAGTGGTCCGCTATGCGTGACCGCTCCTGCCTGCCGGTGCCCTTTGCCTCGAGCCCGAACTCGATATTCTCTTTCGCGGTTCGCCATGGAAGCAGTGCGTACTGCTGAAACACAACGCCGCGATCGAGCCCCGGCCCTGTGATTTCCGCGGCGTCGAGAAGGATCCGCCCCGAGGTTGGCGATGTGAGTCCACCAAGCAGATCCAGCAGTGTTGATTTGCCGCAACCGCTCGGACCGACAAGCACCAGAAACTCACCAGTAGCAACATCGAGGCTGACGTCACGTACCGCCGCGAAGTTCTTGTGCTTCCCGCGCAACGCTGTGCGGTCGCGAACGCTGAATTCTTTGCTGACGTTTTGGATGCTCAGTTTCGCTGCCATTAGCGTGCCTCGACCTCTTCACCATTTGGACCACTCGCCGGATCAAGCGTCCCGTTTGCATACGGCACAAACTCGTTAGTAAACACGTCAGATGCGGTCAGCTGGCCTTCAGCCAGTTCCCCGTTACGGACGAGCCAGTCGATCCAGATCTGGATTTCTTTCTCGTCAATCACGCCACCGGAGTTCCCTACACCTGTGCTCTTCCAGTGCTCAATGAATTCAGTACTTTCATTGCGGCCACGAGATTCGATGATCTCCCGGAACTTCTCGATTACCTCCTCCCGCGGCGTCGTTTGGGCCCACCGGATCGCACGAGACACTCCCTGCACATAGTCGGCTACCGCTTCAGGGTTCTGTTCGATGAAATCGTTGCGGAAGATCTGCGTGCCGTAACTGAAGGAACCGAATAGCGACTCGTCTGTGAAAAGTGGCCGAATTCCGCCGCGGTCGAGCGCGGTATCCCGGAAAACGCTTCCCAGGGTTCCGGCATCGATCTGTCCCTGTCGCAGCGCCTGTTCAGTATTCACCGGCGGGACGACGACCAGTTCGACCTGTGCGATCTCGTCCTTCGTCAGACCCTGCTGAGCAAGCCATTCCCGAATGATGAATTCGTGATGCGCACCAAGCGTGTTCACGCCGATCTTTTTCCCGATGAGATCGCGCGCGGAACGAATCGGGCTGCCTTCGAGCACATAGTAGCCGTGGTAGTTTTCGCTATCGGCTCCGTAATAGGCTATCACCGGCGTAATAGGCGCCCCGGTGGCCGCGAGCTTGACAACCGCACCGTTGAACGCGCCACCCACATCAATCTGATTGGTCGCGACGGACTGGATATCTTGCGGTCCGCTGATGGTGTTGCCAACCCACTCGAGCTCGACATTGTCGAAATATCCGAGGTCTTCTGCTAGCTCATTAAAGCCGACCTGGCTTGCCCAGCCCTGATAGCGGACAGTGGTTGTCTCATCGCTGCCTGGTGATTCTGAAGCCCCGGAAGCCTCAGGAAAAGCACCGCATCCGGTTAGAAGAGCTGCTGCGCTCAGTACGGCGCCAATTGCGCCGATACGAAATCGCCCTCTGGAGGCTAGACGAGCTGGGTGAGACATGTTTCAGACCTCGTTTAATGAAAGCGTCGGGATTTGGTTCTCTCACTTAATCGGGCAAGCCCGGCACCCGACAAGGATTCAAATCAACGTGCGTGCAACCGGTTCGATACGAATGCCAGACAGGCCCCGGAACGAGGAGTGGTCACGATCACCTGGTTCCGGTCCCGATCGGGTGCTATCTTGATGGGCATGTCTCGTTCCACGTCACGCCCTGAGCACGCCTCGATGGCTGCGGCATCGGCCCTGACGTCGGAAATGTGCCGAATGTACTGTCTGCACTGTTGCTGATCCCTCGATATCCGATTCGGATGTCATTGAGGGCGTGAGGTTCTGAACTGAACCCGCGCCGCTCCCCTTCCTGGATTCGCATTTTCGGCACAAGAGAGTGACTCCCTGTGACTGTTACGCCTATTTCTGCTCGCCACGTCCCATCCGCACCGGTAATCGTGGCGTCGCCCCGGTTCGAGCGGTCGGAAAGCCCCCCTGCCGCGATACTGCGTGTCGCCGTACAAGAGGGGCCGCTCGCGCGGGAGCGAGCGGCGCAGCTGACCGGTTCCAGCATCGCCACCGTGAATCGCCACGTGTCCGCCCTCCTTTCGGCAGGCCTGCTGCGGGAACGAGCCGACCTCTCCGCGTCTGGCGCCGTTGGGCGGCCGCGCGTGCCCTTCGAAACGAATCACGAACCGTTCGCCACACTCGGCATCCACATCGGGGCGGCGGTAACCACATTGGTTGCGAGTGACATACGCGGCAAGCTCCTTGGCGGCATACGGATAGCAACACCGCTCGGCCACCAGCTGACCGCACTCGCATCCATTGCGCAGAGCGCAGCATCGTTCACCGCGCGGTTCCGGAGGCAATTCCTCTGGGCCGGAATCGCACTCGGCGGGCGGGTGGATCCACGGTCCGGCACCGCAACTCATCCCAGGCTCGACTGGCTTGACGCACCCGTCGGCGAGGTAATCGGTGAAGCGCTGGGAGTCCCCGTATCGGTCTCCCCCCACGTTGAAGCGATGGCCGCCGCGGAGTTGCTCTTCACACCCACGCAAGATGCGGCCTCCGCGAATGAGCGAAGCAGCTTGTACTTCTATGCACGCGAAACGGTCGGCACCGCGCTGACCCTTGATGGACGGGTACATACACCGAACAGCGGTCCAGGCTCCATCTCGCACTTCCCTACCGGGTCGAGTGTGGCGTGCCCGTGTGGCCGAAACGGTTGCCTCGAGGCCACAGTGAGCGATCAGGCCATGATCGACCGAGGGATCGAGCGCGGTGTGCTCTCTCCCGATACGGCGTCAATCACTGAGCTGCACCATAAAGCGCGCGCGGGAGATCCGTCAGCAACAGCGATCCTGACAGAACGTGCCGAGGTTCTCGGACAGATCGTCGCGATGCTGCGCGATCTGTTCAACCCGGATGACGTGATACTCGGCGGCCAGGCCTTCACGCAGTTTCCTGAAGCGATGCCTGCTTTCGCACAGTCTTTCGCCCGCAACACCGCACTCCTGGGCAGAAACGTGCTGGTGACTGGATTCGGAAACCGAGTCCAAGAACATGCTGCAGCGGCTGTCGCACTCAGTGTGCTCCATGCTGATCCGCTCGCAGCGCTGCAAAAAGCACACCTCGCCCAGACTGCCCACACAGTCGGCGCTGTCTAACCGGCCAAGGCGAGCGTTCCCCTAACGATCGCCACCACGGCACCCGCTCCCGCTAGCGACAGTGCGAGCGCGCGCGCCATGCCCGGCGAGACGCGGCGGGCGACAAGTCCACCACCGAAGGTCGCAACCACAACCGTCGCAGCCACCGCTAGGAGCATCCACCATGGTGGCAGCCCTTCCTGCCCTGTCGCTCCGAACGCAACTTTGACCAGAAAAGACACGAGCCCCATCGTCATGAACACTGGGTTCATGGTGGCGGCGAAGGCGCGCTGGTCCCAGCGGGACACGAGGGCATACACGACCATCGCGGGTGCCGCGATACCCGCCGTTGTGTTGAAGAATCCCCCGGCTGTCCCAGCGAGCCCGGTGGCGGCCGGACCCTCCAGGTGTGGCAAGGTCCGCACAAGGTACGTGATCGCCAGGGTCAGCAACACGAGCCCCCCGATACTGATCTGCAGCCAGGAGGCGGGCACAGCACGCACCACCAGAGCGCCGGGGACTGCCCCGATCACGGCCGCTGGGGCAAGCACCGCGTAGCGCCGCCAATCCACGTACTTCCAGACGTACAGCGTGATCAGCGCGCCGGACATCGACGTAATGATGTTCGTGGCCAAGATCCCCTGCACCGGGCCCAGCAGAACCGCCAGCGTCGGTGCCACAACCAGCCCGACACCTGTTCCAGAAACACGCTGCAGCACAGTCCCTATCGCCACCGCGGCGAGAACCGCGGCGAGCATCTGCGCTGTCACGCCGAAGAGGCTTCAGCGAGCAGATCTCCGCGCCGCTTCTCTCCCCAATCCTCAAGAGACTTCAGCGCGACTTTCAGTTCTTCACCGAGCGCGGTGAGCGAATACTCAACGCGCGGGGGGATCTCCGGAAAGAACTCACGGTGCACAACGCCGTCGGCCTCCATCTGGCGCAGCTGCTCCGTCAGCACCTTCTCGCTGACACCGCCGAGCATCCGCCGAATCTGTCCGAAGCGTTGCGGGCCGTCACCGAGCACCCACATGATGTGCAACTTCCATTTTCCGCCCACCACCTCGATGGCAACGCTCATACCGCACATGTGAGCAAGGTCCTGTGACTCCACCAGCGTTCGCCTCCCAAACTGTCCCGGCGATCCTCCAGGAAGAATACTCGCGTGCTCTGACACGTGCGCGCCTCACAACTAGCGAACAGCGACCACCGTGCTGATGATCGCAAGCCATACCAGCGCAGCGATGAGGGCCGCACGTTGCCAGACGCCGGTTCGGTCATCGTCCTTCTCCCAGGCACTTCCAAAACGGCTGACCAGGACCGTTGCCGCCACCGCGGTGACTGCGGAGTACCCGCGCACCTCCCAGCCAAAGGCGCTGCTGAACGCCGCAATCGCCGGCATCACAGGCATACACATGAACGCGACCGCACCAGCGCGGTCATGCCAACGGTGACGGCGCGACAAGGTTGCCGGTGTCGTGTCTGGAGTACCGGGGGGATACGCGCGCATTGCGTCCATCGGGAACACGCCCGACGCGACCAGTGCGAGACCGAAAACACTGATCACCGCGCCGAGTGGCCACGTGACACCGGCGACCGCGACTCCGCCGGCCGCAATCGCCACACCACAGACAAGGAAATTCGAAGTCTGGATCCATCCGCGATAACCGAGCGCCAATGCGCTCACTGCGTGGCGGACCGGGTTGTATCCCGGCCGCGTCCACCCGTCACACATGAAAACCACGATGAAAGTGATTGCGGCGACTGCCGAAATCACCGCGGCTAATCCCATCGGACGCCTAATCCCATCGGAACAGCGCCGCCGCCACGATTCCACCGACCAGCACCGCCGCGCCCAGGCTCACTAGGTGGGCGGGATCAATGCCGCTGCCGGCCCACGCTGCACCCAGCGCCTGCATCGTCGCACCGAACGGCAAATGCTCTCCGACTCTCGCCAGTCCCTCGGGCAGCGACCCAGGACCGCCGAACAAGCCGCCGAGCGCTCCGATGGCGAAGAAGGTAATCAGACCTATCGCCACCGCCGAATTCGGGGTAGGCGCCACCGCTGCAACAATCATGCCCACGCCGTACATCGCGGCCAAACCCAGCAGGGCGACGCCGAGGGCTGCCAACGGTGCAGCCGGGAACTGCGCACCGAACACCAGCACCGCGACCGCGAGGGCAGCGCTGATGCCAATTACCGCCTGGATCAGGCTCACCACCGCCTGCGCCACCAGAACCATTGCGGGTGACGCGGGCGTCACAGACAGACGTCGCAGGATCCCTGTGCGCCGGTAGTAGGCGAGGAAGCTTGGCATGTTGATGATGCCAATCGCCGCGATGACCATTCCGAACACCAATGGCAGCACATACACTTCCAGACCCGTCAGTCCGGTATCACCGGCGGCCTCGGAGCCAGCTGCCGACGCGCTCATGACGAGAATCAGCAAGGGCAAACCAATGGGCACTACTAGCCCGGCAGTATCGCGAATCACCATCTTTGCCTCGCACTTGGCGAGTGTGGCCCAGGCTCGCGGCCCCGGACGGTGGGCCTCGATCGTTGTGGTCATCGATCCGCCTCCATTTCGTCGTGGACCTCGTGTCCTGTCAGCCGAACAAAAGCTTCTTCGAGGTCGGCCGCCCCCGCTTCCCCGGTGACTTGAGCCGGTGCTCCCTGCGCGATAACCCGGCCTGTGTCTAACAGCGCGATCGTGTCGCACAAGCGGCTCACCTCGTCCATGGCATGGCTAACGAGGACCACCGTGACGCCCTCGTCACGCAGTCTCTCGATCGCCGCCCACATCCGGCGGCGGGCGCGTGGATCAAGCCCGGTGGTGAGTTCATCGAGGATCACCACACGTGGTCGTCCGATGAGAGCCAGCGCAACTGACAGGCGCTGTTGCTGACCACCCGAGAGTTTCTCGAACTGTGTGCCGCGGTGCTCCGACAACTCGACGAGATCCAGTGTCTCGTCCGCGCCGCGCGGATTGGGATAGAAGCTGCGGTACAACTCGACGAGTTCCGCAGCCGTGAGCGCGTGATGAAGGTACGCGTTCTGCAATTGCACACCGAGGACCTGGCGTAGTTTCGCCCGGTCACGACGCGGATCGAGACCGAGGACCCGCACTGTGCCGCGATCGGGTTTGCGCAGACCAGCGATCGTCTCGACAGTAGTTGTTTTCCCGGCGCCGTTAGCGCCGAGGATGCCGATGACCTGCCCCTGTTCGACACTTAGTGATACATCGTCGACAGCGACCTTGGAACGGTAACGCTTGTGAAGCTGCTCGACTTCGATAGCGAGTACTGACGAATTCATGTGAACGACGGTAGGTTCGCGGTGCCGGCGCGCGCTTGTGCCGACAGTCATTATTCGTACCCATGACTATCGGCACCTCCCCGGCACTCGCCTGGCCTCTAGGCTGAGTTAATGCGCCGTGTGGATCCTGAGACGTGGGCTGGCATCGTATTGCTTGCCGTCGTCGTCGGCCTTGGCGCTCCCGCACTGATCGGACTGGTCGACACCGCTATCCCGCGACTCTGGTGGGTCGTGGCGTTCGCAGCAATGCTCGGAGCCGCCCTCGCTGCGTTCGCGTTCGAACACCGCACGGGCCCTCGGCATCTCGCTCTCGGAACCGCGGTCGCTGCATCGTGGATCGTCGTCGCTGGTGCACCTAGCCTGGGCTTCTTGCCAATCCTGCTGATCGCCATGGCCGCACTCAGTGTGTACACGACGCGACTTGCGGGCACGGCGTTCATCGTGATGCTGAACACGCTGGTGATTGGGGCAATCGCAGTCCGCTACAGCGACTCACTGCAGGAAGCTGCCATCGTTACTGGCCTCTACCTGGCACTGCAAGCCATGTCAGTGCTGTCGTCGCTCGCCATCACCCGTGAGCAGCAGTTACGGCGCCAGTTGACGGAAGCGCACGTCGAGCTGAGGGCTGCAACCGCACTGCTGGCTGAGTCCGCGCGAACCTCAGAACGGTTACGCATCTCCAGGGATCTGCATGACACCATCGGCCATCAGCTCACCGTCCTCAGCCTGGAACTCGAAGCGGCGCGGCACCGTGAGGGCAGTCGCGCGCGCGAACACGTCGAGCGAGCACAGTCCGTCGCACGCGATCTCCTCCGCGACGTCCGCAGCACCGTAGGCGAGCTGCGAAACGGCTCCGCCGATCTCGCAGCGACCCTCAGCGAGATCGTGAAAGACCTGCCCGGATTGAATATTTCTGTGGAGGTCGAACCCGCCGTCGAGGTGGGAGAAGACGAGAGCACAGCACTGATTCTGGCGGTGCAGGAGATCATCACCAACACGATCCGGCACGCGAGCGCACGCGAGCTGTGGATCGAGATCGCCCGCGACCCCACCGGTGCAACCGTTCTGACCGCTGCCGATGACGGCCGCGGCGCAGACAGCCTGGTGCTGGGCAATGGTTTGCGCGGAATGAAGGAAAGGTTCGAAGAGATTGGCGGCAACGTGCGCATCGGCGGACTCGGCGCGGGGCGCGGCCTCACCATCACGGCCCGGGTTCCCGCCTCATGACTAACCCGCTGTCGGTCGTAATCGTCGACGACCAGAACCTGGTGCGCCACGGCATTCGCAGCCTTCTGGAACTCGCCGATATCAGGGTGATTGGCGAGGCGAGCGATGGTGCCGCCGCGATTGATGTGATTGCGGCAACTAACCCAGACGTCGTCTTGCTCGACCTGCGAATGCCCAGGTATGACGGCCTCTGGACGCTCGAAAACCTGCGACTGCGCGAACTTGAGGTGCCGGTGCTGGTGCTCACCACCTTCAATGACGACACTCTTGTGCTCGAAGCTCTGCGCCACGGCGCACAGGGTTACCTCCTTAAAGACGTCACACTGGAGCAACTCAAAACCGCGGTTCACACGCTCGCAGCCGGTGGCACGCTCATCGCACCCTCCATCACTGACAGACTGCTGCGCGCAATTCGGTCCGGTCCCGCTCCTACCGGCGACACCTTCCCTCCTGCGGACCTGACCGCGCGGGAGGTAGAAGTCCTGCGGCTCGTCGCAGAGGGTTTGAACAACCGCGAGATCGCAGGGGCGTTGCACCTTGCCGAAGGCACGGTAAAAAACCACGTTTCGACAATCCTGGTCAAGCTCGGGGCCCGCGACCGCACCAACGCCGTACTCCGCGCCCTGCACGAGGGATTACTGCGCTGACCGTAATGCGTACCTCAAGGTAAGTCCCGCACCACAAAGTGCGGTCTTGTGGAGGTTGCGAACTCGATCGACGATGAGAACCAGCGCCGCGATCGACTTCCTGAAAGACGACCAACCACAAGGATTCACATGCCTAGTACCGCTCCATCTGTCACCGTCATCGGCCTCGGACCGATGGGCCAGGCGATCACGCAAGCACTGCTCAACGCGGGCACCGCCGTTACCGTGTGGAACCGCACACCCCGCAAGGCAGACGGAATGGCAGCCCTCGGCGCGAAACGTGCCGAGACGGTCGCCGAAGCGCTCGACGCGAACGACGTGGCAATCCTCAGCCTTACCCACTACCAGGCGATGTACGACGTCTTAAGCCACGCGGCCGGGCATCTCTCCGGCAAGACCATCGTCAACCTGAGCTCAGATTCACCGCAGAAGACGCGCGCGGGAGCCCGATGGGTGCTCGACCACGGCGGCTCCTTCTTGACGGGCGCGTTCATGTCACAGGGCGACGACATTACCCATCCGCTCTCCTATGTCTTCTACAGCGGGCCTGACGAGGTTTTCCGCGCCGTGATGGACCTGCTGATTCCCTTGAGCCCAGCTGAATATCTCGGTGCGGACTATGGTCTGGCACAGCTGTATTACCAGGGACTTCTGACGATCTTTCACCCTTTCGTGCTGGCGTATGAGCAGGCTCTTGCCACCATCGGACAATCTGGTGGCGACGTCGACCGATTCACCCCTTACGCGCGCAGATTCATGGACTCGATTAAGGACTTCATGGACTACTTCACGGCCGAGGCGAAGAACGGCGGCTGGGGTGACGTTGCGAGCCTCAGGATGATGCATGCTGGAGCGCAACACGTCATCGATACCAGTAACGACGCTGGCGTAGCACCACCACTCACCCACACTGTGCAAGACGTGTATGCCCGCGCCATCGCGGCGAGCACGGAAGCACGGCCGGTGCGGTCCTACGAACTGATCAGCGAGGTCGAGTTGTCATCGGGCAAGCGGCCGTAACTCGCTCCGATGAAAAACGAGCGGAGCGTGTCCATCACGAACCGTGGCGTCCCGGACCGCCAGCAAAACCAGCTGGTGGTCACCGGCGGCGACAATGTCGTGCACCGACACCTGCAGGGTCATCGGTGAGCCAGCGATAAACAGTGCGCCAGCTGGGCCAGGCTCGGTTTCCACCCCATCGAACCGATCACTGGACCTACTCGCCAGTGTGCGCGCCGCGCCCGCATGACCCGCACCGAGAACGCTGATGCCGAGTTCTTCCGAGCAGAGCAGCTTTGGCCAGGTTGACGAAGTGTTGTGAATGCAGATAGCGACGAGTGCCGGCTCAAGTGACACGGGGACAAAGCTGCTGACTGCCATGCCCACGCGTTCGCCCGCAGCGATCGCACACACCGCAACCACCCCGCTTGGGTGCAATGCGAAGGCGCCGCGCAGGGCCTGTGGGTCGAGCGCGACGGGAATAGCAGTGCCGGTCATGACGTCACCACGTCCTTCCATCTCTCTGCGTACTCGTCAACGCGTCCGTCAGATTGATACGAGCTGTCCAAGAGAAACAGACCGGGCGCTGGCGTGGTTGCCCCCAACTCCACGAGCACCGGCTTGAGCACCAAGTCAGCCACGAGTGCGTGGGCAAGCCCCCCGCCCAGCATTACGGGGATGACGACCTTTCCGCGCAACCCCTCTCCAGTGGGTAAGAGATCGAGAAACAGTTTGAGTAAGCCCGTATAGGCTGCCTTATACGTGGGACTGGCAACGACCACGACCGCAGCACGCTTTACCGTGTCAACGGCTTCTTGCACTGCCTCGCTTTGCCCGTCGAGCAGCGCAGGGCCAATCTCGCCGAGTTCTAGCACTGCGTCCGGCGGCGCTCCAGTGAGTTTCTCGGCGACAGAAACGGCCGCGTCCCGGGTCCGCGAATTCCTCCGCGGGTTACCCACCACCACAACCGTCGTCACCTGCTCACCGCCAATGCCGTGTCAGCCTTGGCCGCACCAGCCAGCCACGGTGCAAGTACGTCGTGCTGAACGTAACGCAGCCAACTGTCTGGCCCCTGCACGGTCGCGCCATCTGCGACACCAGCTGCACTGATGTCACTGATCAGGCTCGTCAAGCCTTTGTGCGTCCCCACGTAAGTGACGGTGTCGAGCACGCGGCCTGGCTGCCAGTATGGGTTTATGCGCTCGTACTCAGCATGAGCACGCTCCCACGTATCCGCCGTGTACGCGTAGAGATCGAGCAGGACAACCGCGCGTGGGTCACTTCGACGGATACCCTCGTATCGGCGTCGCGCCTCTCCAAGGTCTCGCGCACGCAGGCGGATCAGCGTGCCCATTACTGGACGCGCCGTGAGTTCACACCACGTCCCGGCGGAGGCTGGCGCGGGGCTATCCACGTCAAGCCACGGCGGCCGAGGCGCCTTCGCGCCGAACTCGATTGCGACACTGGGTCCACTCATGTCATTAAGGACACAGGTACCGCAGCGCACTTCCAAGGTTTGAATTCACAGTGGTTTTAAGTGTTCTCCCGTGCGTCCCACGCTGCCAGATTTGGCCTCATGACAACTGAGAATGTGTCCGACCACATCAAGTTCGCCTATTGGGTGCCGAACGTCAGTGGCGGTTTGGTGACAAGTGATATCGAACAGCGCACCAGCTGGGACTATGAGTACAACGCGAAACTCGCGCGCACCGCAGAGAACAATGGATTCGATTACGCGCTCAGCCAAGTTCGGTATGAGGCCAGCTACGGCGCTGAGTTCCAGCACGAGTCAACGTCATTCAGCCTCGCCCTGCTTCTGGCGACTGAGCGACTCAAAGTCATCGCCGCAGTGCACCCAGGACTGTGGCAGCCTGCGGTGCTCGCAAAGTTCGGAGCAACCGCTGACCAATTGTCCGGCGGACGTTTCGCGGTCAACGTCGTGAGCGGCTGGTTCAAAGACGAGTTCACCCACCTAGGCGAGCCCTGGCTTGAACATGACGAGCGCTACCGCCGCAGCGCCGAGTTCCTCCAGGTGCTGCGCAAAATTTGGACCGAAGACAACGTGGATTTCCGGGGCGACTTCTACCGGATTCACGATTTCACACTAAAACCCAAGCCGCTGAACTCCGCCGACCGGCCGAACCCCGAACTCTTCCAGGGCGGCAACTCCTCCGCTGCACGCTTCAACGGCGGCCACTTCGCCGATTGGTACTTCTCCAACGGAAAAGACTTCGACGGCGTCACCGATCAACTGAATGACATTCGCAGCCACGCACGCAAGGCGAACCGAGAGGTCAAGTTCGGTCTCAACGGATTCATCATCGCTCGCGATACCGAAAAGGAAGCGCAAGACACCCTGCGCGAAATTATTGATAAAGCTAATAGACCCGCGGTCGAGGGGTTCCGGAGCGCTGTCCAGCAGGCGGGCGCTTCGACCTCCGACAAACGCGGAATGTGGGCCGACTCCACGTTCGACGACCTCGTCCAGTACAACGACGGCTTCCGCACGAAGCTCATCGGTACTCCCGAACAGATCGCCGAGCGCATCGCCGCATACCGCCGCCGTGGCGTCGACCTCATCCTCGGTGGATTCCTGCATTTCCAGGAAGAGATCGAGTACTTTGGCGCCAACGTGCTGCCGCTCGTGCGTGAGATCGAGCAAGCTGATCGGGAACGAGAGTTGTTGTCCGCATGAGCTGGGACAACGCGCTCCCCCTCGCCGCGAAGCTGGCGGACAGTTTCCGGGAAACAGCCTGGGAACGTGACCGCGACCGCATCCTGCCCCACGCCGAAGTCGAGCAACTTTCGACCGCAGGTGTCTTTGCCCTGACCGTGCCGCGCGAATATGGTGGCCCGGACGCACCAGCGTCGGTCCTCGCGGAAATCATTCGGCTGCTGGCGAGCGCCGATCCCAACATAGCTCAGATACCGCATAGCCACTTCGTGTACGTCAACTTCCTGAAAGCCGCCGCCACCGATAGGCAAAAACAGTACTTCTTCAACCAGATACTCGACGGCGCGCGGCTCGCGAATGCGCAGTCGGAACGCGGGGGACGGACGATCGCTTCTGTTGCCACGCGGCTTGAACGGTCGAGCACCGGGTACGTGCTATTTGGCACCAAGTACTACTGCACGGGAACACTTTTCGCTGATTGGATACCCGTGCTCGCGGTGCTTGATGAGGCCGAGTACCTTGCTTTCGTCCCGACGGGGAGTCCTGGCCTCTCCATCACCGACGACTGGAACGGGCTTGGTCAGCGCACCACAGCGAGCGGCACCGTGCACCTGCAAGGGGTTCCGGTGGACCAGGCGTGGGTGGTGCCGCGTGCGGCCGCGCTGCAGGCGTCATCGGGATACGGGGCGTTCGCTCAGCTCCTGCACGCGGCTATCGACGCCGGTGTGGCTAGGAACGCACTCGACGACGCCGCAGAGTTCGTTCGCGCGAAGTCACGGCCCTGGTTCGAGGCCGGTGTGGAGGAAGCCCGCGAGGATCCACTGACCGCGTACCGATTCGGCGAGGTCGCGGTGGACGTCGCCGCTGCCGAATCGCTCCTCGCGACGGCAGGTAACGCCGTCGATACAGTTCTTGCCCAGCCGTCAGCGGACAACGCAGCGGAAGCGTCCCTCGCCGTCGCTACCGCGAAAGCCGCCGCGGATCGCGCATCGCTGTCGGCGACAAACGCCGTGTTCGAACTCAGCGGCACCCGCTCCGCCGACGCGTCACTTGGCCTCGACCGGCATTGGCGCAACGCTCGCACCCACACCCTCCACGACCCGGTGCGCTGGAAATACCACCACATCGGGCGGTCTTTACTCGGGTATGCCCCGCCACACCATGGCGTGTTCTAGAAGGAGTCTCTGTGCTGCACTTCCACTGGTTTCTGCCCACCTATGGCGACTCGCGCTCACTCATCGCCGGCGGTCATGGAACCTCGATGCACGGGGATCGACCCGCATCCCTGCATTACCTTCGCCAAATCACCGCCGCAGCTGAAACAAACGGGTTTGAGGCGGTCCTCACGCCCACAGGCGCATGGTGCGAGGACGCCTGGCTCACCACCGCGATGCTCGTCGAAGCCACCGAGCACCTGAAGTTCCTCGTCGCATTCCGACCCGGATTGATCAGCCCCACGCTGGCCGCGCAGATGGCCACAACTTTCCAGCGGCACTCGGGTGGGCGGCTCTACCTCAACGTTGTCACCGGCGGCGAGGACCACGAGCAGCGCGCCTACGGTGACTTCCTCGACAAAACAGCCCGATATGAGCGGTGCGGTGAATTCCTCGACGTCGTGCGCAAGTTATGGCAGGTCCCGCAGCCATTCAGCTTCCGTGGACACCACATTTCGGTGACGGATGCGGCACTGGGCCGACGGCCCGCGCCTGTGCCACCAGTGTTCTTCGGTGGCTCATCCGGTGCCGCAGGCGACGTCGCAGCACGACACGCCGATGTGTACCTCACCTGGGGCGAGCCACCCGCGGCGGTACATCAGAAACTAGAATGGATACGCGCGCTAGCTGCGGGGCAAGGCCGAGAACTGGAATTCGGAATCCGCCTGCACGTCATAAGCCGGGACACCTCAGCAGAAGCCTGGGCTGTCGCGGACCGTCTCCTGAACGCACTCGACCAGCTAGAAGTCGAACGGATCCAGCAGAGTCTCGCGCGCAGCCAGTCTGAGGGGCAGCGGCGCATGCAAGAACTCCACCGCGGTCGGACGGACGACCTCGTAGTCTCCCCCAACCTGTGGGCAGGCGTCGGACTTGTTCGCGGGGGTGCTGGCACAGCGCTCGTCGGTTCACATGACGAGGTGGCTGACCGTATCGAGGAATACGCGGACCTCGGCCTGAACCACTTCGTTCTCTCAGGGTATCCCCATCTCGAGGAGGCGTACTGGTTCGGTGAGGGAGTGCTCCCCCGTTTGGAACAGCGCGGGTTGTGGCGGCACCCGCACCGGTTGGGTGCTGTGGAGGAGGCGACGGTGCCGTTCAGCGCGTAGGTTTAGCCACCTTCGACAGCGGCGACGCGCGTATTCGTGCCGATCTGCACCCACAAGACGCCACATCGGTCGCGAGCGATAGTGCCAGTTCACAGGCGAAAATCGATACGAATGCTCGCGGACTCGCCGCACGGTGCGCCGATCACCCGATGCGATCCATCACCAGCGGCCGCGGCTCAAACGAGTCGCCAATCTCCCAGCTGCCGTTCAGGGCGGCGAGCGAAGCTGGGATCCGCTCCGGGGTGTCGGTGTGCAAGGTGAAGAGTGTTTGCCCCTTTGTCACGCGGTCCCCCACCTTCGCGTGCCATTGCACACCGGAGCCGGGCTGCACCGGCTCACCCTGCCGCTGCCGCCCCGCGCCGAGCCGCCACGCCGCGATCCCTACTGCCAAGGCATCGAGCCGGGAGAGCACACCGGATTCCGGAGCGATGACGATCTCGGTCTCCGTGGCCGCAGGCAATTCGGCAGCAGGATCTCCCCCTTGCGCCGCGATCATTCGGCGCCAGACGTCCATCGCGCGACCGTCTGCGAGGGCATCGGCGGGGTCTACCCCGGTGATCCCAACTGCCGACAGCATTTCCCGCGCCAGTTCGAGCGTCAGCTCGACGACATCTGGCGGGCCGCCGCCTGCGAGAACTTCCACTGATTCGCGGACCTCCAGTGCGTTACCGGCTGTCAAGCCAAGGGGAGTATCCATATCGGTGAGTAGTGCGACGGTGTGCACGCCGGAGTCGTTACCCAAGTCGACCATGGTGCGAGCGAGTTCGCGTGCGTCTTCCGCGCCCGTCATGAAGGCCCCTGAGCCGCATTTTACGTCGAGGACCAGCGCGGATGTTCCTTCGGCGATTTTCTTGGACATGATCGAACTAGCGATCAGTGCGATCGATTCGACGGTCCCTGTGACGTCACGCAGGGCGTAGAGCTTCTTGTCAGCTGGGGCGAGCCCAGCCCCCGCCGCGCAGATAGCCGCGCCAACCGAGTCGAGTTGTTTGAGCAGTTCGTCGTTTGATAGTGCCGCGCGCCAGCCAGGCACCGCCTCCATTTTGTCGAGTGTGCCCCCGGTATATCCGAGACCGCGGCCGGCCAGTTGCGGCACGACGGCGCCGCACGCCGCGACGAGCGGTGCGAGCGGCAAGGTGATTTTGTCGCCGATTCCTCCGGTGGAGTGCTTGTCCACCGTCGGACGCCCAAGCCCGCTGAAATTCATGCGTTCACCGGAGGCAATCATGGCCGCTGTCCACCGTGAAATCTCGTCCCGGTTCATTCCGCGGAGCAGAATCGCCATCGCGAGTGCTGACATTTGTTCGTCCGCGACGTCACCACGCGTGTATGCGTCGATCACCCAATCGATTTGAGCATCAGACAGGGCGTGGCCATCGCGTTTCGCGCGAATGACGGATACAGCGTCGTGGTGGTGAATCATGACTGTTCCCTTCCTGCGGCGTAGTCGTCGGGCCCAAAGGCTGCGGGGAGAAGCGCACTGAGCGGGACCGGCCCGTTTGCGGAAGAAATCAACATGTCAGGTCCCCCGTGTTCATAGAGCACTTGACGGCAGCGTCCGCAGGGCATGAGGATTTCGCCGCGGCTGTCGACGCATACGAGGGCGCGCAGCCGTCCACCGCCGGTGGAGTGGAGCATGGAGACCACTGAACACTCCGCGCAGAGTGTCAAACCAAATGAGAGATTTTCCACATTGCAACCGCTGAGATGCCTCCCGTCGGTGGTCACCGCGGCTGCGCCTACCGGGAAGTTCGAGTACGGCGCGTAGGCCGTACGCATGACCTCTTTGGCCCGTTTATGCAGGCTTTTCCAGTCAATTTCTTCCATTTACACCGCCTCCAGGGTGCAGCGGCGAGGTAATCCACCGCGCTATGGCAAGGCAAACCTAACCCAAACCCGCAGGTCGAAACACAATATCCCGCTGCAACCCACGATTTGGGATGGGTCTAAAGTTCTAACTGTCAGCTTAGGTTCTCGCCGGGACCACTGTTGTGCTGCGCCCTCGCGAACCCATTTTGTAGGGTGCATCCATTCACTACCGGCGTGCGCCCACCGATGACACTGGAGGCAGAGCTCGCAATGACCAGCACAACAGACGCCACTGGACAGGTGGTGCGCACCCGATCGATATACCGGGGTGATCCCGGCATGTGGTCCTGGGTTCTACACCGGATCACTGGCGTCACCCTGTTCTTCTTCTTGTTCGTCCACGTGCTTGACACTGCGCTGGTCCGGGTGAGCCCCGAGGCATACGACGCTGTCATCGAAACGTACAAGAACCCCGTGGTGGGGGCACTCGAAATTGGCTTGCTCGCGGCCGTCATCTACCACGCGTTCAACGGCGTTCGAGTCATTCTGATCGACTTCTGGTCCAAGGGCCCGAAGTATCAGCGACTCATGTTCTGGATCGTCATGGCAATCTCGGTCGCCATCATGATCCCGGCATCTGGCCGTATCGTCTACCTGATGTTCGGGAGCTAATCATGACGAGTTCAGATCCTCGCATCGCGCAGCCCATCGCTACCTCATATGACCGCCCCGCGTCCTTGTCATTGCCACGGACCCCGCGGCGGCGCAGCGGAAACAACTTCGAGATGTGGTCATGGCTCTTCATGCGCATCTCCGGCCTGCTGCTCATGTTCCTCGTCATCGGGCACATTTCGATCATGCTGCTTCTCGACGACGGCGTGCACCGCATCAATTTCGCGTTCGTTGCAGGCCGCTGGGCAAGCCCGTTCTGGCAGATCTGGGATCTGTCGATGCTGTGGCTTGCTCAACTTCACGGCGGCAACGGCCTTCGCACCGTCATCAATGACTATGCACGCAAGGATTCGACGCGGTTCTGGCTGACTACACTCCTCGTGATCTCGATCGTCCTGATCACGGGCCTGGGCAGCTATGTCATCTTCACGTTCGATCCCAACATCACCGGCTGAGCGAGGCGTACATGCAAGAACACCGTTACGACGTGATCATCGTCGGCGCTGGTGGCGCCGGGATGCGTGCCGCTATCGAAGCCGGCCCCCGCGTCCGTACCGCAGTGCTGACAAAGCTCTACCCCACGCGTTCTCATACGGGTGCGGCGCAGGGTGGCATGTGTGCCGCGCTGGCCAACGTCGAAGAGGACAACTGGGAGTGGCACACCTTCGATACCGTGAAGGGTGGCGACTACCTGGTTGACCAGGACGCCGCTGAAACCATGGCGAAAGAAGCGATCGACGCAGTTCTCGACCTCGAGAAGATGGGGCTGCCGTTCAACCGCACGCCCGAAGGCAAAATCGACCAGCGTCGTTTCGGTGGCCACACGCGCGACCACGGCAAGGCTCCAGTGCGACGTGCCTGCTATGCCGCAGACCGCACGGGCCACATGATTCTGCAGACTCTGTACCAGAACTGCGTCAAGCATGGCGTCGAGTTCTTCAACGAGTTCTACGTACTCGATCTGTGTCTGACCGAGACCTCGCAGGGCACCGCAGCTACGGGTGTCATCGCCTATGAGCTCGCAACTGGTGAGATCCACGTGTTCCATGCGAAGTCGATCGTCTTCGCGACCGGCGGCTCGGGCCGCATGTACAAGACGACCTCGAACGCGCACACCTTGACTGGCGATGGCATGGCCATCGTATTCCGCAAGGGATTGCCGCTCGAAGACATGGAGTTTCACCAGTTCCATCCGACAGGCCTCGCAGGCCTGGGAATCCTCATCTCCGAGGCTGTCCGCGGCGAAGGCGGAATCCTCCGTAACGCCGATGGCGAGCGTTTCATGGAGCGCTACGCCCCCACTATCAAGGACCTCGCACCGCGCGACATCGTCGCCCGCTCGATGGTGCTCGAAGTTCTCGAAGGGCGCGGCGCCGGGCCTGACAAGGATTACGTCTACATTGACGTCACCCACCTCGGCGAGGATGTTCTGGAAGAGAAACTGCCAGACATCACCGAGTTCTCGCGTACCTACCTCGGCGTAGACCCGGTGAAGGAGCTCGTGCCGGTGTTCCCAACGTGTCACTACGTAATGGGCGGTATCCCCACGCGCATCAGTGGCGAAGTGCTGCTTAACAACGACGAGATCGTCCATGGTCTCTACGCCGCTGGCGAATGCGCATGCGTCTCCGTCCATGGCGCGAACCGCCTGGGCACCAACTCGCTGCTCGACATCAACGTGTTCGGCCGCCGTGCTGGCATCGCTGCTGCGGAGCACGCATTAGGTTCGGAATACGAGCCGCTCCCGGACACTCCCGCACAAATGGTGCAGGACTGGATGGACAGCATGCTTTCCGGCGAGGGCAACGAGCGCGTCGCTGATATCCGGATCGCGCTGCAGGAAACGATGGACCGGAACGCCTCAGTGTTCCGGACCGAGGAAACGCTGAAGCAAGCGCTCAAGGACATCAACTCTCTGAAAGAGCGGTACGGCCGCGTGCAGGTGCACGACAAAGGCAAGCGCTACAACAGCGACCTTCTCGAAGCCGTGGAACTGGGCTTCCTGCTTGAACTCGCGGAGGTCACGGTTGCCGGTGCACTTAACCGGAAGGAATCCCGCGGCGGGCACGCACGTGAGGATTACCCAGATCGTGACGACGTGAACTACTTGCGCCACACCATGGCGTACAAGGAGGTTCCGGCAGACGGCCAGCCCCCACTGATCGCCGACATCAAACTGGATTACAAGCCAGTGACCTTCACCCGCTACGAGCCGATGGAGCGCAAGTACTGATGACTGCGACAGTTGAATCTGAAACAGGCGAGCGTTCACTCCCCCCGGTTCCCGAGGGCGCCGTCATGGTGACGCTCCGGATTCGCCGGTTCAACCCGGAAGACCCGGATGCTCAGGGCTTCCAGGAGTTTGAGGTTCCGGCGCTGCCCTCGGACCGGCTTCTTAACCTGCTGCATTACGTGAAGTGGTATCTCGATGGCACGCTGACCTTTCGGCGCTCTTGTGCACACGGAATCTGCGGTTCGGATGCGATGCGGATCAACGGTGTCAACCGTCTAGCCTGCAAGATTCTGATGAAGGACATGCTGGCCAAAGATGGGAAGTCCGTCACCATCACCGTGGAGCCTATTCGTGGGCTGCCGGTAGAAAAGGACCTCATCGTCGACATGGAGCCCTTCTTCGACGCGTTCCGCGCCGTAAAGCCGTTCCTCATCAACTACGGCCAGGAACCGACGCGCGAACGGATCCAGTCGCAGTCAGACCGTGCCCGGTTCGACGACACAACGAAGTGCATCCTGTGCGCATGCTGCACGACCTCGTGCCCGGTCTTCTGGCATGACGGGTCATACTTCGGCCCAGCAGCGATCGTCAACGCTCACCGGTTTATCTTCGACAGCCGCGACGAGGGCGCTGCCGAGCGGCTCGAGATCCTCAATGACATGGACGGCGTTTGGCGCTGCCGCACGACGTTCAACTGTACTGAGTCATGCCCACGCGGGATTCAGGTGACGCAGGCCATCCAGGAAGTAAAGCGCGCATTGCTTTTCGCGCGCTGAGGAAATACGCAGTGCGGTGGGTGCCTCTCTGGAACTCAGGGAGGCACCCACCGCTCGTTTACAGCCAGTTCGTACTGTCGTTCGCCTAGAGGTAAGATAATCCGAATGTCCGACATGTCGTCACGCGGGCCGGGGCCCATTGACCCAGAGATCTGGCGCAAAGCACAGCGCGCAGTCGCAACCCGCAGCACAAACGCCGAAGATTGCCGTACCCTGCTGCAAATGCTGGGGATTCAGGGGCCGCCGGAGTTTTCCGGCGCCCACTACCCTCCGGGGCTGCCAGGCTGATTCAGGCGGGGCTGATTCAGGCGGGAACCTTGCGCGCGGACGATAGCGCAGGGATGACGTTATCCGTCACGAGAGGAGCAAGGAGCACGCTAGCTTGCGCGCGCTTGATGCTCACCCAGCGGACCTCAGCAATTTCCGCGCCCGACGAAGCCCCGACGGCTTCTGCCGCCTCGCACACGAACACGGTCGCATCGATGATGCGGCCTGTTTCGTTGGCGGCGGGCGCGGTCCACCGTCCAAGGAAGCGCAGCGATTCCTCGTTTAGCTGAACGTTAATCTCTTCGTGGCATTCGCGGACCGCCGCGGCGTAAATCGATTCGGACAGGTCCGGTTTGCCACCAGGGAGCATGAAATGCTCGGTGCCCTGCTTACGGACTAGCAGGATGTGCTCCCGATTTTTGAGGAAGCACACCCCCGCTACAGTGATCGGCTTGGTCACTATCAGATACCTGTCGTGATGTTCGCACTTCGAGGATCCGGCACCGGGTTGAGCGCCGAAATCGAGGTTACCGAGGACTCCAATTGGTTAACACGTAGTGACAAAAAGTGCGACGAACGCAACAACAGACACGCGACGGTCACAGCCGGCTAACTGCTTGTCTAATCCGAATGCGCCGAGGCGCCGTGTGCTTAACGATCATTGCGACAACCAACTGTGGCTGAGGCCCGGTTGCTAAGTGCAGTGCACAAAAGGAGCTTTCATGCGTCCAAGGACCGCAACTCGCGTTCGGCGCGCCGCCATTCTCGCCGCCGCGTCGAGCGTCACCCTTGCCGGAACGGTCGCGTTCGCGGCGAGTTCTGATGCGTCTATTGATAAACACGCCTGGACAGCGTTCTCCGCGTCTTCCGTCGTTTCAGTTCTCAATCCGGACAAGGAGGCCAGCTGAGTGCGGGTGACGTCACCGTGGAATGTTGTGCGGGGTAGCGATATGAATCGTGCTGAGCGACGGCGGCACCCCATCGAGCGCGCCGCGCGCCTGCAGCAGCAACCTGCAAGCGTGGCGGACGTCAGCATGAAGGTCATGGTGCAGCACTGCGGAGACACGGCCTTCCCGCAGTAGTTGGGTGTTGTCGTCGTCGAGGTCGTGAGCAATGAACGCGTGGCACGTTCTGCCTGCCTGCTCAAATGCTGCAAGCAGAGCCCGGTTACCTCCTCCGATGGAGTAGGCGGCCATGATCGACGGGTCCCGGTTCAGTGCATCGACGGCGCGCCGTCGCACTGTGTCGTCAACTCCGTCGGTGTCAGGAATCTCGATAAGTCGACGCTCGGGATTCAGGGAGCGCATCGTTACGCGAAATCCCGCCTCTCGTTCTTCCTCGTTCCGGAAGAAGTTCTGAGTCAGGCTGATGAGAATGTTTCCCTGCTCGCGACGCAGCCATTGGCTCATCAGATACGCAGCGGTGGACCCGGCCGCGCGGTCATCGATGCCGACGTAGCCTGCTCGTGCGCTTCGAGCAACGTCAGTGAACATGGTGACGACGGGAATGCCTGCGGTATTGAGCCGTTCGATCGCCTCGACGATCTCAGGCACATCCGGAGCCTTCAGCAGCACACCCTGTGAGCCGCGCTTAGCGATGCGGTCGAGGGTTTCCACGAGCACTTCAGAGGGCCCGGTTTCCCGATGATGGAAGCGGCACCGGATCACTGCTGGCTGCATGGCAGGTATCTCGGCTTCGAGGGCTTCGCGCACCTCAGTTACGAAGCGCCGCGGTGCGTGCATCACCACATCGAAGAGGAACTTGCGGCCTTCGAGCCGCAACTGTGAACGCTGCCGGTCCAGGTCAGCGATCGCCTGCTGCACTTCCATCCTGGTGCTTTCTCGCACACCGGGACGCTCGTGGAGGACCCGGTCGACGGTCGCTTCACTGAGTCCGCTTTGCTGGGCAATTTCTCTGACTTTGAATCGATGGACCACTACGGTTCCTGATGTCTTTTTGATGGTTCTGTGAGGTTGAATGCCAGTCTAGTCCCCGCAAGACTAGAGACATAAGCTCTCGCGGCCCGGAAACCTCCGGGCACTCACGACGCCGTTCAGCAAGGACTCATCAATGACTAGCGCATACTCGCCCTCAGGATCGCCGCTATCGTCCGCGCCGCGGATACCAGCCGCCGAACGCGTTGCCGGCGCGCCTATTTCGTGGGGAGTATGCGAGGTCCCCGGATGGGGGCACCAACTCAGCCCTGCCCGCGTGCTCAGCGAAATGAACAGCCTGGGCCTCACGGCGACTGAATTCGGCCCCGCGGACTTCCTCCCGGAGGAGCCTGCTGCCCGCGCCGCGGCACTGAAGGAGCACGAACTGGCGGCGGTTGGCGGGTTTGCACCGGTCGTCCTCCACGACCCGGCACAGGACCCCCAGCAGGAGATCGCCAGAGTTCTCGACTGGTTCACTGCCGCAGGCGCGACAGTCCTTGTCCTGGCCGCAGCGACCGGCATCGACGGTTACGACTCGCGCCCCGAGCTTGACAGGCAAGGCTGGGACACATTGCTCACCAATCTCGACCAGCTCGCCTCCTATGCCGCCTCCCGAGGTGTGCTCGCCGTGCTTCACCCCCATGTCGGAACCATGGTCGAGAACGAGGAGGAGGTCCAGCGCGTGCTGTCCGGCTCTTCGATTGCGCTGTGTCTCGACACCGGACATCTGCTCATCGGGGGTTGTGACCCCGTGGAGCTGACACGTACAGCCCCCGACCGGATCGCACACGTCCACCTCAAGGATGTTGATGCGGCGCTTGCGGATCAGGTCCGCAAGGGAGACATCGCGTTTACCGACGGTGTTCGGCGCGGGATGTTCCGCCCCCTGGGCCAGGGCGACATCGACATCGCCACCGTTATCAACACGCTTGAGGTCAGTGGCTTCAACGGCTGGTATGTCCTCGAACAGGACATGATCCTCGACGGCGAGCCGGAAGACGAAGGGCCTATCGCGGACGCCCGGGCTTCGGTCGGGTTTCTGAACGGCCTCTTCAAGGCCAACCAATGACTACCCGACTGCAAACCTGACCCAGACTGTGACAACGGTCATTGACACTAATTCGTCCTATCCGGTACACCTTGACCCACACAGATATCTGCCGCAACGTCGCGGCGGTGCGGTCGTCTTCCGTGGAGGCGCCCGACTGAGCTGATCTGAAGGGGTACCAATGTCGCTATCCAATGCCGGAACTGCTGCGTCCACCCACACGACGCGCACTCTCATCATCGGCACCGGCTTCTCCGGCATGGGTATGGCGATACAGCTGCTGCGCAATAAGCAGCCCGACTTCATCATCATCGACAAAGCCCATGATTTCGGCGGCACGTGGCGTGAAAACACGTACCCTGGCTGTGCCTGTGACGTGCCCTCCCACATGTACTCCTTCTCCTTCGAGCCGAATGCGCGCTGGACGAAGCTGTGGGCTCGTCAGCCGGAAATCTTCGAGTACATGCGGGCGGTGGCCGAGAAGCACGACCTGAAGAGCTACACCCACTTCGGCCGGACGTTCACCGGGGCCGCATGGGACGACACCACGCAACGCTGGACCGTTCGCACTGCCGAAGGCGTCAGTTATGAAGCGCAGTACCTGGTCTCCGGCATCGGTGGTCTGCACATCCCGAGTGTCCCGCGCTTCCAAGGTGACGACACATTCAGGGGCGAACGCTTCCACTCCGCGCAGTGGAACCACGAAATTGACCTGCGCGGCAAAAGAGTCGCGGTAATCGGCACAGGAGCGAGCGCGATCCAGTTCGTTCCAGAAATCGTCGATCAAGTAAAAGAACTGCACCTCTACCAGCGGACCCCTGCGTGGGTACTCCCCCGGACGAATGTGCCGATCCCCGGCGTCGCGCAAACCGCGCTCACGAAAGTACCTCTAGCCAGGCGTGCTGTGCGCAACGTGATTTATTGGGCCAGTGAAAGTCTCGCACTCGGCCTCAACGGCAACTCGAATATGATGCAGCCGATAGAACGACTCGCGAAATGGAACATCGACCGCTCAGTGCCGGATCCAGAGCTTCGGCGCAAGCTCACCCCGGACTACCGGATCGGCTGCAAGCGGATCCTCGGGTCGAGTACCTACTACCCTGCACTCGCGCGCGAACACTCGGAGGTCATCACCGAAGGGATCCGCGAGTTCACGCCCACCGGAATCATCGCCAACGACGGCACTGAGCGTGAAGTCGATGTCGTCATCTACGGCACCGGATTCCACGTGACAGACGGCTTCGACAGCATCGATCTCACGGGCCGTGACGGTGTGAAGCTCAAAGAGCAGTGGGCTCGCGCGGGGATGGAAACCCACCTCGGCATTACCATCGCCGGATTCCCGAATGCCTTCTTCCTGCTTGGCCCGAACACCGCGCTCGGCCACAACTCGGTGGTGTTCATGATCGAGCAGCAGATCGGTTACATCCTGTCTGCGATGAAGCTTGCCGACACAAAGCGCGGTGTCATCGAGGTCAGCGCAGCAGCACAGCGCGAGTTCACGAACGAGATCCAGAGCAAACTTACGACTGGTGTGTGGAGTACCGGCGGGTGCACTAGCTGGTATCTCGACTCGCAGGGTCTTAATCGCACGATCTGGCCGGGATTTACCTTCCAGTACTGGTCGCGCACCCGACGCGTCAACGCCAGCGACTTCGTTTTCGAGTCGATCACCGCTGACGCGCCGCGCGAAGCAGCCCTCACCAGCTGAGACCTCACCGCGTCTCGAAATTCCGTAGTCTCGGAAGGGCACCGGAAGGACGGCCGGAAGGAAGCTTCATGTCCACCAGCAGCCAGCTCAATGCGTCGCGGCAAGGGACCGGGAAACCGCTCCTGCTGATACACGGTCTCGGAGCGACCTGGGAGACGTGGCGACCGATAATGAATGATCTTTCGCGATCTCGTGACGTCATCGCCATTGACCTTCCCGGGTTCGGGGACAGTGCGCCACTCGAAGGTGAACCCAGTATCGCAGCACTCACAGACTCGGTCGAAGAATTTATCAGGTCCGAGGGGCTCGAAGGAATTGATACCGTCGGGAGTTCAATGGGCGCCCGCATAGTTCTCGAACTGGCGAGACGCGGAATCGGCGGTGATACTGTAGCCCTCGATCCTGGCGGTTTCTGGAGCGAGGGTGAACGCCGCATCTTTAGCGCTTCACTCAAGGCATCAATTCCCCTAATTTTGAGGCTGCAACCGCTGCTGCCTGCGTTGCTAGGAAACCCTGCCGGTCGCACAGCGCTGCTCATCCAGTTCTCGGCAGCGCCGTGGAGACTTACCAAAGAGTTCACAGTTCGCGAACTACGAGCCTTCGCACAAGCGACCGCCCTGAAGAGGACGCTCAGCGCTTTGGTCAGCGGGCCTCTTCAGGAGGGGGCCCCGGCGGGGACGCCGCCAGGCCGGGTCACCATCGGCTGGGGAAAGCAGGACCGCGTCACGTTTCCCCGCCAGGCCGCACGCGCGCAGGAGAAGTTCCCAGATGCTCGACTGCACTGGTTCCGGCGCTGCGGCCATTTCCCTGTGTGGGATCAGCCGGAGGAAACCGCGCAGCTCATCCTCAGCCGGACCGGATAGATCGACTCCTTTTCAGGCCATCCCTACAGTCACCATGGCCACGTGTGGACTGGTGCACCTACCCTCATGTGCTCCGCGTACTCCGCGAGCATTTCGGTGAGGGCTTCCCCGCGCGTCTTTCCCTTCGCTTCCAGGCGCGCGACCGTCGCGCGCTGCCACGCCGCACCGTTACGGCCCGACAGGCACCTTTCCTCGATGATGCCCAGGTACCGGTCTCTCACTTCTTGCGACGCGCCGTAGTCAGCGAGGCCCTGATCGGCTAGCGGGAGCAGCCAGCGCAGAACTAGCTCGTCGGGGCCCACCTCTCCGAAAGCGGGCCAATAGAAGCGGGCATCCATGCCGTGCTGCGCACCAGCTTTCAGATTGGCCGCGGCGGCACCGAACGACATCTGGCTCCACAGCGGGCGCTCCGCATTGGCAAGCGCGTGCACCGTGCCGTAGTAGAACGCCGCGTTCGCGATCGTGTCAACGACCGTGGGACCGCCCGGGAGGACTCTGTTCTCCACGCGCATCTGGGGCTCGCCATCAACCACCGCGTACACGGGGCGGTTCCACCGGTAAATTGTCCCGTTGTGCATTGCGAGTTCAGCTAACTTGGGCACACGCCCACTGTCGAGGAGGGACAGTGGGTCTTCCTCGTCAACCTCGGGCAGGAGTGCAGGGAAGTAGCGAGCATTCTCGTCGAACAGGTCGAAGATCGACGTGATCCAGCGTTCACCGAACCAGACCCGCGGGCGTACGCCCTGATTTTTCAGCTCCCAGGATCTCGTGTCTATTGCTTGCTCGAACACCGGTATACGGCTTTCGTGCCACAGCGACGTTTGGGCCAGAAAAGGTGAGTTGGCTCCCAGCGCTACCTGTACGCCCGCAATGCACTGTGCCGCGTTCCAGTAGCTGGCGAACATTTCGGGATCGACCGCGAGGTGCAGCTGCACGGATGTACACGCCGCTTCCGGCAGCACGGACGTGCAGTCGATACGCAGCCGTTCGGGACGCCCGTCGAGTCCTGTTCCACTGATATCGATCTCGATGTCCTCACCTCGCGCGGCGAAGATCTGATCGTTGAGGAGGGCGTAGCGCGGATTGTCAGTGATCCACGCCGCGTCGAAGTGCTCCGTTCGCAGCGTGGGCAGCATGCCGGTGAGAACGAGCCGAGCATGGTTCCGCGCAGCGACATCGTCAGCGTGCTCGAGCGAGCTGCGCAGTTTGCTTTCTACCTGGGCGATCGAATTCCCGGAAAGCGGTGCTGGCGCGACGTTGAGCTCGATGTTGAAGCGGCCGAGTTCCGTCTGATAATCGGTATCTGCGATTGCTTCGAGGACAGTGTCATTCGCTTTCGCGGGTTCCATTTGATCGTCGACGAGATTTAACTCGACTTCCATCCCGAGAAGCGGCACCGCGCGCAAGCGCTCGAACGCGCCGTCACGCAGCATCCGTTCGAGAGCTTCGGTGCACTCGTGGACCTTGCGCCGAAACTGGCGGCGGTCTTCATGAGTGAACCTGATCGAAGTGACTTCAGCTCCCATATTCCACTCCGCCCACTTCCTGGTGAAATCCTCGGTAGCAACCGCGCTTCCACGACCATAGCGGGACACGCCAGGCTGTGACACACAATCTGTCTCGGGAGCAGGGAAGATCACGCGTTGAGCAGCGCTCAACACTGCGGCCCACGCCAGATCCGGCGCTGGATCTCCGGTGTTACAGTGCCGACATGACAGTCCCGACCGTGCGTACACGCTTGTCTGCGGAAGACCGGCGCAGACAGCTGATCGGTATCGGGCTGCGCCTCCTCGTGAGCCGTCCCATCCACGAGCTCGCGATCGACGAGGTAGCTGCGGAGGCCGGCATCTCGCGGGGCCTGCTTTTCCATTACTTCCCCACTAAGCGCGAGTACTACATCGCAGTGGTCCAGGCGGCCGGCAATCGGCTCCTGCTGCACGCTCGCGCACCCGACGAGGGGACCACGGCTGAGCGGGTCCGCGGTATCGTCGACGGTTTCGTACAGTTCATTCAGCGGCGCCGAGAAAACTATGTGGCACTGGTGCGTGCGGGCGCGGGCGGAGATGAACGGGTGCTCGAGGTGTTTTCTAGCATCCGAGCCCGCATCGCCGACCGTGTGATCGACGCGATGGGTATCGCCGAACCCAGCCCGCAACTTCGGCTCGTTGTTCGAGGCTGGCTCGCGATGGCGGAAGAGATTGCGGTCGAAGCGACCCCCGACGTGATGCCGGTGGACGGGATCGTCGACATGCTGGTCGATAACCTGAATCAGACAGTCCAGCAGGTCGCTGGCTGACGCGAAGGAGGCCCTCGATTCGTTTACCAACCGTCACGGCACTGACGCTCGCAACCGTCATCGTCACAGGATTGTCGGGCTGCGGTGCGGAGAATGAACCACCGCCCTACGTCCATGCCGGCGACGGACCGGCCGTGGTGCAAGCCACCAACATGGATTTCACTCCGAAGACCGTCGTTATTCAGGCGGGTGACACGGTGGAATGGGTGTTCGACGACGGCCCGGTGGCGCACAACGTTATCGGCACTGGCGACAACGCCCCGCCTGACTTCGCGAGCCCCATGATCGCGCTCGACACGTGGTCATACACCTTCGACGACGCTGGCGAGTACGAGTACGTGTGTTCAGAGCATCCCCAGAAAACCGGGCTGATCGTCGTTGAGTAGTGTTTTCCCGTAAGGTGACGAACTGTGGACAAAGGCGACTTAGCACCAGATTTCAAGCTTGAAGACCAGGACGGCACCGTTCGTTCACTTGTTGACCTACTCGACAAGGGCCCGGTCGTTCTCTTCTTCTACCCCGGGGCGAACACTCCCGTTTGCACGGGTGAGGCGTGTCACTTCCGCGACCTCGCCGCTGAGTTCACCGAAGTTGGTGCCACTCGAGTCGGCATCAGCACGGACTCGGTTGCCACTCAGGCCGGGTTCGCATCGCAGAAGAATCTCGACTACCCCCTGCTCTCGGACAAGGATGGCGGGGTCGCCGCTGAGTTCGGAGTGAAGCGTGGTTTGCTCGGCAAGCTTGCACCGGTGAAACGCAGAACATTCGTTATCGATACGGACCGGACGATCCTCGGTGTGGTGAGCGGAGAATTGAGCGCCAACGTCCACGCCGACAAGGCACTCGAGATCCTGAAGTCTCACCGCTCCTGACGAATGGGCGGTTACGTACGAAATATCCTCTCAGATTTCGCACATAACCGCCCACTCATGACATGACGTCAGGCGCGGCCGTAGAGCGCATCAACGTCGGTCTCGTGTTCTTTCATCACGACGGCCCTCTTGAGTTTCATCGACGGCGTGAGCTGCCCGTCCTCCACAGTCCAGTCGATGGGGAGGATCTGGAACTTCCGCACCGACTCGGCCTTCGAGACTGCCCTGTTTCCCTCGTCCACAGCACTCTGAATTGCAGCGACTAGATCGGGGTCCGTGGCGAGTTCGGTGACGGACCCTGATTTGCCGTGCTTCTCGCTCCACGGGGTGAGCGCTTCGGCGTCGAGGGTGACGAGGGCTCCGATAAACGGCTCGTTATCGCCCACGACCATGACCTGGCTGACCAGCGGATGAGCACGAATGCGGTCCTCGATCACGGCAGGCGCCACGTTCTTTCCGCCCGCAGTGACGATGATTTCTTTCTTCCGTCCGGTGATGGCAAGGTAGCCCTGTTCGTCGAGCGTGCCGATGTCGCCGGTGTGGAACCAGCCGTCATTATCGATTGCCTCTCCGGTCGCGTCCTCGTTGCGCCAGTAGCCGCCGAACACCATGGGGCCCTGGACAAGCACCTCGCCGTCGTCCGCAATGCGTACGACAGCCCCCGGGACAGGTAATCCCACGGTGCCCATCTTCGCGTAACGCGGCGGGTTCACCGTGATCGCAGCGGTTGTCTCGGTCAGCCCGTACCCTTCGAGGACGGTGAGGCCGATGCCGCGATAGAAGTGACCAAGACGGCTGCCCAAGGCAGAGCCTCCGGAGATGGCATGTGTCGCCCGGCCGCCGAGGGATTTGCGCAGCTTCCGGTAAACGAGCGCGTTGTACAGAGCACGGCGGGTTCGCAGTCCAACTGGTACAACACCTGTATCGAGTGCTTCGCTGTATTGGATCGCGATGGCGGCGGCACGGTTGAAGATCTTGCCTTTGCCCGCGGCATCAGCCTTCTGAACGGCGGTGTTGTACACCTTCTCGAAGACGCGCGGAACCGCCAGAATGAAGGTCGGCCGGAACCCCGCGAGGTCGTCCAGGAGGTCCCGCACATCCGCGGTGTGCCCCAGCGTGACGCGCTGATACACACAACCTAGCTGGATCACCCGCGCAAAAACGTGCGCCAGCGGCAGGAACAGCAGCGTCGCACAGTCACGGCGCCCAAAGAGATCATCGAGCTGCATCGTCACATTGGCGACTTCCGAGAGGAAGTTCGCGTGGGTGAGCGTGCACCCCTTCGGCCGTCCGGTGGTTCCGGACGTGTAGATCAGCGTGGCGAGCGATTCGGCGTTGAGCGAATCCCTGCGTGCCTGCACAACAACGTCCGCGATGCCTTCACTACGGCTGCCCAACACGAACAGGCCTTCTGCGGCCGCGGCGAGCTCACCTTCGATCTGGAATAAATGCTCGAGCGACGGCACGTCCCCCATCAGCCCTGAAACCATCTCGGCGTGCGCGGCTGTTTCCGCGATGCACGCGACGGCTCGGGAGTCCGACAGAATCCAGTGCACTTGCTCCGGGGACGACGTCTCATAAATCGGGACCGTGATCGCGCCAGCGCTCCAGATCGCGAAGTCGAGCAGCGTCCACTCGTATCGCGTGCGGGAGAGGATGGCAACGCGATCGCCGGGGTTCACGCCGCTCGCGATCAGCCCCTTGGCCATCGCGTCGACCTCGGTGAGGAACTGGGCCGCGGTCACATCGTGCCAGTCACTGCCGACCTTCCGTCGGAACGAGACGGACTGCGGCTCGTCCTGCGCGTTGCGGACAATCATGTCGGTCAAGTTTTCGCGCCGGGCGATGTGTGCGCGCGCGGGTACCGTCAGCTCACGCATGCGGGCTCCTTACGGGAAGTAGTGGTGATCGATTCGATGGCTGATCGGAGCTCGGCCATCGAGGGGTTTGTATCGAAGCGCAGCGCGCGAATCTCGTCGGCCTGTCGCAGGAAGTCCGTGAGTGCTGGCCATGTGGTGGTCCGAGCGTTGCGGCCAGTGAGCACTCCGAGGTGGCCTCCCGGAGCGACCTCGGTCCGCACATACCGCGAACCGGGCAGCAGTGACGCGAGCTTCTCGACAGACTTCCTCGGCGCGATCGCGTCGCAGCTGCCTGCGACCACCATGACCGGCACACGGATCCGGGCGAAGTCGATGCACCGGTCAGCGACATCCAGATGCCCGTTGACGAGGCTGTTCTTGCGGAACAGCAGATGGTAGAGCTGTGAGAAGGTACGGCCGGGATACGCCGTCATATGGTCGGTGAATGCATCAACAGCTTCGAGTTGCGCGAGGAACTCGCGGTCATCGAGCTTCGACAGCATCGTGAAGGGCTTGATGACGTTTTTCGTCAGGCTGCTGACTTGAAAGGCGCGTTTTACCAGTGGCTTCGGTGCCCCACCAAGCGTCCGAGCGAGTTGGGTGAGAACCAGCCCACGGGTAAGCGCCACGAGGGGCCGCATCGGCTTGACGAGCGGCACTGCGGCAAAGTCGATCGGGCTGGCGATCGGCGTGATGGACGCGACTGGGAGATTCGGCAGATCCGCAGCCGTAAGCAGGCAGAACACACCTCCGAGGCTCCAGCTGACAAGGTGCACAGGCGCTCCCCCGGCGTCTTTGCTCGCGGCGCGGATGGCCTGCGGGAGCACGTCGTGGATCCAGTGCTCGATGCCAAGATTTCGTTCACCGAAGCCGATCTGGCCATAGTCGACGACGTAGGTACGTCGGCCGGATTCGACGAGATGCTCCGCGAGGCTGCAACCGCGCCGCAAATCGAAACATGAATCTGGGACCGCCAGCGGCGGGACGAGAAGCACTGGAGCGCCTGTACTCTCGCTGGTTCCTGGTGCAGGGAGATACCGGTATACGGCACGCTGTGGGCCGCTGCTGATAAGCACGCGCGGCATCGGCCGCAAGTCGGCGAGCCCGTGGTAGAGCACCTTGTGGCTCAGGTTCGCGGCGGCTGCAGGCAGCCGTGCAGGAGTTACCGGGAGGGGCATCAGAAGTGTCATCGAGTTACACCTTCTGCGGGTCACGGCCGGTGAAATGCTCCATCGTCTTGTAGACACCGAGTACCCGGCCGGCGACGAAGTCGCGGATGGACGTGGGAAGGATCCCCTTGAAGGCCTCGCTGAGCAGCACAGTCTTCGGCAGGATCACGAAGGGTGCGCCCTTCTTCATCTGCTTCCACACCTCTGTGACAACCGCTTCGGGTTCGAGGATTGGGAGCAGCGGCGCAGCTTTCGCGCCGTCGAACATGCCAGTGCTGATGTAGTACGGGCACACAGTGGTGACCTTGACGTGCCGATGGCCGGCTTGCTCAAGTTCCAGGCGCACAGAGTCGGACCAGCCGACGGCCGCCCATTTGGATCCGCAGTAGGAGGCCATGCGCGGGTTCGCGGTCAGGCCTGCTGCCGACGCCACGTTAATGACGCGGCACTCACCTTCAGCTGCGACCATGCCAGGCAAAAACTCCCGCGTGATGATCATCGGCGCAAGAGCGTTGATCTTCATGGTGAATGCGGTGTCGCGGGTGCTGTCAGTCTCCCAGAAATAGGCGTTGCCGCGCACCACGCCGGCGTTGTTGAAGAGCACCTCGATGTCGCCCACTTCGTCACGAACCTGTGCCGCGGCTTCCTCGATTGCTTCCTGGCTAGATACATCGACCACGTAGGGATGCACCGTCGCGCCGTTCGCGCGCAGTTCGTCGGTGGTCTGCTTGAGCGCGACCTCGTTGATGTCCCACAGCACTATCGCGGACGCATTTTCCTTCGCCGCGAGCTGCGCATACAGCTTTCCCATGCCCATTGCGGCGCCGGTGATCAGGACCTTTTTGTTTTCGACAGTCTTCATGTTTGTTTCCTTTGTCAGCAGTAGGGGAAGTTTCACCAGTGGATGCCGGGAAGCAGGCGCATCATGGTCTTGGCAGCGCGGGAGAGCGGCTGATCCTGGACGAGGATCGATGCCCTGGCAAGCATCTGGCCGCTGCGGCTAAGACCCTGCCGTTCTGGGCTTTCGTCGAGTTCGCCCTTAGCCGCCAGTGAGTCCGGGAAGACCTTGTAGGCCTGGTGGAGGATCTTGTCGACGAGGCCCGGCGCGAGCGTGTAGGCGAGTTCGCCAAATGTGCCCATCGGAGTACCGATCTCTTTGGGACGCTTCACGAGTGCCCGGAGCACCATGTCGGCTGCTTCTTCCGGTGAAAGCGTGGGGAAAGCGTCGTACATCGACGTCGGGGCAATCATCGGTGTACGTACGAGCGGCATGTGGACGGTGGTGAAGCCGACCCCTTTGCCGACCACTTCGCTGGCGACGACTCGGCTGAAAGCGTCAAGTGCAGCCTTCGACGCGACGTACGCAGAGAAGCGAGGCGGGTTGGTTTGCGCACCGATCGACGAGATGTTGACGATGTGGCCGAAATTGTTCTCGGACATGTGCGGCAGCAGGCGGAGGATCAACCGGACCGCCGCGAAGTAGTTGAGCGACATGGTGCGCTCGAAGTCGTGGAAGCGGTCGTAGGACAATGCGATCGAACGACGGATCGAGCGCCCTGCGTTGTTGACGAGCATGTGGATTTCGCCGTGGTCGGCCACGAGCTGTTCGACAAGAGCATCGACGGACTCGTTGTCGGTGACGTCGCAGGAATACGTGTAGGCACGTCCTCCAGCAGTTTCAATTTCCTGCTTGACGGCGTCGAGCTTGTCAATGCTGCGGGCGACGAGGATGACGGTGCCGCCTGCTTCGGCAACTTTCAGTGCGGCGGCAGCACCGATACCCGATGATCCGCCGGTGATGACGACATTGCGCCCCTCGAGTGGAAGGTCCGTGCCGACAAGTACCCGGCGTGCGGCGGTTGTGACTGCTAGCGCTTGCGGCAGGACCGCATGCTCGACTAGGGCACTGAGGGCGGCCGGGGAGATCTGCGACGGGAGGGCGAGAGTTGCCATGGGTGTTACTCCTGTGGTGCGTGGGGTTTGAGATCTGGGCCACAATGCCCTGGGATGAGGATCAGCTTCACTGGTACTTCTTCGTACCGCTACGAATCACAGTATGGTACGTGACAGTACCGCTTGGCAAGTGACGCTGCACACAGTCTTCAAACTGGCAAAGAATGCCCAGCTCGGAGGGCTTCTCCACCACTCGATCGCTGGCCGGTTGGTACGATCAAATACCAACCCCGGTCCCGACAGGAAGGCGCAACCTATGCCTGCAGCAGCTGCCAACGGCAAAGGTGATGCCGCGCGCACCCGGGTCCTCGCCGCCTTTACCGAATCGGTCGCGACCAAGGGCTACGCTGCCACCACAATCGCCGATGTCGTGGCGCTCGCTCATGTTTCCCGCCGTACTTTTTATGAACACTTCGCCGACAAAGAAAGCGCACTCCTCGCAAGTCACGAGGAATTCCGCGCGGACGTCATCGCCACTGTCAGCAAGGCATCAGAAATCGGCGAAACTACGGCTGAACGCATCGAATCAACAATCACAGCGCTTTTGCAGGTGCTCAGCGACTCCCCGGCTGCAACAAAAACACATTTTGTGGAGACCCTCGGTGCCGGGCCCCGAGCGCGCGAGGCACGCCGAGAAATGCAGCGCAGCTTCGTCGCACTCCTGATCAGCCTCGCCGAGCGCGCATACCAGCGAAATCCCGCGGTCCGGGAGCTTTCTCCTGAAATGGCTACCGCCGTCACCGGCGGGCTGACCGAACTCATCGTGCAAGCTGCGGAAGAGGAGCGGCTCGCAGACCTGCTCCGGCTGTCAGACACGATGATCGCGCTCGTTTCGTCAGCGTTTTTGGGCGTCCCCTCCTGGGAACTCACACGCCGGAAGTGATCTCCCTCACGGTAGGGTCGGAGTGTCGGCATTGACGAGACTGCCACCACGAGATCGAGGCCTGACATGACAACTCAACCTCCCATCGCCATAGTCGGCGCCGGACTAGCAGGCGCCAAAGTTGCAGAAGCGCTGCGCGACCGCGACTACCCCGGTCGCATCGTGCTGATCGGCGCTGAAGAGCACCTCCCCTATGACCGGCCACCCTTGTCGAAGGGGTTCGTCCAGGGGAAGAAAACGACCGACGACATCACGCTGCTGCCGCCACAGTGGTACCGCGACCACCATGTTGAGCTCATGCTGGGAACTGAGGTGACCAGCATAGATCGGTCGGCGAAAACCCTGACACTTCCCGACGGGTCAACGCTGGAGTATGCAAGGCTGGCACTCGCCACTGGCTCCGCACCACGTCGCCTTTCCGTCCCCGGCGCGGATGCGGACGGTGTGCACTACCTCCGCACGGTGGAACAGTCGGAGGAACTCATTCGCGTCCTCGGAGCGGGCGGGCGTCTCGTAATTATCGGAGCAGGGTGGATCGGGCTCGAAATCGCCGCCGCGGCACGAGCCAAGGACGTCGCCGTCAGCGTTGTCGAAGCCGCTGAACTTCCATTGCTTGGTGCACTCGGCCCAGAGATGGGGACCGTCTTCGCCGAGTTGCATCGCGAACACGGCGTGGATCTGCGCCTCGACAGTGGTGTGGAAGAGATAACAACATCGGAGGGATCGGCCAGCGGTGTTCGGCTGACCGCAGGCGACACAATCCCCGCCGATGCGGTACTGATCGCGGTCGGTGCCCAGCCGAACATTGGCCTTGCCAAAGACGCCGGCCTCGACGTCAACGAGGGCGTCCTGGTCGACGGCGCCCTCCAAACCTCCGACCCTGACATCGTCGCGGTCGGTGACATCGCGGAGCATGATCATCCGCTGCTGGGCAGGAGGATCCGTGTCGAACACTGGGCGACCGCGCTCAATCAGCCGCGGGTCGCGGCGGCGACGCTCACTGAGCACCCCGCCACCTACGACAACCTGCCCTATTTCTTCACCGACCAATACGACTTAGGCATGGAGTACGTGGGCTTCGCACCACGCGGTGAGTACTCGCGAGTCAGTGTCCGCGGGGATCTGAGCACCCACGAGTTCGTCGCGTTCTGGCTTGATAGCGCGGATCGGGTGCTCGCCGGCATGAACGTCAATGTCTGGGACGTCACCGACGCAATCACATCGCTGATCAGGTCGGGACGATCGATAGACGTTGCCCGTCTCGAGGATAGCGAGATCCCGTTGGACCAGGTGTAGCCCAGCACTCGCGATCCGGTAGGAATTGACGCGCGTGCCGCGGAATCGCTTACAGGATCGTCACGCGAACGCACAAACGCCCGGCCGTGGTGCTGGCCGGGCGTTGGGACTCGGACGCCGATTAGGCAGCGTCGTCGATCGGGAGGATCGCGACGGAGCTCAATTCGACCGTTCGTGATCCGTCAACACCGGAAATGCGAGCTTCGGTGAAGTGCACGTCGTCGCTGTCGTCGAGGGGCTCGACATTGTCCAGCACGATCACGACAGGCTTGCTGAGGGTGGTGCCCTCCGCACAGGTGGGTTCGCATGTGTTGACCTGCTCCACACCTGTGCCGACAGCAATGCCGTCATTCCACACCAGCCAGGTGATGAAGTTGACCGCGTCGTTGCCGTCCGCGGGAGCGAGCATGATCGACTCCGGCTCAATCTGCGTGTCGCCCTGGTCGTCGAGAACGACGGCAGGAACTACTTCTGGTGCGTTCTGGATGACGGCAGCTCCTGCCACTCCCGTCATTCCGAGTGCCAGTGCCGCGCCAGCAGCAGGTACAACCATGGCCAGATTTCGTGTCTTCAACTGTCTCCCTTTCATTTCGCCCCCGGGTCTGTTCCCTCGTCACGCTCAGCCCAGTCGGGCAGCAGCGCTTCCGCATCGGATATCGAGGGATGTGACACCAGTGTTTCACTGAGACAGCTGTTAATTAATGTGATTACGCGCACGAAAATGTTAAAAATAGCCACTGAGCTGGCACTTTAATCTTTCGGAAAGGCGGTAACCGTTACGGCTTCTTTATCTCAACCCAGCACTTGATCGGTGTAGACGTTACGAAATATGCGGTCCGGATCAACAACGTCCCGAATGCGCGTGAAGTCGCGGAATCGTGGATACAGGTCAGCCAGGGCCTCACGACCGAGCGAATGCATCTTGCCCCAGTGCGGGCGCCCATCAGCGCCCCGCACGATGGCCTCGAACTCGTGGAAGTACTTCTCATACGGCATGCCGTCAAACTGGTGCACTGCCACATAGGCGGTCTCACGCCCATACGCGGGCGAAAGCCAAACGTCGTCGGCAGCGGAAAACCGCACTTCGACCGGGAACATCACCGGCTCGGCCAACCGGGAATACAACGCCCGCAACTCAGCGAGCACACCGGCTAGCGCCGCTCGGGGGATGGCGTACTCAGACTCAACCATCCGCACCCGCCGTGGCGTCGCGAATACCCGGTATGACCAGTCCCGATACATACGCGGCGACAGCACAGCATCGATGACCCGCCCCGTCGGCTGCGCGACAGCAGGGAGCGCACGGCCCAATCGGCATATCGCACCGAAAGCACGGTTTTCTACAAGTTCGTAACTGATGAATTCGGCCGCCCGGGACAGCGGGCGGGTTGCAGCATCGGTCTGGTTGTTGCGTTTCACCAACGCGCGGCGCCCGTAAGGAAACATGAAGAACTCGAAGTGATCGTTGCTCTCCACCTCGTACTCGATCGACTCAAGCACCGTGTCCAGCAGTTCGGGGCGTTCGTCAGCTGCGAGCACGAAGCGTGGCACGCACTGCAATGTGAGAGTGCTGATCACCCCAAGCGCGCCGAGACTCACCCGTGCGGCATCAAACGTTTCACGATTGACCTCCGCCGAACATCGCAGGATTTCCCCGCTGGTTTGCACGAGTTCCAGGCCCACAACCTGCGTTGCCAGGCCGCCCAACCGCGCTCCTGTCCCATGGGTTCCCGTCGAAATTGCACCCGCGATCGTCTGCGTATCGATATCCCCCAGATTCGCAAGCGCCAAGCCAAGTACGTGCAATGAGTTGTTGAGTTCCTGCAGGCACGTACCGGACTTGACTGTCACCTGCCGACGCGGCAGATCGACGTCGGTGAACCCGCGAAATTCAGAGAGGTCGAGAGCCCAGTCCGCAGTCGCCGCAGTCGCCGTGAACGAATGCCCGCTTCCCCAGGCACGCACCGTCGTCCCTGCGTCTGCCGCGCTCCGCACGATCTCACGCAGTTCCTCAACTGATCGCGGACGCAGCACACGGGCCGGGTACGCCGTCACTGTTCGGGCCCAGTTCTGCCACTGCGTCACCACTGCACATCTCCCTCACCGCACCGTGTTCCGCGTACGGTAACCAATTGTGACGCGAAACAACCGCAGCCGCGCCGAACTCAGAGCCGCGTACGACTCGGCCACTCGCAACATCGATCCACCTTGCGCGATCGTCGATCTCGACGCATTCGACATGAACCTGCAGGATCTCACGCGCCGCGCCGAGGGCCTCCCGATTCGCGTAGCGAGCAAGTCACTGCGCTGCCGCACCCTCCTCGCCCGGGCCCTCGATCACCCTGGTGTGCGCGGAGTTCTCGCATATTCCCTACGCGAGGCGCTGTGGCTGCACGAACACAGCGCCAGCGACGACATCCTGGTTGCTTACCCGACGGTAGACCGGAGTGCACTTGCTCGTCTTGCAGCGGACGACGCGGCTCGGGCACACATCACGCTGATGGTGGACTCGGGCGAACACCTCAACTTCATCGAGGATGTTCTGAACCCCGGGCACCCTGTGATTCGGGTTGCTCTCGAACTGGATGTTTCGTGGCGACCGCTGAAAGGCCTCCATCTCGGCGCCCGCCGCTCACCGATTCACACGCCCGGCGCAGCCGCGGCACTTGCTGCCACGATCACGTCCAGGACTGGCTATGCGCTCGTCGGCGTCATGGGGTACGAAGGCCAGATCGCCGGCGTCGGCGACAAGGATGCTGGCCTCAAGTCGCTCGCGCTGCGCCGCATTCAATCGGCGTCCGCTCTGGAACTAGCCGAGCGTCGCAGTGCCGCAGTCGAGCGTGTCCGAGCGTTCGCTGACCTCGAGTTCGTCAACGGCGGCGGTACAGGCAGCGTCGAAACAACGCGACAAGACCCCTCCGTCACCGAGATCGCCGCAGGCTCAGGCCTCGTTGGCCCCGCGTTGTTCGACCACTACACACGGTTCACGCCGCAGCCCGCGCTACTGTACGCCCTGCCGGTCGTGCGAAAGCCGCGTCATGATATCGCCACACTTTTCGCCGGCGGCTACCTCGCGTCCGGCGCCGCGGACGGCTCCCGGCTCCCCGTTCCATGGCTTCCGGAAGGACTCCGCCTCGGCATCATGGAGGGTGCGGGTGAAGTCCAGACACCCGTATTCGGAGCGGGCGACCTCGCCATCGGCGACCGCGTGTGGATGCGCCACGCCAAGGCCGGCGAACTGGCCGAGAGGTTTAACGAATACCACCTGGTGCACAGCAGTAGCGCAGCTCTGTGGCGTACGGTCCCCACGTACCGGGGCGAAGGAGTCAACTGGGGGTAAGACACCGCACGCACGCATGCTCGAATAGCCGTATGGCTCCTACCATGACGGTGTACGACGCGATCCGCCTGCGGCGCGATGTTCGCGCGGAATTCTCTGGAGAAACGATCGGCGATGCGGCACTGACACGGATCCTGGACGCGGCGCACCGGGCCCCCAGCGTAGGCAACACCCAGCCTTGGGATTTCGTGATCGTGCAGGATCCCAGCCGGCTCCGCGAGTTCGCAGCGCACGTCGAACACCGGCGGGACCGATTTGCCGCTTCCCTGCCACCGGAACAGCGTGATGTGTTCAACCCGATCAAGATCGAAGGAATTCAGGAAAGCGGTACCGGAATCGTGGTTACCTACGATCCTGATCGCGGCGGGCCGCACGTTCTCGGCAGGCATACTGTCGAGGACACCGGGCTGTTCTCCACCGTTCTCGCTATTCAGAACCTGTGGCTCGCGGCTGTCGCTGAAAGAGTGGGCGTCGGGTGGGTGTCTTTCTACGACGAGGAATTCCTTGCCGATTTCGTAGGCGCGTCCGCGCCAGTGCGTCCAGTCGCCTGGCTCTGTGTTGGCCCCGTAACGGGATTCCAGCACACCCCGGATCTCGAGCGTTTCGGCTGGCGGTCCCGGCGGCCACTGAGCGACGCGGTGCACCGAGATCGACTTCGTTGACGTTTTGCCGCCTTGTGGCAAAGATTGTGACAAGCCTCACAAGTCCGACATCACGGCGTCATACTGAGGAAAACCCGCCACGAGGTGGATCGGCGCGCAGGAGAAGAGGACGCCATGTCGCAGCGAATCTCGGCTCTTAGCCTCGCTCAGGAGGCATTACCTGGAGCTGGCGGAGCCGCGGTGGACCAGATCATCATCGTGCTCATCGCAAACGCCGTTATCTTCACGCCCCTGGTGTGGTTCGTGCTGCGGGAACGTAGCGGACATCGCACCGCCATCGGGCGAGCTGCTGACTGGATAGCGAAAAAAGAAGGAATGCCGCGCTGGTTCAGTCTTCCGGTGTACGTGATGATCGCTGCGCTGCTGTCTGCGGGATTCGGTGTCGCATGGGACATTCCAATCCATATGCAGGATGGCCGGGACGACGGCCCCTTGGCAAACCCAGCCCACTACTTCATTTTCTTCGGCATCGTCGGCTTCTTCGTCGCAGGCGTGATCAGCATGACGCTCGTGTCGAAGCATCTTCCCGCGCGCACCTTCCGGATCCGCGACGACTGGCACGCCCCGATGGGGAGCATGGTGATCGTGGCTGCAGGCCTCATTGCGCTCCTTGGCTTTCCTCTCGACGATCTGTGGCACCGTCTTTTCGGCCAGGACGTGACGCAGTGGGGGCCAACCCACACGATGATGATTGGCGGAGCGGTCACCTGCGTTCTTGGTGGCGTTCTGCTCCATTCGGAGGCGCGCCAAATTGGGGCACCCGGAACGCTGGGGTTAGGCGGGCGGATTCGCGGGGTCTTCCTGCTGGCGACCTGCATCATCCCGTTCTACTTTCTAGCGGAGTTCGAATTAGGGCTGCCGCAGTTCCCCGCCGCCACGCAGTTCATCCTTGCGGGTCTGCTTACGGCGTGGATCTTTACCGCGTGCCGCCGGTACTTCGGCCCCGGTGGCGCACTGTTCGCGTGGGCCTTCTATCTCGTCGCACAACTGTTCCTGATCGTGACGGTCAGCCTGATACCCGGCGTGCTGGTATCTCAGATGCTGCTGTTCTTGCCCGCCGCGATCATCGTTGAACTAGTCGCACTGGTGATTCCGCCCGCCCGCGGGATCGTGTTCGGACTCGTGTGCGGGGCACTGATCGGAACCGTCGGTCTCTACGCAGAATGGCTCTGGACGCACGTCTATATGCCAATTCCGCAGCCGCTGCCGTCGCACACGTTGCCGCTGATGTTGTCGGTAGGAACGGCTGCCGCGATTGGCGGGGCACTCATCGGGCATTGGCACGCTCAGCAACTGCAGCGGGTCGAGGCACGCGGAAACGTGACCTCTCGGCTGCAGGACATCACCTTCGCATCCCGGCCACTGCAGACTTGCTACAGCTACTGGCTGCGAAACCAAACCCCGACACCGGCCATCGGCGGATCGCCGAACTACTGGCAGCGCAACGGATACGTAGCTGTGGGCGGCGTCATTTTCCTCGCTCTCATGACGGCGTTCGCACCCCCGTCAATGAAGGACGGCGTGTTCGCAGATGTCGAGTTGAGTCAGGACTGCGACGGCGACACTATCTGCAGTGCTTTCGTGACAATTACGATGGACCCCGCGGAATCCGATAGGGCGATTTGGCTGCATGCTTATTACTGGCAGGGCAAGGTCGGCACCGAAGGTGAGCTCCCCACCGATCCGGCGAGCGGCGCTCCCGGGATAATGCGGGTGGCGATGCTGCCGACCGGCGAGCCCGGCCAGTTCCGCTCCGAATACGAGATGCCCATGTATGGCGGCGGGAAGACACAGATCCGCCTGCACCAGGCGCCCACAATCATGCTCAACCTGCCGCTTTACGCCCCTGACGACCCGGAGATCACGACTGACATCGGTAGGCAGATCGTGGCTACCTCCGGCGAGCGTTACGAGTTCATCTACGAACCCGAGTTCCTGCAGCGCGAAACCAAAGACTATGTTCCTGGCTGGCTGTGGACAGTGGGCTACACCGTAGTTTTGATCCTCTGGCTGGTGACCCTGGTCTTCTACGTATGGCTGTACAGCCAGGCCGCTTTCGGTTCAACTCCCGCTGCGCGAGCTCAGCCGCGCCCGCAGCACAAACCGGCCGACGCCTAACGACTACCCGGCACCAGTCATATCACGGCGCCGCCACGCGGCCAGTCCTGCGGTTGTCACCGAAAAGGCCAGCAGAGCCATCACCAGCAGCGGTAGTCCCTCGAAAGCCCCGCCAGGCAGTCGTGGCAAATGGGTGAATGGCGACACATTCAGGGCCCATTGTCCGAGTTCCAGCACGGCACCCACCTGGCCGATCAGGAAAACAGCAGCTAGGGCTGTCCAGCTCACCGAGTAGGCGAACCTGGGCAGCAAACCGAACGCGGCCACGGCGATCGCTGCCAGCACAATAACCGCGGCAAGCTGAACCAGCGCAGCGCCCGCTAACCTGGGCACCTGGCCGGAGAGGTCGCCGACGCTGATACCGTGTGCAACTCCCATCGCCGACCCGCCGAGAATCAAAAGCACCACGGCGCCGACAAGCGAAATGCCGATGTGTCCCAGCGCCCATCGAATCCGGCTCACTGGAGCGTTCAGCAGCAATTCCGCGCGCAACGAGGTTTCCTCACCCCGCAGCTTCAGTACGCCCGCGATCGCGTAACCGGAGGCAAGCAGCCCCAGGAAGCCCATGATCCCCGCGAAATACGCATCGACGACCGTCTGGGTCCCGCCGAGACGCTCCAGCGCCTGGTGAAGTGCGGGATTGTCCGCGAAGAGGCTTTCAATCCCGCGCCCAGCCGAACCGAGAACAAATCCGAGCAGCACAAAACCCGCGGCCCACCCAAACAGTGCAACGCGGTGCAGCCTCCATGCCACACCTTCAGGCCACGAGAGAGCCCGTCCGGCGGTCGGCGGTCCCAACGGGGACGGGAGCACACCGGCACCCGAGTCGCGGCGCCCAGCGATCACCACCGCTACAGCAGTGAGCGCCACAGTAAATGCGGTGATGGGAACAAAAACCCACCATTGTTCACCCGCGAACGGCCGCGCCTGATGTACCCAGCCAATCGGGGACAGAAACGACAGCCAGCCCAGCGATCCGCCTGTCGCGTCGCTGACGTCACCCGAGAGGCGCACCGCAAATGCGAACCCGATTGCAGCGGACGCAATTGCTCGCGCTCCACCGGCGCTCACGGTGAGTTGCGCGGCGACCGCTCCAATAGCCGCGAACATGAGCCCGGCACCCGCATAGGATGCCCCCACAGCGATCGATCCGGCGAGCGGCAACCCCACAGCCAGCATTCCCACAGCGAGGAGCGTTCCCAGCAGAGCAAGGCCGATCGATACCGTGATCAGTGCCGCGGCAAGTCCCGCGTACCTACCGACCACGGTGGTGGCCAGTAGTTCAGTCCGGCCGCTCTCCTCCTCCGTTCGGGTGTGGCGGATGACAATCAGCGCGGCGATGAGCGCAACGATGACGGGGGCTATCCCCGACCGGGTTAGCGCAAGAGAGCCCGGGTTTGCTTCGAACACCGGCCCGTAAAGCGCCACGAATGCAGGGGTCTGCAACGTCGCCGCGTACGACCGCAACTGGGCGTCGGTCGGGAAGAGGTTCGGGGTTCCGTAGGCCTGCAGGACGGGCAGCATCGTGAGCGCCAGCACCCACCAAGGTAGGACCAGACGGTCCCGCCTCATCATCAGCCGGACAAGCTCACCCGTACCTGTGCAGCTTTCACGCATCAGGAGTCTCCGTCGCATGGAGTACGTCGTCGTAGTGGCGCAGCAGGATTTGTTCCAGAGTAGGCGGGTGAGCAACAAGTGACCGGACTCCGAGAGCCGCAAGACGATTCACGACCGCCTCGACATGCTCACTGTCGACCTCGAACCGGACCTCGCCTTCCCGCGCGTCGAACTCGCGCACTCCCTGTGCGTTGGCCAGCTCCTCAGGAGACTTCCTGGTCCGCGCAACGATCGTCGTTCGGGTGAGGTGCCGAAGATCCGCGAGGCTGCCCGATTCAACGATGATCCCTTTCCGGATTATCGATACCCGGTCAGCCAATGCTTCGACCTGCGCGAGGATGTGGCTCGAGAGCAGCACCGTGCGCCCCTCACTGCGTGCCTCCCGCATGCACTCCTGGAACACGGCTTCCATTAGTGGGTCCAGCCCTGCGGTCGGTTCGTCCAGAAGAAGCAGCTCCGCATCACTCGCCAGCGCGGCAATCAGCGCGACTTTCTGCCGGTTTCCCTTCGAGTAGCTTCGCGCTTTCTTTGTCGTGTCGAGCGCGAAGCGCTCGACTAGTTCCGCTCGCCGCCCTGGGTGCAGACCACCCCGAAGCCGGCCCAGCATGTCGATCGTCTCGCCGCCAGAAAGGCTGGGCCACAGCGCAACGTCTCCCGGGACAGCTGCTATACGGCGGTGCAGGGCCACAGCGTCCGCCCACGGATCACTACCAAGTACACGAACCGAACCCCTATCGGCACGCAACAGACCCATCAGAATGCGCAAGGCAGTCGTCTTCCCGGCACCATTGGGGCCGAGAAAACCGTGCACCTCGCCCTCCACGACGGTCATCGTGAGGCCATCGAGAGCACGCGTGCGGCCAAAAGACTTCCCGAGTCCAGCGATTTCAACTGCGTTCGCCATACTCGTGACGCTACGCGTCACACCACGGTGAAGTTAGCCATCATCGCCATATCTTCGTGTTCCAGGTTGTGGCAGTGCATTACGTAACGGCCGCGGAAGCCGTCAAAGCGCGCGATCACTTCACAAGACTCCATCGGACCCAGATCGACCGTGTCCTTAAGGCCCGCATCCGACGGGCGCGGTGCACCACTGCTTCGTGACAGCACCTGCATGTGAGCTAGGTGAACATGCACCGGATGCGCAGCAACGGCGGTGAAGCGCCAGATCTCTACGTCACCGTAGTTTGGAGTGGCCCAGTCAGTCTCGGTGTCGAAGGGGCGGCCATTGATGGTCCACTGATGCGGAATGAATCCCCCTCCGCGCGCCTGGGCAGCACTGTGGCCGTGCCCACCACCAAATTGGAGCGCGAAGATGAAATCACGCGTGCGCACAGCGTCTTCACGCCGCAGCCACTCGATCTGGGAGAGCTTATCGGGGACCCGCGCGTCCTCGTGGGCGTCGCGGACAACCCGGAACTGCATCACCGCGTCCATGGGCCCTGCACCCAACGTATTCCGCACGGTGACGAGCGTGCCGACCGGGTACTGGCTGAAATCGACGACTGTGTCCATGCGTTCACCCGGACTGAGGGCTATCGAATTTCGGGGTGCCGGTTCCTCGAGTAGACCTCCGTCACTGCCGATCTGGATGAGGGTGCCGCCAGGTGCAAGTTCGAGTCGATAGTTGCGTGCGTTAGAGCCGTTGAGCCAGCGCAGGCGGTGCAAGTTCCGCGAAACCTCGTGAACCGGCCACGGGGCACCGTTCACCAACATGACGTCGCCGAGTACTCCAGCAAGGTACAACGGCTCCACTCCGGGGACCGACTGATCCGGCGCGAGAGCGGGATACTTGAATTGCGCATCGGAAGTAAAGGAGCGGTCGGCGAGCATGAGTTCGACGTCTCGCTCATTTGAAGGAAGGCCGAGCGCTTCTTCCTCTGCGTCGGTGAGGATGCAGAAACCAGCAAGTCCCGCATACACATTGGGGCCGGTGAAGTCCATCGCATGATCGTGGTACCACAGCGTCGCGGCACGCTGGTCCATTGGGTACACATACGAACGCGCGCCGACCGTCGTGTTGCCAGGCATCAGCGGCGCACGTACGTGGCCTGAATGCGGCAACAGAACATCAGTCGGGTATCCGTCGTGCTCGGGCGCCATCCGACCCCCGTGCAGATGCATCACTGTGCCGATGTCGAGGTCGTTCTGCACGCTCACATGTACCGGTGCGCCTCTGCGTGCACGAATCGTCGGCCCCGGATACATACCGTCGTATCCGGTCACGCGCGTTCGCCTTCCGGGCAGAATCTCCTGCTCGGCGTAGCGCTGCACGAGGCTGATCTCCGCACCGGAGCGCTGCGCTGGGCGAGGAAGCGGAACCGTGAATCGGGCAGGCAGCGGGAGGTCACTTGGCACGAGCGCAGCGAGCTGATTGGTCGCCTGTGAACCGCGTGCGGTAAGCAGCCCAAGCCCCGCGGCGGCACCGGCCACTACAACGCCACCACCAATCCGCAAAAGCTGCCGCCGACTGACATGAGTCGTCATTCACCCTCCTGCTGCCCGCAAATCTGGCTTCGCGTTCGCGCTCACACGTCGATCACACCGTACGATCGGATCCTCACGCACCGACCACGAGAGAGAACAAATGCGACTGTCTCAGTTCTCATTGCCTGCCCTCGCAGTGACACTAATCCTGACAGGCTGTTCCAATAATGATTCTGGTAGCGCCGAAGTCGCGGGTGACGCCGGCGCGCCGCAAGGGCAGGCGCTGTATCTCGAAGTCTGCGCGGACATGAACGAATTCCTCGACGACATGCAGAGCCTGCAGGATCAAGCAGGGCTTGGGCCGATCGACCGACGGGAACTCGCGGACGACTTCATGGACTTCATGCGCCGTGACCTGAGCGACTGGGCCGCCGAATGGAACGAGACCGTCGGCGAAGGTGAACTCGAGATCCGCGAAGACGACCTTCAACTGTGGGAGGAAGTCCCTGCAGACGAGCGCGAAACCATAGAACGGGCCGTTTATGACGCCGCCGACGGGCGCTGCTGACCGTTCGGCTTCGAAGGGGAAGAAGCGGGTTTGCGGCGCAAATGGGGTCAGGAACACCGACTGGGAGAACCATCTGCCATAATCGCTAGGTAAGGTTTGCCTAGCCTGCATTGGAGAACGATGGCTCGCCACGACAACTTTTACCTCGCCGAAGTAGTTTCCGCTCACCGCATCACTCCGAACATGATCCGGATCCGTTTTGGCGGACCCGAACTCGCGGAGTTCGAGACAAGCGGCTACCCAGACGAACGTCTCGGCGTGTATTTCCCGAACCCTGGCCGACCCGCACCACAGCGGCCAACGATTGAAAATGGCGCCTGGACCTTCGACGATCCTGACGACGAACCCGAAGGACGAAGCTACACAGTCCGCAAATACCACCGCGACCGTGGCGAACTGGACATCGACTTCGTCGTTCATGAAGGCGGGGTGGCGTCCTCGTGGGCGCTGGAGGCAGAGCCGGGCGCCATTGTGGGCCTATCCTCCGCTGATGGATGGTTCACACCGCCCGCAACCACCCGCAACTATGTACTCGCAGCAGACGCTACGGGGCTACCGGGAGCAGGACGCATCCTCGAGGAATTGCCCAGCGGCGTCACTGCCACAGTCATCACGGAAATCATTGATCCGGCAGACGTACAGACCATCTCATCGAGCGCAAGCGTCGACTATCGATGGCTTCCCGGCAGCGGCATGGGGCACGGCCCCTCTCACCTTGAGCACGCGATCCGTGCGCTGCCCGCGCCCGGCTCCGACACGTACTACTGGGTCGCGGCGGAGGCTGCAGCAACCCGAAGTATCCGAAAGTATCTGCGCAAAGAGTTGGGGCTGTCGGCCAAAGACATGTGCGTGATCGGGTACTGGCGGGCGAACAAGGAGGATTTCCTGCGTCGCTACGAGCCTGTCCAGGCCTCGATGCTGCAACGGTACGGTCAGCTCGTCGATTCCGGCATCGAGGGTCAAGAGCTCATCGACGCGTGGGATGCGGAGCTCGAACGCGCGGGGTTCTAGCGGTTCTAGGCTCCGGGCCACTCCCGGGTGGCATCCCAGGCACGGCGTGTCAGAACAGTCTGGCGAGAAATGCCGCGACCTCTTCGCGGCTGTCAGCGAGCAGTGAAAGGTGATCAGCTGCTGGATGCACCACGAGCTCGACCGGCTGGCTTCGCGCCGCCATTTCCGCGGTAAAGCTCAGTACCAGCGGGGCAGGCACCGCGAGATCGGCCAACCCCTGAGCGACCAGCACGGGAGCTGTGTATCCGTCCGTCGGCACGGCGAGATACTCCGCGACTAGGTCCTCGATTCCCGGAATCTCAGCGAGGGGCCGCGCCAGAATTTCGCGCGGGTGCAGGCCCGTTACCGCGTCACGCACAGGCCGGGTGCATCGGACCAGAGTGAGATCGAGTAACTCTCGGCCTCGAGGCGTGAGGTACTCCCCGATGGGCACATCTGGGTAGGTTTCACGCATCCCAGCCATGATCAGCAGCGCATAGACGATGAGCCCCGGCGGCAGCCCGGCCGGCAACTCAGGGTGAGCGAGGCGTACGAGGCGCTCAACATTGACACCAGGAGCCAGCGCGACCGTACCAAGCAGTCGCGCGGCTACGTCAGCGTCGATCTGCTGGGCGAAACGACTCGTAAAGAGTGCCGCGTGGCCTCCTTGTGAGTGCCCGATCAGCGCCCATTCCCGCGAAACCGGCAACGCCATTTGATCGAGCGCACGAACCGAATTCACGATGCTCGACGCTTCCGTCATGCCGTGGAGATAGGGATGTACACCAGGTGTGCCCAACCCCTGATAGTCGGTGATCACCAAGGCGTAGCCTTCACGGAGCCAGCCGGTCAGGTATGCCCCAGTGTCCGGATCTTCCGTCCGCGCGGACGGCGCACAATGATCGCCAAGCCCAACGGTGCCATGGCCATACGCGATGAGTTTGAAGCCACCGTCAGGCGGTGGACTTGCTGGCAGGTACACGGCGCCGGTGCTCAGAGCGGGATTCCCGTGCTGATCCGGCGTGGAATACAGAATTCGGTAAGCCTCCCCGCTTCCCGGGATCATTCGGCGCTCGTCGAGTGGATGTGCCGCGAGGAGAATGCCGCTGTCACGGGGGACGTGCCCTCGATAGTTCCGGACGTCTAGGCCCGACCATAGCGGTCGTTCATCGGGAGGCAGCAGGGCGATCGCATCGTCGATCTGATCCGCGGACGCACCTGGGCCCGCGGCGGCGAAAGTCAGTAGAGTCAGTGTCACCGCAAGCACGATGCCGAGGAAACGCTGCGAGTGCCTTGAGTAAGCTACGGCCATCCCACCCCCGCCGGACGTCACAGAACTTCCGCTAACCGTATGAGGCCGTTCGGAATGTCGGCGGCTTCCTGTCAACTCAGTCACGTTTACGCCCAAAATGTCCCAACTACTGGGAAAATAGCTGACACGGAGTCTTCAAGGAGGAGCGATGTCCGACCGCGCAGGCGTTCCTGACGTACCACCACGCAGGGTGGGGTCAGTGGACTCGACCGTGGCGCGGCCCGACCCGGAGACCGTCGAGGAGCGTCGCAGCCGCATATCCGCGCAGGTCCGCACGTGGAGCGAGGACGCGTACATCAGTGAAGACCAGATCGACGGAGCGCACCCTGACTTATCTGATGAAGCGGCGCTGCTGATCGCTGTGGGCTATCTCGACGACGACATCCGCGAGATCCTCGCCGCTCGCCGGCGAGCGAAGCGCGGACTGCCTCGCGTTGGAGGTTACTCGGAGTTGCGGGCACTATCCGACGAGCACGCACGGACATTGGCACGGGCGAATGCAGCGAAAACACCCGTCTCGCGGGGCATGCTGAAGTTGCGTGCCGCGGATCTGCACCGCCAGCTGCATTCGAAGCGGGAAGCGTTCGTGAACTCCGATGAGCACTTCGCGAAGACTGCCCGTGCGGCCCGGCGCGACAAACGTGACGGGGTGCATCTCGACACCGAACAGCGCGAAGCCATTTTTGACGCGCTGCGCCGCACGCCAGCGCCAATGGCACCAGCCCCCGAACACCTCGATCACTTCTTGGGACCGCTAGGGATCACCGCCGAGCAGGTTGCAAAGTTTTCGGAGGGGACACGGCGCTTCATGCTCGGACGGGCAGCGGGTCCGCGTGTTCCCGACTTCATGGCCGCACCAGGCCAATTCGCTGACCGATACGACACGTTGCTTTATCTGGCTGGCACTCTCTACGACCGGATCAGTAACTCTTCTGCCTGGCACTCCGAGCACTTCGCGATGCAGCGCGGTCAGCTAGACCTCGCCGATGAGCTGATTCAGATCGCTGTTGACACCGCGTCGCTGCGCGTTATTGTCACTGAACTGAACGGCCTCGACGGGGCGAGCAATGAGGTTGCGCGCCAGCATATTCACGAAAGATTCGAGGCTCTCGTTCCGGTCTGGGAACAACTCGTCGAGCGCGTGGCGGCACTCGCAAGGATCGGGGATCTCCTCACCCAAGCCGAATACAAGCTCCGCACAATCAACACGGTGCGCCGGGCCAAGAGCCTCGACAACAAGATCGACGACCTCATCTCCCGTTCCGGACTACGGGAACTCTCCGCGCAGAACACGCACCAGGTGGGTGATCAGTTCGGGGACGTGGACGTAGCGCTCGACGCCTACCAGGACTTCCTCGGTGGCGACATCGCGGCGCTGACTTCGCGCCGATAGTCGTCCGGTTCATTGGGTCAGCTCGCGGCCTCCGACATGTTCAATACGCACACGGAGAAACTGTCCCTTGTCGCCAGGTGCCCATGGGCGACGGCGCGGATCAGCTGACCTGACGAGCTCATCGATATCGGTAATGGGTTCGGCTGTCCCGGAAGCGACCACGCTCCATCCGCTGTTGTGTTCCGCATCGATCGAATCGACTTCGAAAGCCACGCGGACGCCTTTCAGTGTGCTGAAGCCACTCCCCTCGTGGGTGCGAATGACAATGGACTCCTTGTCAGCGAGGAAATAGTTCACTGGGCGAATAGCGGGAGCCCCGTCATCAATGTAAGCGAGCCTGCCGATGCGCTCCTTCTCGAGCAGCGTCAGACATGCGGCCGATTCGATCTCGCGTAGTTCTCTCATTCTGACCTCCAGGAACTGGCGGATGGTACCTGTAATCGTGCCCGCATGAGGGCACCGCGGGCAGGGACTTTAGTACCCGGTCTGCCGCGCGAACGTCACCTCCGCAACACACCACGCTGCGCCGAATAGGTCGCAAATGTCGGACCTTGCATATAGAGTTCCGTCAACAAGAAACGTGAGGCGTCTCACACGCGTTTTACTTCATTTGGGGCACGGGGGAAGTCAGTCACGGATGCTGTCAGTCCAGAACCTGGAAATCGTGTACGAGGACGTCATCCTCGTAAGCAAAGGCGTGAGCCTCGAGGTCCCGCGTGAGGGCATTGTGGCCCTCCTCGGCGGCAACGGCGCCGGGAAGACGAGCACACTCCGCGCCATAACTGGGTTGCTTGATATCCATCGGGGTCGCATCACCGCGGGCAAGGTCGTACTCGACGGCACCGATATCACCGAGCGTTCACCCTCGGAGGTTGTCGCTTCGGGTATTTCGCAAGTGATGGAGGGGCGACGGGTTTTCGTCGACTTCACGGTCGAAGAGAACCTGCGGGTCGGGGCGCACACGCAGCCGCGCACCACAATTGCGGAGAACCTCGACCGGGTGTACACGATGTTCCCGATCCTCGCCGAACGACGAAAGTCGGGGGCTGGCTACCTCTCCGGTGGTGAACAGCAGATGCTCGCCATTGGGAGGGCGTTGATGGCTCAACCCACCTACCTGCTTCTGGATGAGCCCAGTCTGGGATTAGCGCCGCGGATCGTCGAACAGATCCGCGACCTGATCGTGCAGATCAACAAGGCGGGGACGGGTGTCCTTCTCGTCGAACAGAACGCGGCGATGGCCCTGTCGATAGCCAGCCATGGTTACGTCATGGAGAACGGACGGGTCGTGATGGACGCACCCGCAGAGACACTCCGCAACGACTCCGACATCAGAGAGTTCTATCTGGGCCTGAGCAAAGAGGGAGCAGGCGTGTCCTACCGCGATATCAAGCACTACAAGCGGCGCAAGCGGTGGCTCTCATGATGCTGAATGTCGATAACGTCAGCCTGCGCTTCGGTGGCGCGAAAGCGCTTTCGGAGGTCAGCTTCGACGTCGCCCAGGGTGAACTGTTCGCCATCATCGGGCCTAATGGTGCTGGCAAAACGTCCATGTTCAACTGTCTTTCCGGCGTGTATAAGCCACAAGAGGGAACCATCACTTTCGACGGAAGGTCACTCGTCGGCACTCGTCCCGATGCGGTTGCCAGGCTTGGAATCGCGCGGATGTTCCAGAACATCGAGTTGTTCGACAACCTCACAGTGCTCGACAACATCAAATTGGGCCGGCATATTCATCTTCGGTACAGCACCATCGAAGCGGCACTGCACATCGGCCGGGCACGCAGTCAAGAATTGGCAGCCCGCCGATTCGCTGAGGACTTGATCGAATTCCTGAGCCTCCAGTCCGTTCGCAACTACCCGGTCGGCATGCTGCCGTACGGCGTCAAGAAGCGAGTCGAACTCGGACGAGCGCTGGCGATGGAGCCGCGTCTGCTGCTCCTCGATGAGCCAGTTGCTGGCATGAACGTCGAGGAAACTGAAGATATGGCGCGCTACATCCTCGACATCCGCGCCGAACTCGGCGTCACCATGATCATGGTCGAGCACGATATGAAGCTCGTTATGGATCTAGCCGATCGAGTGCTTGTCCTCGACTTCGGTCGCCGTATCGCCCTCGGAAGCCCCGACGACGTGCAAAACGATCCAGCCGTCCTGGCCGCGTATCTTGGCGAGGCAGGGGGTGCCACCGCGTGACTTCCACCGAAATAGTGTGGCTGCCTGCACAGATCGCGCAGCGAGCCACCGAAACTCCGGATACCGTCGCGCTGCGGGAGAAGAACCTCGGGGTGTGGCGGGACATCACGTGGGCGACCTATCACGAGCATGTGCAGCTTGTTGCGCACGGACTTGCCGACCTTGGAGTGGGTGCGACCGATCGCGTCGGGATACTGTCCGAGAATCGGCCCGAATGGCTGTTCGGTGATCTTGGCGCACTGACGCTGCGCGGCGTGACAGTGGGCTTCTACTCCACCAATCCCCCAGCGGAGATTGAGTATCAGCTCAACGACGCGGGGGTCCGAGTGCTCATCGCGGAGGATCAGGAGCAGGTCGACAAGGTGATGGAGGTGTGGGATCGCTGTCCCGCCCTCGAGCGTGTGATCTACCTCGAGCCCCGAGGGGTCGGGAACTATTCTGAACCCCGGCTTCTTTCTTTCTCGGACCTCCTCGACCGGGGTGCGGCGCACCGGGAGACGCACCCCGGCTTCCTCGAAGCGATCGCCGCACAAGCACAGCCGGATGACATTGCCACATTGATCTATACCTCCGGGACAACTGGCCCTCCGAAAGGCGCGATGTTGTCCATCGCGAACATCGACTACGCCATCAGTGCGCTCCTCCGGGACACCGGCCTCGTCGACCCACCGCCCTCGCCTGACGATGTGTCACTATCCTTCTTGCCGCTGTGTCACGTGGCTGAGCGCATGTTCACCATCTGGAACAACGCCGCGAACGGTCTCGTCGTGCACTTCGCCGAGTCCATCGATACCGTCGCGGCTGACCTCGCCGAGGTTCAGCCCACACTGCTGTTCGCGGTTCCTCGAATCTGGGAGAAACTGCAATCTGGGGTGGCGATCCGGATGATGTCCGCCTCGCCCGTCAAACGCTTCACCTATCGTGCCGGGACGGGACTGGGACAGAGAATCGCAGAAGCGCGGATCAGCAATGGCGGTGAACATACCCCTGTGTCGCGTGCGCTGTACGCCCTCGGATATCCCCTCGTTTTCCGGGCCTTGCGCGACAAACTGGGGTTGCGCAAAGTACGCGCAGCCATTTCGGGTGCCGCCCCGATTTCCCCGGACGTCTTGAGATTCTTCTCCGCTCTCGGTGTACCCATGTTCGAGGCCTACGGGATGACCGAGAACTGCGCTGTCGCCACCGCTAGCCGCCGAGGCCGGGTCAAACTCGGCACCGTCGGTGAACCGATTCCTGGAATTGAACTCCAGCTTGACGAAAAAACTGGAGAGATACTCACCCGTCATCCGGGCAACTTCGTAGGGTACTGGCGCAAGCCTGAGGCAACGGAAAAGACCCTCGATTCCGAAGGCTGGCTGCACACCGGCGATGTCGGCGAGTGGGTGGACGGTACGTACATCCGCATTGTCGACAGGCTCAAGGACATCATTATTACCGCAGGCGGCAAGAACATCTCGCCGTCCGAGATCGAGAATCAGCTCAAGACGTCCCCATTCGTCAAGGAAGCTGTCGTCATCGGAGACAAGCGGCCCTATCTCACCGCGCTCGTAGGAATCGACTTCGACTCCGTCTCCGACTGGGCTGCCCGAAAAGGACTGCAATACACCACCTACCGTGATCTTTCGACAAAACCGGAGGTCCTCGATTTGGTTCGCGAGGCCATCCTCGCGACGAACGACCGGTTCGCGCGGGTCGAAAACATCCGGAAGTTCCGCGTGTTGCTCAAGGAGCTCGACCATGATGACGGCGAGCTCACCGCCACCCAGAAAGTTCGGCGCACCGCACTTGCTGATCGGTTCGGCTACCTCATCGAGGATATGTACTTCGACAACACCCACCATCCCGGCGGGGATCTGAGCCGCGTGTATACCGGTGACGCCGCAGCTAGCGTTGCGGAGGGAAGTGGAGCATGATCGAACTGCTCGACACCATTGTCCGCGGAACTGGCCTGGGCGCCCTGTACGCGCTCATCGCGATCGGTTTCGTGATCATCTTCCGTGCTACCGGGGTACTGAACTTTGCCCAGCCGATCTTCATGATCTTCGGCACTTACATGAGCTACCTCGTCGCCGTTCAGTGGGGGTTGCCGTTTCCGGTCGCTGTCGTCATCGCGGTCTGCGCAGGTGCGCTCGTGGCGATGGCGTGTGAACGCGTCGCGCTGCGCCCAATGGTCGGACGGCCACCGTTTTCGGCCGCCCTGGTCACCGTCGGTTTGTTCGCCGCGGGCCTTGTCGTCACAACGAAACTGATCGGCCATGGCGTCATCACGTCTGGTGATCCGTGGGGGCTGAGCAATTTCTGTCTAGGCGGTGAGCGTCGTGAAATGGCGGTCGCTATCACCGGCGTTCCCGCAGCCTGCGACGGTGGCGTCAGCATCGCACACACCGATCTCGCGAAGATCATCGCTGCGACGCTCGCGATTGCTGCCCTTGGCTGGTGGCTGACCCGATCCCGATATGGCCTGGCAATGCGCGCCACCGCAAGTGACCCGGAAGTAGCCATGGCTCAGGGCATTAGCGCGGGTAAGGTGTTCGCCCTCTCTTGGGGCATCGCTGGCGCTTTTGCCGCACTTGCTGGCGTCCTCCTGGGTACCGCACCTGGAGGGGTCGCCGCTCTTGGGGCGCTCATCGCGCTGAAAGCAATTCCTGCGATCATCGTCGGCGGGCTCGACTCCGTCAAAGGCGCAGTGGTGGGCGGGCTCATCGTGGGACTGTCCGAGGCGCTGACAAAGACCTATCAGCCAGGGATCGCTCCGTGGCTTGGCTCGAATTTCGACATCGTCATGCCTTATCTGATCATGCTCGTGGTGCTCATGATCCGTCCACAGGGATTGTTTGGCACCAAGGAGGTGCAGCGCGTATGAGCACGACAACCAGTCCGGGGCTTAACCTCAGCGGGCGGCTCGGTGCAGGAGCGGTTGGTGATGAATCCGCCTCCGTCCCTCGCAAAGTCCGATGGGGGCGACCACGGCTCTATACGAAGTATTCGAAGGACCAGGCAATCTGGAACACCCCAGCGAAGCTGTGGTGGACCGTAGGCCTCATCGTTCTTGCCGTACTGGCGCCGTTCTTCCTGTCACGGGACCTCACGGTCTTGTTGTCACTTGCGTGCGTGTACGCAATCGGCGGGATCGGCCTCAATCTGCTTACGGGATACGCCGGTCAAGTTTCCCTCGGGCACGCGTTCTTTGTCGGTGTCGGCGCTTATACAGCTGCAGTCTTCGGTGGAGACGCCACGGGACGTGTCTGGGGCCTTGGCTGGGATATGGCGCTGTGGCTGCCACTCGCAGCGATAGTTCCGGCCATCATCGGGTTCCTCGTCGCACCGCTCGCTGCGCGTGTTCGTGGCTTGTATCTCGCGACACTGACACTTGCGTTGCTCATGCTGGGTGACCATCTGTTCCGCGAGTGGCGCGCCGTTACTGGTGGATCTGGCGTAGGGCGGGCCCCTGCGAATCTCACACTGTTCGGCGTGGATCTGTCCACGAGCTACCGGATCGGTGGTTACGTCCTCACCCAGCAGGTGACTGTCTACTTCATCTGCCTCGTCCTTCTCATCGTGCTCGCCGTCGCGGCGCGCAACATTGCGCGGTCCCGCATTGGGCGATCTTTCGCTGCAGTGCGTGACCGCGACATTGCTGCGGAAGTGATGGGCATCGGACTTCAGCGCACGAAGACGCTGGCCTTCGTCCTGTCGTCCGCGTACGCCGGCATCTGCGGTGCACTGCTCGCGGTTGTGGTGGGACGGATCAGCGCAGACCGTTGGAACTTGCTCCTCTCGATCGACTTTCTCGCCATCGTGCTCATCGGTGGTATGGCCACTATCTCGGGCAGCCTGATTGGTGCGTGCTTTGTTGTTCTGCTCCCCCGCGTCATCGATGAGTTCTCTCACCTGATCCCCTTCCTCAGTGCGAGCGGGGTAACGGGCGGGGGGCTCACGGTGGACGAGTTCAAAGCAATCGTCTTTGGTCTGCTGATCGTGCTGTTCATCATCGTGGAACCGCGCGGACTATTCGGTTTATGGATGCGAGTAAGGAACTACTTCAAAGCCTGGCCATTCTCCCGGTAGCAGAACCATGTAGTCACTTCCATCAGTCCGAACAACAGGGAGGTACCCGTTGAGATCACGATCCAGGCGCTGGGGAACCGCGCTTGTAGCCGCGCCAGCAATTCTCGCCCTCGCAGCCGCCACGGCCTGCACCGCAGTGGATGACGAGGAGGATGTCACCGCTGGGGTGGGCGTTACCGAAGAACCGTGCCCCGACGCGGTCAATGCCGACAACGGATGCATCTACCTCGGTGTGCTTTCCGACCTCGAGGGAGGGCCGTTCGCAGAACTCGGTGCCCAGATCCAGCAGGGCCAGCTCGCATTCTGGCGCTCGGTCAACGAGGATGGCGGCATCGCTGGGTACGACGTGGACATCTCCCGGTACACGCGCAACACCGCGTACAGCGTGGACCAGCACGCCACCGAGTATCAGGACATCGAACCACACGTCCTCGCACTCGCCATGAGCCTCGGTACTCCGCAAACGGAATCTGTATTGGCGAGCATGGACAGCTCAAATCTCGTCGCCGTGCCCGGTTCATGGTGGTCAGGGCTGCACTTTGACGACGCCGACCGTGGTTTGATCCTGGAATCCGGATACTCCTATTGCACCGAATCAGTCATCGGCCTCGACTGGTTCAGCGAGGAGTACGGCACACCCGAAACGCTGCTCACCGTGGGGTACCCCGGGGACTATGGTTCCGACTCCGCGGTCGGAGCAACTCGCTGGGCGGAAGCGAACGATGTCGAAGTTCTCGCGCAAATCGACACGGCTCCCAACGCTATGGTGCAGAACCAGGACGCTGCGGTCGAACAGATTCTGAGTCAGCAGCCGGACGTGGTACTCATTGCGACCGCTCCCGGTGAAGCAGCGGAGATCGTCGCGAAAGCCGTGTCACGCGGTTACGACGGCCGATTCCTCGGTTCCGTGCCCACCTGGAATCCGCGGCTGCTCGAGACCGCGGCGATCGGTGCGCTGACGGCCCGGTACAACCATGTCGGCCCGTGGCAAGGGTGGGACGGCGACAGTGCTGCACTCTCCGCGATCCGTGAGTCTCTCGATGGCAGACTTCCCGACAACCAGGGCTACATTTTCGGTTGGGTGTGGTCGTATCCGCTGAAGTCACTTCTCGAAGCGGCCGCCGATGACGGTGAACTGTCACGTTCGGCGCTGCGTGCCGCGATCGATGGTCTCGAAGTGGATTACGAGGGTGCGCTGCCGAATCGCACATTCGGGGAACCGCCCGCGTTTGACGAGATGAGTGCGACGATCTCAGTTCCTGACGCTGAAGTTGAACTCGGAACCCGGGCGATCGCAGATGGGGTTACAGCAACCACCGAGGTAGAGTACGACGCTCCGTGCGTGCAGCCGTGATGCGGTAGCGGACCGAATCGTGGGCCTTTCCCTTCGAATGGGAGGGGCCCACGATTTGTGTGCGAGTTAAGTGATGATCTCGACGATTCCGGCGATGATCCCGCAGAAGACCGACCATGGCCACACCTGAATGCAGTACACGTTAACCTCCCTAGCGAGTGATTTGCGACACAGCCCGACCGTATCGAGATGACAGCCCGCAAACCACCACCCGTTGCAACACAGGGGGATTCGCCCCTAACCGCACCCAATCCCCCAATCTGCTGCTCAGCACAAAGTTTGTACGATCAACCACCCCTTCGTGGCCTGCGTGATTTACGTTATGCTCACTCACGCAAAGTGACCGCGCCCGCAAACCGGGGGGTAGGGCAGGTCATTGGGGGAGACGAAAGGGCGCCTGCGTAACGCAGGCGCCCTTCACGTTTTCCAGCGGGACGCAGACTACTTGCCGCGCAGCTCGTGGCTCAGTGCATCGAGTTCATCGCCGCCCGCCATCTGCCGTGTGAGGTCGTCAAGTGAAAGCTCGTCGTAGGTGCAGTCCAGCGTCTGACGGCCCCGATTGAGCAACACAAAGTGGTCGCCCACCATGTGGGCGTGGTGGGGGTTGTGCGTGATGAAGATGACACCGAAGCCGTGCTCCTTCGCCGCCGTGATGTACCGCAGCACCATGCCGGACTGCTTGACACCAAGCGCTGCCGTGGGCTCGTCGAGGATCAGGGCGCGCGCGCCGAAGTACACCGCGCGAGCGATCGCCACGCACTGGCGCTGGCCACCAGAGAGGCTGCCGATTGGGGCATCGACGTCGGGCAGGTCAATGCCCATCTTGTACAACTCTTCACGCGCAACCCCGCGCATTGTTTTGACGTCAAGGGAGCGGGTGAACTTGTTTTTGTAGAGTTCTTGACCGAGGTAGAAGTTGCGCCACACCGGCATGAGGGCGACGACTGCGAGGTCTTGATAAACGGTGGCGATGCCTTTTTCCAGTGCGTCCATCGGAGAGCTGAAGTGCACTGGCTCGCCATCGACGAGGACTTCGCCTTCGGTCTGCTGGTGCAGGCCAGCCATAATCTTGATCAGAGTCGACTTACCGGCTCCGTTGTCACCCAACACACCGGTTACCTCGCCCGCGAATACGCGCAAGTTGATGTCTTGTAGCGCAACGATATTGCCGTACCGCTTACCGACGTGCTTGAACTCGATCAGCGGCACTTTCCCGCTGTGTCTGGCTTCGGGGGCAGATTCTGTTTCAGTGCTCATTTGTCAGCCTTACTTACTCGCCGCGTACTTGCGTATCGCGTTGTTTCCGATGACCGCGAGCAACAGCATCGCGCCAAGGAAGAACTTGAACCAGTCAGGCTCCCAGCCTGCGAGGACGATGCCCTGGTTGGTCATGCCGAAGATGAAGGCACCGATGCAGGCGCCGATTGCCGTGCCGTAGCCACCGGTGAGCAAGCAGCCACCGATAACAGCTGCGGCGATGTAGATCAGCTCGTTGGTGACACCCTGACCAGACTGGACGGTGTCGAACGCGAACAGGATGTGCATGCCGGAGAACCATGCGGCGAAGCCGACCGTCATGAAGAGAATGATCTTCACGCGGTTGACTGGAACACCGACAGCGCGGGCACTCTCGGCGTTGCCGCCGACCGCGAATATCCAGTTGCCGAATTTCGTCTTGAACAGCACGAAAGAAGCGACCGCTGCGAACACAAGCCACCACAGGACGGTGATCCGGATGCTGACGCCGCCGACGTTAATGCTCGAGGCGAAGACCGCGCGCGCGGAGGCCCAGCCTTCCATATCTGACACGCGTGGAGTTGAGACCGAGTTCGTCACGAACTTCGTCACCGCGATATTCGCTCCCTGCAACATCAGGAACATACCTAGTGTGATCAGGAAGCTGTGAATCTTTGTTTTTGTGACGAGCCAGCCGTTGATGAAGCCGATGGCGAGGCAGACAAACAAAGCGAGGAAGGCGCCGAGCCACAAATTCAGGTGCAGGTTGTAGGCGATCATCGACGCCGCAAGGGCACCGGCAGTGACGTTGACACCAGCGGAGAGGTCGAATTCCCCACCTATCATCAGTAGCGCGACAGCGATTGCCATGATGCCGATCGTCGAGCTCGCGTACAACACCGTCGCGAAGGAGTCGACGTTGCGGAACGGTGGCGCCATCGCGACGAAGAAGCCGAAGATCAGGATCGCGCCGAGGACGGAGCCCAGCTCCGGCCTGAGGATCACGGTATGGAGCAACTTGCGTTTGGCGACACGTTCATCTTGAGGTCGCTGAGGCGGCGCCGCAGCTGGGGTCTGGACAGACATATCATTCCCTTAAGTCAGTGGAGAAGCGCCCGGGCGCGGGGTGGGCTCACGCCCGGGCGCTTGGTCCGGTCAGCGGAGTCCCGACCTCGCGAGGTCCGCGATGGATTCAATATTCGACTCGTCGATGAATGTCGGCCCGGTGAGTACTGACTGGCCACCACCGATGACGGTGTCGTTGTAGATGTTGAGCCAGAGCGAGTCGACCGCGAGATACCCTTGCAGGAAGGGCTGCTGGTCGATTGCCCATTCGACATCGCCGGCCTCGATCGCATCCATCAGAGCCGCGTTGGTGTCGAACGTGACTACGCGTGCTTCGCTATTCGAGTCAGTGATCGCGTCTACGGCTGTCAGCGCGAACGGTGCCCCTAGGGTGATCACCGTATCGATGTTCGGATCCTGACGGAGCTTCGCGTCGATTGCGGCGCGCACACCCGGCATGTTGCGACCCTCAACGTTGAGGACTTCGGAGTTCCCATTGAACGTCGAAGCGACACCTGCGCAGCGTGACTCGAGTGCGACGTTTCCCTGCTCCTGAATGACGCAGATGGCATTTTGTGAGCCTTCTTCGTTCAGCCGCTCGCCGACTGCAGCACCTGCCACGTTTTCGTCCTGACCGAAGTACTGCTCGACGCCGAGCCGCTCCCAGTCATCGAGGCCGGCGTTGAAGGCAACGACCGGCACTCCGGCGTTCGCAGCCTGCTGCACAGCGCCAGACAGCGCGTCCGGGAACGCCAGAGTCAGCGCGATGCCATCGACACCGGCGTCAAGGGCCCCCTGCACGAAGTTCGCCTGGTTCGGAGCCTGGGGGTCCGACGAGTAGCGAAGGGTTGCATTGTTCTTCGCTGCCGCCGTCTCGGCGCCCGCGCGGATCATGTCCCAGAATGTGTCGCCTGGAGGAGCATGGGTGATCATCGCGATGGTGATCGGGTCAGTGTCGGCCTGCCCTGCGCCGATGCCGCCCCCCGTAGCCTCCGGACGCCCACCGGTAGAAGAACATGCTGCGGTAACCGCAATGAGCGTGAGACCGGCGACCGCTCCGAGCCACCGGCGGTAGGTACGCGGTGGTCGAGCGGCCGAGGCCCTGCGGCTTTCCCACTGTGGGTGAGAGGTCATTTGGGGATGTCCCTTCGTGAATATGAACCGGGCCGAACTGTGGTGTTCGCCATCGATATATCTAGGTGTAACTCAGCTCACAACATCCTGTCAATACTTTGTCCTAACATTCTGACGAATACGCCTGAGATTGGGGCGCCCTGCCCCGGAAAACGGCATAGCGAAGCGCGCCTGGCAACCGGGCAAATATTCAGGACGGGGTTATCTAGCGGCCGACGAGTGTCGTTTCGAATGAGTACCGGTTCGCTCGATAGAGATGCTTACCGAACTCGACCGCACGGCCTGCATCGTCAAACGCCGTGCGCTGCATCGTGAGTAGCGGCGCCCCAGTTTTTTCCTCGAGCAGCACCGCCTCGTCCCGGCTTGCGGCCTGGGCACCGATGCGCTGGCGAGCGATCCTGATGTGCACACCTCTGACGCGCAATACCTCATAGAGGCCCCGCGCGGCCAGCTCTTCTTCGGGCGGCACAATCTCCGCAGGCAAGTAGTTGGACATCAGAGCGATAGGCTCGCCATCCGAAGTGCGCAGCCGGCGAATCAGAACCACCTCATCGCCGGGCTGCAGGTTGAGCTCGCGCGCCACCTCCGCGTCGGCGGGGTGTGGGCGATACTCCAGCATCGAGGTGCCCGGCTTCTTCCCGGCGCGCATCAAGTCGTCATACAGGCTCGTCAGCTCCACCTGGCGGTGCAGCGGCGCTTGCACAACCTGGGTGCCCACGCCACGCTTCCGCACGACCAGCCCTTTGTCGACTAGTTCCTGCATCGCGCGTCGCGTTGTGGGGCGCGACAGATTGAGCCGCTCCGCGAGCGCGACTTCGTTTTCCACTCGATCGCCCGGATTCAGTGAACCTTCATGAATCGCCTGCTCAAAGGCTGCGGCCAGCTGGTAATACAGGGGCAGCGGACTCGATCGGTCGAGGCGAATCTCTAGCGGGACACTCACCGCACGCCTCCGTTCTCCGGACCTACACGCCTTCGGGCAGTTCAGCACCCCGGCTGCCGCACCAACGCTGATCAAACCACGGTAGCACCAAAAGGCACAACGTCAGAATGTTAGGACAAAGTATTGACATCTGCCTGTGCCCTGGCGCACAGTCAGAACTACGAGTGGTGCGCATCGAGCGCCGCTATGGCGACTAGCAGCGACACAATGGGAGCGAATCAGTGCAGGTCACACATACCCCGTCTGAATCCAGCCCCGCCGCTTCGAATACCTCGGGGGCTGGCGGCCAGGTTTACGACGTTCTCGCTATCGGTCGTAGCGGGGTCGATATCTATCCACTGCAGATCGGTACCGGCCTCGAGAATGTCACCTCGTTCGGAAAATTCCTCGGGGGCAGCGCTGCGAACGTCACCGTAGCGGCGGCGCGCCTCGGCCGACGGGCCGCCCTGATTTCCGGCGCGGGTGACGATCCGTTCGGCCGCTACGTCAAACAAGAACTTCAGCGGCTCGGTGTCGAGAGCAGGCACGTCATCACCAGCAGTGAGTACGCCACGCCTGTCACGTTCTGCGAGATCTTCCCGCCCGACGACTTTCCGTTGTACTTCTACCGCAAGCCCTCGGCGCCGGACCTGCAGGTCACACCTGCAGACATCGACACCGCCGCGGTTGAGAACGCAAAACTCTATTGGTCTACGGTCACAGGATTGTCCGAAGAACCTAGCCGCAGTGCACATTTCGCGGCCTGGCAGGCCAGGGCACGACGGAAGTTCACGGTCTTAGATCTCGACTACAGGCCGATGTTCTGGGATTCTGCAGCCGCAGCAACTGAGCAGGTGCAGAAGGCACTTCCCCACATTACTGTCGCGGTCGGAAACCGCGAGGAGTGTGAAGTCGCCGTCGGTGAGACTGACCCGCACAAGGCCGCGGATGCGTTGCTCGACTTCGGCGTCGAGATCGCGATCGTCAAGCAGGGCCCGAAGGGGGTCCTGGGCAAAACCCGCGACGGCTCCGTCGTGGTGCCGCCCATCCCCGTGGATGTCGTGAACGGACTGGGCGCCGGAGATGCCTTCGGCGGCTCACTTTGCCATGGTCTGCTCGCTGGATGGCCGCTCGAAAAGATCCTTCGCCATGCGAACGCCGCCGGAGCGATCGTCGCCTCCCGTCTCGAATGTTCCACCGCAATGCCCACCGAAAGCGAAATCACCGCCCTCCTACCCGACGAGGAGTCCCTCCATGTCTGACACGCTCCTCGCACGCAACGTGCCGGGCAGAAAACCCGTGTGCTCGAGTTATTCGGAACTCACCGAGACTCGCGCGGCCGATCCTCAAGCAATCAGCCGCGCCTGGGAGGCTCGCACCCAGCGCCCCACTATCCGCGATGACGGGAAGCTGATGATCGTCGCCGCCGACCACCCAGCTCGCGGCGCCCTGGCCGTGCGCGGCGATCACGGCGCCATGGCTAGCCGGCTGGAGCTCCTCGACCGGCTTCGCACCGCACTGGCGAACCCTGGTGTCGATGGTGTGCTCGCCACCAACGACATTCTCGAGGACCTGCTCCTCATGGGCGCGCTCGAAGACAAAGTGGTGTTCTCCTCCATGAACCGAGGTGGACTCGCGGGCGCGTCGTTCGAGTTCGACGATCGCATGACGGCGGCAAACGCCCAGTCCACTGCCAGCCAGGGGCTCAATGGCGCAAAGATGTTGTGCCGTATCGCGCTCGACGACGCGGGCACGCTGCCCACACTGGAGAGCTGCGCAAAGGCGATTGATGAACTCGCGGCGCGCGAGCTCATAGCGATGGTCGAGCCGTTTCTCTCCCGCTGGGTCGACGGCAAAGTCCGCAATGACCTCAGCCCCGACGCTGTCATCAAGTCGATCCACATTGGCCAGGGACTCGGTTCTACATCGGCGTACACGTGGATGAAGCTGCCGGTGGTGCACGAGATGGAGCGCGTCATGGACTCAACGACGCTCCCCACCCTCCTCCTCGGCGGTGACCCTGATGGCGACCCGGAAGACACCTTCTCGAGTTGGGCGAGCGCGCTGCAACTACCGGCGGTACGCGGGCTGATTGTTGGCCGCACCCTCCTCTACCCCCCGGACAACGACGTCGCAGGTGCCGTGGCTACCGCGGTGTCACTGCTCCGCTGAATCAGTGAGATTAAGGACTACACATGCTCGGCACTCTGAAGCGAAGCGACCACTACCTCCCTAACGGCGCGTCCGCACGCGGGCCTTTCGCGCTGCAGGTTACTCCCGAGTCGGCGGGCTGGACCGAATCGAGCCTGCGCATCGCCAACCTCGAACCTGGGCAGCGTCTCACGCTGGCGACCCGCAATGACGAGTACATCATCATCCCGCTTGCAGGGTCGGCCACTGTCGCAAATGGTGCTGGCACCTTCACACTGAAGGGCCGCGAGTCGGTCTTCACCGGCCCCAGCGACTTCGTGTACGTCGGCCGGGATAGCAAGTTCACGCTCTCCACCGAGACGGGCGGACGAATCGCGCTGTGTGGAGCGCGTGCCAAAAACAAGCTGCCGATGCGGTACGTAGCCGCCGAAGACGTTGCGGTGGAACTCAGAGGGGCGGGCAACTGCAGCCGGGAGGTCCGCAACTTCGGCACCGCGGACGCGTTTGAAGCGGACTCGCTGATCGCGTGTGAGGTAGTCACACCGGGCGGCAACTGGTCCAGCTACCCGAGCCACAAACACGATGAAGAGACTGACGTCGAGTCGTCGCTCGAGGAGATCTACTACTTCGAGATCTCCGCAGCTGACCCTGGCGATGGCTCGTTCACCGGTGCCGTCGACACCAGCGGCCAGGGCTTCGGCTACCAGCGCGTGTACGGCACCAAGGAGCGGCCAATCGAGGTCCTCGAAGAAGTACGCACCGGTGATGCGGTGCTGATTCCACACGGCTACCACGGCCCGTCCGTCGCCGCCCCTGGCCACCACATGTACTACCTGAACGTAATGGCCGGCCCCGGCGAGGTGCGCGCCTGGAAAATCACCGACGATCCCCAGCACACGTGGATCCGCGGAACCTGGGATGACCAAAACGTCGACCCCCGCCTCCCCCTTCGACCGAACTCCGGAGAATAGTCGTGGCACCGATCAACCAGACTCCCACCCACGAGAAAAACATCCGCCGCGCTTCCAGCAACGACCCCACGGTGCGCTTGACGGTTTCGCAGGCGACTATCAAGTTCCTCGCTAACCAGTACGTGGAGCGTGATGGTGAGCGGCACAAGCTTTTCGCCGGCTGCTTCGGCATCTTCGGCCACGGCAATGTCGCAGGTCTCGGCCAGGCACTACTGCAGGCAGAGCTCGACGACCCCGAGGCGCTGCCCTACATACTCGGCCGCAACGAGCAGGCCATGGTGCACACCGCGGTCGCGTTCTCACGTGCCAAGGACCGGCTGCAGACATGGGCGGTGACCACGTCGATCGGGCCCGGCGCGACCAACCTGGTCACCGGCGCGGCGCTTGCAACCACGAACCGGATCCCTGTTCTGCTCCTCCCCGCAGACACGTTCGCGACCCGTGTGAGTGCTCCTGTGCTGCAAGAACTCGAGCGCCCCGATACGGGCGACATCACCGTCAACGACACGCTGCGTCCGGTCTCGAAGTTCTTTGATCGTGTGTGGCGTCCTGAGCAGTTGCCCTCGGCGCTGCTGGGCGCGATGCGCGTGCTCACTGATCAGGCAGAGACCGGTGCGGTTACAGTCGCGATTCCGCAGGACGTCCAGGCCGAAGCATTCGACTGGCCCGTTGCCCTGTTCGAGGAGCGCACATGGCACCTCGGCCGGGTGGTGCCGCAGCCGGATCAGGTCACGCGCGCGACCGAACTCATTCGCTCGGCACAGAAGCCGCTGATCGTCGCCGGCGGCGGAGTGCACTACTCCCGCGCCACGGAAGCCCTCAAGGCGTTCGCGGAACAAACTGGTATTCCGGTCGGTGAAACCCAAGCCGGCAAGGGGTCACTGCGATATGACCATCCGCTCTCCGTCGGTGCCATTGGCTCCACGGGAACGACCGCCGCGAACGCGCTCGCGGCCGAAGCTGACGTTGTGATCGGTATCGGCACCCGCTACAGCGATTTCACCACGGCGTCGCGTACCGCGTTCTCGAACCCGGACGTGAAGTTCGTAAACATCAACGTGTGCTCCCTCGATGTGTTTAAGCACAGCGCCGTCGGAGTGCTCGCTGACGCCCGCGAGACTCTCACCACTCTGACAGACCTGATGGAGGGCTACCGCACCGCGGACGATTATCAGGAGAACGTCAGGACGCTCGCCGCCGAATGGGATGCCACCGTCGAATCCGCGTATCACCCCGGTCGTACCGGCGACAACGGCAAACTGCTGCAGTCGGAAATCATCGGTCTGGTCAACGAGCTCACCGACCCGCGTGACGTCGTCGTGTGCGCGGCGGGCTCAATGCCCGGAGACTTGCACAAGATGTGGCGCACTCGGGACAGCAAGGGTTACCACGTCGAGTACGCATACTCCTGCATGGGGTACGAGATCGCCGGAGGTCTCGGTATTCAGATGGCCTGCCCAGACCGCGACGTATTCGTCACCGTGGGTGACGGCTCGTACCTCATGATGGCAACCGAGCTCGTCACGGCAGTCCAGGAGGGCATCCCCGTCAACGTCGTCTTGGTGCAGAACCACGGCTACGCCTCGATCGGCTCGCTCTCAGAGGAGCTCGGCTCGCAGCGCTTCGGAACCAAATACCGATACCGCTCTGATCGTGGCCGCCTCGACGGCGATATCTTGCCCGTGGATCTGGCAGCCAACGCAGAAAGCCTTGGTGCAGAGGTGATTCGGGCGAACACGTCCCCGGAAATCACCGACGCAATCAAGCATGCGAAAGCAAGCCCGCGTCCCACAGTGATTTACGTCGAATCCGATCTGAGCACCAACGCGCCGGACAGCAAATCGTGGTGGGACGTGCCCGTCTCAGAAACGTCGGAACTCGAGTCGACACAACAAGCCCGTGAAGTCTATGACGCCTGGAAGTCCGTGCAGCGCCACTACCTGCGCCCTTCTTCCTTGCGCCCGTCCGATTGATCCTCGCCGAGAAGCGACGAAGGAAATGAAGCCAATGAACGACCTATCCCGCCTCATGCTCGGCACCGCACCCGATTCCTGGGGTGTCTGGTTTCCCGAGGATGACCACCAGGTCGGCTGGAAGCAGTACCTCGACGAGATCGCCCAGGCCGGTTACTCGTGGACCGAACTCGGCCCATCGGGATTCCTCCCACAGGATCCGAATCAGCTCCGGGAGGAACTGGAGAAGCGCCAGCTTCAGGTCAGTGGCGGCACCGTGTTCGCAGGTCTGCACCGCGGCAAAGAGGCACTGAAAGAGGCCATCGAGACGTTCAGCAAGGAAGCTCGCCTGCTTCAGGCTGTGGGTGCTAAGTACCTGGTACACCTTCCTGAGCAGTACACCGACATGCATTCAGGTGCGGCCACGGAAGCTGCAGACCTCGAGACCCAGCAGTGGGATGACCTCGTCACCGGGTCGAATGAGCTCGCGAAGGTGATTCTCGAAGAGTTCGGTATCGAGCTGGTGTTCCACCCGCACGTCGACACCCACGTCGACACTCAAGAACGCGTCGAGCGGTACCTGCAGGACACCGACCAGCAGTATGTGAACCTGTGCCTCGATACCGGGCACATCTCGTACTGCGACGGCGACAACGTCGACATCATCAGAAAGTTCCCCGAACGCGTGCACTACGTGCACCTCAAGCAGGTCGACCCTGAGGTTCTCAAGACTGTGCGGGCGCAGAACCTGCCGTTCTCGGAGGCCGTACGGCTCGGTGCGATGGTGGAGCCGCCACACGGCATCCCCGATATGCCGCCGCTGCTCGATGCGCTCGCTGAACTCGGCACCGACATCTTCACGATCGTCGAACAAGATCTCTACCCGGTCGCGCCGCACATCCCACTGCCCATCGGTGCCCGTACCGCCGGATACTTCTCGGCCTGTGGCCTCGGACCCGTCCGTCGCTGGCCATACAAGAACTGAAAGGACTTGAGGACAATGACAGTTAAGGTCGCAGTACTCGGCGTCGGAGTGATGGGCGCCAACCACGCGGATCAGCTGACAAACCTCGTGGCCGGTGCTGACGTGACGGTCATCAACGACTACGACGACGAGCGCGCGAACGCGATTGCGGACGCGATTCCAGGGGCACGGGTTGTGTCGGATCCCTTCGACGCAATCGTGGCTGAGGACGTGGACGCGGTGGTGATCGCCACCCCCGGCCCAGTGCACGAGAAGCAAGTTCTCGCTTGCCTCGAAGCGGGCAAGCCCGTGCTGTGCGAGAAGCCACTCACCACGGACGTCGAGTCGTCGCTTGAGATCGTGAAGGCCGAAGCAGCCCTGGGGAAGCAGCTGATTCAGATCGGGTTCATGCGGCGATTCGATGACGAGTACATGAAGCTGCGCGCCCTCGTCGAATCCGGCGAGCTCGGTGCTCCCATCATGCTGCATCTCGCACACCGCAATCCCGCTGTCCCGGATCACTTCGACAGCGCGATGATCGTGAAGGACTGCCTTGTCCACGAGGTGGACTGTGCGCGATTCCTCCTTGGCGAGGAAATCAAGTCGGTCCATATTCTCAAGCCACGCCCCAACTCGAACGCTCGTGACGGGCTGCAGGACCCCCAGTTCGCGATCTTCGAGATGGAGAGCGGCCGCATGGTCGACGCTGAAGCGTTCGTGACCACGGGAATCGCGTACGAGGTGCGTTCCGAGGCGATTTTTGAGCGCGGCAGCGCGCAGATCGGGCTTGACGTCAACTTGGTGCGGAAGTCGGCGCCCGGTATCTGGGGCGGAACGGTAACACCCGGGTTCAAGGAGCGGTTCGGCCGCGCCTACCACGACCAGCTGCAGCGCTGGGTCAACGCAGTCAAGCGCGGCGACGAAACCGGCAACTACGTCGATGGTCCCCGCGCCTGGGACGGTTATGCGGCAGCCGCGGTCTGCGACGCGGGAGTCCGCTCGCTCACCACAAGTACCCGGGTCGAGGTCGACATGGTCGACCGTGCATCGATTCCTGGCGCTTGACCACACCCATCTCGCTTGAAAGGACCTGGCGTGGTCAAGATCGCGCTCGACCCCAACATGTATCACCCCGAGCTGTCGGTCGCCGACGAGGTTCGGAAGGCCGCCGACCTCGGGTATGAGTATCTAGAGCTCTCGCCCCGCGCTGACTTTTTCTTCTGGCATCACTACCCCAAAGCTGATGATGCCGCGATCGCGGACGTGAAGAAGGCCATGAAGGAGACGGGCGTACAAGTACTCACCCTAGTTCCGGTGTTCAACTGGGCGTCTCCTGAAGAGCAGGAGCGGCAGGCGCAGGTCCGCAACTGGAAGCGGCTGCTCGAGATCGCCAATGACCTCGAGTGCCCGCTCGTGAACTCGGAGCTATCAGGTGACCCGAACCGTCCCCGCGAATCGGAGCACGCGTTCTACCGCTCTATGGAGGAGCTGATCCCGGACTTCGAACGCTGCGGCATCGCACTCAACCTCGAGGCTCATCCTTACGACTTCGCCGAGCGGAACGACGACGCGCTGAACATCATCCGCGGAATCAACAAGCCGTGGGTCAATTACGTGTACTGCGCGCCACACTCGTTCCACCTGTCAGACGGCGCGTACAACGTCGGAGAAATGATGCGCAAGGCGGGCGACAAGCTGCAGCACGTTCACATCGCGGACTGCTACAACCATCGCGCCAACCAGGGCAACCGGTACATCATCAACCCGCCCGGGTCTGACGTAAGAATCCACCAGCACAACGAGATCGGGCACGGCGAAGTGCCTTGGAACGAGTTCTTCTCCACCCTTCGCGACATGCACTTCGACGGTGTCGCCACTGTCTGCGTCTTCGGCTGGGAAGAAAAGGCAGACGAAATCCACAGGCGCATGCTCGACCGGATCACCGCCGAACTGGCCAAGTAACCCCACGCTTCAGCACAAAACTCAAGGGAACACCACTATGACCACCAAGACGATTTCGCACTGGGTCGACGGAAAATCCTTCGTCGGCACCAGTACCAAAACCGCACCGGTAACCAATCCCGCGACCGGTGAAGTCACCGCTCAGGTTGCACTCGCTAGCGTCGAGGACACTCGGGCTGCCATCGACGCCGCTGCGGCCGCATTCCCTGCCTGGCGCGATACGTCGCTCGCAAAGCGCGTCCAGATTCTCTTCAAGTTCCGCGAACTGCTGAACGAGCGCAAGCCTGAACTCGCGAAGATCATCACCTCCGAGCACGGCAAGGTTCTGGACGACGCGCTCGGCGAGGTCACGCGTGGCCAGGAAGTTGTCGAGTTCGCGTGCGGCATCCCGCATCTACTCAAGGGCGGCATGACGGAGAACGCATCCACCAAGGTTGATGTGTTCTCGATCCGTCAGCCCATCGGTCCGGTGGCCGCGATCAGTCCGTTCAACTTTCCCGCGATGGTGCCGATGTGGTTCTTCCCCATCGCAATCGCTACAGGCAACACGGTTGTCCTGAAGCCGTCCGAAAAGGATCCCTCGGCCGCCATCTGGATGGCTGAATTGTGGGCGGAGGCGGGCCTGCCCGCCGGTGTCTTCAACGTTCTCCAGGGTGACAAAACTTCGGTTGACGAACTCCTCACCAACTCCGGGATCAAGGCAATCTCCTTTGTTGGCTCTACCCCGATCGCGCAGTACGTGTACAACACGGGCACCGCGCACGGCAAGCGTGTGCAGGCGCTGGGTGGCGCGAAGAACCACATGGTGGTTCTTCCCGACGCCGACCTCGACTTGGCTGCCGACGCCGCCGTCAACGCGGGCTTCGGTTCAGCAGGTGAGCGCTGCATGGCCATCTCCGCACTCGTCGCGGTCGGTGGCGTCGGCGACGAACTCGTGGCGAAGATCAACGAGCGCGCCAAGACCATCAAAACCGGTGACGGCACCAAGGGCTGTGACATGGGGCCGCTGGTCACCAAGCAGCACCGCGACAAGGTTGCGTCCTACGTCGACGCCGGTGAGGCCGACGGGGCGACAATCGCGCTCGATGGCCGTCAGGTACAGCCCGATGGCGGAGAAAACGGCTTCTGGCTCGGCCCGACAGTCATCGACAACGTCACCCCGGATATGTCCGTCTACACGGATGAGATCTTCGGGCCGGTCCTATCCGTACTCCGTGTCGAGAGTTACGACGATGCGCTCGAGCTCATCAACTCGAACCCGTACGGCAACGGCACCGCGATCTTTACCAACGACGGCGGCGCGGCCCGGCGCTTCCAGAACGAAGTCGAGGTGGGCATGGTCGGCATCAACGTGCCGATCCCCGTCCCGATGGCGTACTACAGCTTCGGTGGCTGGAAATCCTCGCTGTTCGGTGACACGCACGCTCATGGTGCGGAAGGCATCCACTTCTTCACCCGGGGCAAGGTCATCACCGAGCGCTGGCTCGACCCCAGCCACGGAGGCCTCAACCTCGGCTTCCCGCAGTCGCACCACTGACCCGCCTGACCCGGCCCTGACCTGGTTCACACCCCTTGCGGCACGAACACACTGGCTACGACCAGTGTGAACGTGCCGCGAAGGGTGTGAACTCGAGAATCACAAGGAGCGCACCGTGCCGCTAGTCCGCATCGATGTCATCGAAGGCCGCCGTGACGCCGTTGAGCTGCGGACACTCGCCGACGTTGTGCAGCAGGTAATGCTCGATACGTTCGCCGCGCCGGATCGTGACCGCTATCAGATCATCACCGAGCACAAGCTTGGCCAGATCATCGCCGAAGACACTGGCCTGGGGTTTGAGCGCACCGATGACGTAGTCATCATCCAGGTGACGCAGCAAGGCCGTACACAGGATCAAAAAGAAGCCATGTACCGGGAACTAGCGGCGAAACTCGAACGGGAAACCGGCTTAGCGCCCAGTGATCTCGTGGTGTCGATCACAGAGAACACGCGCGCCGACTGGTCCTTCGGCCATGGTGAGGCACAGTTCCTCACCGGCCGTCTCTGAGCCACTTCAGCTCCAAGGGAGAGATATGAGCAAGAAGACTGCCATCGCGCTGGCCGGCCTGGGCCGGATGGGCCGCATCCACCTCACCAACCTTGCGGGCCGCTGCCCCTCAGCTCAGTTAGCCGCAGTGTTCGACGTGCGCGAAGACGTCGCGCGCGAGGTTGGTGAACTGCACGGCGTGCCGTGGACTACACGGTACGAGGACCTGCTCGAGAATGCCGATCTTGATGCGATCGCCATCGCGACGCCCACGGGCACCCACGCACCGCTGACCATCGCCGCGGCTAGAGCAGGCAAGCATGTCTTCTCGGAGAAACCGATCTCACTTGACCGCAGCACCACGGTGGACGTTCTCGACACGGTGAAGCGCGCCGGAATCCAGTTCCAAGTCGGCTTTCACCGCCGGTTCGACCCGGACTGGGTAGCTGGAGTCGAGCGCATCCAGAACGGCGAGCTCGGTGAGGTGTTCATGTTCCGCACGTCGCTGCGCGACATGATCGCGCCGAAAGCCGAGTTTCTCGCGGGATCAGGCGGCTTCTTCGTGGATGTCACCATCCATGACCTCGACACCGCGCGCTGGATCGCTGGCGAGATCGTGGAAGTCAGCGCCCACGGCAGTTCCCTCAGTGATCCAGCAGGGTTTGCCGCGATCGGCGATGTCGATACCGCAGTCGTGATCGTCAGGTTCGAGAACGGCGCGCTCGGCGTCATCGATAACAGCCGGGCCGCCGGTTATGGCTACGAATGCGCCACGGAGGTTGTCGGCTCGAAAGCGACGCTCCGCATCGACAATCCGCGCCGGTACGGCTACGAGTGGCGTACACCAGGGGCGGCGTCGGTCCCGTTGGTGGAAGACTTCGAACAGCGCTACCCCTACGCCTACCAGGCTGAACTCGAAGCGTTCGCGCAGTGCGTCCAGAGTGGCGAACCACCGCGCTGCACCGGTCTCGATGCGCTCGCCGCGTTTGACATCGCCCAGGCCGCTGCACATGCGTGGAAGACAGGCGCGACAGTGAAACTCAATCCGCAGCAGGTAGAGGGTGGCACCGAATACGGCCCACTCGGATAGGGCAGCTCAGATTCCGAGGATGCGGAGCCCCACGGCGGTCAGGTCATCAGCGCGTCCCGCTCCGAATGGCCGGCGCAGGACAGAATTGTTGACGACTGTCGTGGCCGCGATAACACGCAGCCGCGCCTCAGCACGCGTCATTCCTGTCTTCGAGTACTGCAGCAGGGTCGCCCACGAGGTCACCCCGTCACGCTGAATGTCGCGGCTGCGACTTGCTTTGCCCTCGCGGGCGAGATGCATGGGCTCGGTAGCTGCGACAGCGATCAGGCCAGGGTGGGCGACGCTGAACTCGGCGTAGTAGCGCATGATCGAGCGCACCGTATCCTCCGGCGCTCCACTCTCACTAACTGCCCGGGACGTGTACCCGTCAATCCAGCGGGCGCACCGGTCAAGGACGACTTTGAGCAGATCGGACTTGCGCGGAAAGTAGTGGTAGATGCTCGGGCCCACCATTCCGGCCCGTGCGGCGACGTCTTCGATCGTGGTCCCCGCATAACCTTGCTCCGCGAACAGTCGTGTTGCCGCTGCGATGAGTTCCTCGCTGCGCACCCCGCTAGCGTCAGCTTCGGCGAGTCGCTCGGCATCGCCTTCGGCGATGAGCAACGGGTAGGGCACAGTGACCGGCAGGGCGTTGACGACGTCGCGCGCGATTTGGGCGAGCAGTTGTTCACATTCCGCATCTGGGATGTCGGCGCGGTGGTACGAGATGCTGCCCATCACCCACGCGATGCACCATGCGAGGAATCGCGCTTGGCTGGCCGCAAGCTCAGGGCGCATCGCGCGTACCGTCCGGCTGAGGGCGCGGACACTCGACACGACTGCTTCAGCGATGGCGCGCTGGTGCGCAGGATGCAGATGGCGCACTTCTCGGCGCAGCAAGGGGTGCACGCCACGCGCGCTCAACGCGACTTTCGCAAGCGTCCTCAGCATTACCTCCGGTGCCGGGTCGCATGCGACTAGCGTGTCGCTTACACCGCGTGCTGCGGTCAGGAGGGTCTGCTCGAGAAGTTCCTCTTTATTGCGGTAGTGCCTGTACAGTGCCGTCGGCGTCACACCTACCGCGTCGGCGATGTCGGCCATGGACACTTGGTGGTATCCGCGGGCGATGAACAATCTCGTGGCAGTGCTCAAGATTGTTTTCTTGCGATCGCGTGGCCGCTTCCGTGGGACAAGCCCCGTTGAGTCGCTGATCGACATTCGTCCTCTGCTCGAGCATCTAGGCCTGGTGGCGTTTCCACTGACCGTCCGCCCAGCCCGGGTTCGAGCCGATAGCGGTCGATTCGCAGGCCAGGGGGCTGTTCGAGTTTGTCACTGTCTGACCGACGAGCACAATTACCGGTGCGCAAATCCCTTATGTTTATTGTCCCTAGATTCGCTGTGTCAGCCTCGCAAAGCATCGCCGATAACGCCCAGCCGATCGAGAACTCCTAGCTCCCGAGCGCGCGCAACAAACACTGACCTGCTGTCGGGCTCTATGGTGCCGATTCGCGCAACCACCGGCGCGAGTTCCGGCTCGCCCACCTGGTTGAGCAGCACGAGCGCACGCTCAACCACGTCAGTGGTGAGCGCGGCATCCACGAACGACTCGACGACATCGAGGTCAATGTCAGCAAGAAGCGCGATGAGCTGCGCTCGTTCGGGTTCGGGCATGTATTCCGCGAGCGTAAGAAGCACGGGCCACTGATTGCTCTCGCGAGCAGCCACGATCGCGCGGACCATCGCTGCCTTAGGCAGACGGCTCGCAGCGAGCGCGACTTCGCGTTTCGCAGATTCAGGCACGGCCTCGACGAGCGGCAGCAGTTCGGTCCACATTTCGTGCGTCGCAGTGGCCTGCACTATGGCGTGCAGCCGGTCGCTGTCGTGCAACGCAGGAATCGCAGCCAGTCGCACCTTGCTCTCGTCACTCATCGTGGTGACGAGAGGCAGCAACGCATCGTACATGTTGGCCGCGTGCACTGTTGTGATCATCGAATCCAGCACGTCAGCAGGCTGCGCGACCGCAATATCGGCGAGTCTGCGCTGACGATCAGCGCTGACCGAGTCAAGAAGACTCAACGCCTGCACCCAGAGATCACTGTCGACCACATCCGCTCGCCCCGCAGCCGCACGGATAATTGCCGCGATCTCATCATCGGACAATGCATCGGCGATCGAATCGAACCGTTCCTGTGCCTCAACATAGAAAGCGACGTGCAGTAGCGCTACGGGGTCCGCGCTCCTAATCACCGCGGTGATTACCGTTTCCCGCACGTAGCCGACGAATCTGCCGAGGGTGATGAACTCACGCATCGCAAGTAGCTTGCTGGCGACTTCGCACGCAATCTGGTCAGGAATGCCGCGCACCACGGCTTCCGCGCGTGCCGGATCGAGGTGGATGCACAGTTCTGCGAGGAACGGAACTGGAAGCTTCTGCGCTACGTCGATGGCCCTGGTGACATCCATAAAGCCCGCCGCACGCGCACACAGCATTGGCCCGAAGGATCGCTGCGCGATCGACGCTACGGTTCCAGCCGGCAATAGCTTGCTCGCTTTCGCCAGCGCACGGAGTGCGTCTGCACCCGAGTTGAAGAGCGAGGCAGTCACTCGTTCGCGCAGTTCGCGGAGGTCGACGGGAGAGGTGTCACCCAAGAAGGCGACTTCCTGGGCAGGGACGCCCAACGTGTTGGCGAGTTTGTCCAGCTCAGCACGCACCATCAGTTGTTCGTTCATGTCAGGCGCCTACCGTCCCAGGATCTTTTTGACCGGGCGGCGCAGCAGCGCCGGCAGCGAATCGAACCCGTCATCAGCAGCCTGTTTCAGCGCGGCTCCCTGCCGATGCTGTGCGTCTCGGATCAGGCGCACGAGCTTCTCCTGTGATGCGTGATCGAGTTGAGCTGCCGCAGCGGGTACACCACCCCCAAGTTCGTGCGCCAACTGCTCCAGTACCCCACTTGAGTGAGTCATACGGCCTCCTCGGAGCATGCGCTCCCTTGATCTGGATGAGGCTCGACACCTGCCGAGTCAATAAGTTAATACACACTAGACCGACGTGGGGGTGGCAGCGCAAGTGCAGCCGATAAATGACCCGAGCGGACTGCCGCTCGCCTCTACCCCTGGGAACTGCGGTGATCATCTTCCGGCGCATACTTCGGCGGTTCAGGTTGGTACATTCAAATTGTTCGCATACGCTGCCAACTCGATGAGCATGCCAGGGAAAATCCGATTCGCCGCCTTTGGGGCAGTCGCCGCCGTTGCCGCTGCCGGACTCGGCATGTCCCCCGCGGTCGCGCAGCAGATCGAGCCACCAAGGCCCGAACCCACGACTTCACCCGCGCCTCTCACAACCCCTGACACGTCAGATTGTCCAGTCCGGGTTACGCCGCCGCCGCCGGTCGACTCATCCGAGGAACCCCAACCAGGCCAGACAGCGCCCACGCCACTGCCGATACCAGACTCCCCCGTTGGCGGGCCGCTACTCGCGGACTGCGAACTCGTCCTTGCTCCCGGCGCCCCCGAGCCCCCGGAGGAGATCTCAGCGGCGAGCTGGCTCGTGGCTGATCTTGACACAGGCGACGTCCTCGCAGCGAAGGACCCGCACGGGCGTCACCGTCCCGCGAGCACCATCAAAACGCTTCTCGCTCTCGTTGCATTTGACGAAATCGACCTCGGCCGGACAATCATCGGAACGACCGAGGACGCAAACATCGAGGGCAGCCGAGCTGGGATCGGCCCTGGCGGTGAGTACACGAACGAGATCCTGATGAAGGCGCTGGTGATGGCGTCCGGAAACGACGCAGCAAACGCCATCGCGCAGCAGCTTGGCGGCGTCGATGAAACGGTGCGCAAGATGAATGAGTACGCGGCTGAGCTGGGCGCGCTCGACACGCGCGCTGCAACACCGTCCGGTCTCGACGGGCCCGGCATGTCGTCCTCGGCGTACGATCTCGCGGTGATTTTCCGCGCAGCGATGGAGAATCCAGTCTTCGTGGAGTACCTGCAAACCCCGCATATCGACTTCCCGGGATATCCCGCGGACCCCGCAACGCCGGGCGACTTCGATCGGCCCGGCTTCGCGATGGGGAACGACAACGTCGTGAACTGGATGTACCCAGACTCAATCGGCGGGAAGAACGGCTTCACGAACTCTGCCCGGCAAACCTACGTGGGTGCGGCTGAGCGTGACGGCCGTCGGCTAATTGTGTCCGTCATGATGGCGGAAAACGAACCAAAGCCAGTCTGGCAGCAGGTGGCAGACCTATTCGACTACGGGTTCGGCATCGGCGAGGAGAGCACCGTGGGCACCCTCGACGCGCGCACCAGTATCGACGAAGCCGAGCCCGCCGATGAGTCCTTAGCGCAGGCGCTGCCGCCGTCCTCAGTTCCTGTCAGCGATCCACCTGCCGAGAGCCCCTCGATGGGGCAGCGCGTGGTGGTGGGTTCACTGGGCGCGCTCGTTGTCGCCGCACTGCTCTACGGCGCCTTCCGCGTCGGACGCCGCACCGTGTAATAGCGATCTACGGCTGCCGGTCCTTACGAAGCACCGAGGACAAGCCCAGCACGGTCACTGCGCCGATACCGAATGCCGCAATGCCAGCGGCCACCGCGTTCCCTTCCCTGACCACGACCGGGGTGTTGATGATCGCAGGATCGGGAGGCTCAACCGGAGCCATTTCCATGCTGTCTGCCGACGTCGCAGCCCAGGCGGTGAAGAAGAGCAATGCACGCGCGGTGATAAAGATGAAGACGAGAATACCGATGATCGGGCCGAAAACCGCACCAGCGGGGTTGTCCATCACACTCGTCAGATAAGCCTGGCCGACTTGCTTGAAGATCTCGAAGAAGATCGCCATTCCTAGCGCCGCCCTGACCGCGCTGCGTGTCGCCACAGGATACCGCGGCAGCTTGGCGATAACCCACGTGAAAACGAGCCATGTCGCCACGACGGCGAGGACGAATGACACCAGCCTCGCCGCAACCCCGACCCCAGGTGCGTCGTCAAGCCCAAGCGGGTCGAGAATGACACCCATCAATTGCGGCCCGCTCAGGGCCGTGAGACCGAGAGAAACTCCAATCGCGAGGAACAACCCCGCCATCACACCAAGGTCGTAAATCTTGGTTTTGATGAAGTTGAGCTTCGGCGGCTGCGCACCCCACTGCATCGTCAGCGCCTTACGGAGATTGGAGATCCAGCCCAGGCCCGCGTAGAGCGCGAGAATCAGCCCGAAGCTAAGTGCGGTGCCGCGTTGCTCGACCGCGCTCTCAAGTAGGTCCCCGATCTGCTGACCAAAACCGCCCGGGAGTTCCTCCTCGATCGCGACCTGAATCTCCGAAAGCAACTCCTGGTTCCGGGCGAGCACGAAACCAGCGACCGCGAAGCCGACTAGCAACAACGGCGCGAGCGCAAAAACGCTGAAATACGTGATCCCCGCGGCGTAATAGTCACCGTGCTGCCCGGTAAACCGCGTTACCGCCCGCATCAAATGGTCAAACCACGGGTATTTCGCGCGTTGCTTATCGAGGAAACTCGGCTTGTCCGCCAATGCGGTCACCCCTTCGGTGGGAGGAATCCGATCTTGTCGTACACGGCTGCCAGGGTGTCTGACGCTACCGATCGTGCACGCTGCGCACCGATATCGAGCGCCCGGTCCAGTTCAGCGGGATCGTCGAGGTACTCGTCGACCCGCTTTCTGAGCGGTACCACGAACTCGGTGAGCACCTCGGCGGTGTCGACCTTGAGGTCACCGTATCCCTTTCCGGCGAAATACTGTTCGAGTTCGGCGACTGAACGCCCGGAAAGCACAGAGTTGATGACGAGAAGATTCGACACACCTGGCTTTTCGTCAGGGGCGTAACGAATTTCACGCTCCGCGTCGGTTACTGCAGAACGAATCTTTTTCGCCGACACCTTAGGTTCGTCAAGAAGATTGATGAGACCAGCCGGGCTCGGGCCTGACTTACTCATTTTCGCCCGCGGGTCCTGAAGGTCGTAGATTTTCGCTGATTCCTTCGTGATGAACGGCTTTGGCACCACAAAGGCCTCACCAAAGCGAGTGTTGAAGCGCTGCGCAAGATCTCGGGTGAGCTCTAGATGCTGGCGCTGATCCTCACCCACCGGCACATACTCAGCCTTGTAGAGCAGGATGTCGGCCGCCATAAGCATCGGATACGTGAAGAGGCCGACACTCGCATGCTCAGCACCCTGTTTTGCTGACTTGTCTTTGAACTGGGTCATTCGGCTTGCCTCGCCGAAACCAGTCAGGCACATCAGCACCCATGCGAGCTGAGCGTGCTCGGGCACTTGGCTCTGCGCGAAAATTGTCGATCGGTGCGCGTCAATCCCCACTGCGAGCAGCTGAGCCGCAGCGTTCCTCGTTCGCGCCCGAAGCGCGACAGGGTCGTGCTGGACGGTGATGGCGTGCATGTCAGGGATGAAGTAGAAGGCGTCGTAGTCGTCCTGCATCTCCACCCAGTTCTTCAGCGCACCGAGGTAATTGCCGAGATGGAACGAGTCCGCGGTGGGCTGGATACCCGAAAGGACGCGTGACCTACCGGTCGAGGAGGGCTGGGGAGACGCTGACGACATGATGAGTGTTCTTTCTGAACTAGTAGCGATCAGGCGTATCGCACCGTCACGGGCGCATGGTCGGACCACCGCGCATCATACGTCGGTGCCCGCTCAACGCGGGCACCGGATGCGCGACCGGCAAGCACGCGGGAGGTGATGTGATAGTCGATCCGCCATCCCGCATCGTTGTCGAACGCCTTTCCCCGGTAGGACCACCAGGTGTATGGGCCTTCTACGCCGGGGTTAAGGACACGAATGACGTCAGCCCAGGCTTGACCATCGCCGATGAGTCCGCTGAGCCATTCCCGCTCATGCGGCAGAAAACCCGAAGACTTGAGGTTTCCGCGCCAGTTCTTGATGTCCGCCTCGGCGTGCGCAATGTTGAAATCGCCGCAGATTATCTGCGGCCGGTTAGCGATGCTGCCCAGGTAGTCACCGAATGACTTCAGGAACCGGTCTTTCTCGTCCTGACGTGGAGTACCTACGTCGCCAGACGGCAGATAGAGGCTCGCCACAGTGAGCGGCCCGCCGCTGTACGCGATGTCGACCTCGATGTACCGGCCAGCCTCGGCAAACTCATCATCACCGAAACCGACGCGCACCGCGGCTGGCGCGGTACGCGTGAGCACTGCCACTCCGTTACGGCCCTTAACTGCGGAGCAAGCGGCACTCAGGTGCCACCCCTCGTCGAGGACGGGGGCGAGCGCTTTCGCGAGTTGCTCGTCATCTGCACGTGTCTCCTGCAGACACACCACATCAGCCTCACTGCTGTGCAGCCACGCGAGCATGCCTTTCTTGGCCGCTGCCCGGACGCCGTTGACGTTGACAGTAGAGACGGTGAGGCTCGATGCAATTGACACGCCTTGGCACGCTAGCGGAGCAAAGAATGATCCGAAAGTCGCTGCGCTCGGTAGCGCTGAACACCCCTGCGTTCGATCAGCACAGCAACGGCGAATACCACCACACCGAGCGCGGCGAGCACGGCACCGACTGCAGCCGGTGCCCTGTATCCATAGCCTGCGCCAATGACCAGACCGCCGAGCATCGCTCCCACGCCATTCGCGATATTGAGTGCCGAGTGATTGGCGGTCGCCGCGAGCGTCTGAGCATCCTTCGCGACGTCCATCAGTCGTGTCTGCAGGCCCGGAACCAGTGCGGTCCCGAAGATCGCGATGAGCACCAGGTTGAGCACCGCGAGCAGTGGGATCCCAGCCGTCACGGTGAACAGTGCGAGCAAAACGGAGAGACCCACGAAAAGACCGAAGAGACCAGCTTTGAGGCTACGGTCGGCGATCATTCCGCCGAAGAGGTTGCCGATGACCATCCCGGCACCGTAGAGCATCAGCACCAGGGGCACGAGCGCGCGGGGAATCCCCGCTTCTTCCTGGACCGTCGAACTGATGTAGGTGTAGATCGCGAACATGCCGCCGAATCCGACGATTCCGGTGAGCAACGTCAGCCAGATCTGAATATTGCGGAATCCAGCCAATTCTTTGAGAGGGCTCGATCCTTGCGGGAGCGGCACATCGGGAACGAGTCGCTGCAGAGCGAAGACAGTGAGCACACCAATTGCCGCGACGAGGGCGAAGGCGCTGCGCCAGCCGAAATGCTGTCCCAAAGCAGTCGCTACCGGAACGCCCGCGACGTTGGCCAGACTCAGCCCGAGCATCACTTGAGCCACTGCGCGTGCACGCATACCTGGCCCCGCGAGTTCCGCTGCGACGAGCGCCGCTACACCGAAGTAGGCGCCGTGCGGCAGCCCTGCCAGGAATCTCGCAGCCAGCAGTGCCTCATAGGTGGGTGCGAGCATCGTGGCGACATTGCCTACCGTGAACGCCACCATCAGCGTGATCAGGAGTAGCCGCCGCGCAACTCTGGCTGCACCGATCGCAATCAGTGGCGCACCGACCACAACTCCGAACGCGTATGCGCTGATCGTGTGCCCTGCGGAGGGTTCCGTGACGCCGATTCCGTTCGCTATCTCCGGCAGCAGGCCCATAGCAACGAATTCGGTGGTTCCGATGCCGAAGGAGCCGAGCATCATCGCGACCACGGCGGGTTTTCGCCACAGCGATTGCCGTCGTGTCCGTAGAGGACCGTTGGCTGGAGCGGACGAATTCGCCACTGAAGTCACGTGCATTCCTGAGCGGTTGTGAGGCGGACGGGCCAGACGCCGGGGGCCGGCACCTCTAGTGCGAACAGCACTCGCACCGCAGGGCATACCGCTGCGGTGCGTGTTGTGACGTGAATTACCGCCAGTATTGGACGCTTCCGACGAAACGGCGACTAGCGGCTAGTTCAGATGTCTTTGACGGCGGCTTGCAAGTTGTCGTCGAGCGCGCCGAGGAACTCCTCCGTGCTCAGGTAGCCCTGGTCTCCCCCGACTAGCACCGCAAGATCCTTCGTCATCTGGCCGCTTTCCACGGTCTTGATGACGACATCCTCGAGTTGGTGCGCGAATTCCACCACGGCTGGGGTGTTGTCGAGTTTGCCGCGATGCTCGAGGCCACGCGTCCACGCGAAGATTGACGCGATGGGGTTGGTCGAGGTGGGCTTTCCTTGCTGATGCATCCTGAAGTGACGTGTCACCGTCCCGTGGGCGGCCTCTGCTTCGACAGTTTTGCCATCGGGCGTCATCAGCACCGAGGTCATCAGCCCGAGCGAACCGTAGCCTTGAGCGACCGTATCGGACTGAACGTCACCGTCGTAGTTCTTACACGCCCAGACATAGCCCCCCTCCCACTTCAGGGCAGACGCCACCATGTCGTCGATCAGCCGGTGTTCGTACGTAAGTCCGGCGGCATCGAACTCTGACTTGAACTCCTCTTCGTACACGCGCTGGAACTCGTCCTTGAACATCCCGTCGTACGCCTTGAGGATAGTGTTCTTGGTCGACAGGTACACGGGATAGTTCTGCTGCAAGCCGTACGCAAGCGAAGCTCGGGCGAAGTCCTGGATCGACTTCTTGAAGTTGTACATACCTAAGATGACGCCGCCGTCCTCGGGCATCTTCACTACTTCATGCTGGATCGGCTCGCTGCCATCCTCTGGCGTAAAGGTGAGAGTCACGGTGCCAGCCTGATGCACCTTGAAATCGGTGGCGCGGTACTGGTCACCAAATGCGTGGCGGCCGACAACAACCGGTTTCGTCCAGCCCGGCACGAGGCGGGGAATGTTGGAAATAATGATGGGGGCACGGAAAATCGTGCCCCCAAGGATGTTGCGGATGGTGCCGTTCGGCGAACGCCACATCTTTTTCAGGCCAAACTCTTCAACGCGAGCTTCATCTGGGGTGATGGTGGCGCATTTGACACCTGCACCGTGTTTCTTAATGGCGTTCGCGGCGTCGACCGTTACCTGATCATCGGTGGCGTCGCGGTTTTCCATGCCCAGGTCGTAATATTCAAGGTTCACATCCAGGTACGGATGGATCAATTTGTCTTTGATGAACTGCCAGATGATACGGGTCATTTCGTCGCCATCCAGTTCCACGACGGTGCCCTCAACCTTGATCTTGGACATGGGTGCTTCGCGTCCTCCTAGGCAGTGTTCCCGGGTTCAGTCGCTCCGCTGCACCTTGTGGGTGCATCCGGTGCGAATTCCGGCATCACGGTTCATCGGGTTCAAACCTATATCGCGAGGGCGGTCTGCGTGCCGCCCAACTAAATATGACAAGCGTACTGCATAGCGCGCGGTGTCCTCGTGTCCCTTTCAGCCTAGCGGCAGCACATCAATACGGGCGAGGCAGTGACGCCCAGTCCACAAGTCGTGGTAGGCAATGGCGACAGAGAAACGCTACTATCTACGTCAGGTCATGAGCGCCAGCGTGTAGCCCCGGCTTGCTGGCCGGCAACCCTCCAACCGCGGTGGGGTGCCCCGGGTGATGACCGGGTTGTCCGCAGGACGGATAGCAAGCGCGGGTCCGCTGGGCGCGGACCCGGTAACCGGGAAGAAAGCCCTACGGAGGTCCACCATGAGTCGATGTCGCTAGGCCACTTCGGCCTTCCAATCGCCCTGCCCGTTGTGACGCGCGACGACAAACCCTTGACTTCAGAGCAGGCGGCTGCGTAGCCCCGCTCCGTCGCGCGAAAACCCAGGAGAAAAACCCTCATGAGCGACATTTCCCAGACCACGTGGACCTTCGAGACAAAGCAGGTCCACGCCGGACAGGTTCCTGATCCCACCACCGGCGCACGCGCGCTGCCGATTTACCAGACCACCTCGTATAGCTTCCGCGACACTGACCACGCTGCCGCGCTCTTCAGTCTTGCCGAGCCAGGCAACATCTACACCCGCATCATCAACCCGACGCAAGATGTCATCGAACAGCGGGTCGCTGCGCTCGAGGGCGGCGTCGCAGCACTGCTCGTCGCGTCCGGTCAGGCCGCCGAAACGTACGCGATCCTCAATATCGCTGAGGCCGGCGACCACATCGTGACCAGTCCGCGTCTCTACGGCGGCACCTACAACCTGTTCCACTACACCTTGCCGAAGCTTGGCATCGAAGTCAGCTTCATTGAAGATCAGGACAACCTTGACCACTGGCGTGCCGCAGTCAAGGACAACACCAAAGCGTTCTTCGCTGAAACCATCTCTAACCCGGGTGGCCAGATCCTCGACATACCTGGTGTGGCCGCTGTCGCACATGAGCATGGGGTACCTCTGATCGTCGACAACACGGTCGCCACTCCGTACCTCATCCAGCCGTTCACGCATGGTGCTGACATCGTCGTGCACTCGGCGACCAAGTACCTCGGCGGCCACGGCACTTCTGTCGCGGGTGTCATCGTCGACGGCGGCACCTTCGACTGGACATCAGGCCGCTTTCCCGGCTTCACCACCCCGGACCCGAGCTACCACGGAGTTGTCTACAGCGAACTCGGGCCACCTGCGTACGCACTGAAAGCACGGCTGACTCTACTTCGCGATATCGGCGCGGCAATCTCGCCTTTCAATGCTTTCCTCATCGGCCAAGGAATAGAAACCCTTAGCCTGCGCATTGAACGACATGTGCAGAACACACAGGCTGTGGCCGAGTATCTGGCGTCCCGCGACGACGTCACGGCGGTCTACTATGCGGGGCTGCCTAGCTCGCCATGGCACGCCCGTGCTCAGAAACTCGCCCCCCGCGGTGCTGGTGCGGTGTTGTCGTTCGAGCTGGCTGGGGGCATTGATGCGGGCAAGAAGTTCGTCAACGCTTTAGAGCTGCACAGTCACGTCGCTAATATCGGTGATGTGCGATCCCTTGTCATCCACCCCGCGTCGACGACACACTCTCAGCTGACCCCAGAGGAGCAGCTGGCTGCGGGCGTCACGCCGGGCCTGGTCCGCCTGGCCGTGGGAATCGAAGGGATTGACGACATCGTGACTGACCTGGCACGCGGATTCGAAGCGGCGGCGTCTTGACAGTAAGTCCTGTTCACCGTCCCCGGCCGCACACTCAACGGACAGTGCGCGCCCCCTCTCGGTGGCGCGCACCCGATCCTGCGCTGTGGCCTGAGCCGGATGGCACCCTCGGTTACGTCGACATCGGCTCGCTGCGCATGGAAAATGGCGCACTGCTGCCTGAAGTCACCCTCGCGCTGCAGCGGTGGGGCGAGGTCTCCCCGAAGGGCGACAACGTCATCCTCGCGCTGCATGCGCTGACGGGAGACTCACACGTCACCGGCCCCGCAGACGACGAGCACCTCAGTCCTGGATGGTGGGATGGCCTCATCGGCCCGGGCGCTGCCGTCGATACAAATGAGTGGTGCGTGCTGTCCGCCAACTCAGTGGGAGGGTGCCGCGGCAGCACTGGTCCCGGTTCCCTGGCACCAGACGGGAAACCGTGGGGCTCACGGTTCCCGGCGGTCACGATCCGTGACCAGGTCAACGCGGAACTGCAGCTCGCAAATCTGCTGGGGATCGAGCGGTTCGCTTCCGTTCTCGGCGGATCGATGGGCGGCGCGCGTGCACTCGAGTGGGAAGTGAGCTATCCCGATCGCGTCGCTACGGCCCTGGTTCTTGCCGTCGGAGCGCGTGCAACCGCAGACCAGATCGGTACACAGTCAGCCCAGATTCTCGCGATCAAGACCGATCCGCACTGGCAGGGCGGCGACTATTACGGGACCGGACGCGAGCCTGAGCATGGCCTGGGCGTCGCGCGGCGCATCGCGCACCTGTCATACCGGGGTGAAGAAGAACTCGACGAGCGGTTCGGTAACTCCCCACAGGATGGGGTAGAACCCTTCAACGGTGGCACGTTCTCAATTCAGAGCTACCTCGATCATCAGGCCGGCAAGCTGGTGCGCCGATTCGATGCGGGCAGCTACGTGATCCTCAGCGACTCACTCAGCAGCCATGACGTTGGTCGCGGTCGGGGAGGCATCCAGAAGGCACTTGCCGCCTGCCCCACGCCGACCATCGTCGGAGGCATTACCTCAGATCGGTTGTACCCACTGCGGCTGCAGGAGGAGCTGGCGGCGCACCTGCCCGGTTGCCACGAGTTACGGGTCTTGGACACTGACAAGGGTCATGATGGGTTCCTCACGGACTTCGATGGCATCTCCGTGCTGCTGAGCGACACCATGGACCTCGCGCGGAAAACCATCGGTTAGCACGACTTCGGCGGTCGTTCTGCCGCGGCGTCTCGCGATTGCTAACATCCGAGCATGTCGTCCAATGAGGGGCCTGTGAGCAATCCTGATGGCGCGCGCCGGAGGAAGAAGTGGCGCAAAGGACGGTTCGGGGGCTTCTCTGGGCTGTTCGTCGCCGGAAAAACGCTGGCGTCCGCGGTCTCCGAGGACCGGCCTCTGGGCAAGGCACTGGCCCCTGGCGGCACGGTTGACAAGGCGCTCGACACCGATGGGCCCCTCGACAGACTGCTCGCCAAGGGTGGTGCGCTCGACCGGCTCCTCGAGCGCGGCGGATTCCTGGATCGGATGATGGAGCCTGATGGGCCAGTTGATCGCCTCATCAAGAAAGAGGGACCACTGGACCGCCTACTTGCGAAGGACGGTTACATCGACCGGTTACTCGATGAGGGTGGGGCACTAGACCGGCTCCTGGAACCGGGCGGTGTGCTCGACCAGGTCGTCCAGGACGGCGGCCTTATCGACCGCTTTATGGAAGTCTCGGTGACGCTGGGCGAGGTCGGCCCGACAATCCAGTCGCTACAGGAGCCCATTGCTGGAATCGACCGTTCAGCCGCCAAACTCGCGACCGCTGTTGGACCCCTGTCCGATCTTGTCGAACGTATCCCCACGGCACCCCGCATACCGGGAATGAGACGCCGCAGTTCCACGAAGGACGCTCCCCCGGCCGCCGCAACGGAAGCAGACCTGCCTGACGCGCCTTAACCGGTGCCGAGCGGATCGATCGACAGGGTAAGCCACACGATCGTTCCGCCCATAAGCGTGAGCGCGCCGACGTCGAATGGGCGGCTGCGGACCACCAGCAATCCCGCTTGCACCTCGGGGAGGATCAGACGGAACCAGGCGGCGAGCAGCGTCGCGATCCCAACAACGAACGCGCCCCGGCGCCACCGGTCGCTGACGACCAGGATCAGCGCAAGCAGCAGGAACGCGGCAATGATCGCCAAGGGAATATGAGCCATCACCGTCCGCATACGATCACGGGAGAACGCGCGCTGCACCATCGATTACCCGGAGTGTGCGCCTGTAGAAGCAAGCTCTGCCGCTGCTTGCTCGGCTCGCTCGACGACGTTGGTGACGAGGAAAGCTCGTGTCAAAGGTCCGACACCGCCGGGATTAGGTGACACGAAACCGGCGACATTCCACACCTCTGGCGCGACGTCACCGGCGAGTTTGTCATCCACGCGGCTGACACCCACATCAAGGACCGCGGCTCCGGGTTTGACCATGTCTTCGGTGATGATCCCCGGCACACCTGCAGCAGCGATGACGATATCCGCACGCCGCACTTCAGCAGCAAGGTCGCGGGTACCCGTGTGGCACAGCGTCACTGTGGCGTTTTCCGAGCGCCGTGTCAGGAGCAGACCGATTGGACGCCCGACGGTGACACCGCGACCGACGACCACGGCGTGAGCGCCCGCGATGGCGACCTCATAGCGGCGCAGCAGGTGCACAATGCCCCGGGGCGTGCAGGGCAGTGGAGCTTCTTTCCCGAGGACGAGGCGGCCGAGGTTGATCGGATGCAGCCCGTCGGCGTCCTTCTCTGGATCGACACGTTCGAGCGCAGCATTCTCGTCCAGGTGTTTCGGCAGTGGTAGTTGGACGATGTAACCGGTGCATGCTGGGTCGGCATTCAGATCGTCGATGACGGCATTCAGCTCGTCCTGACTGATGTCGGCGGGTAAGTCGCGCCTGATGGAGGCGACGCCCACGCGAGCGCAGTCAGCGTGCTTTCCCCGCACGTATGCAGCCGATCCGGGATCGTCGCCGACCAGGACCGTTCCGAGCCCGGGCTGAATCCCGCTTTCCTTAAGTGCATCAACCCGCTTCTTTAGATCAGCGAAGATCTCGTCGCGGGTTGCCTTTCCATCAAGAATCGTTGCCGTCACGGACGCTATTGTTCCAGGTTTCAGCACCCGCGTGCGCCAGGCACCAGGCACACTCGAAGGATGCCTGATGCATCGCAGGGAGAAAGGCCGACCCTCCACGGTCCGCGTGTCAAGCTCGTGCCGACTGAGCCAGCTCATCACAGCAGGCTGCGCGAGCTGCATAGCATCCCATCGATCCGCCGGTGGTGGCGCATGCCCAGCCCCTCCTGGCCGAACGACGTCGATGGGTTTCCGTATACGATTACGGTCGGTGACCACATTGTGGGATTTATCCAGTGGTACGCCGAAGATGACCCCGACTATCGCCACGCGGGGATCGATGTCTTCATCGATCCGGAGGAGCACGGAAATCACTACGGCCGTGAGTCAATCCAGGTACTTTGTGCGCACCTCGTCGACACCCACCGCTTCCATCGGATCATCATCGATCCCGAGGCGACAAACGAGCAGGCCATCCGGTCCTACATCAAGGTCGGCTTCCGCCCCATCGGTGTGATGCGGCAGTATTCCCGCGGTGAAGACGGCGTATGGCGCAACGGCCTGCTCATGGATCTGCTTGCACCTGAGCTGGTTCGAGTGCAGTGACGCTGAGGATCTAGGCTTCCGTCTGTGTTTCGCCTAATGTTCTACCGCCCGTGCATCCCTCCGAACACGGGTAACGCGATACGGCTCGCTGCGGGCACGGGGTGTCAACTCCACCTTGTCGGGCCATTGGGTTTTGATCTGTCTGAACCCAAGCTCCGCCGCGCTGGGCTCGACTATCACGACCTTGCTTCCGTGACGGTGCACGAGGACCTGGACTCCGCTTGGGCCGCACTGAAGCCGCAGCGGGTATTCGCCTTCACCGCGCACGCGTCACAACCGCACTCCGCTGTTGCGTACCAGCCGGGAGACGTGCTGCTCTTCGGGCCCGAGCCGACCGGGCTCCCGGATGCCGTGCGCAACGACTCGCACGTAACCGGTCAGCTCCGGATCCCTATGATTCCTGGCCGCAGATCATTGAACTTGTCGAACGCAGCCGCGATCGTTGTCTACGAAGCGTGGCGCCAGCACGGCTTCCCCGGAGCCGTGTAGGGCTGTCAGCAGATCCGTGAACTGACAACCTTCGCGACAGCACCCGTGTGTTCGTCGAGGTAGAAGTGGCCACCCGGAAACACCTCGACCGAAAACTCGCCGGTGGTGTAGCGCTCCCATTCCTTCACCTCATCAAGTGTCACAGTGGGATCGTCTGAACTGACAAGGACGGTGACCGGACAAGACAGACACGGCGTGTCCCCCTCAAAGCGGTACGTCTCGACCGCCTTGTAATCATTGCGCACCGCAGGCAGGACCATCTCTGCGATTTCCGGCATCTCCCGGAGAATTTGCACCGAGGCTGGATCGTTGGCGAGCCGCTCTAGCTCGCTGATCAATGCCTCGTCGCTGCCCTCGTGAATAGCAGTGTCAAGCGTCTGATGCGGGGCAATGCGGCCCGAGACAAGCAAATGCCCCAGCTCTGCTCCGGCACCTTCCAGCGCTCGTGCCGTTTCGAATGCGACTGTGGCGCCCATGCTGTGCCCGAACAGCGCGACCGGCGTCCCGTTGCGGCTGCCGATCGCGGTTGCGGCGGCGGTAGCGAGTTGTGTGATGTCGTCAATCATCGGATCCCCGAGGCGGTCCTGCCGACCTGGCAGTTGCAACGCGAGCACCCGCACCGACGGCATCAACTCCGCGGAAAGCGCGTGGTAAACGCTCGCCGCGCCGCCCGCGGGCGGAAAGCACACGAGTTCAGTTTTCGCTGCGGTCGCCTGGTGAAATGTGCGCAACCACTGAGAATCCGCCATCAGTCCTCGCTCGTCGTTCCTGACCTTCGCTCCGAGAGTAGCGGCGCAGCAGCGCGAGTTAACGTTTCCACGCCTCGAGTTCGCGGCGAAACACCTTACCCGTCGCATTTCGCGGGAGTTCGTCGATGTAGATCACTTCACGCGGCGCCTTGTATCGTGCGAGGTTGCCCTTCACACGATCATGTCGTCTTCGCGGCCATCGACGAACAAAAGCCCGTTGTTGTCGAAATGACCCACATCGCCGCTCGACAACATGCCGTCGATGACTTCCTTGTGCCGACCATCGGTGTAACCCGTGAAACTGAGTCCGCTCTTCACGAAGATTCGCCCGGTCACGTTGGGTTTCGTAATCGGCTGGTCGTCAGTGTCGTAGAGCGCGACACGGCACGCCACCGGCGGTCGTCCGGCCGTGCCCGGCGCGTACCGCAGTTCGGCTGGAGTGGCCACCGTCGCGACCGCGACTTCTGTCGACCCGTACAAGTTGTAAAGCACATCCCCGAATGCCTGTGCGGTTCGGCGGCACAAATCCGGTGACAGCGCAGAACCTGCGGCGAAGATGATTCGCAATGACGCCGTGTCGTGCTTCGCCAGCACGGTGGGCCCAAGATCCACGATTCGCTGAAGCATCGCCGGTACCAGGATCAGAGTGTCCGCCCTGTACCGGGCGACCTGAGCCACCGCGCGGGCGGCATCGAACCTGCGGTCCATGATTACCGTGCAACCGAGCGCGAGCGACAGCACGAACTGGGAGAGCCCGGTGCCGTGGAAGATCGGCGCGGCCATGTACGTTGTACCGCCCTCTTGCAGCGGGATCCGGTCGAGGAATTGAGCACTCGCGAGCACCGACGTGTGGTTGCGGGGCGCGCCTTTTGGTGTTCCTGTTGTGCCGCTCGTCAGGAGCACGAATCCACCCGGTGACTGGGGCGCTGTCACCCTCCCGCACGGATGTTCCGCGATCAGGTCTTTGAGGCGCGGTATCGCGGAATCAACTGGGTCACCATCATTTTCCCAGGCAAGGTAGCGCGACACAGAGTCCGGGAGGGCTGCTAGTACTGTCTGGAATTCGGCGTCGTATACGACAGCGTTCACTCCCTCACGCGAGACAACTCCGGCAAGCTGTGGGCCGGCGAACCCGGTGTTCAACAGGACTAGCCTCGCGCCGATCTTGCCTGCCGCGAGCATGCTGACGACGAGTCCGCGATGGTCGCGGCACAGCGCGGCGACGGTACTCTCCGAGCCGAGACCACACGATGCCCAGGCGCGCGCAAGTGCGTTCGAATGCCGGTCCAGCCCTGCGTATGTCAAGGGGCCATCTTCGTCGATGAGCGCGATACGGTCGGGTCCCCGCAGCAGGGCATTGTGCATGGCCCCCACGAAGGGGCCGTAGGTGTGCGTCGCACGCAGTGTGCGCACACCGTTATCGAGGCGCCGAACTGGCACCAGGCCTGCTCCGTGGATGACCCTCACACTGCGCGCGAAATCGGTCAAAGCACGAATCCCCGTCATCTCTCCCCCTCAGGAACCAGCAAGAAACGGCTGGACGATCGACACGAACTTCGTCGGCCGATCTTGCTGCGGACAGTGCCCGCAGCGGTCTATGACTTCGACTCGCGAATGCTCTCCTTGCTGCAGTGAGCGGACGGACCGTGAGGGTGTGAGCAGATCATTTCTGCCCCACACCAGCAAATTCGGAACCTGCAAGTCACGAACGAGGTCCGCGACCGGGATATCGGAGAGTTCGCGAATCACGTCGCGTCCACGCGTGAGCAGGGCGAGAATCGCGGCGTCATCGACGTACGGCTCGGCGTAGGCGTTCCGGTCGAGGCGGGACAGCACCCGCATCCTCGTCGCGGCGAGGCTGTAAAGCACGGCAAGTGCGTGCCTGGACGCCGGTGTCGGGACAGCCCGCACCACCTGTCCCACAATCAGCTCACTGCGCCGCGAGAGTGCGTGCCGCCACAAAGCCGGAATTCCGGAAATACCCGGCATATCAGCGAGGACCACACGATCAACGAGGTCCGGGCGCCGCGACGCCACGAGGAGGGACACCACGGCACCCATCGAATTGCCGACAAGGCTCACTCTTCCGGGGCCGCCGCGCCGCTCGATGACCGAGGTGACAATCTCCTCGTAGGTATCGAAAAGCGGCGACGGCCAGAAGCGAGATCTACCGAAACCCGGGAAGTCGAGCGCGACCACTCGGGCCTGCGCCGCGAACTGCGGCATGACCTTGTTCCAGGTGTCCGCGTTGTCGGAGAACCCGTGAAGCAGCAGGACGAGGTCATCACCCTTCCCGCGTTCAATGGTGTGGACCTCGGTGAGGTTGGCTGTCACCGTCCGCTTCCGGGCTCAGCGTCGCGCGGCAGACCCAGCATCCGCTCCCCGATTACATTGAGTTGCACCTCGGTAGTGCCGCCGTAGATGGTCGTCGCGCGGCCCGCTATGAGTTGCTCCATCGCCTTGTCACTGGGCTGTCCGGGAATCGACACTGCCCCAGCGGCGCCCAGTTCGGCGACCACAAACTCCGAAATCGCCTGGCCCAACGCCATCCCCAAGAGTTTGCCCACCGACGAGGTGGTGCTGACATCAGCCCCCGCTAACTGTTTGAGCACGACGCGAGAGCCAATCAGGTCGACAGCCTGACTCTCGGCGATCAACTCGCCGATCTGAAAGCGTGCGTGCGAACTCAAGCCGCGGCCCTTCGCGAAAGCCAGGAGATCCTTATCGGTGGCGTATGCCTCCATCTTCTGGCTCAGCGCGACGCGCTCACCGGCGAGAGTCGTACGGGCAACATGCCAGCCGTCGTTGACCGCACCGACAACATGCTCGTCCGGAATAAACACCTCATCGAGGAACACTTCGTTGAACAGCGCTGAACCGGTCATTTCCCGCAGTGGCCGCACCGTCACGCCCGGTGTGGACATGTCGAGCACGAAGTACGTGATGCCCTGATGTTTGGGTTTCGATGGGTCGGTCCGGGCGATCAGCATCGCCCATTCCGCGAATTGCGCGACAGTCGTCCAGATCTTCTGGCCGGTGACTTTCCAGCCTCCCTCGACCTTGAGCGCTTTTGTGCTGAGCGATGCCAGGTCGGAGCCTGCACCGGGCTCGGAGAACAGCTGACACCACACGGTGTCGCCCCGCAAGGTGGGGACAACCAGCTCCTGCTTCTGCTTCTCGGTGCCGTGC